>NZ_JBEOVA010000002.1:0-545654 GCF_040295225.1 Streptomyces sp. NPDC002896 | reverse complement strand
CACGCAGGGTCGCCTCAAGCGCCGACGCCTGCACGGGCGTCGGCAACAGCTTCACCTGCACCACCAACTTCACAACCCCGGACCGTAGTACGACAACCGCACACACGAAGGCTATCTACCCGGGCGATCACCACCGCGAGTGATCAATAGGATGGTTGTTCGCATTCTCCGGCTCCGCCGGGCAGCCGTGCGGGCGCTCCGCGCCCGGCAGAAAGCAGATGCTGCCACGCTCCGCGTCGCAGCCACAGGAGGCGATTCCTCCCCGGCGTGAACGCCGGAGCATCCTCGCCAGAATCAGGTGAAACGACGTGAAACGCCGCGTGGGGCAGCCGGAGACCCGACTGCCCCACCCACTCGTCCGCCTTGCCGTCAGGCGACGTGGCGCATCCGGCGGACGGCAAGGAAGAGCAGGAGCGCCGCCAGAGCGAGGAAGATGCCGGTCTCGATGCCCTGGAATGCCCAGAACCGGTCGCCGGGCTGGTAGAGCTGCCAGTTGTAGGAGCCGGGCCCCAGGCCCTGCTTGGCCATCTCCTTCATGCATGAACCGGCGTCACTGGTAGGCGGGCAACCTACCTGGGCGTTTGCCTTCACGAGCTTTCCGGCGGCGTCGCGCAGTCCTTGACCGAGGACCCAGTCGCCGGACGCGGGGTTCGGTCCCTGGGTGCTCGCCAAGCCGTACGTCAGGGTCTTGGCCGACAGGTAGTGGTCTCGGGCCAGGGTTTCGACGGCGATGCGTACGACGGCGAATCCGGCAAGGGTGCCGGCCATGGCCGGCAGGACTCGACGGGAGACGGTGCCGGCGAAGATGCCCAGCGCCACCGCGAACAGGGTGTAGCCGATCGGCGCGATGCCCTGCACGTCGAACCAGATGTAGCCGAACCGGCCGTTGCCGTTGGCGGCCATGGGTGCGTACCACCAGGACACTCCCAGCGCGTACACCACGGCGAGGAGGACCGTGACGGCACCGACCAGGCCGAACTTGACGAGGGCCCAGCGCAGGCGGCCGACTCCCTGGGTCCATACGAACCGGTGGGTGCTGTGCTCGACCTCGCGGGAGATCAGCGGTGCGCCGAAGAACAGCCCCACCAGCAGCGGCAGGATCACGAAGAGGATGCCGACGAACGACAGGGATTTGAACTGGTTCTGGAACTGTGTACTGAGGGCGTTGCAGCGGTCCACGGCGGTGTTCGCGGCCAGCGGGTCCGTGCCCAACTTGGCCAGGCACGAGGCCAGGCCGGAGTCGTCGAAGACCTCGTGCATGCGCAGGCCGGTGGGAACCATCAGCGCGGCGAGTGCGGCGAGTCCGATCACGGCGAAGAGAGCCTGCTTGCGGTGCTGCTTCCAGGTCAGCCAGATCATGCGGTCACTTCCGATCCGGTGCGAGCCGTGGGGGTGCCGCCTGCGTGGAGGTAGGCCAGCACGACGTCTTCGAGTGTCACCTCGTGCTGGGTCCAGGCGAGGTCGTCGACTGGGCTGCCCTGGGTGCGTACGAGCAGCGTGGACTGGCGGTCGGTGTGGCTGGCGCTGATGATCTGCGCCACGCCCGAAACCGAGTCGGCATCGGCGCGCGGGCCGACCAGCGTCCGGTGTTCGTCGAGCAGGTCGTCGATCGGGCCGGCCAGCTGGACGTGCGCCTTTTGAAGCACGATCAGGTAGTCGCAGACCCGTTCGAGATCGGCCACCAGATGTGAAGACAGCAGTACCGTCGTGTCGCTCTCGCTGACCACGCCCATCAGAGCCTGCATGAACTCGCGTCGGGCCAGCGGATCCAGAGCCGCGACCGGCTCATCGAGCAGCAGCAGGCGAGGGCGCTTGGCCATGGCCAGCGCGAGGGCGACCTGTGCGCGCTGTCCCCCGGAGAGCTTGCCGACCGGTTTCTTGAACGGAATGTCGAGTTGAGCGATCCGCTCGCGAGCGAAGGCGGCGTCCCAGCGGCGGTTGAGCTTGCCGCCCAGGGTGATCAGATCGGCGGCGGTGAAGTCGCGGTAGAGCGGAGTGTCCTGGGCGACGAACCCGATCTCCGGCAGGACTTCGGTGTTGTTGCGCGGATCCCGGCCGAAGACACGCACCTCTCCCGCGTCGGGCCGCAGCAGGCCGACGGCCAGATGCAGCAGGGTGGACTTGCCCGCGCCGTTGGGGCCGACCAGCCCGGCGATCCGTCCGGCGGGCAGATGCAGCGAGCACTCTTGGAGCGCCCAGGTGCGCCCGTAACGCTTTCCCAGCGCGTTGGTCTCCAACGCTGTGTCCGTCATGTCGGCTCCCGGAACTGTTCATGAGTTGTCCTTGGGTGGCGGTGCGTCGAGCGTGGTGCGCAGCGTGGTGTCGATGAGGGCGGCGATGTCCTCGCGACCCAGGCCGGCGGCCTCGGCCTTGCGCAGCCAGGCGACCAGGTCCTCGCGCAGGTCGGCCTGATGGGCCAGGGACGGCCCGGCCAACGTGCGTACGAGGAAGGTGCCCACGCCCGGGCGCCCTTCCGCGAGGCCCTCGAGCTCGAGCTCCCGGTACGCCTTCAAGACCGTGTTCGGATTGATAGCCAGCGACTGCGCCACCTGGCGCACCTTGGGCAGCTGATCGCCCGGCTGGGCAAGCCCGACCCGCAGCGCCTGCTTCACCTGCAGGACAAGCTGCATGTACGTGGCGACCCGCGAGCGGCCGTCGAGCACGAACTCGATCACTTCTTCTCCCACTGTCTTACGACAGTAAGACAGCGTGCTCGCGGTGCAGCGCACTGTCAAGTACGCATGTCTTAGAACAGTAGGACAGCCAATGCCTGGTTCAAGAACCCACGCCTGTTTCAGGAAGTGGTCACCCCAGGGCCCTCTTCGGGTCCGATAACAGCGGTGCCGGGCACGCAAGATGTGCGTGCCCGGCACCGCCGACGAACGTCCCGTGTGGCCCTATGCGGTAGCGGACTCCTGCTCCACCTCGACCTGTGCGGCCCATTCCCGCTTCGTGGACTGCCAGCCGTCCTCGTTGTGGCCCATCCGCCAGTAGCCAGACACCGACAGATCCTCGCGCGGGATCTGGTGCTCGATCCGGAGCAGCCGGCGCAGCTCCTTCACGAAGCCGGCCTCTCCATGCACGAACGCGTGCACCCGGCCCAGCGGGAACTCCAGCGCGCGCACGGCCTCGACCAGCGCCTCACCCACCGGCCGGTCCCCGCGATGCAGCCACACCACCTCCGCGTCGGAGGCGATCCTCTGCTCCTCCTCGGGGCCCGCCACCTCCACGAAGGCACGGACCTCGGCACCCTCGGGCAGCGCCTCCAGAGCGGCCGCGACCGCAGGCAGCGCGCTTTCGTCGCCGGCCAGCAGATGCCAGTCGGCACCGGCGTCCGGCGCGTAGCCGCCGCCGGGGCCCATGAAGCGCACCACGTCACCCGGCCGCGCCCGCACCGCCCAGGGCCCAGCGAGGCCCTCGTCGCCGTGGACCACGAAGTCCAGCGTCAGCTCATGCAGTTCGGCATCCCAGGCCCGTACCGTGTACGTCCGCGTCACCGGCCACTGCTCCGGCGGGAACTCCGCGCGGATCCTCTCCATGTCGAACGGCTCCGGGTAACCAACACCCTCGACCGGGATCAGCAGCTTCACATAGTGGTCGGTCCAGGTGCCCGCCGTGAACGCGGCGAGCCCCTCTCCGCCCAACACCACGCGTTGCATGCGCGGCGTCAGCCGTTCGCTGCGTACAACCCGTGCAGTGTGCGGCTTCCGAGGCCCGCGCGCCCGTCGCTCAGTCATTGACTCTCCCCATGTCTTATTTAGCCTCACTAAACCAACAGGCCCACCGGAGCGCCAGGGAATTGCGGCCCGCGCAAATCGCAACCTGACCTTGCGACCTGCGACGTACCGCGTAAATGTCCGTCCGGAGCCGACCAGTGTTCGGCGCGGTGATGTTACGATCAACCACCCATCAACAGGAAACCTGATAATCAAGCGGAGAACGGTTCGACCGATCGGAGCTGCATGTCCTTCCTGGCCAGACCTGCGGTGGCCTCCTTCGCCGCCAAGACGATGCAGGGGATCACCGGGCTCGCGGGCCGACGCTCCAGCGGGCCCGGCTCGACGGCCTCCTGGCACGCCCGTTTCCCCGAATTCCCGCGTGAAGCCCGCCGGTTGACGGTCCCGACGTCCGTCGCCCCGGCCCCGGTCACGGTGTACGCACCCCCTTCCGAGGCGGCGCATCCGCCCGTCCACGTCAACTTCCACGGCGGCGGATACGTCATGTCGATGCCGGAGATGGACGACGCGCTCTGCCGGTTTCTCGCCGCCGAGGCAGGGGTGGTCGTGGTCAACGTGAAGTACGTGGTCGCCCCGCAGCACCCGTTCCCGGCCCCGCCCCGGCAGGCCTTCGAGGTGGTGCGCTGGGTCGCCGAGCAGGGCGCGCAGCACGGCTGGGACGGCAGCCGGCTCACCGTGGGCGGGCAGAGCGCCGGCGGCGGGCTCGCGGCGGCCGTGGCCCGCCAGGCCCTGGAGCAGGGCGGGCCGTCGATCGCGCTCCAGGTGCTGCACTATCCCCCGCTGGACCTCGTCACCAGTGCCAAGGACAAGCGGGCCGCCGTCGCCAAGCCCATGCTGCGGCCGTGGATGGCGGAGGTCTTCGACACGTCGTACGTGCCGGACCCGCGCGAGCGTGCCGACCGGCTCGTCTCGCCCGCTCAGCCGTCGGACACCGCCGACCTGAAGGGCATCGCCCCGGCTGTGGTGATCACGGCCGAGTACGACCTGCTGAGGACCGAGGCAACGCGCTACGCCGAGCGGCTGGGCGCGGCGGGCGCCCTCGTCGAGCACCACGACGTGCGCGGAGTCGACCACGGCTACGACTCCAAGGACGACGAGAAGGCCCGGGAGACCTACGCCCTGATCGCCCGTCATATACGACGGGCGACCGGCGCCGAAGCTTCCAAGGCCCTTTGAGGGCACGGATGGCCGGGGCGTCCGCCGCACCGGACGCCCGGCCATCCTCCTCCCCCGGGAGCCGTCACTGCCGAAGCCGCTGTCCCCTATCCGGTGGCTTGCGGCAGCGCGACGCCCAGCTCCTCGGCGCGCTCCGTCAGGTCGCGCCACACCTTCGGTGCCACCGGCACGCCCTTCGCGCCACGCTCCTCGGCGAGCGCGGCGCTGCGCTCGCCGGGGTAGAACACACCGGCCGCACCGTCCGCCGCCGGCAGCCCCTTGAGGGTGCTCAGGGTGGTGTCCACGGCCGCGGTGAAGCCGTCCGTGCCGCCGAAGGCGGCCGGGTCGAGGGCGATGAGCAGGGCGTTCTGGCGGTGCTTGCGGCCCTGGGGGTCGTCCGAGTGGAAGGCGGAGAAGATCGGCGCACCGACGAGCACGCTGGTGAGCAGCTCGAAGGCGAGCGACATGCCGGACCCCTTGGCGCCGCCCAACGGGAGCGGCATGACCGCCTTCTCCGGGTCGGTGGTCGGGGTGCCGTCCTCGGTGGCCGCTGCCCCCTCGGGTAGCGGGGTGCCGCTCGCCTTGGCCTGGCGGATCTTGCCCAGCGCGATGGTGGCGGTGGCCATGTCCAGGAGGAGAGGCGCGTGGCTCTCGGCGGGTACCGCGATGGCGAGCGGGCTGGTGGCCACGGCGGCGCCCTTGACTCCCGTGTAGCCCATGTTGGGCATCCCGGCGACGTAGCCGATGCCGACGAGGTCCTGCTCGGCGATCTTGGAGACGTAGTAGCCGATGGCTCCGGTGTGGACGGTGCGGCGTACCCCCACGGCGGCGATGCCGGTGGTCCTGGCCCGGGTCACCGCTTCCTCGGCGGCCGCGGTGAGGGCGACGGGGCCGGGTGCGCGGTCGGCGTCCAGGACGGCGGCGGCCGGGGTCGCGGACTCGACCTTGATGTCGGCCCCGGCGTTGGCCACACCCTTGGCGAGCAGGTCCAGGTAGGCGGGGACGCGCGCGATGCCGTGCGATTCGACGCCGCGCAGAGCGGCCCAGACGAACACGTCGGCGGTGGTGCGGGCGCGCTCGGGGCTGAGGCCCCCCTTCTCGAGGAGGGCGGCCGCGAAGGTGCGCAGGTCCCCGGCGGGGACCAGGACCTTGCCCGGCTTGGGGGTTGGGGTGTTGCTCATGGTGGCGGGTGCCTCCTGGGTCAGCGGGTGACGAGGACGTCGACGACGGCGGTGGTGCCCTCGGCCACGGCCTTGAGGGCGCGCTCCAGCGCGGGCGCGAGCGCGTCCGGCGCGTCGACGGTCTCCGCGTGCATGCCGAACGGCTCGGCGAACTGCGCGAGTCGGGGCAGCCGGTGCAGGTCGGTCCCGAGCCACTCGCCGGTCTCTGCCGCCGCGCCCTCGGGGTAGAACCTGCGGTGGTTGAGGTTCATCGACTTGTAGACACGGTTGTTGAAGACCACGATCAGCAGCGGCAGGTCGTACGCCTTGGCGGCGTCGTACGACTGGATCACCGGGTTGTACGCGAACGCCCCGTCACCGATCGTGAGCACCACCGGGCGCTCCTTGGCCGCGAGCTTGACGCCGAGCGCCACCGCGATGCCCTGGCCGAGTCCGCCCTGCACGTAGAAGTACGAGTCGGGGTCGGAGGTCTGGACGTGGCGCTTGACGACGCGGCTGTGCGTGATCGTCTCGTCGACGACGATCGCGTCCTGACCGTGGAGCAGCCTGCGCAGCGTCGCGGCGACGAGCACCGGGTCGATGCCCTCGGCACCCTGGGCCTCGGCGGCCTTCGCCTCGGCGCCCGCGATCGCGGTCTGCTCGGCGGCGTGCCGCTCCTCCTGCGCCGCTCGGCGCGCCGCGACGGCGGCCTCGTCGAGATCCTTGGCGCGCTTGGTGAGCTGCCGGAGCGTGTTGGCGACGTTGCCTTCCAAGTACTTTTCTGCGAAAAGGACTTGGTAGACGACATGCGGGCGCTGCGGCACCTCGTCGATGACGACGATCTTCGCCTTGGCGGGGCGGCGCGACGGCGGGTAGAAGGGAGCCCGGCAGTTGACCAGCAGGATCAGGTCCGCCTCGTCCATCCACGGCCCGATGTCGCTGCCCGCGTGCAGCGCGTGGGTGCGCGGGAAGTTCCCGCACACCGCCGAGTCCGGCTCGACCACCGGGATGTTCCACGCCTCGGCGAAGGCCACCAGGGCCTCGAAGCCGCCCGCCTCACGGCCGGCCGTCTCCGTGACGATCACGGGGTTGACCGCCTCGCGGATCATCTGGGCGACGGAGTCGACCTCTTCGGGCGAGCTGTGCGTGGAGCCCGGCTGCACGATGGGCTTGGCCTCGCGGCCGTCCCACTCCTCGAGGAGGATCTCCAGCGGGATGTTGAGGTACGCGGGGCCCGCGGGGGCGCGCCAGGCCAGTTCCGCCGCCCGCGTGATCATCGTGGGCAGGGTGTGGACGCTGGCGGCCTCGTTGGACCACTTGGTGAACGGCTGGGCGACACCGTGCGGGCCGCCCACGATCGACAGGTTCCGGTACCACTGGCCGCCCGGGTCCTTGCCGGGGCCGTCGCCGTACGTGGCCGACTCCGAGGAGGTGACCACCATCGGGACGCCCGCGAGGAGCGCGCCGTGGACCGCCATCGAACCCTGCAGCAGGCCGGGTGCCGCGTGCAGCAGCACGCCCTGCGGCCGGCGCTTGACGAGTCCGTAACCGGTGGCCATGCCCACGGCGACGGTCTCGTGCGTCAGGTCGAGGTACTGCGGGCAGGGAGCCCCGTCGCGGTGGTGCCGGGCGAGGGACTCCCACACCGGGGCCCATTCGGACCCCGATGAGCAGAAGATGTACTCGGCGCCGACGGCGTTGAAGGCGGAGACGACGGCGTCACCGCCGTCGGCGCCTGGCGTGTTGTTCTCCGTCACTGGACTCCTTCGTGGATAGCCCCGGCTTAGCCGGTGGAGGAAACGAAGCCCCTTCGGAGCAGGGCAGGGAAACGCGAATCGCAGCCGGGCGATTCGTCGTCTACCCCCAACTCCGCGCAAGAGTTCACTAATTGGCGTGCTAGATTGTGATCCATGACCACAGGTGTGAAGCGGGCATTCAAGTACCGCTTCTATCCGACCGATGCGCAGGCAGTTGAGCTGTCGCGCACGTTCGGGTGCGTGCGCAAGGTCTACAACATGGCGCTCGCCGCTCGCACTGAGGCTTGGGCGCGGCAGGAGCGCGTAAACTACAACCAGACGTCGGCGATGCTGACGACGTGGAAGAAGACCGAGGCACTGGCCTACCTGAACGAGGTGTCCTCGGTTCCGCTCCAGCAGGCACTTCGGCACTTGCAGGCAGCGTTCACTCATTTCTTCGCGAAAAGGGCCAAGTACCCGCGCTTCAAATCGCGGAAGAAGTCCCGCAAGAGCGCGGAGTACACCACCAGCGCGTTCCGCTTCCGGAACGGCAAGCTGACGTTGGCAAAGATGTCCGAGCCACTGAACATCGCCTGGTCCAGGCCGCTCCCGCAGGGAGCATCGCCGTCCACGGTAACCGTCTCTCAGGACGCGGCGGGACGCTGGTTCGTGTCCCTGCTCTGCGATGACCCCAGCGTGAAGACACTGCCCGCTACGGATAGAGCGGTCGGTATCGATGCAGGCCTGGACCACCTGGTCACGCTCTCCACCGGTGAGAAGATCACCAACCCCGGGCATGAACGCCGCGACCGCGCCCGACTGGCGAAGGCGCAGCGGCAACTCGCCCGCAAGGCCAAGGACGACGGAGCCAACCGAGCCAAGGCCCGACGCAAGGTCGCGAAGATCCACGCTCGCATCACCGACCGTCGCCGTGACGGTCTCCACAAGCTGACCACTCGTCTCGTGCGTGAAAACCAAACGCTCGTGATCGAGGACCTGACCGTACGCAACATGGTCAAGAACGGCAGCCTCGCCCGCGCCATCAGCGATGCGGCCTGGCGTGAGCTGCGCTCCATGCTGGAGTACAAGGCAGCCTGGTACGGGCGGGATCTGGTGGTCGTAGACCGCTGGTTCCCCTCCTCCAAGCTGTGCTCCACCTGCGGCACCCTCGCCGAGAAGATGCCGCTGGACGTCCGCGAATGGACGTGCGACTGCGGGACGACCCACGATCGGGACGTGAACGCGGCGAAGAACCTTCTGGCCGCCGGGCTGGCGGTATCTGTCTGTGGAGCTGGTGTAAGACCTCAACGGAGAACTCCGGGCGGGCAGTCGGCGACGAAGCAGAAACCCTCACGGCGCGAGCCGTGAGAATCCCCCTCCTTCAGGAGGGGGCGAAGTCAACTCTGGTGCTTCCTCAGCCCTCGATCGGCCAGTTCAGGACCTCGGAGATACCGCGGCCCATGATCCATTCAAGCTCCTCGGGCGTGAAGTCCCAGTGCTTGGTGAACTGCTCGATCGTGTCGGTGTAGGTGATGCCGTGGCCGAGCAGGCGGGTGATGTCGGTGCCGTAGAAGCAGCGCTGCGGGCCCATCTTGTCGACCATCTCGCGCACGTACTTCTGGATGTTGTTGTTCGGGAAGGGCTGCGTCGAGTAGCCCGGGAGCGCCGACACCTTCACGTAGATGTTGGGGTGCGCGGCCAGGTCGGCGGTCTCCTGGACCCAGTAGCCGATCGCGTCGTCGACGCAGCGGGCCATGATGCCCATGTGGTCGATGATGATCTTCAGCTCGGGGTGCTTCTCGGCGATCTGGCCGAGCTCACGCTTCCAGATCGGGGCGTGGACCATGGTGGGGATGCGCAGCTCCTCGGCGATCGGCCAGTACCAGTCGTTGGTGCCGTCGATCATCCAGTTGCGGTCGATCGGCCGGTGGAAGGTGAGGCGGGTGCCCTTGACGTGGGGGTTCTGGGCGAAGTCCTTCAGCATGGCCTTGCCCTCTTCGGGCTTGTTCTGCGGAATGCGGGCCATGATGCCGAAGCGGTCCGGGTGCGCCTCACAGGCCTCGAGGGCGTAGTCGATGCGGTCGCCCTCCCACGACGGCGGCAGGATCAGCGCGCGGTTGACGCCGGCCTCGTCCATCAGCTCGAGGGCCTCCTCGTAGGAGAAGGGGTCCTCGCGGTGGCCGTTGAGGCGGATCCGCTCACGAGCGCCCGGGACCCAGGGGCGGTCCGGGGTCTCTTCCTTCCAGATGTGGATCTGCGTGTCGACGACGAACATGTCTTCATCTCTTTCTTTCGAAGGGGGGTGGTGGGGTGGTGCGGGAGGAACGCTAGGCGGACCGTGAGGCCTTGCAGAGCCCTGGGAGTGCAAGCTGTTGTTGCGCGGAAGTGCGCTGCACAGAGGGCATTTTGATGTTGCTTCAGGAGTCGGCGAAGACGGCGTCGACGATGTGCTCGGCGATCGCCATGGAGGCGGTCGCCGCCGGCGAGGGAGCGTTGCGCACGGCGGTGATCCGGCCCACCTGGTGGATACGGAAGTCGTCCACGAGGGTGCCGTCGCGGCCCAGGGCCTGGGCGCGTACGCCCGCGCCGCCGCGCACCACGTCCTTGGCGCCGACGCCCGGGACGTACAGCTTGGCGTCCTTCATGAAGGCCGCCATGGAGAACGAACCGCGATACTCCCTGATGCCGGTCCGCCAGTGCTGGGCGGCCATCTTCCAGGAGCCGGGGTAGCCGGCGAGGCCGATCAGATCCCTGGGCGAGATCCTGCTACGCCGGTAACCCTCCCTGGCCAGGGCCAGTACGGCGTTGGGCCCGACCTCCACGGAACCGTCGACCCTGGGGGTGAAGTGCACGCCGAGGAACGGGTAACGCGGGTCCGGCACCGGGTAGATGAGCCCCCGCACCAGGTCCGTCTTCTCCGGCTTGAGCAGCATGTACTCGCCCCGGAACGGGATGATCTTCGGCTCCTGCTTGTCCTGCGCGAGCTTGGCGACGGAGTCGGACTGGAGGCCCGCGCAGAGGATCAGCCGGTCCACACGGACCCTCTCCTGCCCGGACACCACCTCGATCCCGCCGGGCACGTTGGTGATGCCGGTGACCGGGAAGCCGAGCCTCACCTCGCCGCCCGAGTCGACGACGTCCTTGGCGAACGCCCGGGCGATCGCCGGGTAGTCGGTGATCGCGGTGCGCGGGGAGTGCAGGGCCGCGACGCCGCCGGCGTTCGGCTCGATCTCCCTGATCTCCTCCTCGGAGACCTTCCTCAGGTCGGGCACGTGGTTGTTCCTGGCCCGCTCGTAGAGGTTCTCCATGCGGCCGAGCTCGTCGTCGCGGACCGCCACCACCAGCTTGCCGATCTGCCGATACGGCAGCTCGCGGTCCTGGCAGTACTCGCGCAGCAGGGACACGCCTCGCACGGTCAGGTCGGCCTTGAGGCTGCCCGGCGTGTAGTAGATGCCGGCGTGCACCACGCCCGAGTTGTGGCCGGTCTGGTGGACGGCGACCTCCTGCTCCTTCTCCAGCACCACGACGCGGGTGCCGGGGCGGCGCAGGGCGATCTCGCGGCCCGTGGCCAGACCCACGATGCCGGCGCCGACGATGCCGATCGTCTCGTCAGCCATCGGCATCCTCCTCTCTCATGACATGCTCAGGCGCCGAAGTGGACGGCGACCGTCTTGACCCGGGTGGAGAAGCGCAGGACCTCTTCGCCCTGCTCCTTGTAGGCCGTGCCGGAGTCGTGGAACCCGCCGAAGGGCAGGTGCACGTCCCAGCCGGTGGTGGTGGTGTTCACCGCGATCTGCCCGCACTCGGCCTGGTCCGCGAAGCGGTAGGCGGAGGCGAGGTCGCGGGTGAAGACGGCGGCGGCGAGGCCGAAGTCGGAGTCGTTGACGGCCTCGACGGCCCCCGTGAAGTCGTCGACCGCGCGGACGGCGAGGACCGGGCCGAAGACCTCCTCGCGCCAGATCGCCGTCTCGGGCGCGACGTCGGCGAGCACGGTCGGCTGCACGAAGCAGCCGTGTGCGCGGTCGCCCTCGGTGTCCGGCTGGCCGCCGGTGAGGACGGTGGCTCCCTGCTCGACGGCCTTGTTGAGGTCGGCGAGGACGCTGTCACGCTGCTTCGGGCTGGACAGCGGGCACAGGGTGGCGGCCGGGTCACTGCCGGGCCCGATCTGCAGCGCCTCCACCTCGGCGACCAGAAGGCGGGTCAACTCCTGGTACACCGGCCGCTCGACGATCACCCGGCTGGTGGCGGTGCACCGCTGCCCGGCCTGGCCGAAGGAAGCAGCGACGACGGCCTTCGCGGCGGCCGGCAGGTCGGCGTCCTTCAGGACCACGGAGGCATTCTTGCCGCCGAGTTCGCCCTGGAAGCGGACGTTGCGGTCGGCGAGGCGCCGGCGGATCCGGTTGCCGACCGCGTTGGAGCCGGTGAAGGTGATGCCGACAATCCGCGGGTCGTCGAGGAGCGCCTCCTCGATCTCGGCCGTACGGCCCGTCACCACGTTCAGAACACCGGCCGGCAGGCCCGCGTCGTGGAGGGCGCGGGCGAAATGCAGGCCGGAGAGCGGGGTCTCGGTGGCCGGCTTGAAGACGGCCGCGTTGCCGGTGGCGAGCAGTGGGGCGAGCTTGCGAGCCGGGGTGATCAGCGGGTCGTTCCACGGACTGATCACCAGGATCACGCCGATCGGCTCCCGCTGCGTGTGGGTGCGGGTGTCGGGGCGGGCGTCGTGCAGCAGCGTGCCGTAGCCCCGACGGGCCAGCCCCGCGTAGTACTCGAGGAAGTCGGCGGCCTTCAGGGTCTCGCCGCGGGCCTCGGCCAGGGTCTTGCCGTTCTCGGCGGTGACGTCGGCCGCGATCTCCTCGACCCGCTCGCGGATCAGCCGTGCCGCGTCGGTGAAGATCCGGGCCCGCTCGAAGGGGCTGGTGCGCTTCCAGACGGCGAAGCCGCGCTCGGCGTGGTCGTAGGCCCGGGTGACGTCCTTGGCGGCGAGGGCCGGAATCCGGGCGATCGGGGTGCGGATGTCGGCCGGGTCGTGGACGTCGATCCACTCTCCGGTAGCCACCCACTCTCCGCCGGAGAGCGCTTCCAGGGTACGCATTGAAGATCACTTCCTTCGTCCGCCGCGGTGCGGGTCCGCGGTCTGCACAGGGAGCGGCCGTACGGGGCCGGATGCGACAACACACCATGTCGGGGCGGGGCCACCAGCCCCGCGGCGGCAGGCATTGGTTGCGCCCCGCGCGGGTCGGCGGGCGGGTGCTCCGTGCTGGAATCTGCAGGCCCGATCCCGTAGATCAACGAGAGATAGGAGAGACCGATGGCTTACGCAGTCGTCGCCCACTACCGCTGCGAGCCCGCCGACGAGGCCACGGTGCGCGCCGCGCTGCTGAAGATGCGCGAGCACACGCGGACGGAGCCCGGGAACCTGGCGTACGAGGTGCACGCCGAAGCAGACCGACCGGGCGGATTCGTGCTGTACGAGGTGTACGCCGACCGTGCCGGTTTCGATGCCCACGCGGCCGCCGACTACTTCACCGAGCTGATCGTGGAGACGGTGCGGCCGCTGCTGACGGAGCGGACGGTGACCTTCGCCGAGGTCCTCTGAACGTCCTTCAGAGCCTCGGTGTGAAGGTGGCCGGGGCCGGGAAGCCCCCATGGTGCTTCCCGGCCCCGGCCGCTGTCGTGCTCAGAACTCGTTACCCCAGCAGTAGCGGGCAAGGGTCTCGACCAGCACGAGCTTGCGGCGCTGGTCCTCGGCGCTGAGCAGGGGGTGGGTGGCCGAGTCGGCGAAGCCGCGCGATGGCGCGATCGCCATGTCCTCGATGTCCTTGACCTCGGCGGCGGCGTCGATACGGGTCATCACCGCGTCGATGTCCTCGAGTTCGGGAACGGCCGCGTCGACCACGGTGAGACACACGTCCCGGTCCTCGGGCAGGGCCTTCAGCAGGTCGAACTCGGCCGCCGTGTCCTGGTAGTACGGCAGGACCCAGCGGTCCGCCGGCACGGCGCCGTACAGCTGCTCGGCCTTGGCGCGGTCCACCGCGGCGGGGGCCTCCCAGCCGGGGCAGACGCCGATCCGTACGCCCTCGGGGCGGGTGTCGAGGCGGACGGCTATGGCCTCGACGGCGAGGGCGTCCTCGAAGGAGAGCGCTCCCAGGGCCGGGGCCTCGGTGGAGGTCTGGGCAAGCAGGAGCGGATTGTTGAGCTGGATGAGCTTTACTCCGCGTGCCACCAGCAGCTCGATCTCCGCCTGGATGATCTCCGCCAGCGCCTCGCCGAGTTCACGCGCCGAAGCCGGGCCGCTGGAGCCGGCGAGCCCCGGCTCGAAGCAGGTGGCGGCCAGGTACGCCGGGGACGGCAGCGACGCCTTGGCGGCGATCTGCGTGAGACCTGCCACCGTGCCCGTCCAGTCGGCGAGCAGAGGGCCCTTCGCCTTCGGCAGGGACTCCGCGACCCAGCTCGGCAGCCCGTCCACCGTCTCCTCCGTGCGGCGGAAACCGGAGACACCGTCGAAGACGGCGCTGCGGAAGTCCTCGCGCGGGAAGTCGCCGTCGGTGACCACCGTGGACCGCAGCTTGCGCTGGAGGACCACCGCTTCCTTCACCGCCGCGTGCTCGGCCTCACGGAGGGCCGCCTCGTCGATCTCGCCGCGGGCGAACTGTTCGCGGGCGGCGAGGAGTTCAGCGGGACGGACCAGGCTGCCGTGGTGGTCGATGCGGTAGTTGAACGTATCCGCCATGGCTCAGTCGTCCTTTCCGGCCGGCTTGCCCCCGACGCCCCAGGCCGGGAACTCCAGCTCATAGCCGAGGGATTCGAGGACCTCGTCGGCGACCTGCTGGTCCTCCCCCGCCGTACCGCCGGCGACGCCGAGGCCGCCGATGATCTCGCCGTCCTTCTTGATGGTGACGCTGCCCTCAGTGGCCATGATCGGCAGCGCGGCGCCGGGGAGCTGGGAGAGCTGCGAGAAGAAGACCGGCTGGCTCTCCTGCCACTTCTTCAGCATCTTGCCGGGCCGCTGCATCACCGCGGCGGTGTACGCCTTGGCGCGGGCGATGTCCGGCGTGAGCGGGCGAGCGCCGTCCGAGCGGCGGATGGCGACGACGAATCCGCCGGCGTCCACCACCGCGACGCTGAACGCCTTGCCGACGGCCTGGCCGCGCTTGAAGCAGGCGTCGATGATCTCTTCGGCTGCGTCGAGGGTGAGCTTGCTCATGCTGCTTCCTTCTGGGTGGTGAACAGGCGGCGGAGCTTCGCGACCGCGGCGTTGTACTTCTCGGGGACCTCCCAGTACATGGAGTGGGGGGCGTCCTCGACGATCTCCAGGTGCGAGCCCTCGACCAGCTCGTGGGCGCGCCGCACGGTCTTGACGCTGAGGACGGCGTCCTTCTCGCCCGCGAGGAAGGCGACCTTCAGGCCGGATGCCTTGATCTCGTCGAGGGTCGGGCCGTTGGTGTCGAGGTTGCGCAGGTCGGCCATCTTGGCGACGTTGAACGTGCCCATCTGGTTGAAGAGGAACGTCAGATCGGGGCGCTCCTGCTGGAACTGCTTGGTGAGCAGCCGGTCGATGACCGGCAGCTTCACCGCCTCGGCGCGGTCGGCCTTGGCGAGCTCGGTCAGCTCCGGGTGGGCGATGGAGCCGAGGGAGTGGCCGAGGACGACCGAGCCCACGCGTTCGGGGCGGGTGAGTCCTGCGCGCAGGGCGGCGACGGAGCCGATGGACTGGCCCACCAGCATCACGTCGGTGAGGTCCTCCTTGTCGAGGACGGCGACGAGGTCGCCGGGGAAGTCTTGGCCGTCGAACTCGGGCATCGACGAGTCGGACTTGCCGAAGCCGCGCAGGTCCACGGTGACGACTGTGAACTCGTCGCGCAGCGCGGCCACCTGCTGCCACCAGGCGGCGTGGTGGCCGCCGGAACCGTGCACGAACAGGATCGCCGGACCGCTGCCGTGGCGCTCGTAGTAGATGGAGGTGCCGTCGGAGTCGGCGAAGGGCATGGGGGTAACTCCTCGTTCGCGCGGGTCAGTTGGGGCGCTTGGCGTGGTAGACCAGCTCGATCATGGTGTGGTCGGGGTCGTGGATGTAGCAGAACTTGGACTGGTTCTCGGGCCGCTCGATCGGGCGGGTGTGGCGGATACCAAGGTCCTTGAGGTGCGCGAGGAACTCGTCCCAGTCGTCGACCTCGACGGCGAAGTGGTACGGCGCCATCCGCTCCATCTCCTCGACCGGAGTGAAGTGGAGGTCGAAGTTGCCGCGGGTCATGAGGACGACGCGTGTATTGGACTTGGGCTGGATGCGCTTCATCCCGAAGACCTTGGCGTACCACTCGGCGGTGCGGTCCGGGTCGGTGGTGGGGAAGTTGACGTGGTGGATGTAGCGGGGTTCCCTGCTCATCGCTCTTTCCTTTCGGGGGTGTTCAAGGGAGGTCCGGCTCCTCGTGCACGGGGTTGGACAGCGCGCCGATGCCGCTGATCTCGATCTCGACGGTGTCGCCGGGCTCCAGTTGGCAGGTGGCCTCGGCGCCCATCCACAGGACGTCGCCGGGGTGCAGGGTGAGGTGCCGGCTCATCTCGACGATGAAGTCGTAGGGGTCGAAGACCATGCCGCCGGTGGCGAACTCGGCCCGCGTCTCGCCGTTCACCCGCAGGGTGGTGGTCTGGGCGAGGGCGTCGACGGAGGTCTCGATCCAGGGGCCCATCGGCTTGAAGGTGTCGCTGTTCTTGCTGCGCCAGAACGTGCGGTCCTGGTACTGCCAGGTGCGGGCGCTGATGTCGTTGCCGATGGTCCAGCCGAAGACGGCCTCGCGGGCCTCGTCGTACGAGGCGTGGCGGACGGTGCGGCCGATGACGGCGACCAGTTCGGGCTCGGCTTCGAAGCGGCCGGTGACCTCCCTGGGCTTGACGATGGGCGAGCCGTGTCCGGTGAGCGCGTTGTTGGCGCGGTAGCCGATCTCCGGGCGCTCCGGGGTGACCGCCTTGGCGTCGCCGAGGGCGCGGGCGTGCTCGATGTGCCGGGTGTAGTTCATGCCGACGGCGTAGAAGACGGGCGGGACCACCGGGGGCAGCCAGCGCACCCCGGCCACCGCGATCTTGCCGGTTACCTGCGGGATGCCATCCAGCGGAGAGCCGGAGAGCAGCTCGAGGACGTCTCCGTCGACCCGGGCCCAACTCGGTCGCCCATCGATCTCGATCCGGGCGTACCTCATACGGCGGGCGCCCCCAGCCGGTGCGAGATCCGCTTAGTGATCAGGTAGGAGTCCAGGGCCTCCGGGCCGCCTTCGCGGCCGTAGCCGCTGTCCTTGACGCCGCCGGAGGGCGCCTCGTGGACGGAGCCGCCGCAGTGGTTGACGGAGAGGATGCCGGCCTCCAGCGCGCGCGTGACGTACTCGGCGGTGGCGGCCGACTCGGTGAAGGTATATGCGGCCAGGCCGTACGGGAGGGAGTTGGCGGTTGCCAGCGCCTCGTTCAGGTCGGTGAAGGGGACGATGGGGGCAATCGGGCCGAAGGGCTCCTCAATCATCAGTTCCGCGTCCGCGGGGACGTCGGTCAGGACGGTCGGCGCGAAGAAGTAGCCGGGCCGCTCCAGGCGGGTGCCGCCGGTGCGGACGGTGGCGCCGCGCTTGACGGCGTCGGCGGTCAGGCGCTCCAGGGCGGCCAGGCGCCGGTCGTTGGCGAGCGGGCCCATGGTGGTGCCCTCGGTGAGGCCGTCGCCGACCGCGACCGCCTCGGCGGCCTTTACGAACTCGGCGGTGAAGTTCTCGTAGAGGCTCTCGTGGACGAGGAAACGGCTGGGCGAGGTGCACACCTGGCCGGCGTTGGCGAACTTGGCCTGGGCGGCGCGGCGGGCGGCCTCGACGGGATCGGCGTCCGCGCAGACGATCACCGGGGCGTGGCCGCCCAGCTCCATCAGGGTCGGCTTCATGACCTGCCCGGCCTGGGCGGCGAGCAGCTTGCCGACGGGGACCGAGCCGGTGAACGCAACGAGGCGGGTGATCGGGGAGGCGATCAGGTGGGCCGAGACCTCGGCGGGCTCTCCGAAGACGAGGTTGAGCACACCGGCCGGGACGCCCGCGTCCACGAAGCAGCGCACCAGCGCGCAGGCAGTGGCGGGGGTCTCCTCCGAGGCCTTGATGATGATGGAGCAGCCGGCGGAGAGCGCGGAGGAGATCTTCCGCATCGGCCCGCCCGCGGGGAAGTTCCACGGCGTGAAGGCGGCGACCGGGCCGACGGGTTCGCGGCGCACGGTGAGCAGGGTGCCGGGCTCGGAGGGGATGACGCGGCCGTAAGCGCGGCGGGCGTCGTCGGCGTGCCAGCGCAGCGTTTCGGCAACGCGGCGGGCCTCGCCGGTGGCCTCGGCGAGCGGCTTGCCCTGCTCCAGGGTCATGATCCGGCCGACTTCGGCGGCGCGTTCGGTGAGCAGGTCGGCGGCCCGGTGCAGGATCGCGGTGCGGCGGGCGATCGGAGTGTCGCGCCAGGTGCGGAAGCCCTCTTCAGCCGCGGCGAGCGCGCGGTCCAGGTCGTCGGTGGTGGCGAGCGGGACCTCGCCGATCGCCTCTTCGGTGGCGGGGTTGACGACGGGGGCGGTCTGACCGCCGCCTCCCTGACACCACTCACCCGCTATATACAGGTTGACGGTGGGATATCCGGTCTCGGTCACGGTCTCAGTGCTCATGGGTGCAATGCCCTTTCAGGCTCGCGAAAGAAAAGATGGAGCGGCACCGGGTGCGGCGCGCCTGTCCCGGCTCCGCTCAGCGGGCCCGGGCCTCGGCGTCGCGGTTGGTGCGCAGCGCCCAGATGGTGTGCGGAGGCGCGGTCTTGTGCATGCGGGTCTCGTAGCTGTCGTCGACGCGGTCCATGTCGGCCGCGTACTCGACGCGGCCGCCGCACGGGGCGTGCAGGAAGCGGAAGACGTTGGAGCCGATGGTGTGCCGGCCGAGCTTGCGGGCCTCGCGCCAGCCGCGTTCGATCATGTGGTTGCCGCCCTCGATGACGTCGTCGAAGCCAGGCACCTCGTAGGCGACGTGGTTGACCTCGGCCCGGTCGGGGCGGTGGCAGAGCAGGAAGGTGTGCTGGTCGTCGTCGCCGGGTGCCTGCATGAAGACGCCCATCGGCTCGACGACGTCGGTGGGGCGGAAACCGAGGCGCTCGGTGTAGAAGGCGACAGCCTCCTCGCGGCCCTGCTTGGGGATGTTGAGCGCGACGTGGCACATGCGCAGCGGCCGGACCTGGCCGACGGTGTCCAGTGCTGTGTTCCACCGCCGGACGGTGCCCGAGACGTTGGCGGGGCGGGGTTCGACGGCGAGCTTGCGGGGCCGGGCGAGGGTGAGGCCGACGCCGAAGCCGGTCTCGTCGACGGTGTGGTGGACGCCGTCGGCGCTCTGGCGCACGGTGCGGTCGCGCCCCGCCTCGGCCACCAGCCGGGCCAGCTCCTCGGGGGTGTCCACGCCCCAGACCACCTCGCGCAGGGTGGGTCCTGACTCGACGGGCTCCGGGAGCCATGGGCCGGGCCTGGTCTCCAGGTGGAGGGCCTGGCCGGCGAGCGTCTCGAAGACGGCGTGCTCGTCGGTCTGTTCCACCAGAAAAAGGCCGAAGTCCGTAAAGAAACGGATGCATTCCTCGAGGTTGTCGATGCTGTAGGTGACCGCCTCTATGCGCTGGATGCCCATCGGTTCCTCATTTCCCGTTCGCTGCCAGGAATTCTCCCGGCCACCGATTCCCGGTGATCGTAGATGTGCCGTCAGGCCGCCTCAACGGCCGCGCCGCGCAGGGTCTGCAAGCCTTGTTTGCGAACCCCGCGCCCGTCCTCATCGCTTGATGCTCGGGATGGGATTCCTGGAGAACCAGTCGGTCAGGAACTCCAGAAATACGCCGATCTTGCGCGGGGTCGCCTGCCCGGGACCGTAGATCGCGTACAGCGGGCGGTCCGGCACCGGGACGTCGGGGAGCAGGACCTCCAGTGCGCCGGAGACCAGGTCGTCGTAGGCGGGCCGCTGGGGCAGCAGGGCGATGCCGCGGCCGTAAACGGCCGCCTTCTGCAGGGCGATGTAGGAGTTGGACTGGAAGGCGATGTTGCGGATCTTGTGCAGGGTCGAGGTGTGTCCGTGGCCGAGGCGCCAGACAGGGTCGTTGACGTGCACGAGGCATTCGTGGGCGCCGATGTCGTTGGGCTCCTGCAGGGTGCCGTTGGCAGCGAGGTAGTCGCCGGAGGCGCAGAGCACGAACGGCAGTGAGGCGATCTTCTTCAGCCGGACACTGGAGTCCCTCAGGTCACGGGTGTGGAAGGCGATGTCGAATCCGCTGTCCAGGAAGTCGTAGGTGCGGTCGGATATTCCGCCGAGTTCGAAGCGGACCTGGATTTTCGGGTGAGCCGCGGAGAACGCCGCTATCGCGTCGCCCAGGTCCAGGCTGCCTATCCATTTGGGACAGATGATGCTGAGGGTTCCTTCGGCACGGTCGTGGAGATGCGCTATGCCGGCGTCCTCGGCGTCTATTTCCTCGAGTATCCGTGCGGCGAAGGCCGCGTAGCGCTGGCCCGGCTCGGTGAGGCTCACCGAGCGGGCGGTGCGGTTGACCAGGCGTACGCCCAGCTGCCGCTCAAGTTCGGCGACGTGTCTGGAGACGAGGGACCCCGAGGAGCCGAGCTTCTTGGCCGCGCCGCTGAAGGAGCCCACTTGGGCGACGGTGACGAAGCTGTGCATGACGAGCAGGCGGTCCATGGTGGTCCCTCCAATGGCCCTGGGTCTGCCGAGTCCCGGGCCGGTCGAACGTGCGGGTGGTGCGGGTGGTGCCGACGGGCACGGACGGCACATGTGCCGTCCGTGCCCGGGAGGGGGCGGGGCGCCTTGCGCGGCGGAGCCGTTGCCGTGCAGGGAGACGGGCGCACCGCACCCGGCATTACTTCGGGCAGTACTGCGGCGCCTCGTCCAGGTTGTCTTTCGTGATCAAAGTAAGGGGAACCTTACTGACCTTGTCAACCTTCTTGTCGCCAAGAAGGTCAACCGTCTGTTCGACGGCGGTCTGCCCGATGACCAGGGCAGAGTTGGCGACGGTCGCGGAGAGCTCTCCGGACTTGACGGCGGCGATACCGTCCTCGGTGCCGTTCACCGAGACGATCTTGACGCCCTTGGCACCGGCGGCGTCGAAGGCCTTGCGGACGGCGAAGGCCATCTCCTCGTTGGCGACGAACGCGTAGTCCAGGTCGGGGTGGGCCTGGATCATGTTCTCGGCGACGTCCTGCGCCTTGGCCGGGTTGAACATACCGGGCTGGTTGGCGACGACCTTCGCAGTGGCCGGCAGGGCTCCCTTGAAGCCGCCGACCAGCAGGTCGGAGGCGGCGCCCGGGGCGCCGGCGACGATCCCGACCGTGACGTCCTTGCCGCCCGCGTCCTTGGCGATCCACCCGGCGTCCAGGGCGCCGACCTTCTTCAGGTCGACGACGGCAGCACCCAGCACGTTCGACATGTCGTCAGTGGCCACGGAGGTCAGATAGATCGGGATACCGGCGCTCTTGGCCTTGGCTATGTCGCCTTCCAGGGCGTCGACATTGACCGTCTGCACGATCAGGGCGTCCACATTCCGGGAGATCATGTCCTCGATGTTGGACAGCTCGGTCCCGGCGTCCTGCTTGGAGTTGGCCGAGTAGAGCTTGGCCCCCTTCTCCTTCGCCGTCTGCTCGACGGACTTCAGAAGACAGGAGTGGAAGTGCGTGTTGGCGCCGTTGACGAACCCGAGGGTGACGGAGTCGTCGCTCCCGCTTTCGTTATCCGAGCCGCAGCCGGACAGCACCAAGGCGGCGGCGCCGACAAGCGATGCCGCGACGGTGCGGCGGGAGCGGGCGGTGGGCTTCATGGGGTTGGCCTTTCCTGCATCGTTGAAGAGAAGGTGCGGGTACGGGACCTGCGGGTATGGAACGACCGGGTATGGAACATCCGGGTATGGAACCCACGGACAAGAGGCGCGAATTACGCGTATGAGGCCGCGCGCCCTCAATGGCCCGGCGCGGACTTGCGCTGGAACTCGTTGACGATGGCCGCGAGCAGCAGCACCGCGCCGGTAACGACGAACTGGTAGTAACTGTTGACCTGGAGCAGGTTGAGGGCGTTGGCGACGACGCCGAGCAGCATCACGCCGAGGATCGTCCCGGGGATGGTGCCGTGGCCTCCCGCCAGCGAGGTGCCGCCGATCACCACCGCGGCGACGGCGGTGAGCTGGAGCTGCAGGCCGCCGGTGTTGGGCGCGGCAGCGCCGAGCCGCGACAGCAGCATCAACCCGGCCAGGCCCGCGAGTGCGCCTGCGAGCGCGTACAGGGCGAGCTTGCGCCCGGAGACGTTGATGCCGCTCAGGCGGGCGACGTGCTCGTTGCCGCCCATCGCGAAGGCGTCGCGGCCGAAGGTGGCGAACCGCATGGCCAGGCCGATCAGCGCGAGGACCAGGAGCGCCACTATCAGCAGGTACGGGATGCCCAGGAGGCTCGAGTTGCCCAGCGCCGACATCTTGACGCCGATGGAGATGCTCTCGCCGTTGAGCACGAGAAGGGCGACACCGTCGAGCAGCATGGCCGTGGCCAGCGTCGCGACGAACGGCGCGACCCTCGTGAAGGTCACCACCAGCCCGTTGACCAGGCCGATCACGGAGGCCAGGAGCAGGCTGGCGACCACGGTCACGGCCGTGGAGTGCCCTTTGGAGAGGAACTGCGCGGCCACCGACAGGGTGACCGCCGCGTTGCTGCCCATGGAGAAGTCCATGCCGCCCGCGGTCATCAGCAGGGTGAGCCCGGCCGCGATGACGGCGGTCACGCTGATCTGCCGCGTGACGTTGAGCAGGTTCTGCGAGCTGGTGAACGAGTCCGCCTGCAGGGCGGTGAACACGGCCACCAGGACGAGAACGACGACGAGGCCGCCGTGCGGGACGTGCAGCAGGGCCCTGGGCGTCAGGCGGGATGCGGTGCGCTCCGGCGGCGCGGCCGCCACCGCGTCCGGGGCGGCGGATGGGGTTTTGAGGCTCACGCTTTTCCTTTGGTATCCGTAGTGTTGTGTTCTCTCATCGGGGTGATGCCGTATGTCCGGCACCAGCGTCGGTGTCGCATGTGAGTGCGTGGATCGAATGCGTGACCTTTTCGTGGGGGGTGTCGTTGATCGGATGACAGCATCACGGGTGGGGAGGGGCATCGATGAGCCGGAAACTGCCGCTCGCCCAGGGCGAGACTGCCCGCACCGCATGTGCCCGTGCCGTCCTGCGCACCGCAGTTGACGACAAGACCGGCGAGCTGCTGCCTGCATCGGTGCTGGCGGAGCGGGTTGGCTGGGCTGCGGGTCTGTGTCCGGCATGGCCGGTGCGCTGCTCGCCGAGCATTGGAACACCATCGACGTGGACCTGCTCGCCTCCGGTCAGGATGCGGGCGGTCGAAAGCTGCCGTCGAACGCCTGGATGGCCCTGCGGCGTCTGGGCTGGACCACAGCTCCGCCCGCGGGTGTGAAGGTCAACGACCGCATCGTGCGCATGGCTCAGGAACAGGCCGGGCGCACGCTGCGGGCGGCGAAGTGGCGGGCCGACCTCACCGCCGGAGTTCTCGCGACCTGGCCCGCTGATCCGGCTAAGCGCACGGGTGGGGAATGGGATGCCGTCCGCGTGGCGGTGCCCGGCGGGCAGTCCCTGCCGTCCACGGTGGTCAAGTCCCGCACCCGGCAGGCCTCCGCCTTCGAGGGGCAACACGGGCGTCTCCCGGTTGACGTGTTCGAGCTGGAGCCGACACCCCGGACCGCCCGGATGCTGCTGCTGTCGGCGTGCGACGGGCATCAGGCCACGCTCGAGCGCGGCGACGAGCCGGGCCGGGCACTGCTGCGCCTGCAACTGCCCAGCCGCCCCGACCCGCGCTCCTACCGGGACTGGACATGGGTCGCCTGCCCCGTCACGCTGCCGCCCACCATCCCCGCGAACGCGGTACTGCACCTGCCCACCCTGCGCATCCACCAAGGCAGAGTGCGGGCCGATCTCGCCTACACCCACCCTGTTCCCAAGACGCATCGCACCGGGCACTCGGTCGCACTCGGCGTGGACTGGGGCCTCAATACACTGTTGGCCACCGGGGCTGTCCGGCTTGACGACAATGGGCGTATCACTGCCCTCGGCAGCGGGGGCATGCTCCGCGCCGCCGGCGTCCTGGCGAAACAGCACCGCCTGCGCCGCCTGTCCGAGCGCCTGCACGCCAAGACCGACCAACACCAGCGACTCATGGCCGGAGACGCGCAGCACCCGCTGGCGGCCAAGCACCATGTGCTCTCCGAGGAGATCCGGCACGTATCCGACCGCCGCTCGAACCTCAACGACGCGCTCGCCTGGTCCGCCGCCCGCTGGACGGTTGATCAGGCCATCGCCGCAGGCGCGAGCGTGGTCTATGTAGAAGACCTCCGCTCCATGGAAGCGCGCGGCATGGACCGCAGCATCAACACACGCCTGTCCCAGCAGGTGCGCGGGCAGATCCTCGACCGCATACGGCACCTCGCAGCCGAGGTGTGCATCGCCGTAGTCACCGTCCCGGCCCGCAACACCTCCAAGCACTGCCCCCAGTGCCTCACCCCGCTGCGGCACCGCAAAGCACCAAACCGGCCCACCACACCCGGCTGGAAATGGGCCCTGTGCCCGAACCCGGACTGCGGCTGGCAGGGCGACCGCGACACCGGCGCGTGGCAGCGCATCGCCGCACGCGGCCTCACCCACCAGGCCAAGACCGTCGTCAACCGCGCCAGCGGCACCATGGCCATCCGCACAGTGGTGGACCAGCTCGAAACCAATGCCATGGTCACCCCGACCACCACCGAGACAAGCCGGAAGGACCGCTCCAAGACCGGACCCACCCGGCCCCGTTCCACACGCCCCGCGCCCAGGCGACGCAGGGCACCCTCCCCCACCGGCCCGCAGGGGCCGGCGGGCAAGCGTCCGGAGGGACACGCACCAACGGGCCGGATGAGGCTGCCCCGCGCAGCCCACCGGCACCAGGGCGTGACGACGATCAGCACACCCACCAGCCGACACAGGCCACGAGGAGCAGCACTGGGCGCGGGCTTCCACCTGCACGCTCACGCCACGCCTCCACGGTGGGCAGAACCCGCGCCAGACACTACGTCTTGCATGGGATCGCTGAACTGATCAGAGACGCTCACTGCTGCTGTCCTCCGAGTGCGGTGGCGACGAGTTCGTCGTGGGTGATGGCGGTGATGTCGTACTCCGCGACGGTGCGCCCCGCCCGGACCACCAGGACCCGGTCGGCCAGGCGCATCACCTCCTCCGCCGATGAGGAGGCGAGCAGTACGGCGACGCCGCGCGAGGCCAGTTCGTCGACGAGGGTGTGGATCTCCGCCACGGCGGCCACGTCCACGCCGTTGGTGGGGTCTTCCAGGAAGCAGGCGGCGGGGTTGGTCTCCAGCCACTTGGCCAGCAGGACCTTCTGCTGGTTGCCGCCGGACAGGCTGCCGACCGGCGGGTCGTCGCCCAGCGTGACCACGCCATAGCTCCGGCGGCGGGGGGCCGCCCGGCGGGCCAGTTCGCCGCGCCGGTGCAGCCGCCTGCGGTGGAAGCGGTCCTCGGCGAGCATCAGGTTCTCGTCGACGGACAGACCCTGGACCAGACCGAGGGCGCGGCGGTCGCCGGTGACGCAGCGCAGCCCGCCGGCGAGCGATGCGGCCACCCGCCCGAGCGGTACGGGCCCGCCGTCGACGCTCAGTTCGCCGCGTTCGGGCCGCGTCCGCCCGGAGAGCAGGTCGAACAGGCGGGACTGTGCGTCCCCGGCGGGGCCGAGTACGGCGACGACTTCGCCCTTGCGGACGTCGACTGCGAAGTCCCTGATGGTCCGGCCCTGGCTGAGACCGCGGACGGAGAGTCCGATCTCGTCCTTGGGAGCGGGCCGTTCGGGGCGGTGCGAGACCACCTCGCGCCCGACCATGGCGCGCACCAGACCCGCGGGGTCGAGGTCGGCGGCGGGCGCGCTGGTGACCACTTCGCCGTCGCGCAGGACGGTGAGGCGGTCGGCGACCGCCATCACCTCATCGATGTAGTGCGAGATGTAGACGACGGCGACACCCTCGTCGCGCAGGGTGTGCACCAACTCCCGGATGCGGGCCGCGTCCTTGGCCCCGAGGCAGGCGGTGGGCTCGTCCAGGATCAGCACCCGGCCGCCGCGGCGCACCTCACGTGCCACCTCGACCATGGTCTGCTCGGCGACGGTCAGTTCACCGGCCGGGCGTGTGACGTCGATGTCGATGCCGAGCTCGGCCAGGGCGCGCGCGGCCTCCTCGCGGACCGAGGTCCAGTGCACGGCGCCGCGCCGCCTGGGCAGCGCGCCGAGCATGACGTTCTCGGCGACGGTGAGCCCCATGGCGAGCTCGCGGCGCTGCGGAACCATGCTGATGCCCAGGTGCCGGGCGCGGCGCACGGTCAGCGAGGAGTGCGCGTGGCCGGAGACCTCGAGGATTCCCTCGTCGGGCTGGTGGACCCCGCACAGGACCTGGACGAGGGTGGACTTGCCGGCCCCGTTCATGCCCATCAGCGCGTGCACCTCACCCGGGTACAGCTCCAGGCCGACGCCCTTGAGCGCGGCCGCGCCGCCGAACCTCTTGGTGACGCCGCGTACCTGTACCAGGGGCGCGCGGCCCTCGTCCGGTGCCGTCGCGATCGCGTCGGTCCCTCCCTGACCGCGGCTGTGCGGAACTGCTGCGGCGGTCACGGCCGTGCGCCGTCCCCGTCGGCGGCCTCCTCGGCCGTGCCCTCCCCGGGGGCAACGCGGGCGTAGCCGCGGATGTCCGGGAACGGGGGCTCACGGTCGGGCTGGAGGTCGACCTGGAAGGTGTTGAGGCACATCCCGAGCATCGTGAAGTTGCCGAGCGCGCCGATCGTGTCGACCAGGCCGCGGGAGCCGAAGTGGGCGTGGGCGCGGGCGAAAGTCTCGTCCGAGACGAAGTGGTCTTCCAGGATCTCGCGGCAGAACGCGTAGAAGGCCGCGTCGGCCTCGTCCTCGAAGTGCGCCTCGCGCTTCTCGGCGATCGCCTTGACCGCGGCCTCCGGAATGCCGGCCTCGATCGCCTGGTGCACGTGCGCGTTCCAGGAGTACTGGGCGTCCCAGTTGCGGGCCGCCATCAGCAGGGTCAACTCGCGCAGGTGCTTGGGGAGGCTGCAGTCGAAGCGGGCGAACGCACCGAGCGACTCGGCGCGTTCGCACATCTCCGGGCTGTGCAGCCAGACCCGGAACGGGCCGCGAACGGCACCGCGTCGCCCCGCGATCCTCCCGGCCAGCTCCTTCTGGCGCGGGTTCATATCCTCATCGGTGAGTACGGGGAGCCTCATGGCCGAGATCCGCCTTCGCAATCCAGGCACGGTCCGGTTTCGCCGTGCGACGGCTGCTGACCGTACCTGCGGTGGCGAGAACCTCACCCCTCCCGGAGTGCAAGGTAAACCTGCACGCCAGAACGCAGCCATTCGCGAGAAGGGCTCCTAACGTCTCTCGACGCAAGCCGTTGAAAGGAATCCGGGATGACCGTCATCATCAAGGCCGCGTCCGTGCCCCTCCTCGACCGAGGAGGCGCCGTCGTGACGACCCCTCTCGTCACCGCGACGTCCGCGGGCGGTGAGAACCGGATCACGAGCGGCATGAGTGTGTATCCGGTGGGCTCGGGGGCGCCGCTGCACTCGCACAACTGCGACGAGCACGTCACGATCCTCGAGGGCGAGGCGGAGGTGGTGGTCGACGGCGAGGTGACGAAGCTGGAGCAGTTCGACACGACGTACGTCCCCTCCCCCATCCCGCACCTGTTCCGGAACATCGGCGACCGTCCCCTGCGCATCCTGTGGGTGTACACATCGGGCCATGTGACGCGGACGTTCTCGGAGACCGGCAAGACGGTGGAACACCTGTCGGTCGAGGACCAGATGGGCTGAGCCGGCCCGCGAGGACCTCACCCGTCACCCCTGCCCACACGCCGAACGCCGGCCCCCGCGTCTCGTGCGATGGCCGGTGTTCGTCCTTGCCCCCTGTGGTCCGCGGCCCCGGCAAGGGGCCGTCCGACGCAGGTCGGCCCGGTCAGTGTGTCGTGACCAGACCCTGCTGAGCGCCGCTCTGCGCGGCCGACTTCGAGGTGCGCAGGGCGGCGATGCCGATGAAGACCATGGAGGACACCCCGGCGATCGCGAAGGCGGTGAAGCCCCAGTCGCCGTGGCCCGCGGCGAGCAGCTGGCCGCCGAGCCACGGGCCGAAGACGGCACCGAAGCGGCCCATGCCGGAGGTCCAGCCGACGGCCGTGGCGCGGCTGTCGGGAGTGGAGCGGATCGACACCGTCGCGTAGATCATCGTCTGGGCGCTGTTGAGGAACACGCCGGTGAGGAAGACGACCAGGAAGGTCACGCCCAGCGGCATGTGGACGCTGAGCAGGAAGACACCGGCCGCCGTCAGCGCGAACCAGATCGCCGAGATGCGCGGGGCGCCGAAGCAGTCCGCGGCACGGCCGGCGACCAGCATGCCCACGATGCCGCCCAGGTTGAACAGCACGACAAAGGTCAGCGCCGAGCCGAGGTTGTAGCCCTCGCTGCGCATCAGGGTGGGCAGCCAGGTGGCAACGCCGTAGACGAGTAGCAGGCCGCCGAAGGAGGCCAGCCAGTACAGCAGGGTCTGCAGCCACTCGCCGCCGCGGAAGAGGTTGACAAGGGCGTTCCAGCGGTCGCCTGCGGCCTGCTTGCCGGACGCGGCCGGCAGCTCGACCTCGTAGCGGTCGGCCAGCGCTCGGGCCTCATCGGAGCGCCCCTTGGCGACCAGGAAGCTCAGCGACTCGGGCATGGCCTTGGCGAGCACCGGGACGAAGAGCAGCGGGGCCACGCAGACCCAGAAGGCGGCGCGCCAGCCGGCGGGTTCCACGAGCCACTTGGCGACGTAGGCGGAGAGGATGCCGCCGGCATGGTGGGCGGTCATCAGCACGCCGATGGTGAGGGCGCCGCGGCCGCGGCCGGCGTAGTCCGACACCATGCTGATCGCGGTCGGGAGCAGGCCGCCGAGGCCGACGCCGGCGAGGGTCCGGCCGAGTCCGAAGACCGACACGCTGCCCGCTATCGCGCACAGGCCGGAGGCCAGCGAGAAGAGCGTGACGCAGGCGACCATCAGCTTCTTGCGGCCGATCCGGTCGGCGACCGTCCCCGCGGTCAAAGCACCGACCAACATGCCGAAGGTGGCGTAACTGCCAAGGTCACCAGCCCGGTCCGGGGTGATGCCGAGAGCCTTGCTCTCCAGCATGTGGGGCAGCACCGAGCCGTAGATGAACATGTCGAGGCCGTCGAAGAGCACGGCCAGCCAGCACAGAACGACGACCAGTGCGGCCAATCTGCTGCCGCGGGCGGACAGCGCGGGGGAGGAGGACATCTTTGTTTTCCTCTCGTCCAAGGAGGCGGTTCCCTGGAGGGGATCAGTGAGGGGTCGACGCGGCTCGTGCGGCGGACCCGTTGGTGCTTGGTGCGCTAGACGCTAAGGACCCGTCCCCAAGAGTGTCAACGCTTTTGTCAACAATCTCATTCACGATCTGGCCGACACTGCCGGGACCGGCCGTGTGACCTGCCCGGAAGCTGGAGACGCGACCGGAGACACAGACCCGCAGCCGCGGGTACGGCAAGGGGGTGGGCGCGCACGGCTGTGCGCACCCACCCCCTTTGTGCGGTCCGGCTACGCGAGCGGCGGCGTGCCGTGCGTGTGGAAGGACTCGATGGTCTTCAGGCCCCACGCCTGCCCCTTGGCCCGCTCGGCCTCGGTCCAGGTGATCAGCGGCCAGTCGGGCGCCAGCACCAGACGCGTGAGCGGGTTGCACAGCTCGATGCGGTTGCCGCCCGGCTCGTAGACGTACAGGAAGAACGTCTGCTGGATGGCGTGCTTGTGCGGGCCGGTCTCGATGAACACACCGGCGTCGATGGCGAGGTCGGCGGCCCGCAGGATGTCCTCGCGGGTGTCGGTGGCGAAGGCGATGTGGTGCAGCCGCCCGCTGGAGCCGGTCCAGTCCGAGGTGTAGACGACGTCGTACGACTTGTTGGTGAAGGTCAGCCAACGCGCCGCGATCTTCCCGCTGTCGAGCCGGATCTGCTCGGTGGGCCTGGCCCCGAGGAGGTGTTCCTGGAACTCCGCGTTGGCGAGGACGTCGGAGGCGAGGAAGTTGATGTGGTCCAGGCGGCGCACGCCCACGCCTCGGTTGGGCTTGGCCTGCGGCTGGTTCTTCAGCGCGGGCTTCAGCTCGTCGGGCGCCTGGTAGTGCTCGCTCTCCCAGTACAGGGCGTGCTCATGGCCGTCCGGGTCGGTGGTGACATACAGCTTGCCGAGGCCGGGTTCGTCCTCGACCCACTGCCCGGTGCCGCCCGCCCCCTCGATCGCCTTCACCCGGCGATGGAGGGCCTCCTCGCTCGAGGTGCGCAGGGCGAGCCGGCCGAGGCCGGGCTGCTCACGGGCGGTGAGCACCAGGCTGTGGTGCTCGTAGTCGTCAAAGGTCCGCAGATAGACGGTGTCACCGTCCTGCCCGTTGACGGTGAGCCCCAGATAGTCGGTGAAGAAGGCGACACTGGCGTCCAGGTCCGGGGTGAACAGCTGCGTGTGGCCGATGTGGGCGATGTCGCCGAGCGGCGGAGTCATCGTTGACCTCCTGGGAGTTGGGGGGTTGTCGGTGCCGTCTCGGCGGACCTGGGGAACACGGTGCCGTCGAAGATCTTGCGGGCCGTACGGACCACAGCCGTGCGGCGCGCGGAGGGCAGCCCTTCGGCGGTGCTGCCGAGGCTGCTTTCGATGTCGAGGAATCCCGTGGGATGTTCGATACGGATTCGGTCGCTCTGGGCATTCGGGCCGGGAAGCTCGGCGAGCTCCGCACCGACTGCACCCTCGATTCGCAGACCAGCAGCGACACTCGCTGCGCCCAGGACACCGATCGAGGTGTGACAGCGCACTGGAATGAAGGTGCGGGTGGAGATCGCGCCGCCGTCGCGGGCCGCGGAGAGCAGGGTGAGCTTGGGCACGGTGGCGGCCGACACGTCACCGAGGCCCATCAGGCGGCCCGCCCCCAACCGGATCGTGCGCAGTCGATCGGCCAGTTCCTGGTCGGCCTCCAGCCCGGCGGGCGACTCGTACCCGGTCACCTTGAGCGAGGAGGCCGCGATCAGCACGGTCGGCATGCCGTTGTCCACGCAGGTCACCGGAGTGCCGTCGACCACGTCGCGGACGTTGCCGGTGGGCAGCAAGGGGCCGGCGCCGGGCGGGAACTCGATCACCACGGCAGCGGCCTTGCCTGGCACACCCGAGATCTCGGCGTCCCCGGTATACCGCACCCGACCGCCCGGGGTCGGGAAGGTCGCCGTGGCGTAGTCGCCGGAGTTGACCATCCGCATACGGACAGAGGTGCGCTCCTGCCCCGCCGTGACCAGACCGCGCTCGACGGCGAACGGTCCGACGCCGGCCAGGATGTTGCCGCAGTTCTGCCGATCGCTCACCTCGGGCTTGTCGACGACCACTTGGAGGAAGAGGTAGTCGACGTCGGCGCGCGGGTCGGACGACGGCGAGACCACGGCCACCTTGCTGGTGAGCGGGTGCGCGCCGCCCAGGCCGTCGATCTGCCGCTCGTCCGGGCTGCCCATGATGCGCAGCAGCAGCTCGTCGCGTACGGCCGGGTCGGCAGGCAGGTCCTCGGCCAGGAAGTAGGCGCCCTTGGAGGTGCCGCCCCGCATCAGCAGGCAGCGCACCTCCTCGGGCACGCGGGTCACGACCGCTCCCCCTCGTACTCCTCATACGTCTTGTACTCGACGCCGAGCCGCTTCAGCGTGTCCCTCAACCCATATCGGTCCAGGCCCAGTTCGCCGTCGAGGAAGGCGGCGCGGGACTTGGCCTCCTTGGCCTCGCGGGCCTCGGACGCCTCGACCGTGACACGGGCTCGCTCCCGGGGGACGACCACCACACCGTCGTCGTCGGCGAGGATCACGTCGCCGGGGCGGATCACCTGGCCGTCGATGGCGACCGGGACGTTCACGGAACCGCCGGTGGCCTTGACGGTGCCCTGCGCGGAGACGGCCCGGGACCAGGCCGGAAAGTCCATCTCGCGCAGCTCCTGGGTGTCCCGGATGCCCGCGTTGATGATCAGACCACGCACGCCGCGCCGGCGCAGCGCGGTGGCGAACAGCTCACCGAACAAGCCGTCGGTGGAGGGGGAGGTGGTGGTGACGACCAGGATGTCGCCCTCACCGCACTGCTCCACCGCGGCGTGGATCATGAGGTTGTCGCCGGGCCAGCTGAGCACGGTGACGGCGGTGCCGGCCGCCCGCACGCCCTGCTGGATGGGGCGGATCTCCGGACCGAGCAGACCGGTGCGGCCCATCGCCTCGCTGACGGTGGCCACGCCGAAGCCGGCCAGCGCCGCGACGTCATTCGCATCCGCCTTCGGCGGGTTGGTGACGATCACGCCGCTCATGCTTCCTCCTTCTGCAGAGCTCCGCTTCGGCTCCGCTGCGGCCGGGTACCCACTCCGCTTCGCTCCGCGGACCCCCAGCCTCCGCTGCACCTCAGCTCGCTCATGCCAGCTCCTTCGCGATCTGCGGGTAGGGGCGCATGTACGCCTCGGCCATGGTCTTGTGCGCGAGACCCAGGTTCGGGCCGGCGTTGCGCTTGAGCTGGACGCCGCGGCGGACGGCGAGGTCGGTGTAGTAGTCCCACAGGTGCTGCTGGGCGCCGAGGCACTCCATGGCCTTGCGCTTGGTCTCCCACTCCTCGGTGATGTCGAGCAGGACCTCGGGCTTGAAGCCGCTCATCTCCGGTTGGTGCGGCTCGAAGTAGAAGACCGGCGGGGCGCCGATGATCCCGCCGGGACCCGGGTAGCCGATGGCCTGGGCCAGCACGCGGGCCTCGAGCGCCATACGGTTGGCGGCCGGGTGGTCGCCGTTGTACGGGTCCTCGGTGGGGTGGGTGAGGACGACGTCCGGCTGGGTCTCGCGGTAGACCTCGACCAGCTTGTCGGTCAGCTCGGCCGTGGCGATCAGCGGGTAGTCGCCGGCGTCGAAGAAGCGGACCTCGGCACCGAGGGTGGCTGCGGCACGCTCCGCCTCGTCCCGGCGTATCGCCTTGATCTCCTCGAGCTTCTTGCCCTCGCGCCACGCCTTGGCGGACTCGCCGCGCTCGCCGAAGGTCAGGCACGCGATGGTGACCTTCTCGCCTCGCGATGCGGCCAGGGCGATGGCTCCCCCGGCCCGCCACACGAAGTCCCCGGCGTGCGCGGTGATGACGAGCGTCGATCGTGGGGTGGCGGGCGCGTTGCCGTGCGTCATTACTGCAATCTCCTTGGTGGACAGGTGTGCGCCCGCCTCGGCCTCGTCCGTCACACAGCGCGCCGCCGCGCAGTACGTCAGTCTCGCAGCGCTTCGATCACGCTGCCGAGGTGGGCGCGGACGGCCGCTTCGGCCGCCTGCGGGTCCCTGGCCCTGATCGCCTCGATCATGGCCAGGTGTTCACTCAGGGACTGCTGCGGACGACCCGGCCTGAGCGCCAACTGGAAACGGTGGCGCACCAGTTGGGCGTTGAGCCGCTCCAGGAGCTCCACGGCCACCTGCTGGTCGGAGAACTCCCTGATCCGGGCGTGGAGTTGCTGGTTGAGCTCCGAGTAGGTCACCGGCTCGCCGTCGGCCACTGCCTTGGACATCGCCGTGCCCAGATCAGCCAGCTCGGTCAGCTGCTCGTCGCCGGCCGCGACGGCCGCCTTGGCCGCGCACAGCCCTTCGAGGACCATGCGGCACTCGGTGATGGCGACCGCTTCCTCCACGGTCACCACCCGCACCCGCGAGCCGCGGTTGCGGATCCGCTCGACCAGTCCCTCCGACTCCAGCTCGATCAGCGCCGCCCGGACGCTGGCGCGCGTCACACCGAACTGCTCGGCGAGTTCGTTCTCCACCAGCCGCTGAGCCGGTGCCATCTCGCCGCGCAGAATCGCCTGCCGCAGCTGCGCCAGTGCATGCTGCTTGGCCTGCTCTCCGGTGCCTGGACGGGCTTCCTTCGGCATTCGTGCCCTCCCTGAGTGAGTGCCTGTCGAAGCTAAATCTAGGGCAACAGGATTGTCAACAATTTTGTTCTTCATGTTGCCGACGCGCTTCGGTTTCCACGGCCTTCCTCAGGTGCGCGACATGAGGATGCTGACGGCGTTGGCGGCGACCACGGCCGCGATGGCGGCCCACTCGATCCACCCCAGGCTCTGCCCAAGGACGATCCATCCGACCACGGCCGCGAGGACCGGGTTGACGCTCATGAAGAGCCCGAACGCCCGCGCCGGTACGCGGCGCAGGGTGAACAGGTCCGCGAGGTACGGCACGGCTGAGGAGAGAACGCCCGCGGCGACGGCGTACGCGGCGGCCCCGGCGGTAGGCGGGTGCTCGACGGCGACGAAGATTCCGACCGGCAGGAACATCAGGGCGGACAACCCGGCCGCGGCCGCCGATCCCTGTGCCCCGGGGATGCGTCGGCCGACGGTGCGGTTGAGCAGGATGTAGGACGCCCAGCAGACGGCGGCCAGCAGGCCCAGGCCCATCCCGAGGTAGTCGGCAGACGGTTGCGGGCGCATCAGGGTGACGACGCCTGCCGCGGCCATCACCGCGCAGCAGGCGTCCAGTCGGCGGCGTGAGGCGGCCAGGGCGATGGCGAGCGGGCCGAGGAACTCCAGGGTCACCGCCAGCCCGAGACCGATGCGGTCGATCGCGCTGTACAGGGACAGGTTCATCGTTCCGAACACCAGGGCCAGCAGCACCACAGGCCACCACTGCCGCCAGGTGAAGGTCCGCAGCCGAGGCCGTCCGACGGCGAACAGGACGATCGCGGCGACGTACTGGCGTACCGCTACGACACCGACTGGTCCGAGGACGGGGAAGGCGAGCGACCCGGTCGCGGCACCGATCTGGTTGGACAGGCCGCTGCCGACCATGGTGACGACACCGGCGAGGCGCTTTCCGCCGGGCTCCGGGGACGAAGGCTCCGGGGACGAAGGTGCCGAGGCAGAACGGTGCGCGGAAGCTGCTGCTGAGCGTGCGGATGCTGCATGCATGCCCGCATCGTGGGCCCACTTCATGCTTGCACAAAATGCATCATCGCGAGCATCTATACGCTTGCGTCATGGATGTGGAGCTGCGGCAGTTGCGCTGCCTCGTCGCGATCGTCGACGAGGGCGGTTTCACCGATGCCGCCATCGCGCTCGGGGTATCCCAGGCAGCCGTTTCCCGCACACTGGCTTCGCTCGAACGCAGCCTCGGGGTGCGGTTGTTGCGGCGGACCTCACGCGAGGTGACGCCGACCGGGACCGGGCTGCGCGTGGTCGCGCACGCCCGGCGTGTGCTCGGCGAGGTCGACGACCTGGTCCGGGAGGCGACGTCAGGCCATGTCCGGCTACGCGTCGGCTATGCGTGGTCGGCGATCGGCCGCCATACTCTCGCTTTTCAGCGTCGATGGGCGGACACACATCCCGAGACGGACCTGCAACTCGTCCGCGTCAACTCCGCCACGGCCGGGCTGGCGGAGGGTGCCTGCGATCTCGCGGTGGTACGCAGGCCGCTGGACGACCGCCGCTTCGGCTCTGCCATCGTGGGGCTGGAACGGCGCCTGTGCGCCATCGCCGCCGACGACCCGCTGGCCCGGCGCCGCTCGATCAGGCTGGCCGACATCAGCGGGCGCACGCTGCTGATTGACCGCAGGACCGGGACCACCACCACGGAACTGTGGCCCCCGGACGCCCGCCCGGCGACCGCGGAGACGCACGACGTCGACGACTGGCTCACCGTGATCTCCACGGGCCGCTGCGTCGGCATGACCGCCGAGTCCACCGCGAACCAGTACCCGCGCCCCGGCATCGTCTACCGGCCGGTGCGCGACGCCGAGCCGATCGCCGTACGGCTCGCCTGGTGGCGGGACGACCCGCACCCCGCAACGCAGGCCGCGATCGAACTGCTCACGGAGCTCTATCGCCAGGGCGCGGATCGGCTCTCAAGCGAGCGGAAGCGTCTCTGATTGGCTTAGTGAGCCTGAGCGTTGCTCAGCGTTGGGAGCCAATCGCCTTCGTGCCCTGGTACTGAACGGCAGGAGCCGTCAGCCCGCGTGACACGTCCCTCCGGACGCTGGTCGGTCAGGCCGCAGACCCAACCGAGGAGGGTGCCCGACGTCGCCTGGGCGCCGGGCGTGCGTGTAGCACTCTGCCACAGGTTCGCTACGTTTCGCTAATCCCGCTGGTGAGCCTGATGGTGAAGGCCGTGCAACCCGGCCGGCTGGTCAGCTCGACGGTGCCGCCGTGCGCCTGCACCAGTGACCGCGCGACCGCCAGGCCCAGGCCGCTGCCACCACGGTCGCGGCTGCGGGCCTTGTCCACGCGGTAGAAGCGGTCGAAGACCCGCTCCTGGTCGGCGGCCGGGATGCCCGGTCCGGTGTCGGCGACCCGCACCACCGCCGCGCCGGACGAGACGGACATCTCCAGGGACACCTTCGTGTCGGCCGGGGTGTGCACGGCGGCGTTGGTGAGCAGGTTGTCCAGCACCTGCCGGATACGCAGGGGGTCCAGTCGCAGCATCACGGGCTCGGGACCGGCCACCACCGACAAAGAGTGGTCCCGTCGGCCCGCGCAGAACGCGTCCGCCGCCTGACGCACCAGCTGCACCAGGTCCGCGTCCTCCAGCCGCAGCGGTGTCTCCACCTCCGCGGCGTCCAGGCGGGCGAGCAGCAGCAGGTCGTCAAGGAGCACGCCCATCCTGGCGGCCTCGGCGCGCAGCCGGGCCAGGTGCTTCTCCCGTTCCTCGGGCGCGTGGGCCGCTGCGTACTGGAACAGGTCCGCATAGCCGCGTACCGACATCAGGGGTGTGCGCAGCTCGTGCGACGCGTCCGCGACGAACCGGCGCAGCCGCTGTTCGGCCTCCGTGCGGACGGCGAGCGAGTCGTCGATGTGCTCCAGCATGGTGTTGAACGCGGTGCGCAGCTCCTCGACCTCCGGCCCGCCCCTCCCGCCGTCGGCACGCACCGGCAACCGCGCCGCCGAGTCGGTCAGGTCGTGCGAGGTGATGTCGTGGGCCGTGTGCGCCATGTCGCTGAGGGGCTTCAGGCCGCGCCGCAGCAGCGCCCGCCCGGCCAGTACGAGCCCCAGCAGCGCGAGCGCGAAGATGATCACCTGGACCGTGATCAGCTGCCGTACGGTCGCCTGGATGTCCGCCATGGGAGCGGCGCTGACCAGGACCACACCGGGCTCGACCTCGCAGGCGCGCAGCCGGTACACGCCCGCGCCCTTGAGGTCCTGGGTGCGTAGGACCTCGGTGCCCGCGGCGGTCTGCGCCCTGGCAACGTCGGTGAACTCGGCGACGTCCTTCGGCAGGTCGGTGGTGTCCTCGGGCTTGCGGAGTACGGGGGTGCCGTCGGTCACGTCGTACACGGCGTAGTACCAGCTGTAGTACTTCTTTCCCGCGAGGGTGCCCTGCTCCGCGATGCTCTTGGACTGGGCGACCTGGGCCAGCGTCAGCTGCTCGTTGAGCTGGGCCGACAGGTAGTCCCGCATGTACGTTGTCAGCGCCGTGCCGACCACGCCGAACACGACCAGCGCGAGCACGCCCAGGCCCAGGGCCAGCCGGGTGCCCAGGCGCAGCCTGCCGTAGGTCCCCCGCAGGCGCCTGATCACTCCGCGGCCTGCCGTATCACGTATCCGAATCCTCGGACGGTGTGGATCAACGGGGGGCCGCTGTCGTCGAGCTTGCGGCGCAGCCGGCTGACGACCAGCTCCACGACGTTCGAGCGGCCGCCGAAGCCGTACTCCCAGACGTGGTCGAGTATCTGCGCCTTGGTGAGCACGGTCGGCGACTTGCGCATCAGGTAGCGGAGCACCTCGTACTCGGTCGGGGTGAGTGTGAACAGCCGGTGGTCGCGGCGCACCTCGCGGGTGTCCTCGTCCATGGTCAGGTCGGCCACCTTCAGCACGGACCGCTGGAACCCGGGGCCCGTACTGCGCCGCAGCACGGTCCGCAGCCGGGCCATCAGCTCCTCCACCGCGAACGGCTTGACCAGGTAGTCGTCGCCGCCCCGCGTCAGGCCCGCGACCCGGTCGGCGACGCCGTCGCGCGCGGTGAGGAACACGACGGGCACCATCGTCCCGGCCCTGCGCAGCCGGTCGAGCACGCCGAACCCGTCGATGTCGGGCAGCATCAGGTCGAGCACCACGATGTCCGGACGGAACTCGGCGGCCAGGCGCAGCGCCTCCTCACCGGAGTACGCGGTGACCGCGTCCCAGCCCTCGTAGCGGGCGACCGTGGCGACGAGGTCGGCGATGGGCGGGTCGTCGTCCACGACGAGGAGTCGTACTTTTTCCACCCGCTCATAGTGCTTCACGCGGCTCCCGACGCCAGACCCGCCTGCCTGCCGGTTCCACATCGATACGTACTTGAAAGTCGGGCGACAGGAAAAAGACAGCTCCGGGCAGCGAAGCTCGGTGTCCAAGGACCAGATCAAGCTCGGTGTCCAGGACCCGATCAAGGAGTTGCCGGCCGTGACGACCGTCGAATCGCCACCTGCGCCGCCCGCGGCGATACGCCCCAGGGTGGTCGCCCGCACCGGCCTGTACGCCGTGCTGGCCGCGAACGCGGCCGCGGTGGCCGTGTTCTTCTTCCAGGCCGGGTTCGCCGGCTCGAACGCCCTCATCCTGCTGGGACGGCTGGCGGGGCTGTACGGCGCGCTCCTCATGGCCTTCCAGTTGCTGCTGGTCGCCAGGCTGCCGTGGCTCGACCGCCGCATCGGCATGGACCGGCTGACCTCCTGGCACCGCCGGGTCGGCTTCGGTCTGGTGTGGACGCTGATGACACACGCGGTGTTCATCACCTTCGGCTACGCGCAGCTGTCCTCGATGGGGCCGGTGGACGAGTTCGTGGAACTGGCCACGACCATCGAGGGCGTGCTGCGCGCGGTCGTCGCGTTGGTGCTGATCATGACGGTCGGCGCGGTGTCGGCGCGCTTCGCCCGGCGCCGGCTGGCGTACGAGACGTGGCACTTCATCCACCTCTACACCTACCTGGCGGTGCTGCTGGCGTTCACGCACCAGGTCACGGTGGGCACGACCTTCACCACGTCGCCCGCCGCCACCGCGTACTGGTGGGGCCTATGGGGCGTGGCGCTCGGCTCGGTGTTCCTCGGACGGGTGGCACTGCCGCTGTGGCGGAACCTGCGACACCAGCTGCGGGTCTCTGCCGTCGTACCCGAGTCCGACAACGTCGTGTCGATCTACGTCACGGGCCGCGACCTCGACCAACTGCCCGCGCGGGCAGGCCAGTTCTTCCTGTGGCGGTTCCTGACCAACGACCGGTGGTGGCAGGCCAACCCGTTCTCGCTGTCGGCCGCGCCGGACGGCAGGTCGCTGCGGCTGACCGCGAAGACCGCCGGAAACGGCACGGCGGCCCTGCGGCACATCCCGGTGGGCACGCGGGTGTTCGCGGAGGGCCCGTACGGCGCGTTCACCACCTTGCACCGCACCCGTCCCGACACCCTGCTCATCGCCGGCGGCGTCGGTATCACCCCCATCCGCGCCCTGCTGGAGGAGCTGCACGGCCACGCGGTGCTCATCTACCGGGTGGCCACCGACAGCGACGCGGTGCTCTACGGCGAACTGCTGGAACTCGCCGCCGCCAAGGGCGCCGAGCTGCACCTGGTCACCGGCCCGGCCACGCCGGACAAGCTGGGGGCGCAGGCGATCGCGCAGCTCGTGCCCGACGTGGGCGACCGGGACGTCTTCGTGTGCGGCCCGCCGGGGATGACCGGCGCGGTGCTGCGCACCCTGGGCGAGCTGGGCGTGCCCAAGCAGCAGATCCACTTCGAGCGCTTCAGCCTGGCGGGATGAGAGGGACATCGTGAAACGAGCACTGCCTGTCTTCCTCCTGACCGTCGCGGGCCTGATTCCGGTGTGGCGCTACGAACCGTCCACCGGCACGACGACCACGGAGGCCGCCGAGCCCGCCCCGTCGGCCTCATCGACTTCTTCGTCCTCTCCTTCGTCGTCGTCATCGGCCTCGTCGTCCGCGTCGGCCGCCGCCTCGCAGGTCGTCAAGGGCAGCACCGTCAACACGTCAAAGGGCGCCGTACAGGTGGAGGTGACCTTCGAAGGCGACAAGATCAGTTCCGTACGGATGGTCCAGCAGCCGAACCACCCGCAGACCACGGCCGCCGTGCCCAAACTGATCAAGGAGACGCTGAAGGCTCAGAGCGCCGACATCGACACGGTGTCCGGCGCCACGATCACCAGTGAGGGTTACGTCCAGTCGCTGCAGGCAGCCATCGACGCGAAGGTCGCCTGACGTGCGGCGCGTCGAGCACGTCATGGGGTTCCCGGTGTCACTGCGGATCGACGACGAGGACGTCCCCGAAGAGGCGGCGGACGCGCTGTTCGCGTGGCTGCGCGAGGTCGACGCACGGTTCAGCCCCTTCAAGCCCGACAGTGAGGTGTCCCGGCTGGACAAGGGCGAGCTCTCGGCCGACGACCTCAGCTCGGATCTGGTGGAGGTCCTCGGCCTCTGCGAGGAGTACCGGGTCGCGACCGGCGGCGCGTTCGACGCCCGGCTGCCCGGCCGGGGCCTCGACCCCTGCGCCGTGGTCAAGGGCTGGTCGGTGCAGCGGGCGGCGGAGCTGCTGACGGCCGCGGGGGCGACGCGGTTCTGCCTCAACGCCGGCGGTGACGTGGTCACGGCCGGCGGTCTGTGGCGGGTGGGCGTGCGGCACCCGGAGCGGGCCGACCGGCTGTGCACGGTCCTGGAGATCACCGACGGTGCGGTGGCCACCTCGGCTCAGTACGAACGGGGCGACCACATCCTCGACGGGCGCACCGGCCGCCCGGCGACCGAGCTGCTCAGCGTGACGGTCGTGGCGCGGTCGCTGACCGAGGCGGACGCGACCGCGACGGCGGCTTTCGCCATGGGCGCGGCGGGCATCGAGTGGGCCGCCGCGAGGGACGGGTGCGAGGTGTTCGCCGTGGATGCCGAACGCAGGGTTGTCCGCACCCCGGGGCTCCCCGTCGCGACCTGATCGCCTTAAGTCGCCTCGCGCCGCGGCCGGTGGGAGAAAACCGGTCGACAGGTGCGCCATGGACACACTGTGATGGTCCGGCTGTCCGCCACACGGAGCGGGCCGACGCAGGAGCTGCTCTTGGCGACCGAGACATCCGCGAACACCCGCCCGGCGATCGGTGCCGCACTGGTCAGGCGCCTGGTCGACACGCAGTTCCCGCAGTGGGCCCAGCTGCCCCTGGAGCTGCTCGACCCGGCCGGCTCGGACCATGTGATCTACCGCCTTGGCGAGGAGCTGTCCGTCCGGCTGCCCCGCCACGCCGGGGCCATCGCGCAGGCCCGGAAGGAGTCCGAGTGGCTGCCCCGACTCGCCCCGCACCTGCCGCTGGCCGTCCCGGTGCCGGTGGGGGTGGGTGAGCCCGACTTCGGCTATCCGTGGCAGTGGGCGGTGTCCCGCTGGTTGGACGGCGAGGTGGCGACCGTCGAGGCACTGGCCGAATCGACCGAGGCCGCCGTGGAACTGGCGGGGTTCCTGACCGCCTTGCAGCAGTTCGCCCCCGACGTCATTCCGGCCGTGGACGCCCGCGCCGACCTCACCGCCGGGCCACTGGCCGACCGGGACCGCTCGACGCGGGCCGCCATCACGGCCGTCGACGGTGCGTTCGACACCGCGGCCATGACGGAGCTGTGGGACGCGGCGCTGAGCGCCCCCGGATGGGATCGCCCTCCCGTCTGGTTCCACGGCGACTTCCACACCGGCAACCTGCTGACCGTCGTCGGCAGCCTCAGCGCTGTCATCGACTTCGGCAGCCTCGGCGTCGGCGACCCGGCCCCCGACCTGATGATCGCCTTCACCCTGATGTCGGCCGGGAGCCGGGCCGCCTTCCGTACCGCGCTCGGCGTGGACGACGCCACCTGGACCAGGGGCCGCGGCTGGGCGCTGACCACCGGCCTGAACGCCTACATCTCCTACGCGGCCGTCAGCCCCCGGATCGCCGCGCAGACCACGCGCCAGATCACGCAGGCCCTCATCGACCACGCCTGAGTCGTTGATGTGCTGGGCGCGTTGGGCGACCTGCGACGACGCCCAGCGGGATTTTTCGCAGTCGTAACACCCAAGGCGGTCCAGGGTGTTGCCCAACCCAGAAGTGCATGCAAAAGTGCACCCATTCTTGAGTGCACATTCGGAGGTCTCTGTGGGAGTACTTAACGGGCAGGTGGTGGCGTTCACCGGCGGCCGGGTCGGGCCGGGGGACTCGTCCGGCGGGGAGCGCCGATGACCGGCCCGGAGCTGTCCGGGCGCGTGGCGGTGGTCACCGGTGCCCGTCGGGGAATCGGCGCGGCGATCGCGGAGGTCCTGCTCGACCACGGTGCGACGGTGGTGACCAGCGGCCGAGACGAGGAGCAACTCGCCCTCCAGGCCGAGGTGTTGGGCAAGCGTGGACGTGTGATCCCCTGCGCTGGGGACCTGGGCACTGCGGAAGGACGGGCACGGCTGCTGGGGACGGCGGGCCCGGTGGACATCCTGGTCAACAACGCCGGAGGCTTCACCCACGCCTCGACCACGCTCGACTCGACCCCCGACGACTGGGGCCGGCAGATCGAGGTCAACCTGACCATCCCCTTCCTGCTGTGCCAGGCCGTGCTGCCGGGCATGGTCGAGCGGCAGTGGGGCCGCATTATCAACATCGGGTCGGTGGTCGCATCGGCCCCGCAGCTCGGCAACGCCATCGGGTACGTGGCGGCGAAGTCCGGGCTCGTCGGCTTCACCCGGCAGCTCGCCGCGGAGGTGGCCGGATCGGGTGTGACGGCCAACGTGCTCAATCCCGGGACGGTGAAGACGGAGCACCTTGAGGAGTACTTCGCCGCCTCGGACACCGTCTCGGAGCGGACGCTCAGCGCGGCCATTCCGGTCGGGCGGCTCGGGCGCCCCGACGAGATCGCCGCCCTCGTCCCGTACCTGGTCTCGGACGCGAGCGGTTTCCTCACCGGATCGGTGATCGACATCAACGGAGGAGCAATTCATGCGTAGTTCCACCCAGAGCGGCCCGCTGCCCCTGGCCGGGAAGGTCGCCCTGGTCACCGGGGGCGCGGCCGGTGTCGGACGGGCCGTGGTGCAGGGGTACGTGGAGGCGGGCGCGAAGGTCGCGGTGCTCGACCGCGACGCGGACCGCCTCGGCAAGCTGTGTGCGGAGTTCGGCCCTGACGTCCACGGCACGGTCGGCTCCGTCGAGAAGCTGGCCGACAACCAACGCGCCGTCAGCGAGGCGCTGGAGGCGTACGGCCGTCTCGACGTCTTCGTCGGCAACGCGGGCGTAGGAGCGGGCAACCTGCCTCTCGCCGAGGTGCCGGCCGACCGGCTGGAGGCGGCGATCGACGAGATCTTCGCGATCAACGTCAAGGGCTATCTGCTCGGCGCCCGCGCCGCCCTCGCCCCGCTGCTCCGGTCGAAGGGCAGCATGATCTTCTCCTGTTCCCTGGCCAGCTACCGCGCAGTCGACGACGGTGTCCTCTACGTCTCGACCAAGCACGCCAATCTCGGCATCGTGCGCCAACTGGCCTGGGAGTTCGCACCCCACGTACGGGTCAACGGCGTCGCGATCGGCGTGGCCCGCACCCGGATGGAGGGCCTGCGCAGCCTCGCCCAGGAGCCGGTCGACGCCGTCCTGCCGGGCGCCGAGCAGGTCATCCCGCAGGGCTTCATCCCCGAACCGGAGGACTACGCGGGCGCGTTCGTCTTCCTCGCATCGGACGCCGCCCGGGTCGCCACGGGTGAATGCCTGTGGGCCGACAGCGGGTTCGGCGTGCGCGGCATCGGCAGCCCGGCCGGGGGCAGGGAGTTGCGCGCCGACGCGGTGGAGCTGTGATCACGACCGCGGGAGCACCCGTCCACTGATCACCGACGCCCGCTGAGCTGCCCGGTCTCCCGATGCGCCGGGTAGCCCTTCGGCATGCCCTTACATCATCACTCCGGCGCAGGTTTTCCCAGGTCAGAGGCGTGTTTCCGCCAGGGAAATTCCTCTACACGATCATTGACGCGCCCCCCGGGGGATCACAGTATTCATTTGTGCATGCACTTCCGTGTGCACGCCAAGTCCGTCAACCGGACCCCACTTCCCTCTTGGAGCGGCCGTGTCGCTAGCCCAGGACGTCCCCCTTTCTCCACTGCGGATCAGCACCACTGACGATCCCGCCGTCGTGGCCGAGCAGCGCGCCGACGACTACAGCAACCATGTGGTTCCGCTGACCGCCCGTGTCGGGCGCTGGCAGCTGACGATGTCGTACTGGTCCCTGCTCAGCGCGATGGTCTGGCTGTTCTACGGAGCGCTGGCGGCCAGCCTGTACGGAACGGTCGACGCACTGATCGCCATCGGCGTCTCCGTCGTGAGCTACTCACTGATCAATGCCGTCTTCACCCGCTGGGGCCTGCGCAGCGGCCTGAACAGCACCCTGCTGTCGCGCCGCATGTTCGGGGTGCTCGGCGCCTCGCTCACAGCGCTGCTCATCGCGGCCAACACCACCTACTACGCGGTCTTCGAGAGCAGCACGCTCGCCGTCGCGTTCCACCACTACACCCCGGGCTGGGACATCCGCATCTGGTACGCGATCGTCGTGGTCGTGATGCTGCCGCTGATGCTCGGCGGTGTGCAGACCTGGATGGCGCGGCTCAACGGCGTCCTGCTGCCGCTCTACGTCATCGGCATCATCGCCGCGGTCGTGGCCGCCGCCGTCCGCTTCCCGGAGAGCTCGGACTGGCTCTCCTTCGGCGGTGTCGTCCCGGCCGAGGCGCGGGCTCTGCCGGGCTGGCTGCTGGGCGCGATCCTCTACATGGGCATCTACCTGTGCATGCCGACCACGGTGGACTTCGCGCGGTTCGCCAAGGTCGAGGACGACGGCTTCCACCGCAACATCACCTTCGGCTGGCTGTTCTACATCTGGCTCTTCGCCGCGAACGGCGCGGCAGGGATCTTCCTGGTCCGCGCGGCGATCCCGAACGAGCCCACCGCCGAGACGGGCGTGGTCCAGGCGATCCTGGCGAGCCTCGGCGTGGCCGGACTGATCCTGATCGTGGTGTCGCAGGCCCGGATCAACAGCCTGAACTACTACCAGGCGTCCGCGAACTGGGAGCGGCTGATCACCAACCTGACCGGCATTCGGCTCGGCCGCATCCTGCTGGTGGTCGCCACTTCCCTCGTCGTGTTCCTGCTCATGCTCACCGACGTCTTCAGCTACCTGCAGAACGCGCTGGCCTGGCAGGGCGTGTTCCTGGTCAGCTGGGTCGGGATCGCACTCACGCACTACGCGCTCGTACCCGAGGACCGCACCGCAGGGCCGGAGTTCCGCGCGCTGCGCCTGCCCAGGGTCACCTGGGGACTCGGCGCGTGGGTGCTCGCCTCCGCCGTCGGCATCTACCTCGTCGAGGCACCCGGGGTGCCCGCGGTTCTCGCCGGCGCTGCGCAGTTGGTCGCACTCGTGGTCAGCGCCGCACTGTACGCGGTCGTGGTGAAGCTGCGACCGGTGGCGGCGCCGGCCACCGCCGACCCGCGTGGCGAGGTGGCGGACCCGGCTGCCGCCTGGGCCGATTGCCACCGCTGCGAGAAGGCCTACGTGGTCCTGGAAATGGATCGCGAGCCGGCCGCGGGCGGCTCACCGGTCTGCGACGCCTGCGCCACGGCGAGTCTCGTCCCCGGACGTTCCTGACCTTCCCGAAGAGCTGTCCGACGACGTGCCCGAAGGCCCGGTCCAGGACTTGCCCAGACCTGTCCGACGACCTGCCAAGGACCCGTCCGACGACCTGCACGAAGATCTGCCCGAGTTCACAGGAGAGGTACCGAATGGCTTTCGACAGCCTGTTCCGCCCCGGCACCATCGGCGGCCTGACCGTGCGCAACCGTGTCGTCAAGTCACCCAACACGACCGCCACGTGCAACGCCGACGGCACGGTGAGCCGGCGCACGGTGAACCACTACCAGCGGCTCGGCGAGGGCGGTACCGGCCTCGTCATGGTCGAGTACACCTACGTCGACGACGACGCCAGCAAGTCCATCCACGGTCAGCCGGGGGCGAGCAACCAGAACCACGTCGCCGGGCTCGGCTGGCTCGCCGACGAGGTCCGCTCCACCGGCGCGGCGATCGGGTTGCAGCTGGTGCACGCCGGGCGGCAGCGCTTCCTGGGCACCAGCCCGATGAAGTCCGCGTCGTCCTCGTCCTGGGACGTGGCCGAGATGCCGTTCGGCGTCGTCCCCACGCCGCTCACGGTCGACGAGATCGCCGGCGTGGTCCGCAACTTCGGTGAGGCCGCAGCCCGCGCATACGCGGCGCGATTCGACCTGGTCGAGATCCACGCCGGCCACGGCTACATGATCACGAACTTCCTGTCCCCGCACACCAACGACCGCACGGACGACTACGGCGGCTCCTTCGAGAACCGCGCGCGGATCCTGCTGGAGATCGTCGACAGCGTCCGCGCACACGTGCCGCGAAGCTTCCCGCTGAGCGTGCGGCTCTCGGTGAGCGACTACGAGCCGGACGGCATCGTGATCGATGAGACAGTGGAACTGTGCCGGCTGCTGGAGCAGCACGGTGTGGACGTCATCCACGCCTCCGGCGGCCACCACGCCAAGCAGGAATGGGAGGCCAGCTCCTGGTACATGGCGCGGCAGCCGCACCGGTGGGGCTGGGAGAAGATCAAGCCCTCGGTGTCGATCCCGGTGATCGCTTCGGGCTCGCTGGTCACCCCTGAGATCGCCGATGACATCCTCAGTTCCGGCAGCGCCGACTTCGTCTCGCTCGGCCGCGCCATGCTGGCCGACCCCGACTGGGCCAACAAGGCGCGAGAGGGCCGGCAGCTGGAGATCGTGCCGTGCATCCGCTGCAACGACGGCTGTCTGGAGCGGGGGCTCGACCAGAAGCGCAGCGTGGGCTGCACCGTCAATCCCGAGGTGGCGGAGGAGGGCCGGTTCCCGCTCGGCACCGCCCCGGCCGCCAAGCGCGTGGCGGTCGCCGGAGGCGGCCCCGCCGGGCTGCGCGCGGCCGCTGCCCTGCATGACCGCGGACACACCGTCGTGCTCTTCGAACCCGGCGAGCTGGGCGGCGCGTTGAACCATGCCCGCGGGTCCACCGTGAAGCAGGATCTCGCCGGGCTGCGGGAACACCTGGTGCACGAGGTGACCCGCCGAGGAATCGAAGTCCGCCCGGTGGCCGCGGACACCGCCGCGGTCACCGACGGCTTCGACGAGGTCGTGGTCGCGACCGGAGCGCCGCAGCGCGCGTTCGACGGCCCCGTCGCCGAGGCGGCTCTCGTCCTGGAGCCCGGCGACATCTCGGCCAAGCGCGAGGACCTGGCGGGGCGCCGGGTCGTGGTGGTCGGCGGCGGCTTCCAGGGCTGCGAGTCGGCGCTGCGCCTGGCCGAACTGCCCGGCACCACCGTCCTCGTCCTCGAGCGCGGCGATCAGCTGATGTGCGGTGACGAGGTGAAGTACGACGCACTGGTGCTGCCCGGTCGGCTCGCGGAGGCGGGAGTAGAGGTGCGCACCGGTTGCGAGGTCGTCGCGGTCGAGGACAAGGGCGTGCGCGTGCGCGGTGCGGACGGCGCCGAGGAGGACGTCGAGACGGACGCGGTGGTGCTCGCGCTCGGCCGGGAGCCGTCGGCCGGCACCTTGGCGGACGAGGTGGGCGCGGCGGGCGTACCGGTCGTGACCATCGGTTCGGCGGCGGTGCCGGGCCGGGTCTACGACGCCCTGCACACGGCGTACTTCACGGCTCGCCGGATCTGACGGACCCGGTACCCGCAAGCAGTTGTCCGCCGGAACGCGCCTCCCGATGAGCGCGGCGGGCAGGCCCCGGCCCGGCTCGACCGGGCCGGGGCGGCGGCGCGCCACAGCCGTCCGCGGGAAACGCACTGATACCACCGAATCACGCACTCCCGGACGCCCGGCAGGAGACGATCGTCCTGGTACTCGGGCGGGTGCTTCCCGGGTGCAGCATGTACGTGAACCAGGACGGCCGGCCCGACGGCAGCCGTACTGCGGAACCTCGCCGAGGAGGACGTATGACCACCCTTGCCGACCCGGTTCCCGGCGGGCGTCCGGGCGACGTCGAACGGGCCACCGCGCTCAGCGCGGAGCTGTCCGGGCGGGGCGTGCACGGCATCGTGCTGGCCTACGTGGACACCGCGGGCATCGGCCGGGTGAAGACCGTCCCGACGGCCCGGCTCGCCTCGGCGGCCGCCTGGGGTGTCGGCATGTCACCGGTGTTCGACACCTTCCTGGCGAACGACTCCATCGTCTCCACCGACGTGCTCGGCTCGCCGGATGGCGATCTTCGCCTCTTCCCCGATCTCGACCAGTTGGTGGTGCTGGCCGGGCAGCCCGGCTGGGCGTGGGCCCCGGTCGACCGGGTCACGCAGGAGGGCGAGCGGCACCCGGGGTGCAGCCGCACGTTCCTGCGCCGGATCGTCGTGGACGCGGCCCGGCAACACGGGATCACGTTCAAGGCGGGCATCGAGGTCGAGTGGGCCGTCGGGCAGGGGTCGGCGCCCGGTGACGAGTTCGTCCCCGCGACCTCGGGCCCGGCCTACGGCACCACCCGGCAGATCGAAATGAGCGACTACACCGCCGAGTTGATGGAGGTTTTCGCGGCACAGGGCGTGGACGTCGACCAGATCCACCCCGAGTACGCGGCGGGTCAGTTCGAGGTCTCGGTGGGCCCGCTCGACCCGGTGGCCGCGGCGGACCGGAGCATGCTCGTGCGGCAGACGATCCGGGCGGTGTCGCAGCGCCACGCGCTGAAGGTCTCGTTCTCCCCCTCTGTCTTCGCCGAAGGCGTCGGTAACGGCGGCCACGTGCACATCTCGGCCTGGCGCGACGGGGTGAACCTGCACTCGGGTGGTGACCGCCGGTACGGCATGACGGCCGGGGCCGAGTCGTTCGCCGCGGGCGTGCTCGAACACTTGCCGGCTCTCACGGCGGTGACCGCCCCGAGCCCGGCAAGCTATCTGCGGCTCAAGCCCTCTCAGTGGGCCGGGGTGTTCACGGCCTGGGGCCGCGAGACGCGCGAGTCGGCGGTACGCGTCATCACCGGTACGGCGGGATGGCGGTACCAGGCGGCGAACCTCGAGGTGAAGCCGGTCGACCTGGCCGCCAACCCGTATCTCGCGGTCGGCTGCCTCATCGCCGCCGGGCTCGACGGAGTGGAATCGTCCGCGTCGCTGCCCGAGGAGATCACCGGGGATCCCGCGCGGTTCACCGCCGAGGATGCGGCGGCCCGGGGCGTGCGCCGCCTGCCGACGTCGCTGGACGAGGCCGTGGCGGAGTTCCGCAAGGACGAGCGGCTCCGAGCTGCGCTCGGACCTGTCCTGGCCGACGCCGTGATCGCCGTGCGCCTCGGTGAGATCGCGGCAGTGGCCGGCCTGGACGACGAGCTCATGGCAGCGGCCTACCGGTGGAAGTACTGACCCCGTGAGCAACCCATCACCCGTTTCCGGGCCGGTCCACGAGGCCCTCGCCGGCCTTGCGCTCGTGGATCACCACTGCCACGGCGTCGTCACCGCCGATCCGAGCCCGGAGAGGTTCGAGGCGCTGATCACCGAGAGCGAGGCATGGCCCGGCAGCGGGATCACGTCGTTCGACAGTCCCGTGGGCGTGGCCATCCGCCGGTACTGCGCTCCCGTGCTCGGCCTGCCGCGGCACACTCCCGCCGCTGAGTACCTGGCACGGCGGGCCGAGCTGGGCTGGCGCGAGGTGAACCGGAGGTTCGTCTCCGCGGCAGGAACAGGCGTGTTCTGCGTGGACACCGGCTACACGCCGGACCGCCTCACGACACCTGCGGAGCTCGCCGACTGCGCGGGCGGTGCGGCCACCGCGTACGGGGTCGTGCGCCTGGAGAGCGTCGCCGAGGCGGTGGCGGACGAGGGGGTGGAGCCGGGCGAGTACGCCGCCGTGTTCCGTGCGGCCGCACAGGCGGCCGTCGAGCGGCCGGGCACGGTGGCGGTGAAGTCGGTGGCCGCCTACCGCACCGGATTCGACCTGGACCCCGGCCGGCCTTCGGACTCGGACGTCACCGAAGCGGCCCGGCGCTGGCTGCGCACCGGGGAAGCCACCACGAAGACGCACAGGCCCAAGGAGGACGCACCTCGGCTGGACGACCCCGTGCTGATGCGGCACCTGCTCTGGACAGCAGTGGACCTGGGGCTCCCCCTCCAGCTCCACACCGGATTCGGGGACAACGACATCCGGATGCACCGGGTGGACCCCACCCATCTCACCGACTGGCTGCACCTGACCTCCGGCACGATTCCCGTGCTGCTGCTGCACTGCTGGCCCTATCAGCGCCAGGCCGCCTATCTGGCGACGGTCTTCGAGCAGGTGTACCTCGACGTGGGCCTCACCCTGCACTACGTCGGCCCGGCCCGCGCCCGGGCGATCCTGGAGGAGGCGCTCGAGATCACCCCGTTCCGCAAACTGCTCTACAGCTCCGACGCCTACGGGGTGGCGGAGTTCTACCAGCTCGGCGCGCTGGCCTTCCGCCAGGGCCTGGCCGGGCTGCTCCAGGACCGGGTGAACACCGACGATCTGAGCCTGGCCGACGCGCTCCGGATCGCCGCATGGACGGGGCGCGACAACGCCTTCCGCGTCTACGGACTCCCCGGACGCGATCCGGCCCCCGGCAACGACCGACCCGACCCGGCCCCTGACAGCGACCGCGGTTGAGCGGGAGCTGATGACCCGGTGTCGCGGGGGCCCTCATGGCCGCCCCAGCCAGTGCGCCGCGATAATACGTAATACAGGCATATAGCGACCTTTCGGGTGGCCGGCAGCGTACGGGTGTACGTGCCGTGCCCTGAGGGATGACGACCTCGACGGGCCTGAGGGCGAAGATCCCAACGAGAGCGAGATGGCTGCCATGGACCGGCGCATCACCGCCGACCGGGGAACGGGTCCCCTCGGAGACGTCGTGGGTGAGGCTCTGACCGCGCGCGTCACCGTCGACGGACACGGAACCGTGACCCGGTGGAACGGTGGTGCCGAGTCCCTGCTCGGGTACTCGGCGGCGCAGATCGTGGGACGTCCAGCGATCGCCCTCCTCGCCGATGAGGCCGCAGCGCGGGACCTGCCGCCGCTGGGCCGGCTGCCGAGGTGGCACGGCACGCTCGCGCTCAGGCACCGGGACGGCCACCGACTGGAGGCCCCGGTGCTGGCGCACCACAGGGCGCCGGACCGCGGGAGCCGTGAATGGCTGCTGGTCTCCCCGCTCACCGGGCGGCTGCCGCAGCCGGACGACGACACCCTCGTGAGCTGGAGCTTCACGCAGTCACCCTGCTGCGCGATGGCGCTGTACGACACGAGGCTCCGCCTGCGGCGGGCCAACGAGGCCATGGAGCGGTCCGTGGCCCTCTCCGAGGCGGAGATGCGCGGGTTGCGCGTACCGGAGATCGTGGACAACGAGGCGGGTGAGCTGGCCGAACAGGACATGCTGCAGGTGCTGGCGACCGGGGAGCCGCACTACCGCGAGAACTATCTGCGCGCCGCCGGTGAGACCCGCGAGCACGCCTGGTCGGTCTTCCTGGCGCCGCTGTGGGACCGGGACGGCCGGCTCCACGGCGTCTGCCTCTCCGCGCACGACAACACGGACCAGTACTGGGCCCGCAAACGGATCCAGCTGATAGCCGAGGCAGGCAAGCGCATCGGCAGCACCCTTGATGTGACGCGGACGGCGCAGGAGCTGGCCGACGTGGCGGTCCCGGAACTCGCCGACTTCATGAGCGTCGACCTGCTGGCCTCCCTCGAAGACCTGTACGAGTCGCCACCGGGAACGGTGACCACGAGCGGTCCCCTCGCGCTGCGGCGCATCGCCCACCAGTCCGTGTACCCGGGAGTCCCCGAAACGGTCGTCGCCCTCGGCGGGGTGGACGACTACCCGGAGCACTCCCCGCCTGCGGAGAGCCTGCGGGCGGGGCATGCCCTGCTGCACCAGGTGAGCGAGCCGGCGATCGCGGAATGGATCGCCCGGGACACGGTCCGGGCCGCCAGGGTCCGCGACTTCGGCATCCACTCGGTGATGACCGTGCCGCTGACGGCCCGCGGAACCACCCTGGGCGTCGCCGTGCTCTCCCGTTACCGGCAGCGGCACCCCGACCCGTTCCAGGAGGACGACCTGGTACTGGCCGAGGAACTGGCGGCCAGGGCGGCACTCTCCATCGACAACGCCCGGCGCTACACCCGTGAACGCAGCACTGCGGTGACCCTGCAGCGCAGTCTGCTGCCGCAGCGCCTGCCCGAGCAGGCCGCGGTGGAGGTCGCGTCCCGCTATCTTCCGGCCGGCGCGCAGGCCGGGGTCGGCGGGGACTGGTTCGACGTGATCCCGCTGTCCGGAGCCAGGGTGGCGCTGGTCGTGGGCGATGTCGTGGGCCGCGGCATCCATGCCTCCGCGACCATGGGACGGCTGCGTACGGCCGTACGCACCCTCGCCGACATCGATCTGCTCCCGGACGAGCTGCTCACCCACCTCGACGACCTGGTCGCCCGCCTGTCCACCGAGGCGGACGGCGCCGGGCGGGCCGCCGGGGAGGCGGAACCCGGAGACGTCGGAGCGACCTGTCTGTACGCCGTGTACGACCCGGTCACCCGCCGTTGCTCGCTCGCCCGCGCCGGGCATCCGCCGCCGGCCGTGGTGCGCCCGGACGGCACCGTGGAACTGCTCGACCTTCCGTCGGGACCCCCGCTGGGCCTGGGCGGACTGCCCTTCGAAGCGGTGGAGGCCGAACTGCCGGAGGGCAGCCTGCTCGCCCTCTACACCGACGGCCTGCTCGCATCGCGCGAGGGCGACATCGACGACGGTATCTCCCGGCTGCGCCAGGCCCTCGCCCGTCCCCCGGCCTCGCTGGACGCGCTGTGCGACACGGTTCTCGCCTCCGTGCTGCCCCAGCGGCCGGTCGACGACGTGGCCCTGCTCGTCGCACGCACCCGGTCACTCAAAGAGGACCAGGTCGCCACCTGGGACGTGGCCGCCGAGCCCGCAGCCGTCGCCCAGGCCCGCAAGAACGCCGTGGCACAACTGGTGGCCTGGAGCCTCGGCGACGCCGTCTTCGTCACCGAGCTGATCGTCAGCGAACTGGTCACCAACGCCATCCGGCACGCCGAGCCGCCCATCCAACTGCGTCTCATCCACGACAGGAACCTCATCTGCGAGGTCACGGACGCCAGCAGCACAGCCCCCCACATGCGCCGCGCCCGCACCTACGACGAGGGCGGCCGTGGACTGCTCCTGGTCGCACAGCTGACCCAGCACTGGGGCACCCGCCACACCGCCAAGGGCAAGACGATCTGGGCGGAGCAGACCCTGACGTGACGCCCTGGCATGACGTCGATCCCGCGGCACGTGCCCGCAACCGGCAGGATGAAGCCGTGAAGCCTCCGCTGCGGACCTAAGCTCAGCGCATGGCCAAGTACTTCGACGTGCATCCGGAGAATCCGCAGCGACGGACCATCAGTCAGGTGGCCGACATCATCCGCACGGGAGGTCTCGTCGTCTACCCGACGGACTCCTGTTTCGCACTCGGATGCCAGTTGGGCAACCGGGACGGACTCGACCGGATCCGCTCGATCCGCCAGCTCGACGAACGGCACCACTTCACGCTGATGTGCCAGGACTTCGCGCAGCTGGGCCAGTTCGTACGCCTCGACAACGCGGTGTTCCGCGAGGTCAAGGCGTTCACTCCCGGCAGCTACACCTTCATCCTGCCCGCGACGAAGGAGGCTCCGCGCAGGCTGCTGCACCCGAAGAAGAAGACCGTCGGCGTCAGGATTCCCGACCACGTCGTCGCGCAGGCCCTCCTCGCCGAACTCGGCGAGCCGCTGCTGTCCAGCACCCTGCTGCTGCCCGGGCAGGAGGAACCGCTCACCCAGGGCTGGGAGATCAAGGAGGAACTCGACCACGTGGTGGACGCGGTGATCGACTCCGGTGACTGCGGCACCGAACCGACGACCGTCGTCGACTTCTCCAGCGGGGAACCCGAAGTCGTCCGCCGAGGAGCGGGCGACCCGACACCATTCGAGTAGCACGGCCTCGGGCCGCGCCTACAGCAGCTTCTCGATGGTGATCGGCAGGGAACGGATGCGCCTGCCCGTCGCGTGGTACACCGCGTTGGCGATGGCCGCCGGAGCGCATGTGACGCCGACCTCGCCGATGCCCTTGGCGCCGATGGGGTTGTAGCGGTCGGGCTCGCCGACGAAGACGACGTCGAGGTCGGGGATGTCCGCGTTGACGGGGATCAGGTAGTCCCCGAACGTGGCGTTGGTGACGCGGCCGGTGGCCGGGTCGAACGCCGTCTCCTCGAACTGCGTCATGCCGATGGCCATGACCATGGCCCCGGCGACCTGGCTGCGGGCGGTCTTCTCGTTGAGGACCCGGCCCGCGTCGACCGCCGCCACCAGCCGTGTGACCTTCAGGATCCCGAGTTCCTCATGGACCCTGACCTCGGCGAATTGGGCGGCGAACGCCCCCGCGGGCGACATGGTCATGCCCTCGGCCTTCGGCGTGGGGTCCTTGTCGCCCTCGGCGGCGAGCTCGTCCATGCCGTGCCGCTGGAGGATGTCGGTGTACGGCTCTCCGACGCCGGGGTCGTCCGACAGCTGCAGACGCCCGTTCGTGGCGGTGACCGCGCCGGGGCTTCTTCCTCGGAGCGGCGACCGGTCGTCGTCGCGGACGAGGTCGAGGAAGGCCCGTACGAGGTTGGCGGCGGCGTCCTCGATGGCACCGCCGAGCGCGACCGCGAGGCCGGAGCCGCCCGACGCCGGGGCGAGCGGCAGGCCGCTGTCGCCGATCTCGACGTGCACCTGGCCGACCTCGAGGCCGAGCAGCTCGGCGACTATCTGTGCCGCGATCGTGTATGTGCCCGTGCCGATGTCCGTGGCCGCGGCGCGCAGGTGGGCGGTTCCGTCCCGGCGGAGGGACAGGGTGGCCCGGCAGTGCGCCGCCCACCAGCTGTAGGTGGCGCCCGCCATGCCGTGCCCGATCAGCCATTCGCCGTCCCGCGTGGATCCGGGTTCGGGGTTGCGGTGGTCCCAGCCGAAGCGTTCGGCGCCCGCCCGGTAGCACTCGCGCAGAGCGTTGCTCGACCAGGGCAGTCCTGTCTCGGGGCTGACTTCGGCGAAGTTGCGCAGCCGCAGTTCCAGTGGATCGATTCCCAGCCGATGGGACAGCTCGTCCATCGCCGACTCGAGCGCGAAGTTGCCCTCCGCGTGGCCGGGGGCGCGCATCGCCCCCGGGTTGGGGATGTTCAGGGCCACGAGGCGGTCGCGCGTGGCGAGGTTCGGACAGTCGTATGCCTCGCGGGTCACCGCCGTGATGGGTTCGATGTTGGGCTCTTCGGCTCCCGAAGTCGACGTGCCCTCATGGTCGATGGCCACCAGACGGCCGTCGGAGGTGGCGCCGATCCGCAGGCGCTGGACCGTCTGCGGCCGATGGCCGACGGACGTGAACATCTGGGGCCGCGGCACGACCAGCTTGACCGGGCGGTCCAGGATCCGCGCGGCGAGCGCGGTGAGCACCGTGTGCGGCCAGGTACGCAGTCCCGCCCCGAACCCGCCACCCAGGTACGGGACGAGAACCTGAACCGCCGACTCCTCGATCGAGAAGAGACCGGCGAGAACATGACGCTCCATCACGGGCCATTGGGTCGAACTGTGGATCAGCAACCTGCCGCCGTCCCAGCGGGCGACCGCGGCGAAGAGCCCGAGCGGACTGTTGGTGACCGGCACAGTGTGGAAGGTCTCGTCGTAGGCGACGTCGGCCGAGGCCAGGGCCGTGGTCACGTCGCCGCGCTCGGCGTCCGCCTTGTAGGGGTCCGTCGTAACCTGCGCCATGGGGTCGTCGATGTCCAGTACGGGCGCCGTTTCGTCGTACTCGACCCGCACGAGCCGGGAGGCCGCTCTGGCCTGTTCAGGGGTCTCCGCCACCACGACGGCGACGTGCTGCCCGTGGTGGACGATGCGGTCGTCCTTGAGCGGGAACCGGGGAGAGGGACCGAACGGCGTCATCACCTCGTAGACGAGCTCGGGGGCGTTCTCGTGGGTGATCACCGCGAGGACCCCGGGTGCGGCGAGCGCCTCCGCCGTGTCGATGGCGCGGATCGTGCCCGCGGCGATGGTCGACTGCACGAGCACGGCGTGCGCCATGTCCGGGTAGTCGACGTCCGACGGATAGCGGGCGCCTCCGGTGACCTTGGGCTGCGCGTCCACGCGGTCGACGGGCTCGCCGACGATCTTGTTGGGCGAGGGGGTGGTCATGCCTGCGCTCCCGAGACGTTCCGAAGTGCATGGACGATGACGCGCCGGGCCAGCTCCACCTTGAACTCGGTGCCGGGAACCGTGTACGGGTCCCGCAGCGGCACTTCGGCAGCCGCCCGGAAGTTCTCCTCGTCCGCCTGTCTCCCGCGCAGCAGGTCTTCCACTGCCCGGGCCCGCCACGGAACCGTCCCCACACCGCCCAGCGCGAGACGGGCCTCTCGGATCGCGCCCTCCTCGATGCGCAGCGCCGCCACCGCGGACACCAGGGCGAACTCGTACGAAGCCCGATCCCGGATCTTCACGTATCGGGCGCGCAGGCCCGCCGACGGCAACGGCACATCGACATGCGTAATCAACTCGCCATGCGTGAGTACGTTCTCCACGTCCGGCCGCTCGCCCGGCAGGACGTAGAACCACCTTCCAGCGTCTGCGGGTTCCCGCTGAGATCCGCGGAGCCTTCCTGCGCTCGGTGCTCACCGCGGGCTCCGGCTTCGCGGTCCTCGGCGTACTGGCCTCCATGACCGGGCTGTTCCTCACGGCCGAGCTGCACGTGCGCAACCACACCGTCGCCGGCGTCGTGGTCGCCCTCGCCTTCCTCGGTACCGGATCGGGTCAGCTCCTGGTCCGCGTTCTCAGCCCACGTAGCGCACTTCCGTGGGCGTGCACCGGCCTGATCGCCGCGGCGGCACTCCTCGCAGTCGCCATGCTCGCCACTCTCCTCGCCCCGTTGCTCGCCGCAGCCGTCCTCACCGGCCTGGCCACCGGAACCGCGGTCGGCGCCGGAGTCACCGGTATCGCCACCGGGGTGTCCCCCGAGCGGCGCGGCGCAGCATTCTCGACGTTCTTCGCGATCGTTTACGTGATGCTCGCCGTCCCGGCCGTCGGAGTCGGCGCCCTCGTCCTGGTGTGTGATCTGTCGACGGCCGGGACCGTCTTCGCCGGGCTGGTCGCCCTGCCGCCGATGGCCGTACTGGCCGGCCTCGTACGCCCAAGGACAACAGGAAGGGCCGGCAGCGCATGACCGGACCGTGGCTGGCGGATCGCTCGCTCCCGCACGTCAGGAGCTATGGGAGCAGGGCCAGCGCCTCCCGGAGATTGTGTTCGGCGATCCCCCGCATGGCCTTTCGGTCGGGGAAGTCCCCGTCCAGGAGGCAGAGAGGGCCGGCGACCAGGGAGAGACGCATGGCCAGCATGTAGAGGCCGAGGCGCTGCGGGTCGAGACCGGGCCGTGCGAGGGCCTCGTAGCGCTCGTTGAAACGAAGGTCGAGGAACACGTGCTCCCACTCGACGTCGAAGTACATCAGGTCCTCGATGTCGATGAGGACGGCACGCCCGTCAGGGTCCACCAAGACGTGGTCGGGGCCGAGTTCACCGTGGATCAGTCCGAATTCGTTGCGCGGGGTCACCAGCGCCGCCAGCTCCCGCAGACGCTCGTCTAGTCGGTTACGCGCCGCTTTGATCCTGGTGTCACGGCCCGCCGCCTCTTCCAGATGCCGGAGCGCGCGGTCGAGGACCAGCTGCTCGCAGGAGCTTCCTCGGGCGACGCCGCCCTTCTCCAGGAGGCCCACCTTCCCGTAATGCGGCGCTTGATGACGACCCATCAGATCGAGTGTCCGCGCCAGGTCGTCCAGGGTGGCGGCCGCGCGACCAGGGTCGGTTTCCAGCAGTGCTTCCAGCGTGCCACCGTCGATGTCCTCGACCACGGCGACGTCCGCCGCGAACCGCCGTCTGCTGTCATCTGCCAGCAGTACGCGGGGGACCCGCGCCCCGAGGCCGTCCAGCTTGCGCTGCGCGGTGAGGAAGTGCTCCAGGCCTGAGGCCGACGAGAACGGGTTCGCCGGATCGTGCACGGCGGCGCCAGGCCAGAAGTTCTCATCTTCCGCCCACCGGTAGACGATCACACTCGCCTCCGCGCTCCCGTCGAGGCGGACCCGGTACACCCCCTTCTTGCTTCCTCCGCGCAACCGGTCCACCCCGGTGATCCGGCATCCCGCCCCCAGCGCGTCGTGCACCACTGCTGGCAGGTCCTCGGTCTCGGCGAATCTACGCATCCGAGGAACGTACTGAAATCCGTGCCGATGCGCGCACTGTTATTCAGCGGGGCTGTGGACCTTTGCTCTGCTCGCTCCTGCGCGGCAGCAGTGCGATCGACGCTACGGCGACGGCCGCGAGTACGAACCAGGGCGCAGCGGGCGGGCGGCAGGCCGGTGTCGAGGAGCTATCCGGCGCCCGCACTGCCTGCCAGCACGATCAGGCCGGAGATCCTTGCGGCGCCAGGCGCGGCCGAAGCGTGAGCGGAGCCGGGCCTGGTAGACCAGCCGCAACGCACCGGCCTGGCCCGCGACCGGTGCGTTCGGGGTGGGCGTCGCCGCGGTCGGCCGTGTTCGGCCTGGGGCGGGCGGTGGCTCGGGAGGGCGGTTCGGTCATGAGGCGTTCCCGCGTACGGCTTCCTCACGGGGCGCCTGGGTCGCTTCGGCGAGGGGCTGTGCGGGCTCGGGGAGGGACCTGGGCGCGGCGCCGATGTCCGAGCAGCGGTCCCGGCGCGGCCTCGCCCGCCGGAAGGGCCCCGGCCACCGCACACCGTCCGCCGCCGTCACCGCCAGGGCCCCCAGCAGGGCGAGGACGGCGGCCGGGGCCAGGACCGCCCAGGGCGCGCGTTCGGCGTACGGCTGGTTCTCGGCGAGGAGCAGGCCCCACTCGGGGGACGGCGGCTGGGCGCCCAGGCCGAGGAAGCCCAGGGCGGCGAGGGCCAGGGCGGTTCCGGGAAGCCGGAGCAGGGCGTGGCGGGTGACGGGCGGCAGTACGGCGGGCAGCAGCTCGTACCGCAGGAGGTGCAGCGGGCGGGCGCCGAGGCCGCGGGTCGCGAGCAGGTGGGTGGTGGCGCGCTCCTGTCGCAACAGGGCGGAGGTGTGCGCGGCGAGTGGCGCCCAGGCGACGGCGGCAACGGCCAGGGCGGGCGTCGCGGAGCCGCTTCCCGCGACTGCGGTGACGAGGAGTGCGGCGAGTACGGGCGGAATCGCGTTGACGGTGTCGACGAGCGGCCCGGAGAAGCGGGGCAGGAAACCCAGGAGTACGCCGGTGAGCAGGGCGGCGCAGCTGATCGCGAGGGCGAGTATGAGGGTGTCGAGGGCGCCGTGGGCGATACGGGCCAGTACGTCGCGGCCCAGTGCGTCCGTGCCGAACGGGTGCTTCGGGGACGGGGGTTGGAGGCGCGCGATGGTGTCCAGGGCCAGCGGGTCGCGGGGCAGTCCGACCGCGATGACGGCGAGCAGAGCGGCGCCGTAGAGCAGAGGCTGCACCCGGCGCCCCGGCGGTGACGGGCGGTGGAGCGACTGGAGTGCGCCGTCCCGCAGCGCCGGGCCGATCAGGAGCCGCGCCGCGAGGCGGGCGAGTCCGGCTGCGGCAGCGGCGAGCACGACGAGGGCCAGGGTGCCGGCCTGGAGGACGGGCAGGTCCTGGGCGACGGCCGCCTGCAGGGTGGACCGCCCGAGCCCGGGGATGTCGAAGATCTGCTCCACGGCGACCGCGCCTCCGGTCAGGCCGACGACGAACAGCCCGAGGTTCGGCAGGAGCGCGGGGACACAGCGGCGCAGCGCGTGACGCGCGATGCTCCGGCCGGGCAGTCCGCGGGCGGCGGCGGCCAGGGCCCACGGCTCGGCGAAAGCGCCCGGCAGCAGGGCGTCGAGCATGCGTCCGATCACCGCCCCGGCGGGCAGTCCGAGCGAGAGCGCGGGCAGGACCATCCACTGCGGCCCGTACCAGCCGAGTGCGGGCAGCCAGCCGAGCTGGACCCCGACGACCGTGGCGAGCACGGACGCGGTCAGGAACTCCGGCAGCGCGGCCAGCAGAGCGGCTCCGCTCCCACCGGGTCGGCGCCCGGCGATCCGCCCCCGCGAGCCGAGCCACAGGGTGCGGGCGCACAGCGCGCCGACGGTGGCGCCCGCGACCGCCAGTGCCGCGGCCATCAGCGACAACGAGGCGCCGATGGCCTGGACGACGGAGGGCAGCACCTCTGCGCCGGAGATCCACGAGCGACCCGCGTCGCCGTGCAGCAGTCCGCCGAGCCACTGTCCGAGCAGCCGCAACGGCCCGGCGTCGAGGCCGAGTTCGTTCCGGATGGCCGTCAGCACCTCCGGCGTGGGGGCGCGATCCGCCGACCGGGCCTTGAGCACCGTGAGCGCCGGGTCGGTACGCGTCAGCCAGGGCAGCAGACCGATGCCGCACAGCACGAGAGCCACGAGGGCGACGCGCCAGATCACCACCGGCCCACCACTGCGGGCGAACACCCGCAGGGCCTTCCGTATGCCCGTGGTTTCGTCGCGTGCGCCGGTCACCGCCGCGTTCCGGTGCCGACGAGGGTGCGCTCGTACGGGTCGAGAAGCACGCCCTGCACGTTGGCGGCGACGCCGGTGATGATGCGCTGGTGGACGAGCGGAACGACCGCGTCGGTACGGAGAATCGCGGCCTCGGCCGCCATCGTCGCGTCCTGGCGTTTCGCGGTGTCGGCGACACTCTCGGCCCGGGCGACGGCCTGGTCGGCCTTCTCGTCGCACAGCAGCGCGAGGTTGTAGCTGCCGTCGCAGGAGTAGTCGGCGGCGAGGATCGAGACGGGATCGCCGGTGTCGAGCATGCTGTTGCGGGCGGAGACGAACGCGTCGAACTTCCCGGCCAACACGTCGCTTTCCAGGCGCGAGTACTCGCGGACCTCCAGCTTCACCGAGAAGCCCGCCTTCTCCAGCTGCTGCTTGAGCACTTGGGCGACCTCGGGCAGCTCGGGCCGGTTGTCGTACGTGGCCAGGGTGATCGAGGTGCCGTCGGGGTCCGTGGGCCGCGCGCGTACGGACGGCGTGACACGCTTGCCGTCCGCCCAGGTCAGGGCCGGTCCGAAGATGCCTTCGCCGGGGTCGGCGTGTCCCTCGTACACGCCCTTGGCGAGCGCGGAGGTGTCGACCGCCTCGCGCGCGGCGGCCCGCAGTTTCCCGTCGGAGAACGGGCCGGATTCGGTGTTGAGGAGCAGACTCGTGGTCCGCGTCGTGGCCGTCTCGCGGCCGGTGCCCTCGTCGAGGGACGCGGCCTGCGAGACCGGGACCGCCTCGACGATGTCCGCCTCGCCGGTGCGGAGCGCGTTCGTACGGGCGGTGCCGTCGGCTATGAACTTCGCGTCGATGCCGGCGGATTGGGCGCGGCCACCCCAGTAGTCGTCGAAGCGGTCGAGGGTGGCCCCGGTGGTGCCGTCGACCTCGGTGAGTTCGAAGGGTCCGGTGGCTGTGCCGACCGGGTCGGCGGCGCCCTTCGTCTCGTACGCCTTCTTCGACAGCACCGCCAGTCCGGGGCTGGACAGGCGTAGCGGCAGGACCGGGTCGGGCTCCGCGGTGGTGACCCGCACCTGCCGGCCGCCCGCGGCCTTGGCTGTGAGCGTGACACCGGCCAGCGCGGCGGGCGCGGGCTTCGCCCGAGTGGCATGGGTGAGGGAGGCGGCGACGGTGGAGGGCGTTACGTGGGTGCCGTCCTGGAACGCGGCCTCGCGCACGGTGAACAGCCAACTGCGGGCGTTCTCCCGCTTCCACGACTCGGCGAGTGCGGGCGCCGCGCTGCCGTTGGCGTCGAGCTTGGTCAGGCCCTCTGTGACGCCGAGTCGGCTGAGGAGGGTGGCGTCGGCGCCATACGGGGAGAAGCTCTCGGCGGGCGGGAAGGCGAGCGCCACGCGCATCCGCGTGCCGTCGGCGGAATCGGCATCGGAATCGGCTGACGAGGCGTCCCCGCCTGAAGCGAAGCAGCCGGAGAGAAGGGGCGAGAGCAGCAGGCCGGCGACGAGCCGACGGCGGACAGAGCGCATGGTCCTCGTTCTTCGCAGGGGGTGGTGGGGGTCGCGTCAGGGGGCGGGGCAGCTGACGCGCGAACAGCTTGGGAGCGCTGGGCGGTTGCTCGGTTTCAACCAGCGAGAGGGACCTCGGAGTGGACGACCCCGTTCCCGCGGCCGGGCTGCTCCTCCCGCTCGTCGCACACCACCTTGCCGAGCGATCGCCAGAAGGCCTCGGCGCCGGGCACAGCCGGATCCGTGTGCAGATACACAGCGCGGTAGCCACCGTCCGCGGCCGCGAAGTCCATCAGCTCACCGACCAGTTGGCGGGCAAGCCCGCGTCGCCGGTGCTCGGGGCGTACGTACACCCGCCGCAGTTGAGCGGTCTCCCCCGACGGGTAACGCTCGGCCAGCCACCGGGGGTTCGGCGGGTGGGCCGGCCCTCGGGAGTCCAGCGCAGCCGTCGCGACGACCGCGCCGTCCTGCTCGTCGACCGCGACGAGCAGGGTGTGCCGCGCAGGCGCGAGATAGGCGCTCTGCAGCTCGATGATGTCGCGGTGCCAGCGGGGCACGTATCCCGTACCGAACTCGCGGTAGACGGTGTCGAGCATCACGGCACGCGCGCCGTCGAGGTCGTCAGGGGTCGCGGTTCTAATGCGGATCACAGGCACCTGCACATCATATGCATTAAGGGCCGCGCCTCATCAGCGGCTGGCCTCGCTACTGCGGCCGCATCAGCTTCAGGTCCTCGCCCCATGCGTCCAGCACCGCGCCGTGCCCGGCGCCACGGGCCGCTGCCTCGACACGGGCGAAGAGGTTCCGCTGGAGGATTGGGTCGCCCGTTCCCGAGATCCGGTCCACGGCCTCCAGCAGCAGGCCGGTGTCCCAGCCCCGCAGTGGGTACCGGGCGAGCTCCCACTCCAGGTACTTGTTGTAGGGGCGGGGGCGACGGTCGAGCGCGAAGAGCAGCTCGAACAGAAAACGGATGCTGTCGGCGGCGTCGAGTCGGGCGGCGAGTGGCTGTCCGTCGCGGTCGTTCTTGAGGGAGCGGTACAGAGAGTTGGCGTAGGCATCGAGCCACTCATCGGCGTCGCGGAATGCTTCGTCGGCGTCGAGCCGCGCCTTCGCGGCCAGGACCTCAGCGATTTCTCCGCCGAGACGGTCCAGCACGAACCGGGCACGGGCGAGTGCGTAGCGCTCGAAGCCGGGCATTCCGGCTGCCCGGAATTCAGAGAGCGTGACGATGACCAGGTCGAGTTCGGCCGTGCGGTGGCCGGCGTATTGAGTCAGATTCGTCGTGGCGCCGTCGGCCAGGACTACATACAGGTCATGGTCGGAGTGGTCCGTGGTCATGCCCTCGTGGGCTTGGGAACCTTTGAGGACGAGACCGACGACGGCGGCGTCGGCGGTGGCGATTTCGACAAACCGGTCGTAGGTGAGGGGCCGCTGAGCAGTCATCGGAAATTCTCCGGTGGGACGAGGAAGGCGATGGGGTATGCCTGCCGGGCGGCCCCGTTTGACGGAGCCGCCCGCACGTCCGCGGCGGCACTCGGCCACCGCTCGGAGAATCAGCGCACGGGCGGACGATATCGTCCGGGCGGTGCACGAGCTACCGAGTTCTGAGGGCCTCGGGAGGAATTGAGGCCGCCGACCGTCGGCCTTCAGCCGCGTCGGGCTTCGTGCACGGGCGTGATGATCTCGTCGACGAGCCACTGCGCGATCTGTGGAGGGTGCGGCCTCCGCAGGCTGAGCACGATGTGCGTCAGGCCGGCGGCTATGAGATCCAGGATTGCCTTACGGTCACCGGCAGGGTCGTCGTAGGACACGATGTACTGCACGGAGCGGGTAATCGTCTTCGGGTCCCGTCCTATGGCCGCACAGTGGGTGTCGAGGACGCGGCTGCGTTCGGCGATGTAGTCGAGGGTGTTGTGCGGTGGGCCGGGGATGTTCCAGATGTCCGCCTGCTCGGCGACCAGACGCAGAGTCCTGGTTCCCCAGCCACCGACCAGCAGTGGTGGGCCGGGTCGCTGAACGGGTTTGGGCTCGTTGCGGTTGCCCTTGAGTGTGTAGTAGCGCCCGTGGAAGTCGAAGACCTCCTGCGTCCACATGTGCTTGAGGATGGTGATGGTCTCGGCCAGGCGCGCGACGCCCTCAGCCGGTGATACCAGGGTGAGGCCGTAGGCTTCGTACTCCGCGATGGCGGGGTTCTCGCCTGCGATACCCCCGGCGTTGGGCGGCTGATGCGTTCCTCCCACACCGAGGCCCATGACGAGGCGGCCTTGAGAGATCACGTCAACCGTTGTGGCGATCTTGCCCAGCACGGCGGGCTGACGGATCCGGTTGCTGGTGACCAGGAGCCCCAGCCGCAGTCGTTGCGTTTGTGCCGCGAGGGCGCTCAGGAGCGTCCAGCCTTCCAGGATCTGCCCGTCCTGTGGGCCTGCGATCGGCATCAGGTGGTCCCATAACCATGCGTCCGCGATCTGCGGCAGCGCGTCGGCCTCCTGCCACACGCGCAGGATCTCGTCGTAAGTGACATGCATCGGCGTGGTCTTGATGCCGAACGCCACCCGGCCCTCGTCCTCGTCCTCGTCCTCATCCTCGTGCTGGTGCTGGTGCTGGTGCTGGTGCTGGCCACTCATAGTGCACGCGCCCTTCGACTCGACGTGCTGCCACCAAGGTCGGCAACACTGTCACCCTAGCTGATCGTCAGCTCTGCTGACTATCAGTCCTTGGAATACGATGTCGACATGACGGGCGACGTAACCTCCAACCCCCTTGCTTCGCGATTGGGCTATCTGCTCAAGCACGCGCACCTGCAACTGATGGAGGCGTCTTCGCACGCGCTGGCGCCGTTCGAAATCGACGGCCGCGAACTGGCGGTCCTGGCCGTGCTGGCGACGGAGGTTCCGTTGTCCCAGTTGGAGGCGGCCCGCAGGCTGGGCGTCGACCGCACGACGATGGTGGCCCTCATTGACGCGCTGGAGGGCAAGGGCCACGTCGAACGCCGGCGCAGTGCGCAGGACCGGCGAAAGAACACGGTACGGCTGACGCCGGCAGGCCAGGACTGCCTGCACCGAGCCGAGCGCGCACGCGAGCAGACGGAACGTCAGTTCCTCGCGGCGCTCCCCGACGCGGACGCAGCCTGCTTGGTCCGCTCCCTGCAGGCCCTGGTCGTCACCCCGAAGATTTCTGGTGACGAGCAGGCATCGGCCTGACACACCTACTCGACAGTCAGCCTGGAACATAGCCCCGAATTCCCCTGGTCGTGGGTCAGGCGGTCACGGCCAGAGCGGCCGGCCCATTGGGGAGAACCGACGCCATCTTCCAGGCGTCGAACCGCTCCACGGTCACGTCACCGTCGGCTCCGATGCCGACACCGACGGCGTCGCCGGGGCGGGTGGGGTAGATGCGGGCGGCAAGCGGGCGCCCGTTCGCGAAGATCTCCAGTGCCGAGTGGTCGACGAGGACACGCAGGTCGACCCGGCCGTCCTCACCCAAAGGCACCTCTCCGCGGCTGGTCGAGATGGACACCGGCCACTGGCCGATGTTCGCGCAGCCGGGCGAACTGGCACGGATGCTGCATGGGGCGGTCGTGGAGTCCTGAGCCGGTTCCGCCGTTGCCTCGTGGCTCTCGGCGGAGCGCGCCGCTCGAGCCAGGTGGGCGTCCTCAGAGCAATGAGCCGATCTCCTCCCGGATGCCCTCGCGTACGTAGGCGCCCTGCTGGACCAGTTCACGCTGCACCAGCGCCGCGGGGACGTCGCGTGGGCTGCGGTTCATGCGCACCGCGAGGGCCGCGCACACGCCGGCGGCCTGTCCGGTGGCCATGGCGATGGGCATCACCCGGTACGAGGAGTGGGCCACATGCGTACCGGATATGCAGCGGCCGGCGACCAGGATCCGGTCGGTGTCGTGGGGCAGCAGGCAGCGCAGCGGTATGTCGTACATGCGACCGCGCGGCACACGCCGCAGCGTGGTGCCGGTGCCCCGCGGATTGTGGATGTCGACGGGGTAGGCGCCGTGGGCGATCGCGTCCGGGAAGGGCTTGGCGGCGAGGATGTCGTGGCCGGTGAGCTGGTAGTCGCCCCGGATGCGGCGGCTCTCGCGTACACCGATCTGAGTGCCGCTCTGCGCGATGTACGAGCGCTCGAAGCCCGGTACGTGGGTGCACAGGAAGCGGTCGATCTGCTCCATCTGGCGGCGCGCAACGTACTCGGCGCGGGTCAGATCCCAGACGCTCGTGCCGAACGCCCGGGTGAGGCGGGTGCTGTTGACGCTGACCTCGTGGGGGTGCGGTGTTGCGAAGAAGAGGATGTCCTCACGCGGCAAGACCAGTTCGCCGTGCTCCGTCGCCTCCTTGACGAGGTCCCACAGGCCATGGACGCCGCGCCACTGGTCGGGATGCTCGCGTACGTACGCGGCGAACTCCGGCTGCACGAAGTCCACGACGCGGAACATCAGCGTCATCGGCTGCACCAGGTGGTCCTCGGGCCGTCCGATCTCGTACCGGGCGCCGGCGGCCGCCGCGATGTCGCCGTCGCCGGTGCAGTCCACAACCACCTGTGCGTCGATCACGATGGGACCCGACTTGGTCTCGAAGACGACCCGGCGGCCCTCCGCCAGCGGCAGCACGGTGGACGCGAAGGCATGGAGCAGCAGCCGCACCCCCGCCTCGTCCAGCAGGTCCAGAGCGACGAGTTTGAAGATCTCGGGGTCGAACGGCACGGTGTAGCCCGTTTCGAGCGACGGCGGGATGGCGCCGCCGCGCTCGGTCAGCCGGTCGAGGAGCAGCGACACGACCCCGCCGACCACGGGATCTCCCCGGCCGTGGTCGGTGGGCAGCAGGCGGGTGGAGTCCCTCTCTACCTCTACGGCCTGCTGCATCTCGTTGTGGAACGACATCAGCGGCATGACGAGGGCCGCGGTCGCGTTGCCGCCGAGGAAGCCGTAGCGCTCGACGAGGATCACGTCGGCCCCGGCGTCCGCGGCGGCGAGCGCCGCGCCGATGCCGGACGGGCCGCCGCCGACGACGAGGACGTCGGCCGTGCCCCCGTGCGTGGCCTCGCGCGGCGGCAGGACGACGGTGCGCGGCCGCTCAGGTGGCTTCAGGACCGGCATCGGCCTCTCCTTCCGCCGGGGCCGGAGAGGCGGCGCCCGGGTCGGACATGGGCGCGTGGGGCACCGCCAGGGGCGGAGTTAGCGGAGTTACTGGAGCGACCGGCGCACCGTCGCCCGGCCTGTACATGTCCGCGCCGACGCCCGGCCCCCGCATCTCCGCACCGGACACGACCGGCGCGGGAGCCCCGGCGCTCAACTCGGGCTCGTCCGGGCCGACCGGTGGCCACCCACCCGAGGCGACTACGGACCGCTGACCTGGGTCGGCCAGAGACCGCTCACCCGAACCCATCGCCGACCGCTCCCCCAGGCTCTCCACCGGGCGTCCGCCCGAACCGACACCGACCACCGGCCGCTCACCCAGCGCGGCCGACGACTGCTGCCCCGGGCCGGCCACCCACCGCTCACCCACCGCGGCCGACGATGGTCCGCCCGAGCCTCCCACCGACCGTTCGCCAAGACCCGCCGGAGGCCGCTCGCCAAAACCCGCCAGCGGACGCTCGGCCAGACCTGCCGACGGCCCCTCGTCAGGCCCGGGCAAAGGCCATGACCCGGCCGCGTCGATGTCCGCCAGCAGTGCCGCGCAGCGGCCGCACGTCACCCTGGACAGCTCGCGCAGCTCCGCGACCCGCGCTCGGACATGGTCACGCTGTTTCGGATACTCGTCCCACAGCCGGTCCACCTCCGCGATCAGCAGGCCCGCTTGCTCCCTCGCCACCCCGACCAGCGCCGGAGCACCCAGCCTGCGGGCGAAGTCGAAGACCTTCCCCGCGTACGGAAGCGGCAGAAACGGCACACCGGACAGCGCCGCGAAGATCAGGAAGTGCAGCCGCATCCCTACGGCCAGGTCCACGTGCCGCATGAACCCCAGAAACTGCGCGGGACTGTACTGGCCGTGGAGGATGCGCCCCCGGTCCGGCGCTGTCATGTGCGAAAGGACCGCATGCGCATGGCGTACGTCCTGCCGCTCCATCGGCATGAAGACCACGTACGCCTCCAGACGGCGCACCAGGAAGTCGGCGACATCGGCGAGCAGCGCGTGATAGTCGCTCACGTCCAGATGCTCGGCCGCCCGGCCCGGCTCCCGTACGGACATCGCCACCAGGCGGGCACCGTCCGGAATGCCCTCGTACCGCAGCATCCGCTCGCTGAACTCTTCCGGCGCGAGCATCATCGCCGGGTCCGCGGTGACCGCGATGTCCCGCTGGACACCCGCCTCCTCCAGGACCAGCCGGGACTCGTCGTCACGCACCACCACGTCGTCCATCCGGGCCAGAGCGGTGCGTACGGCCTTTCGGTCTTCGGGCTCGCGCAGCGGTCCGGCGCCGACGGCGTAGGCGAAGGTGCGTACGCCCAGGTCCTGCGCGGCGCTCACGAGCCGCAGATAGCGGCGGGCCTCACTGTCGTACAGGACACCGCCGCCGCCGAGAACCAGCAGGTCCAGGCCGGACAGCGACTGACGCATCTGCTGCTGGCTGATCCCCTCCCAGCACGTCACGGCATCCGCGGAGGTGTGATGGGCCCTGGTGTGGTCGGGGTTCCGGCTGAAGACGACCAGCCGCGAGTCCGGACGGCAGGCGCGCAGGCACCCGAGCACGCAGGCCAGGATGGATTCGTCGCCGATGTTGATGCCGCCGTACGAGCCGAGCACCCCGATGGCGGGTGCCCGTGCGCCGGCTGCCCCTGTGCCCTGGTTCCCGGTCATCCGTACCTCCGACACGTGGCTCTGTGGTGGTGGGTGGACGGCTCCCTGACGCCTCCTGCCTTGCTGGTCAGCTGGTCGGTTTCAGCTGCTGAGCTGCTGGGCTGCTCTGCGCGGGCATCGTCCTGCGGCGATGGATGGCTGGAGGGGCAGCGGCCTGCACAGTGGCCCGCTGCTCGGGGAGAGCGGGTCCGCAGCGTGAGGAGGAGCGGGCCCACTGCGCCCTCATCGTGATCCTCAGCTACGGACCGACACCCGACGGCTGCCCCGTCGACGCACTCGGAAACAGGGTGGGAAGGGATGAACCGTCCGACGGCCGGTCCGTCCATGGCGCACGCCCGGCGGCCGGGCCCCTCAGCGGCGCACACGGCCCCCACACCACGCCTTGACCTCAAGTTGGGTCGAGGTTTGAGACTGGCACCCTGACCGAGCGGCCGTGCCGCCGGCACGGCCGAGACGAGGGGCGTGAACCGCATGCGTGCGATACGAGTGGCCGAATACGGAGGCCCCGAGGTCCTGGTACCGGTGGAGGTGCCGGACCCGGTGCCCGGGGAGGGAGAGGTCGTCGTACGCGCTGAGGCCGTCGACACCATCAACGTCGAGACGCAGATCCGCCGCGGACACTGGGGCGAGGCGTTCGGCATCACCCCGCCCTATGTGCCGGGCGGCGCGGCCGCAGGGACCGTCGTCTCGGTCGGCCCGAGCGTCGACCCGTCGTGGATCGGCCGTCGGGTCGTCGCCGGGGCCGGCACGAAGGGTGCGTACGCCGAGCTCGTCCGTACCGGCGTCGACCGGCTGGTGCCCGTACCGGAGGGCCTCGGGTCCCGGGAGGCGGCCGCCCTCGCGCACGACGGCGTGACCGGCATCGGCATCACGGAAGGCATCGCGATCAAGCCGGGCGAGCGGGTGCTGATTCTGGGGGCCGCGGGCGGCATGGGCACGCTGCTGGTCCAGCTCGCGCACGCGGTCGGCGCTCAGGTCGTCGGGGCCGCGCGAGGACCGCAGAAGCTGGCGCTGGTCAGGCGGTTGGGCGCCGACGCCGTCGTCGACTACACGGAGGACGACTGGACGCAGCAGGTACGGAACGTCTTTGGCGGACTGCCCGTGGACGTGCTGCTGGACGGGGTCGGCGGCGAACTCGGCACGCGGGCCTTCGAGTTGGTGGCGGACGGCGGGCGCGTATCCGCCCACGGCGCGCCGAGCGGCGGCTTCGCCGAACTCGACCAGGAGAGCGCAGGGAGGCGCGGCATCGCCCTGCGGGGCATCGCAGACGTGCAGTTCGAGACGCCGGAGATCGTACGGCTGGCCACGAAGGCACTCGCGGAGGCGGCAGCGGGGCGACTGCACCCGGTGATCGCACAGGAGTTCCCCCTGTCCCGGGCTGCCGACGCCCACCGCGCGATCGAGGCCCGCTCGGTCCCGGGCAAGGCCCTGCTCATCCCGTAACCGGCCCTGGCGGAGGCCCAGGTCTTTCTTTCGGATCGCGTAGCAGGCCTTCGTGTCGACGGCTGGACGGATCACGCAGCCGGCCTTCGTGTCGACGGCTGGACCAGCCACCGTCCGGTGATCCCGACGAAACCGCGGCACTGCTGTGGCGGCGACAGCCAGATGGTCGTGCGACGCGTCGGCCATGTGCCCGGTGGCGGCTGACCTGTCCCCGACGTCTGCGCGCTCACCACGGCACGGGCGTTCCGTCCCAGGAGAAGAACGCACCGGTGGGGCCTTCGTCCGGCAAGAGGGCCAGTCGGACAGCTCCCCGGGCGGCCTCGGCCGGGTCCCCGCCGGCGGCGGCCGCCCGGGGGTTGAGGTCGGTGGCTCGCAGGCCGGGGGCGAGGGCGTTGACCTTGAAGCCCTCATCGGCCAACGTCTGGGCGTAGAAGACGGTCAGGGCGTTGAGTGCGGCCTTCGACGATCGGTAGGCGGCGGCGCCACCGCTTCCGGGGGAGAACTGAGGGTTGGGGTTCGTGCTCCAGGTCAGCGATCCGGTGCCGCTGGAGATGTTGACGATGCGGGGGTGCGGAGATCGGCGCAGGACGGGCAGAAAGGCGTTGGTGACCGCGACAACCGCGAACACATTGGTCTCGTACGTGCGCCGGAAGTCCTCGACGCCGGCCTCGGTCGGCGGCGTGGAGGACGGGGAGATACCCGCGTTGTTGACCAGGACGTCCAGGCGGTCCACCAAGGCCGCGGCCTTGATGATGCTGTCGGGGTCCGTCAGGTCGAGGACCAGCAGGCGGGCGTCGCCGCCGATCTCCTTGACGGCCCGCTGCCCGCGCCCGGCGTCGCGGGAGGCCACGTACACGGTGAAGCCCTCTGCGGCGAGCTGGTTGGCGATGTGCTTGCCGATGCCCTTGTTGGCACCGGTGACCAAAGCTGTGCGATCGTTCATGACAGCTACGGTCCCCTGGCCCAGGGTGCCCCTGCCAGGGACAACCTGTACCAGGCAGTGGGACAGGCAAAGCGGGAGGAGGCAGCATGCCGCGGCAGGAGCTGGCCCGCTTCCTACGGGAGCACCGGGCGGGATTGCATCCGCATGAGGTCGGTCTGCCGACCAACACCCCTCGCCGTACACCGGGCCTACGCCGCGAAGAGGTGGCGGAACTGGCCCACATGTCGGTCGACTACTACACCCGGCTGGAACAGGCTCGCGGACCGCGGCCTTCGGCCCGGATCCTGGACGCGCTCGTCGGGGCCCTGCGGCTCACCCCAGTCGAACGCAGCCACTTGTTCCGCCTGGCGGGATCGAGCGCGCCGCCCGGCACCAACGCCGTGCGGAGGGTGCGCCCGCAGGTGACCCGGATGCTGCAGCGGCTGCCGGAGACCGGCGCGATCGTCACCGACGCGTCCTACGGCGTCGTCGCCTGGAACCCCCTGGCGCAGGCTCTGCTGGGCGGTGATCTCGGACGCCGGACGACGAACCTCGCCCGACGCCGCTTTCTCGGCCAGGGACGCATGTACGAGAGCGCCGGCGCCGAGGAATTCGGGCACATCGTGGTGGCGCGGCTGCGCCGGGCCGCCGACCGCTACCCGCACGACGCGCAGCTCGCCGCCCTGCTGGCCGAACTGCGCGCCGGCAGCGAGGAGTTCCGGCAGATCTGGGAGACGCGTCCGGTCCATGCTCCCGGGCACCGCATCAAGACCCTCGACCACCCGGTGGCGGGCAGACTGCGGCTGAACTGCGATGTACTGCTCGTGCCCGAGGACGACCAGGAAGTCGTCCTGATCACGGCGGATCCCGGAACCCCTTCGGCGCGGATCCTGCGGGGGCTCGCCGCACGGGCAGCCTGACGTGGCCGCGAGGCTGTCCGGCTGGTTGCGAGGCCGCCCGGCCCGATCCGCGGGACGCGGCACTTCTCTCAGCACCGCCTGGAACTGCGTGCAGTCCGCCCGCACGGGAGGAACGACCCCGACATAAGGCAGTCACATGATGGGACGGGCAAGTCCTAGTTGACCGTCAGTCGGGTGCCGGGATCCAGGCACCAGTCCAGTGCCGACGGCCAGGGACCGTATCCGTCCGGGATGGCCAGATGCCCGGCGCCCGTCAGGAGGTCGACGTCGCAGCCCAGCGGCCGACCGAAGACCTCGGCGGCGCCCTCCGGGCAGTACGGGTCGTTGTCGGAGCACACCAGCCGGGGCGTGGCCACGGCGAGCTTCAGCCGGGACAGGTCGAGGGGCTCGGGCGTGAACCCGGCGATGGCGTCCCAGGAGAACGCGCTCGGTCCGGGCGGGCCCACCAGGAGCACGCGGTCGGCGGCGGGCGTGTCGCCGCGCCTCGCCGAGACGTGGAACCATGCCGCGCATCCCAGGCTGTGGCACACGACGATGCGCTCACCGCGCATCATCCCCAGTTCGGCCTCGATCGCGTCGCCCCAGGCGTCGAGTGCCGGCTGGTCGGGATCGGGCAGTTGCGGATAGAAGACCTGCTCCCCGTGTTCCCTGAGCCGCAGCGCGAGGTCGTACTGCCAGTGCTCGGCCGGACGCCGGTTCTCGACGCCGTGGAGTATCAGAAAACTACGGTTCCACATGGGCGCACTCTACGGCAGGCACCGAACGTGTCCGGCACAGCCGTGTTCGGCAGGAAGTGACGGTTCACGGCGACGGCGACGCCGAGGAGGCCGACGTGGGCGGCACGTCGTAGACATTGCCGGGCGTCACGATGCCGGTGACGGCCTTCGCGAAGAGAGTGCTGTTCTCGTTGTTCTCGTAGGAGGTGTCGGTGTTGGTGAGGATCACCAGCGTCGCCTCGGCCGAGGGCAGATAGACCGTCACCGACTGGTAGCCGGGCAGCGAACCGTTGTGCCCGATCCAGCCGTGGCTGTTGAAGATGCCGAGGCCGTAGCTGGCCCCGGGGAAGCCGGTGGGCAGGGTCCGCAGTCGCTGTGCCTGCGTGGCGGGCTTGAGCAGCGTGCCCGTCGCGGCGATACGGGCCCATTCGCGGAGGTCGGACAGGTCCGAGATCATCGCTCCGGCGGCCCAGGCCCAGGACGGGTCCCAGTTCGTCGCGTCGGCGACCTCTCCGCCCAGCGTCTGGGTGGTGTAGCCGCGCGCGTGCGGCTGGGGGAACTCGGTTCCGGTGGGGAAGAGCGTGTGGTCCAGGTGGCTCGGCTCCAGGACGTGCTGCTGCAGATAGTCGCCGAAGCTCTGGCCACTCGCCTTCTCCACCACCAGGCCGAGCAGGATCGCGTTCGTGTTGGAGTACTGGAACTTCTGCCCCGGCTCGAAACCCACGGGGTGCTTGAAGGCGTAGTCGAGCAGTTGCTGCGGCGTGAACCTCCGGTCGGGATCGGAGAGGAAGGCCTTGCCGAAGTCCGGGTCGTCGGTGTACGGGTACAGCCCGCTGCGCATGTCGGCGAGTTGGCGCAGGGTGATGCGGTCCCCGTTGGGCACGCCCTCCACGTATTTCGACACCGGGTCGTCGAGACCGACCTTGCCCTCGTCGACCAGCCGCAGGATCGCGGTCACGGTGAAGGTCTTCGTCTCGCTGCCGATCCGCATCCGCAGCCCGTCGGACATGGGGGCGCCGCTGCTCTTGTCGGCGACGCCGAACGCACGGACGTAGCTGCCCTTTCCGGGAATCCACACCCCCACGATGACGCCGGGCACGCCCGCCTGATGCAGCGTCTGGGTGACGGCTTTGTCGAGTTGTTCCGCCACCGCGGGGGTCAGGGCGCGGACCGTGGCGCCGGGAGACTCGGGCGTCGCGACCGCCGCAGCCCGCGGGACCGACGTCGGCGTACCGGAGCACGCCGCGGATGTCAGCAGCGCACCAGCGGCCAGCGCTGCCGCAGCGATCCTGCCGTGTCTGCGCATGCGTACCATCCCAGGGTGTTTCTTCCGGCCTTGTTGTCTGCGGGCCGACGCGCGCACCGGAAGCCGGAGGAGGCCGCAGCGAACAGACGCCTGCCAGGCACAACGTACGTCGGGGGTAGGCGCCCCACGGCTCGACCGGGCCCGGGAACTGACCCGTTCGGCTGCACGGCCACCACCGACGCCCGGCCCGAGCGGCTCCGCCGAACGGAGTCTTCGCCGGGCGCGTCTCCCGGCGAGGACTTGGCATTCCACGTATGTTGATCTCAGACGCCTCCGGGAAACGGCGCCGCCTCGCGTTGGTGGTCCAAAGCAAGACGCTCCGCCCCCGGCGGGGAGATGCAGGTGCAAGACCTGCCCAACGCTCCACAGCCCTATAACCCAGAGGGTCCCGGGATTTCGCATCCCGGGACCTTCTGGTGTCCCGCTGTTTCGACGGCGGCCGCGGGCTCGGCCTGGGTGGCGCGGCTCGTCGGGTTACTTGGTCAGCCCGGCCGCGTCGCAGGCGGACCGGTACTCCGAGGCGCAGATCTCTTCGAGCGTGTACATGCCGTCCTTGAGGATGGTGTCCCTGATGTTGTCGACGGTCACGGACACCGGAGTGAGCAGGACGGCCGGGATGTCCTTGTCAGTGGCGCTGTCGACGGTGGTCTTGGCGATGCCGTCGATGTCCTCCCCGCGGCCCAGGGCGACGGCCATGGCGGCGGCGGCGTCGGCCTCGGGCTTGAAGGGCTTGTAGACGGTCATGTACTGGTCGCCGGTGATGATGCGCTGTACGGCCGCGAGATCGGCGTCCTGCCCGGTGACGGGCGGAAGGGGCGTGACCTCGGCGGCCTTGAGAGCGGCGATGACACCGGAGGCGATGCGGTCGTTGGCGGCGTAGACGCCGTCGATGCCGTCGACGCCCAGGGCGGCGATGGCACCGGACATGTTGGCGTGGGCGTTCTCCTCCCGCCACTCCACGGTGTCGTACATCTTGGCGATCTTCACCTTGTCGTCGAGGACGGACAGCGCGCCCCTCTTGAACCAGCCCGAATTGGGGTCGGTGACGGCGCCGTTCATCATCACGATCCGGCCGCCGTTCGCCTTGTCACCCATGGCGTCCAGGAGCGCTTCGGCCTGGATCTCGCCGACCTGCGCGCCGTCGAAGGTGACGTAGCCCGAGATCGGGCCCTCGGCGAGGCGGTCGTAGGCGACGATCGGGATGCCGGCCTCCTTCATGTCCTCGACGGAGGAACGGAGCGCCGTGGGGTCGACGGCATCGAGGATCAGGACCTTGACCCCCTTGTTGATCATGGAGTCCATCTGCTGGCGCTGGATCGCCACATCCGCCCTGGCGTTGGCGTATTCCACCGTGCAGTTGCCGCACAGCTCCTTGATCTTCTGCTCGATCAGGGGCTCGTCGAAATGCCCGAAGCGGGAGGTCCCGTTCGTCGGGAGCATCAGGCCGATGGCGAAGCCTCCGTTGTCGGAGCCCGAGCCGTCACTGCCGCCACAGGCGGCGACGCCGACCGCCAACGACAGCACGGTCATGACGACAGCAGCACGACCCGGCCAGCCGTTCATGCGAGGCACCTCCCTGAGGTCGTCTCACCGCTAACCAGACACTCCTACCGCTATCCAGACAATAGACCCATAACGGAATGGGTCAGCGGTGCTGTGGCCTCCGGTGGGCTGATGCGAGGGGCGCCTATGAGGCCAGCGGGACTGATGGTGGTGGGTGGTCTGCGCGGACGGGTTCCACGATGTGCGGGTAACCCGGGTGCCACGGCCGGCGCCGCACGCGCGGCGGTCGGAGTTTGTACGGATCGCTCCGGGCGACGCGGCGAAGTACGGGTACCTCCCTCCGCCGCCCTCCACGTCGTGGGCGCCCCAGGGCAAGGGGCGCAACATCGGCGGCTCGCCGGAAGAGGGCGCGGCTGCCACCGGCAAGGACATGGGCGTCGGCATCACGAAGGCGAACGGCAAGCCGCTGCTGAAGGGCGGCTGCGCGGCTGAGGCCGTGCGGCGGCCGTCCCCCGGCACGCCGCCCGAGTCCGCCCGGGCGCCGCAGGACGGTTCCCTCGAGCTGGCGACGTCCTTGGCGAAGAAGGGCATCGACGACAGGTTCGACATCTCGAGCGTCATGGACGCCGCCAACGCGGGAAAGGTCGTCGCCGAGCACGAGGGCTGAGAACCCGCGCACGTCTCAGTCCGGTCGGGCGTACTCCGTCGCCGCATCCAGCAGCCAGTCCGTCAGATATCCGGCGAAGGACGAGCGGACCAGCACCCAGAAGCCATGCTCGGGCTGTTCCCGGGCGACCAGCACGACCTGTGTGCGGGCCAGCGTGGTCTGGGCGCAGCGTCCGGCGCGGAAGGCGCGCGGGTGCAGGTCCAGCGGGCAGCCGTGGGCCAGCAGGTCACGGGCGCGCGGGCCGGAGACGAGCAGGGTGGTGCGCTGGGCCGAGACGTCGGTGACGGCTGCGGGCTCGTCGCCGGTGGCGGCGCGGATACGGCCCTCCAGGTCGCTCTGGCCGCCGGGCGGGCCCACGACGAGCCACTCGTCGGGGCCCAGCCAGAGCGCGGCCAGGTCCCCGGCGCGTACGACCGTGTTGGGTTCGATGGGCAGGTCGAGGCCCAGAGCGAGCCCGACGGCGTCCGCGGCCGCTCCCTTGGGGTCGAGGCGGACGTTGATCTGGGTGACGAAGGGGACCTCGGCCAGCCGTACGGCGCCGCCGGAGGCGCGGGTGGCGGCGGCGAGCCGGCCGGCGGCGCCGGACAGGGGGCTGCGGCGGGGGGTGCGACGTGCGGTGTCAGCCATCGCGGCGGGCTCCCTCGGGGTCGTAGAGGACGGGGCTTGCGACGGTCACCGGGACCAGTTGGTCGCCCACGGGCGCGTAGAGGCGCTCGCCGATGCGGTCGCGGCCGCCCTTGACCAGGGCGAGGGCGAAGGTCCGGCCGAGGGCCGCGCTGCGGTAGCTGGAGGTGACATGGCCGAGCATCGGCACCGGCGGTTGGGGCAGCACACTGTCGGCGACCAGGTGGGTGCCCTCGGGGAGGAAGGTGCCCGGGTCCTCGGGGAGCAGGCCGACGAGGTGCTTGCGGTCGGGGCGGACGGTGTCGGCCCGGGCGTAGGAGCGCTTGCCGATGAAGTCGGGCTTCTTCTTCGACACCGCCCAGCTCATGCCCAGGTCCTGGGGGGTGACGGTGCCGTCGGTATCCTGCCCGATGATCGGGTAGCCCTTCTCGGCGCGCAGGACGTGCATCGTCTCGGTGCCGTACGGGGTGATGCCGAGCGGGCCGCCCGCCTCGTACAACGCCTCCCAGAGGGCGAGGGCCTCCCACGGCGACACATTGATCTCGTACGCCAACTCGCCGGAGAAGCTGATCCGGCAGACGCGCGCCGGGATGTCGGCGACGGTCGTCTCGCGCCAGGCCATGAACGGGAAGCTGTCGTTGTCCACGGCGAGGTCCGGCGCGAGGGTGCCGAGCAGTTCGCGGGAGCGGGGGCCGACCAGGGCGACGGTGGCCCACTGCTCGGTCACGGAGGTGCAGTGGACGCGCAACTCTGGCCACTCGGTCTGCAGCCACTCCTCCATCCAGTCCAGCACGGTGGCCGCGTTGCCGGTCGTGGTGGTGACGAGGAAGCGGTCATCGGCGAGGCGGATGACAGTACCGTCGTCGAACACCATGCCGTCGAGACGGCACATCACGCCGTAGCGGATCATGCCGACCTTGAGGGTGCTCATCATGTTGGTGTAGAGCCGGTCGAGGAACACGGCGGCGTCTGGGCCCTGCACGTCGATCTTGCCGAGCGTGGAGGCGTCCATGAAGGCCACGCCCTCGCGGGCGGCGCGGCACTCGCGCAGCACGGCCGTCTCCATGTCCTCGCCGTCCTGCGGGTAGTACCAGGGACGCTTCCACTGGCCGACGTTCTCGAAGAGCGCGCCGTGGGCGGTATGCCAGTCGTGCAGGGCGGTGACGCGGACCGGGTCGTGGAGTACGCCCCGGTCGCGGCCCGCGAGGGTGGCGAAGGAGACGGGCGTGTACGGCGGGCGGAAGGTCGTGGTGCCGAGGGCGGAGATGTCGACGCCGAGGAGGTGGGCCACGGTGCCGCTGGCGAGTACGCCGGAGGTCTTGCCCTGGTCGTTGGCGGTTCCCGCGGTGGTGTAGCGCTTGGTGTGCTCCACCGAGCGCATTCCCGCGCCGGTCGCCCGGGCCAGGTCGTCGACGGTGACGTCTCGCTGGAGGTCCACGAAATGGGGTCCGGCGGCAGCGCCCGGGACGACGAAGACGTGCATGGGCGAGGACTGCGGGTCGGCGGTCACGTCGGGGAGCCGGGGCGCCTCGGCGGCGTAGCCCTCGGCCTCGATGGCGCGGGCGCCGGCCGTCGCGCCCTGGGCGAGTACGGAGGGCAGGTCGAAGACGCCGTTCGCGGAGCCCGCCACCTCTACCGCCTGGCGGCAGGTGTCGGGGACGAAGGTGCCGAGCGCCTCGTCGTAGCGCAGCTTTCCGCCCGCCTGGCTGAACAGGTGCGCTACGGGGTTCCAGCCGCCGGAGACGAGGAGGAGGTCGACGGCGAACTGGCGGTGTCCTGCCGGCTCTCCGTACGGGGCTGCGGTCACCGCGGTGAGGCGCGCCCCGCCTTCGGTGCCCACGACCGCGTGCCCGGTCAGCACCTCGATCCCGGCGGCCTGGGCGCGGCGCGCCCACTCCCCCGGTTCGGGGCGGGTGTCGATGATCGCTGCAACGTCCACGCCCGCTGCGGCCAGGTCGAGCGCGGCTGCGTAGGCGCTGTCGTTGGTGGTGAAGACGGCGGCGTGGCGGCCCGGGAGGACGCCGTAGCGGTTGACATACGTGCGGGCCGCGGCGGCCAGCATGATGCCCGGGCGGTCGTTGTCGGGGAACGCCAGCGAGCGCTCGTGGGCGCCGGTGGCGAGGACGACGCGGCGGGCGCGGATGCGCCAGACGCGTTCGCGGGAGACGTGCTCGGGGGCCTGGGCGCCGAGGTGGTTGGTGCGGCGCTCGACGGCGAGGAGGTGATTGTCGTCGTAGTAGCCGAAGACCGTGGTGCGGCGCAGCACGCGCACCTCGGGCTCGGCGTCCAGCAGTGCGGCGATCTCCTCGGTCCAGTCCGCGAGTTCGCCCGTGCCGAGAATGCTGCCGCCCAGCTCGGGCTGGTCGTCGGCGAGGATGACGCGTGCGCCGCTGCGCGCTGCGGCCGCCGCGGCGGCGAGGCCTGCCGGGCCCGCGCCGACGACCAGGAGGTCGCAGTGGGCGTGGACGGCGTCGTAGCGGGCGGGGTCGGGCTCGGTGGCGAGGCGGCCCTGGCCGGGGAGGCTGGTGGCTACGAGGCCGTCGTACAGCTCGACGGTCGTCGCCGGCAGCATCGGCTCGGGGAAGGGGGCCTCGATCTGAATGACGGCGTTGGGTTCTTCTACGCCGGCGGAGAAGATGCCGCGGGGGCGGCCGAGTCTGATGCTGGTGCCGGTCTGGATGACGCCGTTCGCCAGGAGGGCGGAGGCGAGGGTGTCGCCTCGGTGGCCCTCGTACGGGGTGCCGTCGAAGACGAAGGTGAGGGGTTCGTTGCGGTGGACTCGGCCGCCGGTGGGGAGGCGGAACGGCTGGGTACGCGTATCTGTGGCTGGAGCAGCGGTTTCTTCCCCTACGCCGCCCCTTCCCGCTGCATCCGATATGCGGCTGCCGCCGCGTGGCACGGGGCCAGCCCCCTGGACCCCCGCCGGGGGCTCCGCCACCAGACCCCCGGATCGCCCTTCGGGCTCGTCCTCAAACGCCGGACGGGCTGAAACTGCCGGGCGCGGCTCGCCCGTGCGGTAAACGGCGAGGATCTCGTTCGTCGCCGTGTCCCGTACCGCGTTGAACCAGCGGCGGCAGCCCGCCGAGTGGCTCCAGCGTTCCGCGAACGGGCCCTTGGAGTTGTCGCGGAAGAAGAGGTAGCGCGCCCACTCCTCGTCGGTCAAAGACGCGGGGTCCTCGGGGTAGGGGACGTGCGCCTGGCCGCCGTAGTGGAACTCGGCCTCGTCACGGGGCCCGCACCAGGGGCATGGGATGAGCAGCATCTGTTCGGCTCCTCAGTGGGCCACCGCGGCCGCGCCGTGCTCGTCGACGAGCGCGCCGGTGGTGAAACGGTCGAGCGAGAAGGGGGCGTTGAGCGGGTGGGGCGTGTCGTGGGCGATGGTGTGGGCGTAGACCCAGCCGACGCCGGGGGTTGCCTTGAATCCGCCGGTCCCCCAGCCGCAGTTGAGGTAGAGGTTGTCGACCGGGGTGAGTCCGATGATCGGTGACGCGTCGGGGCTGACGTCGACGATGCCGCCCCAGGTGCGCAGCACATGGGCGCGGGCGAAGACCGGGAAGAGCTCCAGGGCGGCGGACATCTGCTCTTCGATGATGTGGAAGGCGCCGCGCTGGGTGTAGGAGTTGTACGCGTCGATGCCCGCGCCCATCACCAGCTCGCCCTTGTGCGCCTGGCTGACGTACACGTGCACCGCGTTGGACATGACGACCGTCGGGTGCACCGGTTCAAGGAGTTCGGAGACCAGCGCCTGCAACGGGTGGCTCTGTAGGGGCAGTTCGATACCGGCCATGGCGGCGAGGACCGACGTGTGTCCGGCCGAGCAGAGCGCCACCTTCCCCGCCCCGATCGGGCCGAGCGTCGTCTGCACACCGACGACCCGGCCGCCGACGATGTCGAGGCCGGTGACCTCGCAGTTCTGGATGATGTCGATCCCAGCCGCGTCGGCGGAACGGGCGAGGCCCCAGGCGACGTGGTCGTGCTTGGCGATGCCGGCCCGCGGCTGGTAGGTGCCGCCCATCACCGGATAGCGCACGTCCGGTGAGATGTTGACGATCGGGCAGACGTCCTTGACCTGCTGCGGGTCGAGCCACTCGGCGTCGACGCCGTTGAGCCGGTTGGCCTCGACGCGGCGGACGCTGTCGCGGACGTCCTGCAGGCTGTGGGCGAGGTTCAGCACACCGCGCTGGGAGAAGAGGATCGGGTAGTCGAGCTCCTCCGCCAGTCCCTCCCACAGCTTGAGCGCGTGCTCGTAGATACCGGCGCTCTCGTCCCACAGGTAGTTGGAGCGGATGATGGTCGTGTTGCGGGCCATGTTGCCGCCCGCGAGCCAGCCCTTCTCCAGTACGGCGACGTTGGTGATGCCGTGGTTCTTCGCCAGGTAGTGCGCGGTGGCGAGTCCGTGACCGCCGCCGCCCACGATCACCACGTCGTACGACGCCCTGGGCTCGGGGGTGCGCCACAGCCAGTCGGGGTGCTCGGGGAGGTCGGCACCCGGGGTGCGGGGGCTCATCGGGCGTCTCCTGAGGGGTGCGGAGGGAGCGGGTGCTTGGCCGCCACCGCCTGCTGCGTACATGTGCACAGCTCCCTGATCTTGTCGGGAGCCGGACGGAGAGCGAGGGAAAGCAAGACCCAGCCTCCTAGCCGCGCAGTCGGGACATCGACGGGTCGAACAGAGGCTCGTCGGCGACGACTGCCGTGATGCGCTGGTCGAAGTAGCCGATGTGCACGGTGCGTCCGGTGGTCGCGAGGTCGGCGGGCAGCCACGCGTACGCGATGCCCTTGCCGATCGTGTAGCCGTACGCGGCGCTGGTGACGTAGCCGACGGGGCGGTCGCCGTCGTACACCGGCTCCTTGCCCATGACGACGGCCGCCGGGTCATCGATGGTGAGGCAGGTCAGCCGGCGCCGTACATCGGCCTTCCGCCGCTGAAGTGCGGCCTTGCCGATGAAGTCGTCCTTGTCGAGCTTCACCGCGAAGCCGACACCGGCCTCGTAGGGGTCGTGCTCGTACGTCATGTCGGTGCCGAAGGAACGGTAGCCCTTCTCCAGGCGGAGGCTGTTGAAGGCGCCGCGGCCGGCGGCGACACCGCCCAGCGGCCGGGCCGCCTGCCACAGCGTGTCCCACAGCTTCAGGCCCATGTCGGCGGTGGTGTACAGCTCCCAGCCGAGTTCGCCGACGTACGACAGGCGCATCGCGGTGACGGGGACGGAGCCGATGTGGGCGCGCTTGGCGCGGAAGTACTTCAGGCCGTCGCCCGAGAAGTCGGATTCGGTGAGCGGCTGCAGGACCTGGCGGGCCAGCGGGCCCCACAGTCCGATGCAGCAGGTGCCTGCCGTGATGTCGCGGACGGCGACCGACCCGTCGGCGGGCAGGTGGCGGGTGAACCAGTCGAGGTCCAGGTTGCCGTTGGCGCCGACCTGGAAGAGGTCGCGGGCGAGCCGGGCGACGGTGATGTCGCTGCGGATGCCGCCGTCCTCGTCGAGCAGCAGCGTGTACGTGACGGAGCCGACCGACTTGTCGACCTTGCCGGTGGACATCCGCTCCAGGAAGGCGGCGGCGCCGGGCCCGCCGACCTCGAGGCGCTTGAGGGCCGTCATGTCGTACATGGCCACGGTCTCGCGTGTCGCCTGCGCCTCGGCGCCGACGATCGGGGACCAGTATTGCGCCGCCCAGTCGTTGGGAGTCGGGATCGAACGGCCTTCTACCAGGCCCGCGTTGTCCTCGTACCACTGGGGGCGTTCCCAGCCCGTCGCCTCCAGAAAGAACGCGCCGAGCTCCTGCTGCCGGGCGTAGAACGGGCTGGTGCGGATCGGGCGCGGGTGCCCCGACGGCTGGAGGGGGTGGAGGATGTCGTAGACCTCGACGAAGTTCTGGCAGTCGCGGGCGAGGACGTACTCCGGCGAGAGCTGGTGCGGCTCGAAGCGGTTGACGTCGCACTCGTGCAGGTCGAAGGACGAGCAGTAGCCGTCGACCAGCCATTCGGCGACGGCCCGCCCCACGCCCGCGGAGTGCGTGACCCACACGGCCTCGGCGACCCAGAAGCCCTTGACGTCCGGTGACTCGCCGAGGAGCGGCAGGCCGTCCGTGGTGAAGGAGAACAGGCCGTTGATGCCCTCCTCGACCTTGGCCTCCCGGGTGGCGGGGAGGAGAGACTGGGTCTCGGTCCAGGCGTCCTCGAAGTCCTCCTCGGTGAACTTCAGCACCGACGGCATCGCGTCGGCCTCGTCCACGGAGAGGATGTCGTCTGCGGAGAGCGGCATGGGGCGGTGTCCGTAGTAGCCGATACCGAGGCCGTCGAAGCGGTCGCGGTAGTACAGGTCGGCGTCCTGGTGGCGCAGGATCGGGCGGACGGCTTCCTGCGTCTGGCCCGCCAGGGCCGGTACGGGGCCGGTCCACGCCAGCTGGTGGGCGAGCGGTGTGAGCGGCAGATTCATGCCGACCATACGGGCGATCTTCGGACCCCAGATGCCGGCGCAGCAGACGACGATGTCGGCGGGGATCTCGCCCTGATCGGTGAGGACGCCGGTGACGCGGCCGTCGCTCTGCCGCACGTCGAGGACTTCGTGGCGGGCGAGGAAGCGTACGCCGCGCTCGGTGGCGCGGCGGATCTGTGCCTCGACGGCGAGGACAGCCTTGGCGAGGCCGTCCGTCGGTACGAGCAGGCCACCGAGGATCTTGTCCTGGTCCACCAGCGGGTGCTGCTCGACGCATTCCTCCGGGCTGAGGATGCGGGCCTCGATCCCCCAGGCGGTGATCCAGCCGTGACGGCGGTGGATCTCGGCGAGGCGCTCGGGCGTGGTGGCCACTTCCAGGCCGCCCACCTGCAGGAAGCAGGGCTGGCCGTCGACGTCGAGCGAGCAGAGCTTCTCGACGGTGTAGCGGGCCAGCTCGGTCATCGTCTTGGAGGAGTTCGTCTGGAAGACCAGGCCCGGGGCGTGCGACGACGATCCCCCGGTGGCGGGGAGCGGGCCCTGGTCGACCACCGTCACTTCGGTCCAGCCGCGTGCGGAGATCTCGTCTGCCAGCGCCGCACCCACGACGCCTGCTCCGATGATCACCACTCGGGGTCCCGCCATCGCCGCACCTCCGAATTGAAACCAATCCAGTTGCTGTCTGCGCAACATGCTTCAGGTTGCGCAACTCAATGTGCCCGCCGTGGAGGTGGGTGTCAAGGGCTCCGTGACGTCGGAAAACAGCCCGCAACACGGCGATGCCCGGCGGGCCGTGCGCACAGTTGCGCACGGCCCGCCGGGCACGTCAGAAGCTTCCGGTCCGGTCCTACTTGAGCCAGGCGTCGACCTTGTCCTTGTTCGCCTCGACCCACTTCTTCGCCGCCGCCTCGGGCGACATCTTGTCCACCGCGATGTACTTGGCGACTACGTTCTGGTCGTCGTTCGTCCAGTTGAAGTTCTTCACCAGGTCATAGGCGGGGCTGCCGGACTTGGCGAACTTCGCGCTGACGATCTTGTCCAGGTTGTAGACGGGGTAGTCGCACGCGATCTTCGCCGCGTCGGCGTCACAGCCCGCCGTGTACTTCGGCAGGTCGACCTTGACCAGCGGCACCTCGGACAGGAACCACTGCGGCTCGTAGAAGTAGCCGATCACCCATTCCTTGTTCTTCTCGGCCTTGCGGTACGCCTGGATGAGCGCGGTCTCGCTGCCCGCGTACACCACCTTGAAGTCCAGCTTCAGGTTCTTCACCAGCGCCTCGTCGTTGGTGACGTACGACGGGTCGCCGTCGAGCAGCTGGCCCTTGCCGCCCGACTCCGAGGTCTTGAACTTGTCCGCGTACTTGTTGAGGTTCTTCCAGTCGGTGATGTCGGGGTGCGCCTTGGCGAGCCACGGCGGCACGTACCAGCCGATGATGCCTTTGTTGCCGGTCTGGCCGGCGTCGACGGCGGTCTTCTGCTGGGTGATGTACTTCTTCTTCAGGTCGTCGTGGCCCCAGTTCTCCAGGACGGCGTCGACCTCGCCCGTCCCGAACCCCTGCCAGGCGATCTCTTCCTTCAGGTCCTTCTTGTTGACCGTACAGCCGAGCTCGTGCTCGGCGACGTACGCGACGACCGCCGCGTCCGCCTCGTAGCCGACCCACGGGTTGACCGCCAGGTTGAAGGTGCCGCACTTGCCCGAGCTGCCCGAACTCGCGGAGCTGTCGTCGCCGACCTTCGCACCGCCGCAGGCGGTGAGGGTGAGGCCGAGGACCGCCATACCGGCCGCGCCGACTCTCCACTGTCTTGCTTGCCTTGCCATGGTCCGTGCTCCTTATGCCCTAGTGCGTCGCGCCGCAGCCTGAGTGATCCGGTCGAACATGACTCCGAGCAGTACGATGGCGAGCCCCGCCGCCAGCCCCTTGCCGTACAGCTCGCCCTGCGAGAATCCGGCCACGACGTCGTAGCCGAGGGCGCCGGCACCTACCAGGCCGCCCACAACAACCATCGACAGCACATAGATCAGGCCCTGGTTGGTCGCGAGGGTCAGGGCGCTGCGTGCCATCGGCAGTTGGACCTTGGTGATGATCTGCCAGGTGTTGCACCCGGCAGAGGTCGCCGCCTCGACCGTGGTCTCGGGCACGGTCCGCACCCCGTCCGCGATGATCTTCATCGCGACGGGCGCGGCGTAGACGACGGCGGCGACGATCGCCGTGAAGCGTGTCGCGCCGAACAGTGCGAGGAACGGCACGAGATAGACGAACGGCGGCATGACCTGGGCGGCGTCGAGGGTGGGCCGCATGATCCGGTCCACGAGTGCGCTGCGCCCCATCCACACCCCGAAGACGATGCCGAGCAGCATCACCAGGACCGTCGCCACGACGGTGGAGGCGAGCGTCGTCATGCTGTCCGACCACAGGCCCGTGCCGACCAGGAGGCCGACGCAGACGGCCGTCGTGACGCCGGCGCGCCAGCCGCCGAGGACCGTGCCGAGCCCGATCAGGGCCGCGCCGACCAGCCACCACGGGGAGTCGGTGAGCAGCGACTGGAAGGGGTTGAGCAGGCCGTTGGTGATGGCGTCGCGGAAGGCGTTGGTGATGCCGGAAAGGTTGTCCTGGGCCCAGGTGGTCGCGCTGTCCGCCGCGCTCGCGATGGCGCTGCCGGTGCCGCCCTCGCCGGGGAACTCCGCCGCCCATACGTAGGTGTGTGACAGGTAGGCGAGGACCGCTGCGGCGATTCCGCCCGCGCCCAGCAACGGCCGCCGCCACTTGGCGAATCGATTCCCCGAGCGCCGGGCAGCCTCAGCCCGTGCGCTGGCCGCGGTGGTGACCCGGTCCAGGACGATGGCCATGACGACGATGGCAAGACCCGCATTGAAGGCCGTGCCGACGTCCAGTGACTGCAGGGCCTGGACGACGGTCTTGCCGAGGCCGGGGGCGTCGATCAGGGCCGCGATGGTGACCATGGCCAGGGCGGCCATGATGGTCTGGTTGACGCCCATCACCACGGTCCGCTTGGACATCGGAAGCAGCACCTTCAGCAGTGCCTGCCGCCGCGTCGAGCCCAGTGAGTCGGCCGCCTCGACCGTCGTCTCCGGCACGGACCGGATGGCGTGCGCGGTGATACGGATGGCGGGCGGCGCCGCGTAGATCAGCGTGGCGATCGTGGCGGAGGCCGGGCCGATGAGGAAGAACAGGGTGAGCGGTGCCAGGTAGACGAAGGTCGGCATCGTCTGCATGAAGTCCAGGAAGGGCGTCATGATCCGGTTGACCCGGTCGGAGAGACCGGCCCACACGCCCAGCGGAATCCCGATCAGCAGCGCGACGAAGACCGCCGAGACGGTCAGCGCGAGGGTGTCCATGCTCTCCTGCCACAGGCCCTGCAGCCCGAGGAAGGTGAAGCCAGCCACGGCCAGGAGTGCGACGCGCCAGTTGCCGACGGCCCAGGAGACGTAGCCGACGAGGCCGACGACGCCGAGCCAGCCGACCTGCGGGACGGGGCGGCCGGCTGAGGGCTGGGAGATCAGCGCCTGGATGAAGGTCACCAGGTTGTCGATGACAAGGCGGATCTCGTTGAAGAAGTAGAGGAAGAGCGGGTTGGAGTTGCGGTTGGCGCCGATCGTGTCGTTGACGTCGTTGAACCAGCGGTGCAGATCGGTGAGGTCGGCCGCCGCGAGGGACAGGGTCTGCTTGCCGCGCAGCACGGCGAAGAGCAGCAGCCAGGCAACGAGGATCGCGGCCACCACCATGCGGCGGCTGACCTTGGCCACGCCCGCGACCGGCGCGGTCTTCTCTACGGCGACTGCCATCACATGTCGCCTTCCTGCCCGGCGACGACCGCGAGGATCTCTTCGTCGCCGACGATGCCGAGCAGCTTGCCGTTCTCGACGACCTTGACGGGCTTCTCGGCGGCCAGCACGGCGCGCGTGGCCTCCCGCACGACCACGTCCGGGCCCAACTCGGGGCCGTCGAGGGCGTCTTCGGGCTCCGCGGGGCGCATGATCCAGCGGAGGGTCAGTACGTCGCCGCGCGGCACGTCCTTGACGAATTCGCGTACGTAGTCGTCGGCGGGGGCGCCGACCAGTTCGTCGCCGGTGCCGCACTGGACCATCTTGCCGTCGCGCATGATGAGGATGCGGTCGCCGAGTTTGAGCGCCTCGGAGAGGTCGTGGGTGATGAACACCATGGTCTTGCCGACCTCGTGGTGCAGGCGGATGACCTCGTTCTGCATGTCGCGGCGGATCAGCGGGTCGAGCGCAGAGAACGGCTCGTCGAAGAAGAGCACGTCGGGGTCGCCGGCGAGCGCACGGGCAAGGCCGACGCGCTGCTGCATACCACCGGAGAGCTGGTCGGGGTAGGAGTTCTCGTATCCGGCGAGGCCGACCAGTTCGACGACTTCCAGGGCCCGCTTGGTGCGCTCCGCCTTGCTCATGCCGCGGATCTCCAGGCCGAACGCCACGTTGTCGACGACCTTGCGGTGAGGCAGCAGCCCGAAGTGCTGGAAGACCATGGAGAACTTGCGGCGCCGCAGGTCGCGCAGGCGTTTCGCGTCGGCGCCGCGGATGTCCTCGCCCTCGAAGACGATCTCGCCCGCGGTGGGTTCGATCAGCCGGGTGAGACATCGCACCAGCGTGGACTTGCCGGAGCCGGACAGGCCCATGACGACGAAGACCTCGCCGGGCGACACCTCGAAGTCGACGTCCCGTACGGCGGCGGTGCATCCGGTGCGGTCCATGAGCTCGCGGCGGGTGAGCCCGCACAGCTCGTCGGAGCCCGGGACCTGGTCGGCCTTCGGCCCGAACACCTTCCACAGCCTGCGCACGGATATGACCGGAGTGGGGGCCGAGTCCTGGGGTGTGCCGCGCCGCTGCGGCACCTCGGTCTGTGCTGGGGTCACGATCGACCTCTTTTCGGCGTTCAGCCGCGGAACCAGTGCTGCGGCCGGGGTTGGATGTTCTGCCAGATGTGCTTGGGCTCTCGGTACTCGTCCAGGCCGGTCGGTCCCAGCTCTCGGCCCACTCCGGAGTGCCCGAAGCCACCCCATTCCGCTTGCGGCACATAGGGGTGGTAGTCGTTGATCCACACGGTGCCGTGGCGCAGCCGCCGCGCGACCCGCTGGGCCTTGCCCGCGTCCTGCGTCCATACGGCTCCGGCGAGTCCGTACTCGGTGTCGTTGGCGATACGGACGGCGTCGTCCTCGTCGGTGAAGCGCTCGACGGTGAGCACCGGGCCGAAGGACTCTTCGTGAACCACACGCATGTCCTGCCGGCACTCGTCGAGGACGGTGGGCGGGTAGTAGTAGCCGCCCGAGAGCGCGGGGTCAGCGGGGCGTTCGCCGCCGCAGCGCAGTACAGCGCCTTCGGCGATGCCCGCCGCGACATACGCCTCGACCTTCTCGCGGTGCTGTGCGGAGATCAGCGGTCCGGTCTCGGCCTCGGGGTCGAAGGGCCCGCCTAGGCGGATCTGCCGTGCTCGGCGCACGAGTTCGTCGACGAAGGCGTCGTGCAGGGAGTCCTCGACGATCAGCCGGGCGCCGGCCGAGCAGACCTGCCCGGAGTGCAGGAAGACGGCCGTGAGGGCGAAGTCCACGGCCGTCTCGAAGTCGGCGTCGGCGAAGACGACGTTGGGGTTCTTGCCGCCGAGCTCCAGCGCGACCTTCTTCACGGTCGCCGCGGCCGTGGCCATGATCCTCTTGCCGGTCTCCAGGCCTCCGGTGAAGGAGACCATGTCGACGGCCGGGTCCTCGGAGAGCGGTGCGCCCACCTCCGGGCCGGTGCCCAGGACGAGGTTGGCGGCACCCGCCGGGAGCCCGGCCTCCTCCAGCGCCCGCATCAGCAGGATCGAGGTGGAGGGGGTGAGCTCGCTCGGCTTGAGGACGATCGTGTTGCCCGCGAGGAGGGCGGGTGCGACCTTCCAAGAAGCCTGCAGCAGCGGGTAGTTCCAGGGGGTGATCAGCCCGCACACGCCGACCGGTTCGTAGGTGACGCGACTGAGGGCGTCGTCGCGACCGGTGTCGACGACGCGGCCTGCGCTGGTGCCGGCGATGCCGCCGTAGTAGCGGAAGCAGGAGACGACGTCGGCGATGTCGTACTCGCTCTCCACCAGCCGCTTTCCGGTGTCCAGCGACTCGGCGCGGGCGAATTCCTTGGCGTCGCGCTCGAGGATGTCGGCGGTGCGCAGCAGCAGCGCGCCGCGCTCACGCTCGGGGGTGCGGGGCCAGGGCCCCTCGTCGAAGGCCCGGCGGGCGGCAGCGATGGCTGCCTCGGTGTCGGCGCGCGTCCCTTCGGATACGGTCGCAGTGAGCGTGCCGTCCGCGGGGCAGCGGATTTCCCGGCGGCCTCCGGCCACGGGCTCGCGCCATTCTCCGTCTGCATACAGGTCTGCCACGCGGGAGCCCTTCGACCAGAATTCGTTGCGCATCGTGCACTGAATTGCTCGTGGTGGAACACCTTGGCCGAATGAACAGACATACGTCAAGGGGTCAGAGGATGACGATTTCGGCATGGGAGCACTTGTCCGGCAACTCTTGACCGCGAGCCGCACGGAGCCCAACCATGTTGCGTATCGCTCACCATGTTGTGCAATACGCACCGACGGAGGCTGCACATGTCCCCTCGACCGCAACCTGGCCGTGAGTACGTCCTCACCCTCTCCTGTCCGGACACCGCAGGACTGGTCCACGCCGTGAGCGGCTTCCTCGTCAGGAATTCCGGCAACATCCTGGAGAGCCAGCAGTTCGATGATCGACTCCAGGGCCGTTTCTTCATGAGGGTCCACTTCGACGTGTCCGACCCGGACGCCGATTTGAAAAATCTGCGTTACCGATTCGGTCCCGTCGCCGAGGCCTACGGGATTTCCTGGACCATCCGCGACGCCTCCACGCCGACCCGGGCGCTCATCATGGTGTCCAAGTTCGGCCACTGCCTGAACGATCTGCTCTTCCGCCGGCGCACCGGCGCGCTCAACATCGAGATCCCCGCGATCGTCTCCAATCACCGGGACTTCGAGGGGCTGGCGGAGACCTACGGCGTCCCCTTCCACCACATCCCGGTCACCAAGGACACCAAGGCCGACGCCGAGGCGCGGCTGATGGAGCTGGTGCGCGAGCTGGACATCGACCTGGTGGTGCTGGCCCGCTACATGCAGGTCCTCTCCGACGACCTGTGCAAGGAGTTGGAGGGCCGCGCGATCAACATCCACCACTCCTTCCTGCCGAGCTTCAAGGGAGCGCGTCCCTACCAGCAGGCGTACGAGCGCGGCGTGAAGCTCGTCGGCGCGACGGCGCACTACGTGACGCCCGAGCTGGACGAGGGGCAGATCATCGAGCAGGACGTGGTGCGCGTCGACCACTCCCTCGACCCGGACGAGCTGGTCACGGTCGGGCGGGACGTGGAGGCGCAGGTGCTGGCGCACGCGGTGAAGTGGCACAGCGAGAGCCGCGTGATGGTGGAAGGGAACCGCACGATCGTCTTCCGCTGAGCGCTTGGTCGTACACAATTCGCGGGGCGGGCCGGATTCCGGCCCGCCCCGCGAATTGTGTACGGCTATGCGGGCTACCCACCGAGGCGGTCGAGCATGGAGCGGCGCCACCGCTCGGTCTCCGCGATCTGGTTGAAGGTGAACAGGTGCAGGCCCGCCACCCCCGCTGAGGGCGCGGTGAGCGCCGCGGCACTTCGGTCCAGCAGCCGCTCGGGCGAGTAACCGCCGGGTGCCGCGAACCGCAGGAACCACGAGGCGTGCTTGGTGAGAAAGCGCGTCGACTCCCCCACGCCGATCTTCGCCGCCATCGACAGCAGTTTCGCCCGCTGCACGGGCCCCGCGACGCCCACATGGACGGGCAGGGTGACGTCACGGCACCGTATCCGCGCCACCCAGTCCCCCAGCACGCGCGGGTCGAAGCACAGATTGCTGACGATGTACGTGGCGTGCGCGCGCTTGTCCCACATCGCCTGGATGGTGACGTCGTCGTGGATGAGCGGATGGCTCTCTGGATAGCCGGTGATGCCGACATGCGTGAAGGGGCCCCCGAACTCGCTCAGCCTGCGCAGCACGGGCAGGGCCCCGTCGTACGCCCCGGCCGGCGGGTCGGCGTCACCCGCCGGCACGAAGACGTCGTCGACGCCCACCGCACGCAGCCGATCGACGACGTCCTTCAGGTGCGCGTCGTCCCGCAGCAGCCGCGCGGGCACATGCGGGACGACGCGGTAGCCGTGCCCCGCGAGCCGGGTGGTGAGGTCGAGGGTCGGCTCCAGGCCCTTGACCGGCGACGCGGTCACGGTGACCACTATGTCGCGCGGGACATGGGCGAGGACCTTGTCCTCCGTCGACTTCGCGGGCAGCACCTCGTAGCGGACGCTGTCGAGCAGCGCACGGAAGCTTTCGGCGCCCAACGACTACCCGGCCTGCGTCGGGGCGCCGGCCTGCTTCTCGGCGTCGCGGTGCCGGTAGTACGCGGCCTTGGAGGGCGGCAGCGGCTCCTTGCCGAGGATGAGGTCGGCCGCCTTCTCGGCGACCATCATCACCGGCGCGTAGATGTTGCCGTTGGTGACGTACGGCATCACCGACGCGTCGACGACGCGCAGCCCCTCCACGCCGTGCACGCGCATGTTCGTGGGGTCGACGACGGACATCTCGTCGGTGCCCATCTTGCAGGTGCAGGACGGGTGGAGGGCGGTCTCGCCCTCCTTCGCCACCCAGGCGAGGATGTCCTCGTCCGTCTCGACGGACGGCCCGGGCGAGACCTCACCGTCGTTGTACGGGGCGAGAGCGGGCTGGTTGAGGAGCTTGCGGGCGACGCGGATCGCCTCGACCCACTCGCGGCGGTCCTGTTCGGTGGAGAGGTAGTTGAAGCGGAGCGCCGGGTGCTCCTCCGGGTCGCTGCTCTTGATCTTCACCGAGCCGATGGCGTCGGAGTACATGGGCCCGACGTGCACCTGGTAGCCGTGCCCGCCGGACGGCGAGGAGCCGTCGTAGCGGACCGCGATGGGCAGGAAGTGGAACATCAGGTTGGGGTAGTCCACGTCGTCGTTGCTGCGCGCGAAGCCGCCCGCCTCGAAGTGGTTGGTCGAGGCCGGGCCCTTGCGGAAGAGCCACTGCAGGCCGATGAAGGGAGCACGCCACTTCGCCATGTACGGCTGCATCGAGACGGGCTGCCTGCAGGCGTACTGGACGTACACCTCCAGGTGGTCCTGCATGTTCTCGCCGACGCCCGGAAGGTCGTGGACGACGTCGATGCCGAGCGCGCTCAGCTCCTCGGCGTTACCGACGCCGGAGAGCTGCAGCAACTGCGGGGAGTTGATAGCGCCGCCGCTCAGGATGACCTCTCCGGCGCGCACCTGCTGCGTCTTGCCCCCGCGCCGGTACTCGACGCCGACGGCACGCTTGCCCTCGAAGAGGACGCGGGTGACCAGGGCGCGGGTGGTGATGGTGAGGTTCGGCCGCTTCTTCGCGGGCTTGAGGTACGCCTTGGAGGCGGAGAGGCGGCGTCCCCGGTGGACGTTGCGGTCGAAGGGCGCGAAGCCCTCCTGCCGGTAGCCGTTGACGTCGTCGGTGCGTGCGTACCCGGCCTCCTGGACGGCCTCGAGGAAGGCGGAGAACAACGGGTTGGAGGCGGGGCCGCGCTCGAGGACGAGGGGGCCGTCGTGGCCGCGGAACTCGTCGTCGGGATCGGCCGCGAGACAGTTCTCCATGCGCCTGAAGTACGGCAGGCAGTGCGCGTAGTCCCAGGTGTCCATGCCGGGGTCGGCGGCCCAGCGCTCGTAGTCCATGGGGTTGCCGCGCTGGAAGATCATGCCGTTGATGCTGCTGGAGCCGCCCAGCACCTTGCCGCGGGCGTGGTAGACGCGCCGGCCGCCCATGTGCGGCTCGGGCTCGGACTCGTACTTCCAGTCGTAGAAGCGGCTGCCGATGGGATACGTCAGCGCCGCGGGCATGTGGATGAAGACGTCCCACGGGTAGTCGGGCCGGCCGGCCTCCAGTACCAGCACGCGGTTGCCCGGGTCGGCGGAGAGCCGGTTCGCCAGTGCGCTGCCGGCCGATCCACCGCCGACGATGACGAAGTCGTAGTGCAGGGGAGCCATGGTGCCTCGTCTCGCTCGCGCCGTCGATGTGCGCCGCATGCTAGTACGGGTAGCGCTATACGCACCAGGTTGCGAGAGGCGCAACTTGCAAGATCTGGGTTTCGCTCTCGTTACTTGCGCCGCTGTTGTTTACTGCGCGTATAGTTTCGCTGTGAGCAACTTCAGTTCAGATACCGAGACGACCAGTTCAGGGAGCGGCGGCGTGCAGTCCGTCGACCGCGCCATCAGCGTCCTGGAGATCCTGGCCCAGCGCGGCGAGGCGGGCGTCAGCGAGGTGGCTGCCGAGATCGATGTTCACAAGTCCACCGCGTTCCGCCTGCTCGGCGCCCTGGAGGCTCGCGGCCTGGTGGAGCAGGCGGGCGAGCGCGGCAAGTACCGGCTCGGGTTCGGCATCGTACGCCTGGCCGGCGCGGTCACGGGACGCATCGACATCACCCAGCAGGGGCGCCCGGTCTGCGAGCGCCTCGCGGAGGAGATCGGCGAGACCGTCAACATCGCCGTGATGCAGGAGCAGTACGCGATCAACCTGTACCAGGTGCGCGGTCCTGCGGCGGTCACCGCGCACAACTGGGTCGGCCAGCTGACCCCGTTGCACGCCACCTCCAGCGGCAAGATCCTGCTGGCCCATCTGCCCGCCAAGGAACGCGCCGCGCTGCTGTCCGACGCCGGCCTCGAGAAGCTGACCCCGCGCACGCTGACCTCGAAGACGAAGCTCGAGAAGAACCTCGCCGAGGCCCGGGAGCGCGGCTACGCGTACACCCTGGAGGAGCTGGAGATCGGGCTGCACGCCATGGCCGCCCCTGTCCGCAACCGGGACGGAGAGGTCATCGCGTCGCTCAGCGCCTCCGGCCCCTCGTACCGCTTCACCGAGGAGCGCATGCACGAGCTCTCTCCCGTGCTGCTCAAGGGCGCGGAGGAGATCAGCCACCGGATGGGCTTCCTGGGCTGATCCCCCACGCCGTGTCCTGCACGGCCGTCGCTACTCGGGCTGCCGGGTGCCGAGGCGCTCGTGGATCCAGTCGTGGAACGCGCCGATGTGGTGCTCGCTGGGCACGAGGACGCCGCCCTTGGCGTAGAGGCGGGAGCTCATCGCGGGCTGGCAGCGCTCGCAGGCGTCGAAGTCCTGGCGGTTGACGCGGTCGAAGAGCTCCACGGACCGGCTGACGTCCTTGCCGCTGTCCACGACGTGCTTCAGGTAGAGCCAGTCGCACTCGACGATGGTGCGGTCGGCGGCGACCGGGTACATCCGGTGGAAGATCACGTGGTCGGGGACGAGGTTGATGAACACCTGCGGCCTGACGGTGATCGCGTAGTAGCGGCGGTCCTGGTCCTCGGAGACGCCCGGAATGCGGTCCAGACCCTCGGAGCCGTCGACCGTGAAGCCCTTGACCTCCGCGCCGAACTCGGCTCCGTGGCCGACGTAGTACTGGGCGGCGTAGCCGTCGGCGAACTCCGGGAGCACCTCGGTGAGTTCGGGGTGGATCGTGGCGCAGTGGTAGCACTCCATGAAGTTCTCGATGATCAGCTTCCAGTTCGCCTTTACGTCGTAGACGATCCGCTTGCCGACCTCGAGGTTGTCTATGTCGTAGCGCTCGATGGACTCGGTGTCGCCGAGGCGCGTGATGACCTCTCCGATCACCTGCTCCTCGAAGGAGGGCGGGTTCTCCGCGAGGCAGACCCACACATAGCCGAGCCATTCGCGGGTCGCCACGTTCACCAGGCCGTACTCGGTGCGGCCGACGTCGGGCATCTTGGTGAGGTTGGGCGCCGCGACGAGCTTGCCCGTCAGGTCGTACGTCCAGGCGTGGTACGGGCACTGGAAGGCCCGCTTGACCTCGCCGCTCTCCTCCGTGCAGAGCTTGGCTCCGCGGTGCCGGCACACGTTGAAGAAGGCGCGGATCGAGTTGTCCCTGGCGCGGGTGACCAGGATGCTCTCGCGACCCACCTCGATGGTCCGGAACGCTCCAGGCTTGGCCAGCTCGGAGGAGCGCACGACGCAGAACCACATGTTCTCGAAGATCCGCTCCTGCTCCTGGGCGAAGATCGCGGGATCTGTGTAGTAGGAGCCGGGGAGAGTGGCGATCAGGCTGTCCGGCAGGCTGGTCGAGGTCACAGTGCACTCCTCGCGGGGAACGTCGTGGATCGGTCGTGAACGCGCCGGTGAAGAGCAAGACCGGACGGTGTGGTGCTGAGAGAAGAGCAGCATTCGCGTGCGCGTGTTGTGTATTGAGCAACGCTGCGTGTGATACGCAACTGCAGCATCCGATGCCGCACCGGTGGTGTCAAGACGTGGCGGCTGCGAGCTGCTTGCGCCAGCGGGTGAAGAGCCGCGGCTGGTTCATTCCGAGCACCGCGACGGGATGTCCGGCGCGGCGGTAGACGGCCAGGAAGCTCCGGCTGTCCGGGGAGCCCTCCTCGACCGTCACGCTGTCGGCCCCGGCGGAGTGCCCGGCGAACTGGATCTTCACGCCGTACTGGTCGGACCAGAAGTACGGCGGCTTGGGCACGCCCGGTTCCGCCGCGCCCCCGGAGAGCAGTGTGGCCACGGCCGCGTCGGGGCGCTCGCGGGCGCCGGTCCAGTGCTCGACGCGGCGATGGACTCCCGCGACCGGGTCGTACCAGTTGGCGCAGTCGCCGACCGCGACCACACCGGCGAGACTGGTACGGCCGTCCGCGCCGCACTTCACGCCGTTCTCGAGCACGACGCCCGAGCCCTCCAGCCAGTCGACGCAGGGGCGGGCACCCACTCCGACGACGACGATGTCGGCGGGCAGCGTGCGGCCGTCCTCGAGCAGGACCGCGTTGACGCGGGTCTCCCCGCTCAGCCCCTTGACGCCCACCCCGCACAACAGCCGTACGGCGTGGTCCGCGTGGAGCGCGGAGACGACGCCGCCCATGGTCTCGCCGAGCGGACCGGCCAGCGGTGTGGGTGCCGCCTCGACGACCGTCACGTCAAGGCCCATGCCGTAGGCGGTGGATGCCACCTCGGCGCCGATGAACCCGCCGCCGATGACGACGAGCCGCCCGCCCAGGGCGAGTTCGTCGCGCAGGGCGCGGGCGTCGTCCAGTGTGCGCAGCGTGTGCACTCCGGCGAGACCGTCCGTGCCCGGCAGCGCCCGCGCGGCCGCGCCGGTCGCGATGACGATGCCGTCGGCCCGTAGGGAGCGGCCGTCGGCGAGCTTCACCGAGCGGGTCTCGCGGTCGAGTCCGGTGGCCCGGACCCCGAACAGCCATTCCGCCTGCAGATCCTCGTCGTCCGTCTCCAGCGCGAGGTCCGCTTCGCCCATGTCGCCGGCGAGGAACTCCTTGGACAGCGGCGGCCTGTCGTAGGGGCGGTGCGGCTCGTCGCCGAGGACGACGAGCCGGCCGTCGTACCCCCGTTTCCGCAGTGAGCGCACCGCCGACAACCCGGCCAGCGAGGCGCCCACCACGGCCACCGTCCTCACGCGGCTCCTCCGGCGAGGCGGGAGGCGACGCAGGGCGGCAGGTTCGGCGCGTCGGTGGACGGCTGGACATAGACCATGCCGTCCTCGACCAGGACCTGGTGGGTGCGCACGGGCAGCTTCGCCGGCGGCGCGTCGACTGAGCCGGTCCGGAGGTCGAACTTCGAGGCGTGCAGCGGGCATTCGACCTCGCAGCCCTCCAGCCAGCCGTCGGCAAGCGAGGCGTCCTGGTGGGTGCAGGTGTCGTCTATCGCGAAGACCTCGCCGTCGTCGGTGTGGAACACCGATATCGGCGGGTCGATGTCGAGCCGGAAGGCCTCGCCTCGCGGCAGATCTGCGAGACGGCACGCGGGAATCATCATGACACCTCGGTGCGTATAGCGAAACGGATTGCGGTAAGCGCAACAACAGTCTGAGGTGCCCCCAAACCCTTGTCAAGGAGTTCCGGAGGCACTTCGAGCACAGCTCGACGCGCACGCGAAAACGCCGACGGCGGCCTCGCCGTGGGCGTCGTCGAGCGCCATTGCAGGCGTCGTCGAACGCTGGCGAGACCGCCGTTCCGTCCGTGATGCGGGTCTGGTCAGAAGCCTCGGTCGATCCACTCCTGCAGATGCGGGACCTCGGCGGCGATGGTGGTCGTCTCCCCGTGTCCCGTGTGCACGACGGTGTCCCCCGGCAGGGACAGCAGCCGGTCCCGGATGGAGTCGATGATGGTGCCGAAGTGGCTGTACGACCTTCCCGTCGCCCCCGGTCCGCCGGAGAAGAGGGTGTCACCGCTGAACAGCGCTTTCAGTTCCGGCGCGTACAGGCAGACCGCGCCAGGGGCGTGGCCCGGAGTGTGCAGCACGGTGAGATCGACGCCCGCCACCGTGACGACCTGGCCGTCGGACAGCGCGCCATCGGGCGAGCGGTCGGGATGGGTCTGCTTCCACAGCACCATGTCGTCGGCATGCAGCAGGATGGGCGCGCCCGTATGCGCTGCCAGTTCGGGTGCCGCGTCGATGTGGTCGTTGTGGGCGTGGGTGCACACGATGGCCCGCAGGGTGCGCTCGCCGACGGCTTCGGCGATGGCGTCGGCGTCATGGGCGGCGTCGATGACGATCGCCTCGCTGTCGTCGCCGATGATCCAGACATTGTTGTCGACGTCCCACGTGCCGCCGTCAAGCGAGAACGTGCCCGAGGTGACAAGGTGTTCGATGCGGGCGCCGGCCATCAGAAGACCACCACCGAGCGCAGCACATCGCCGCCGTGCATCCGCTCGAAGGCCTTCTCGACCTCGTCCAGGGCGATGGTCTCGGTGACGAACGCGTCCAGGTCCAGGCGGCCCTGCAGATAGAGATCGATGAGCATGGGGAAGTCCCGGGAGGGCAGGCAGTCGCCGTACCAGCTCGACTTCAGCGCACCGCCGCGGCCGAAGACGTCAAGCAGCGGCAGTTCGAGCTTCATCTCCGGGGTCGGTACGCCGACGAGGACGACCGTGCCCGCGAGGTCGCGGGCGTAGAAGGCCTGCTTGTACGTCTCGGGACGGCCGACCGCCTCGATGACGACGTCGGCGCCGAAGCCGCCGGTCAGGTTCTGGATCGCCTCGACCGCGTCGGTCTGCCTGGAGTTGACGGTGTGCGTCGCGCCGATCTTCTTCGCGGTCTCGAGCTTCCGGTCGTCGACGTCGACGGCGATGATCTTCGCCGCTCCGGCGAGCCGGGCGCCGGCGATCGCCGCGTCCCCGACACCTCCGCAGCCGATGACCGCCACGCTGTCGCCGCGCCCCACGTTGCCGGTGTTGATGGCGGCACCGATGCCGGCCATCACGCCGCAGCCGAGGAGACCGGCGGCCGCCGGGGACGCGGCCCGGTCGACCTTCGTACACTGTCCCGCCGCCACCAGCGTCTTCTCCGCGAACGCACCGATGCCCAGCGCCGGGGACAGCTCCGTGCCGTCGGCCAGGGTCATCTTCTGCTTCGCGTTGTGGGTGTTGAAGCAGTACCACGGCCGTCCGCGCAGACAGGCCCTGCACTGCCCGCACACGGCACGCCAATTCAGGATCACGAAGTCGCCCGGGGCGACGTCGGTGACGCCCTCCCCCACCGACTCCACGACGCCCGCGGCCTCGTGGCCCAGCAGGAACGGGAAGTCGTCGTTGATGCCGCCCTCCCGGTAGTGCAGATCGGTGTGGCAGACCCCACAGGCCTCGACCTTCACCAGCGCCTCGCCCGGACCGGGGTCGGGCACGTTGATCGTTTCCAGGCTGACGGGGGCGCCCTTCCCTCGCGCGACGACTGCACGGACCTGGTGAGCCATGGCCACTCCTCGACTGGTACGAAACCTGGTGGTACGAAACGTGGGCTGATGTTGCTCATTACGGTACTGATCTCACGTTCCGCAACAGTGCCCAGCATCGTGGAGGTCCGATCAGCGGTCAAGGATCGGTGGGCACGCTGCTCAGGAAAGCCGGCGGCCGGTTTCCGCCTCCGCGCAGTGCAGCCGGTCCCGCCTCGCTTTCCGGTTCGCGGACCGGAACAGCACACGGTCGGCGCCCAGCGGGACCGGCGGGTTGCCCCATACGTCCGTGGCCGCCACCCACAGCACCCGGCCGTCGCGGATCGCCGCCACCGAGTCCCGGTCGCTGACGAACAGATGCTCCGGCCCGGCCGCGATCTCGTTCGGCTCCCGCACGACCCGGCCGTCGGGGGCGACCACGGACAGCCGCCGCAGGCGTCGCCGCCCGCCGATCTCGGCCGCGTGGAGCCGATGGCGCCAGGTGAGGGCGTACACCCAGTCGCCGACGCACACCGCAGGATCGGAGAACGAGGTGAAGCGCAACCGGCTCAGCCGAGGACGTCCCAGCGACTCGGCCCGGTCCACACCCGCACAGGCGAAAACCCGGACGCGGCGGCCGAAGGTCTCGGAGAACAGGACACGGCCACCGTCGACGAGGGCGGGCGGCCTGGAGAAATGCTTCAGCGCCCGCTGGGGGAAACGGGTCGTGGACAGTGCCTTCCCGGTGTCGTACGCACGCACGGACAGTGTGGCAAGGCCACCGCCGCTCCAACTGTGGAAGAGGGCCGCATCACCCGTCGTCCCGTCCTGACCCAGGAGGTCGCCGTACCCCTCGTCCCAGACCTCTTCACCGGTGCGAGCGTCCAGGGCGCGGAAGCCCCCGGCGTCCAGGATCACCCGCTCCCCGCGCACGAGCACGCCCCATATCCGCTTGAACCCGTCCTCCCACAGGGTCTCCCCGGTCAGCGCGTCGACACCGGCGATCTCTCCCCGTTCCTCCCTGGTGTCGTTCCACAGCACCACGGTCGAACCGGCGGCCGCCATCCGGTCCAGCTCGCTCTTGCGGCGCGTCCACAGCACCTTCCCGGTCGCCGCGTCCAGAGCGGTGAATCCGCCGGGGTCGCGGTCCCGCAGCACGGGCACCACGACTGCACCGCCCGCGCACACCAGCCGTTCGGGCGCCGGCTTGGTGAGCGCCTCGCTGCACCAGCGGATCCGGCCCTCGTGCGCGTCGACGGCCGCGATCCGGTCGCCCGACACAGGTACGTAGACAGTGCCGCCGACGACGACCGGCTGCCCCAGCGTTCCGGTCGGCGCGCTCAGCGTCCACAGGCCCTTCCCGGCGGACGCCGTGATCGTCAATGGTGGTCTGTCGTCTACCACTTGGGCTCCTTCGGGCGAGATGGTCGGCGCACGGAGCTTAAGCCCTGCCGTCGAACTCCTGGCCGACCTGGGGCGGCCTGCGGCGCGAGATCTCGGCCACCGCTGTGTTCGCGACCATCACCGCAGCCAGGACCACGGCCGCGACAGGGTGGCCCACCCCGTACAGGCCGGCCGCGCCCCCGCCCAGAACCACCGCTTTGACCAGCAGCACCACCGCGAGCGGTGGCCGCAGCCTCGCCTTCGGAGCGGCGAACAGCGCCCACAGCACGACGGCGAGGAGCGGGGTGCCGAGGCCGAGCGCAATCCGGCCGAGTACGTTGCCGCCGGTGGCGAAGCCCCACCAGCCCAGCAGCGCCAGCGCGGTCAATTCGAGCAGGAACGCCAGCACCTCGTTGGCGGTGAACCAGGGCCGCCCACCCCACTCGACCACGGCGGTGCCGGAATCGCGCGCCATCGAGCCCTCCCCCCGCTCGGCTGTTCGACCCGGACCGCAGCATGGCACGAAACGTCCTGCGACGGCTGCCCGCCCCCGATACCGCAGGGAACCGCGGGCTGCCCCTGGGCAGCGGGCTGGCCGCACTGCGCCGCGCCTGCGCCACGCTCCCTCCGTCCGCACTGTCGGAGCCGAAGCACATCATCGACCGAGCCCTGCAACTGCTCGACGTACCCGGACGCGTCGATGACGACACGGCCCTGCTCGCCGCGTCGGTGGCGCCGGTCACTTTGCGCATGTCGGCGTTGTCGTCGACGAGCAGCATGCGGGCGCGGCGGGGCTGCCCGGCGCCGGGGCCGGGCGCAGTCACGCCGCAGACGCACCGTTCATCTCAAATATGCTCTACGTCCGGCCGGGGGTCGACCCAGGCGAGAACGGCAGCTCGTCGGCTTCCGGCGGCTGCGCATACCCGGGTCATTTCCAACAGACGAGGACCTCGGTGCTCGGCAGGCGTTCGGAGAACCGGCCCGACCGGGAGGCCTCCCGCAGCAGGCGATACAGGTCTGCTTGGAAGTCGTCGCGGCGCGCCGCGAAGAGGTGCGGAGCCGAGAACGACATCGAGAACACCCCCGCGACGACGTCGTCACACGTGCGTTCCAGCGCCTGCCCGCCGGGCACGATATGGCGCTGGGGACCGGAGAATCCCGCCCGGGTGAACACCGCCGCCTCATTTCCGGGCGTTCCGTGCCGCAGCACCCCCTGCCCGGCTCGTCGGACCGGTCCCAGGTACTGCCTGACCAGCTCCTCCACTGCCCCATAGGGCACCGCCGGATACGGAAGACAGTCGACGTTCCGGACCTCCGTCTTCAGGTCCGCGATGTGCACCAGCGCCCCGCCGGGCCGGAGCATGTCCATGACGGTTGCCGCCACCAGGTCGCGGTCCATCCAGTGGAAGGACTGGCCGAAGGTCGCGACGGTGAACGTGCCGAGATCTGCGGGCAGGTCCTCGGCCCGTGCCTGCACCCACTGGGACTTCCCGGTGACTCCTGCCTCGGCGGCCCCGCGCCTGGCTTCGGCGATCATCCCGCTGTCCGGGTCCACGCCGACGATCTCGCTGAACAGATGCGCAAGACTCAGGGCAACGGTGCCCGGTCCACACCCCACGTCGACGAGGCGCCCTCGCCCGTCGAGCTTCAGCACCTCGGCGAGCTCGTCCGCCAGCCCGGGGGCGTAAGGCAGCCTCCCGCGCTGGTAATAGGCGGCCGCGCCCGAGAACAACGTGTCGTCCCACTCCCAGCCGACAACCACATCCACCCACCACCTTCGTACGGCGCGCATCCGCGGTGGCGGTGCGGCACCGCCCAGCGTTGCTCAAGCCCTGCCGATCGCCTGCTGAATCGCTGCCAGCATCTCATCGCGATGCGGGCCGTTGTTGCGCGACCACACTGGCGTCCGCCAGCTCGCGGCCACCCCGAAATTGCGGCGCTTGCCGTCCTCAGTGGTGACACGGAGTGACGATCTGCCGACCGAGTCAACGGAAAGCGATGTTCTGAAGCGCCACGGCCCGCGCCTTGTTCGACCAGTCGACTATCAGGTCGATTGCCGTATCGGATCCTGTCGGCCCGGCCACGTTGGCCATCACACTGAGCAACCGGCCTGCGAGGCGCGTGTCCAACGGCCCTTGGTACAGGCGCTGGTTGGTGAGGACGAGCAGACCGCCGATCAACGCGAAGGGAGTCCCAGGGACGTTGACCGAACCGGTCTTCACGCACAGAACCAGTTCTCCAGGCTCCGGCGGCAACGTCACCCACAGCCTGATCCACGGTCTCCGCTCGAGACGAACCCGCTCAACTTACTGCGGCTGTCAACGACTGGCTGTGACCAGTCGGCTGAGAACGGGAAGCACGCTCCGCAGGTCGTCGCCGTCCACCGTGACCGTCGCTGCTGCCCGTGCTCCTGCCGAGGCGTTGAACGCCACGCTCAACCCCACGGACGCGAACAGCGGCAAGTCGGACCTGCTGTCTCCGACGGCCGCGCATGCATGGGGTGCCAGCCCGAGGTCTCGCACTTGCGCGAGGGCGAAGTCTCGCTTGTCGTACTCGTCGAAGTGCCGGGCGACGCGACCTGTGAACCGGCCGTCGGCTGTCTCCAGCCGAGGGCCGCTGAAGGCGTGGAAGCCGAAGCGGTTCGACAGGCAACTGCCGACCGTTTCCCAGGCCAGGGTTGCCAGCACAGGCACCAGCCCGTTCTGCCGGCACCAGTCGACGGCCTCCGTGATGCCCGAGACCAGGGGAAGCCCGCCGAGCCAGTCAGCGACCAGCTCTTGGCGCACACCCGCCCAGCCCGCCGCATCCAGTTCGGAGACTTGCCGATTGTCCAGGGCGCCGGCGGCATAGCCGTCCTCTGCCTTGGCCAACTCGTCCCGATGGCCAAGGAAATCGGCCAGGAAGACCGCCGAACTCGTGCGTGGCACAAGGGTGCCGTCGACGTCGAAGAACACAGCGCCTACATGATCGGAAGAGGACACCGCCCAAGAATGCCACCGCCATGCGAAACGCCGCACCAGGGCGTGTACGTGCTTTCGGTCAGCCGAAATCCGAGGTCGTCGGCATCACCACGACGTCTCGTACGCAGACACGCTGCGGTTGCTTCCAGCAGAACAGGATGATGTCGGCGAGCTGGTCCGCGCCGATGAAGTCGGGGTTGCCGAGCCGCTCGCAGTACTCCTCGAAGCTGATGCCCATCTCGGCGTGGATGTCGGTCCTGACGAATCCCGGCGCGACATTGATGACCCGGATGTTGTTCGCGGCCTGGCTCTTCTGCAGCGAGCCCGCGAGTGAGCGCAGCGCCGCTTTGCAGGCGTGGTAGACCTCGCCGTCCGGGCCGGGCACTCGGTCGCCGATCGAGCTCACATTGATGATCGTGCCGCTCTTGCGCGCCTTCATGGTGCCGAGAACCACGCGGATGCCGTTGAGTACGCCCTTGAGGAGCACGTCGACCTCGTAGGACACATCCGCCGGGGCCCGGGTCTCCAGCGGGCCGATCCTCAGGAATCCCGCGCAGTTGACGATGCATTCGGTCGGCCCGTAGCGGGCTTCCGCCGCCTGGACCGCCGCTTCGAGCGCGGCGTAGTCGGCGACGTCGACCGCCGCAGGCATGATCTGATCGGAGTGCGGCCCGTCGAGTGGCGTGGGATGCCGCGACACCAGCAGCAGGGGATGCTGCTCCGCCGCGAAGGCCGCCGCCACGGCCCGGCCGATACCGTGGCTGGCACCGGTCACCACGACGAGTGGTTTCGACATCAGACCCTCCGCGCGGGGGTGCAGTCCGTGACTGGGCAGTCTCACACGCCCGGGCCAAGGACATCGGCGCCGCGCCACAGTCCGCGTGAGACTTCAGCCATACCGCCGGACGACGGCGTATCCGCGGCAGCTCGGCGGCGAACGCCGTCCTGATCGGCCACGGCTCCCCGACGGACCGGCGCACGTGCCGGTCGCCGCCCACGACCGCCCGTCGCCCAGGCCCACCCGTGGCCCACGCCCGCCCGTCGCCCACGCGGCGATCCGCGCGCACACCCGCCGCTCATCCATCGGCTCCGCGACTGGTGTCGATGACGCAGAAGCGATTGCCGTCGGGGTCGGCGAGTACGACGAAATCGGGGTCGTCCGGATAGAGGTCCCAGTCCACACGCCGCGCGCCCAGCGACAGCAGCCGCTCGACCTCGGCGCTCTGGTCGGCCGCGTCCCCGGCGTACAGGTCCAGATGGACGCGCGGATGTTCCTGTACCGGCGTCTCGCTGAAGCCGAGCGACAGCTGAGGGCCGGGCCCCTCCGCCGGCACCAGCACCACCCAGTCGTCCTCCATCTCATCGCGCGGGACGTACCCCAGAGCCTCCATCCAGAACGCGGCCGCGCGCGGCACATCCGAGACGCCCAGCACCACGGATCCGATTCTCAGCATGAACCGATTCTCAGCATGAACCGATTCTGGCGAACGAAAGCATCATCAACAGCACGTGCAGGCGTACAAGCCGAAGCCGCATCTGCTCGACTACGCCACCACCAAGGGCGCCATCGTCACGTTCACCCAGGGCCTCGCCGCCCAGCTGGCTCCCCGGGGCATCCGCGTCAACGCCGTGGCGCCCGGCCCGGTATGGACGCCGCTCATCCCCGCGACGCTGCCCGACACCAGCGAGTTCGGGAAGCAGTCCCCGCTCCAGCGCCCGGCGCAGCCCGCGGAGATGGCGCCCGCCTATGTCTTCCTCGCGTCCGATGAGGCGAGCTACATCACGGCCGAGATCCTCAACGCCACGGGCATTGTCCCGCTGCCGTAGTGCGGCCTGCCGTAGTCCGGCGCCCGCCTCGCACTGCCGTACGAGGTTCGCCGCCGACGGGGCAGGGCACTCGTGCGCCGTGGTATCCACGGCGCCGGATCACCGCATCCGTCTCCCCGTCCTGCGAGCCGCACTGCTCAGACAGACGTTCGTTCACTGGCGTTTCCCGCCGGACGAAGTTCAGAGGCTGCTGCCCGACGGCCTCGTCGTGGACGAGTGGGACGGCGCGGCCTGGGTCAGTCTCACGCCGTTCCTCATGGCGGGGGTACGGCCGGCGTACGTCCCTCTGGCACCGGCCCTGGCCGCTTTCCCTGCGACCAACCTGCGCACCTATGTGCGGTGGCTGGGCGGGCGGGACGGGGTGTGGTTCCTGTCCAGCGAGGTCGCCAACCCCGTGATGCTGGCCGCCCGCCTGGTCGGCGCGCCGTACCACTTCGCCGACCTCAGTGTGACCACGGCGGATGACACCATGTCCTACGTGGGCACCCGGCGGGGCGGCAGCCCCTTCTACCGCCTGGTCGTCCGCCCCGGTCCGCGGATCAGCCCGTCGGAGCTCGACATCTGGCTCTGCGGGCGCTGGCGCGCCTACACCTGGCGACTGGGGACGGTCTTCGAGATTCCGATCCGGCACGACCCGTGGGCGCTGAGCAGCGCCACTCTGGAGGACCTGACCGAGAACCTGATCACCGCAGCGGGCCTGCCGCCGCCCGGCGGTGAGCCGCTCGTCCACTATTCCCGGGCCGTGGGAAACGTCCGCCTGGGGCCGGCGCGCCCGGCCTGGTTGCAGGACCTCATGTCCAGTACGTGACACCGGATGCCCGGAAAGTGGTACCCGACCTCGTCCCAGGGCCCCCGAGGCGGCGACGGACGCTCCGATTCGGCAGCAGACCGGCAGGGAACCCGGACCCCGTTCGGAGAAGGTAGGTGATCCCCGTGCCAGGCCGTGAAGAGCTCCCTTCGACGCTGCGGCGCTCGCCCGAGGACGCGCAGCGCACCTGGATCAAGGCGCACGATTCCGCCGTGGAGACGTACGGGGAAGGCGAGCGGTCCCACCGCGTGGCTTTCAGCGCGCTGAAGCACAAGTACGAGAACGTCGACGATCACTGGGAGCGGAAGGAGAAGGGCCGCAAGGGCCCGTCCGATCCCCGTGCCGCAACGCCCAGCGGGCAGAAGGCCCGCAGCGGTGAGGGTGTCGACGAACAGGCGTCGAAGCAGCGGCTGTACGAGGTGGCCGGCAAGCTGGACATCGAGGGCCGGTCCCGTATGAGCAGGGAAGAGCTGCTGGACGCCATTCGCAAGGAGAACCGCTCGCGGACACGCAAGGCGCGCGAGCGCTGACACAACTGACCGCGCTGACACCGGTGAAGGCCCGTGGCCCGGGCTGCTGGGCCGGCGGCCCGGGCCACGCTCCAACCACCAGCGAGGAACCTGCCAACCGAACCACGAACCGAGCCGACGAACCGGGCCGCAGACGCCGTCAGGGCCGGCGCCAGGAGTCGTTCTCCAGGTGGGACCCGGCCTGCGGGCCCATGCGGAGCATGCCGCCGTCCACGACCCAGGACGCGCCGGTGACATAGCTCGCAGCATCGCTCGCCAGGAAGGCGATCACGGCGGCGACCTCGCGGGCGTCGCCGGGCCGTCCGAGAGGTACGCCCGGCCGCCGCTCCGTCCGGACGTCCGTGTCCTCCTGACCCGTCATCGGCGTGGCGATCTCACCAGGTGCCACGGCGTTGGCGCGGATGCCGTGTTCGGCCAGTTCCAGCGCCATGACCTGGGTGAGCAGTCCGAGCCCGCCCTTCGCTGCGCAGTACGGCGCGGCGCCGACGCGCGGCTGATGCTCGTGGACGCTGGTCACGTTGACGACGGCGCCGCCGCTCCCCTGACGGATCATGCGGCGGGCCGCTCGCTGCGCGCACAGGAAGGGGCCGACGAGGTCGACGTCGATGACCTGCTGCACGGTGGCGTGGTCGAGGTCCAGGAACGGGGTCATGGTGCCGGTGCCCGCGTTGTTGACCAGCACGTCGATGCGGCCGAGTCGGTCGGCGAGACGGTCGACGGCCTCGGCCGCATCGGGTAGCTGGGTGAGGTCCATCTGTTCGAGTTCGGCGCGGCGGCCGAGTTCGCGTACCTCGGTGGCCGTTCGTTCCGCGCCTGCCAGGTCGCGGTGCCAGGTGATGCCGATGTCCATGCCGTGCGCCGCGAGGCGGACGGCGGTGGCGCGGCCGATTCCGGAGTCCGCGCCGGTGACCACCGCGACCCGGGTCACGGCTTCGCCAGTGGCCTCCGGCGGGCTCGTGTCGCTGGGGCTCATCCTTCCACTCCCGTCGCATGGTGCGGCGCACCCACGGGTTTGAACGTCGGGCGGCGCCCCGGCGAGTTGGGCGACGTGGACGGTCTGGCCGCCCGCGGTTCACACCGCCGAGGCCCGCGAGTGGGCTGGCGTGCTCCGAGACGAGCGCGATGGACAGGCCGCCGGCCCGGTCGTTGGGCGGACATTCCTCAGGTCGTTACGCAGGTGGTCGTTATGCAGGTCGTCATTGCGCGTCATCAGCGGGTCACCTCCTCCATCAGCCGCTCCCAGTCGTTCAGGAAGCGCTTCAGTCCGTACCGGTCGAGGGCCGCGCGGCGAGCCCGCGCTCCGGCCTCGGCCGCGGCTTGGGGATCGTGCAGATAGGTCCGGGCGGCCTGGGCGAGGACGTCCGGGCGCGTCGACAGCACGCCGGCGCCGGGCGGCACCGCATCGACCGCTTCGGTCGTGGCGAGGGCCACGACGGGCATCCCGAGGTGCATGGCCTCGAGGAGGGAGAGTCCGAGCGAGGTCCAGCGCACGGGGTGCAGGTAGAGGCGGCGCTGCGCCATGGCCGTGTGCAGCTGCGACTGCGGGAGGTCCTGAGCACGGCAGCGGTCGGGGGGCAGTCCGAGATGTCCGGCCAGCCCTTCGGTCCGCATGCCGAACACGTCGAGGGGCGCCGCCTCGCTGAGGGCGGGCAGCAGGTCGGTGCCGGTGTAACGACCGCGCCGTACGGGTTCGTTGACGACGACGGCGGCGCGCTCGAGCCGCCCCGTGTACTGGTGGCCGGGGTCGACGATGCCGTGTTCGATGACGGCGGTGCGGGTGCGGCCGTTGTCCCAGAAGAGACGGTTGAAGTGGGTGACGTGCACGAGGACGAGGTCGTCGCGCTCGGCGCAGGGGTGGCGGGTCTCGGGGACGTTCCGGTCCGGTGCGTCGTGCTCTAGGTAGATGGCCGGCACGTCGCGTCCCGGGCGGCGGCCGCCGAGCCAGCGCTCGGCCAGGGCGGCCTCGTGCGGCCGTTGCAGGATGACCAGGTCGACAGGCGTGTCGCGCAGTTGTTCCGGGGCGATTTCAACGGCGGAGGAGGGCCAGGAGAACGTACGGGCCCGGCCGCGGCCTTCCGGCCCGCGGTCTGGCAGGACCGGCAGCAGGTAGGTGTGCGGGCCCTGGACGAACGCCGTCGTCCAGGAGGCGCGCACATGCCAGATCAGGATGTTCATGCGGTCACCTCCGGATGGCTGCCGGACCGCCTTCCGCCGCCACCAGCGAGGTGACGGCATCGAGCACGTCCGCATCGGTCACCGAGTCGAAGCAGGCGTGTTCCGGTACCGGGCAGACGCGGGCGCGGGTGCCGGCGCACGGCGCGTCCTGCCGGCCCAGCAGGACGTGTGGTACGCGTTCGGCCGGTACGACGGGCGCGAAGTACGCGACGGCGTCCGGGTCCTCGGGCCTGAGGCCGGCCTGGCGCAGACACCACGAAGCCGCTTCTCCGGAAGTTCCCAGGCGGAGAACGGCACGGGTCGCTTGCCCTGCTTGCGCCGCATGAACCGCTCCTCCTCCGCGGCTGCGACGGTGTGCTGGTCGATGACCAGTGCGGCGGCCGGGTCGTGGAAGAGAGCGTTGATGCCGAGAACGCGCATAGGGGTGCCCTTTCGGCGGCCCGGTGGCCGCGGTCAGTCACTGACGGCGTGAGGGGCGGCGGGCGGCTCGGCGGATCAGCCGACCGTCTGCCCGCGGTACCAGCCGATGGTCCGGGCAAGGCCCTCGTCCGCGGAGATCCGCGGCTGCCACTGGAGCTTGTCGCGGGCGAGCGTGATGTCCGGGCAGCGCACGGCCGGATCGTCCGCGGGGCGCTCGATGAAGCGGATGGTGGAGTCCGATCCCGCCAGTTCGATGATCTTGTACGCCAGGTCGAGCATGGTGATCTCGTCCGGGTTGCCGATGTTGACGGGTCCGGGCAGATCGGATGCGGCCATGGCGAGGATGCCGCGCACGGTGTCGTCGACGTAGGCGAGGGAGCGGGTCTGCCCCCCGTCGCCGGTGACGGTGAGTGGCTCGCCGGCCAGGGCCTGGCGGACGAAGGTGGGCACCGCGCGGCCGTCGTACCCGCGCATGCGCGGGCCGTAGGTGTTGAACAGCCGCACGATGCCCGTTGCGGTGCCGTGCACCCCCGCCTCAGCTGTGGTGAGCGCCTCGCCGAAGCGCTTGGCCTCGTCGTACACGCTGCGCGGACCGACCGGGTTGACGTTGCCCCAGTAACTCTCACTCTGCGGATGCTGTCGCGGATCGCCGTACGCCCCTGATGTGGAGGCCAGCACGAAGCGCGCTCCGTGGCGGCGGGCGAGCCGCAGTGCGTTGCGGGTGCCGAGACTGCCGGTCTCGAGCGTGTGCAGCGGCAGGCGCAGATAGTCGGCGGGCGAGGCCGGGGACGCGAAGTGCAGGACGAGGTCGGTGTGCCGTGCGATGTCGAACGGCTCGGTGACGTCGGCCCGCAGCAGGCTGAACTCCGGTCGGCCCGCGAGATGGGCCACGTTCTCGGGCGTGCCGGTGCAGAAGTCGTCGACGCAGGTCACAGCGGTTCCCTCGGCGATCAGTGCCGTGCACAGGTGCGAGCCGACAAAGCCTGCTCCACCGGTGACCACGGCGTGTTCCCAGCGAGGCGAGGGTGCAGCAGCCATGGAATCTCCCTCCGGCGACGGTGACTCAGGTGCCCTTGCCCTTGAAGATGGCCTGCTGGACCTTGTCCGGTCCGTCGAACTCCTTCTCCCGCAGATGGGAGATCGTGTCGACGACCTTCTGGTCGGCCTTGTTCTTCCTCGCGAGTTCGGTCAGGTGTTCCCGGTCAGTGGGGTAGCTGGCGCCTTTCAGGGCTTTCTGCAGCTCGGTGGGGTTGATCTCGGCCATGACGTGCCTCCGAGAGTGCGGATGGTGCGCCGAGCGGAGCCGTGAGGTTCCGCTACGCGCTGTTGCGTTCCGCCGAGTACCCCCGCCTCTGTCATGAAATCACGCTTCTGCCACTTCTACCCCTTAGGCCACTTTTGCCCCTTTTTCCAGGGAGTTTTCGTGCGGGTGTTCGTGGAGGTGGTAGACGGCGAAGGCCCGCCGGATGACGGGCTGGGCGACGTTGCGGACCCGTATGCCGCCGCTGGTGATGCCATGCTCCGTGCCCTGGTGGGCATGCCCGTGGACGGCCAGGTCGGCCCCCGCCTCGTCCATCGCCTCGGCAAGCAGATAGCTGCCGAGGAAGGGGTAGATCTCCAGTGGCTCGCCAGCCAGGGTGTCCGGCACAGGCGAGAAGTGCGTGAGTGCGATGCGGAAGGCGCAGCCCGCCTGCTCGAGCTGTTCGAGGGCGGTGCGAAGACCGTCCGCGCAGCTTCGGGTGCGGCGCACGAAGGACTTCATCTCCGGCTCGCCGAACTCGCTGCCGCAGCGCCCGGCGAAGCCTCCGCCGAACCCCTTGGTTCCGGCAACGCCGACCAGTGCGCCGCCCACCTTGAAGACGGCGCCTTCGCCTTCAAGGACGGTCACGCCCGCGTTGCGCAGGATGGCCGTGACCTCCTCCGGTCGCTCGTCGTGGTGGTCGTGGTTGCCCAGCACGGCGACCACCGGCACCGGCAGCCCGGCCACCTCGTCGGCGACGACCTGCGCCTCGTCTGGCTTGCCGTGGCGGGTGAGGTCTCCGGCGAGCAGCAGCAGGTCCGCGCACTCGTGCAGGGTGTCGAAGGCCGGGCGGAACAGTCCGCGGCTGTCCTGCCCCATGTGGATGTCCCCGACGGCCGCGACCCGGATCATGAGATCTCCTCGGTGTGGTCTGGAGCAGAGGCGTCGGCCAGCCCGATGTCGGCCCGTACCGGCAGGTCCGGCAGCTCTTCGGCGGCGAGGCGGAGGATCGCCTCGCGTTCGTCCGCGGTGGGCGCGGTGCCGGTGATGTGGATGGCGTCGCCCCGGGCCTCGATGCGCATGCCGAGCTCGGCCAGCTCCTCTCCGACGAGCCGCTCCTGAAGGTGGGCGATGCGGTACTCGGTGTTCCGCGCCGTCGCGCCGGGCTTGCCGGCAGCGGCGTCAGGTCCGGTCGCCATGGCCGTCCTCCTCCGGCTCGATCACGTTCAGGCGTTCCAGCAGATACAGGAAGGCGTCGGGCATGGGTTCGTCGCGGCACTCGCTCCGTATCCGCGACCAGTCGATCTTCTCCCGCAGGGTCCGGGCGATCGGCAGCACGGCACCGAAGTCGCAGTGGTGCTCGGTGAACGCCTTGAGCCGCCCGAGGAGCATGTCGGTCGCGGTCAGGACGGGCATGCGGACGGACTCCACCATCAGCTCCTCGGCCCTGTTCAGCAGTTCACGGCTCACCGGATGGCGCGCCATCTGGAAGATCAGGTCGATGTGCTGGCCCCGGCAGCGGGCCTTGAGCAGCCAGTCCTCCGGCGGTTGGAAGACCTCCAGGCCGGCCTTGCGGAGCGTGGCGGCGACGGCCTCGGCATCCTCCGGCAGCACGCAGAAGTCGACGTCGTGCTGGAGCGTCGCCGGGCCGCCGTGGGCGTACGCCGCGACGCCGCCCGCCAGCGCGAAGGGGTGCTCGCCCGCCTTCAGGAGGCTCGCGACCTCCTTGGCCGCCTCGAGGATGGCCTGCGTGCGGTCCGGGGGCAGCTCGTCGACGTCCGGGCCGGCGTTGTCGCCGCCTGCACGGCCTGCGTCCCGTACCTTCATGGCGTCACTCCCGTACATCGATCGTGACTTCCGTGGCTCGGGTCCATGTCGTTGCGGTGTCCGGGTTTCAGGGCCAGGACAGTTCGCTCCGCGGAACCACCACGAGCTCCGGCACCTGCAGCTTCGAGGTGTCCGCGTCGGGAAAGCGCCCTTTCTCCGCCTCGTCCCGGCGGACGTCCGCCACCGTCACGGCCGCGCCGGCTGCCGCCAGGCACCGGGTGATGAACGCGCCGAGGCCGCGGGCACCGCCGGTGACCAGCGCATGACGGCCGCCGAGACCGGGCCGCTCTCCGCTCCCGAGTGGGCGCCGGGCTCCTGCTGGCTCCGCGCCCGCTCCCGCGCGCGAGCGCCCGGACGGGGCTCCTTCGGGTCCTTCGAGGACTTACGGCTCATGGCGTGCTCCTCACGTACGACGCGTACGACCGGCACGCAGCACGTACGAACGGCCGGTACGACCAGCCGTCGAGTTGCCCGCGGGCCGGTCTTGAAACGGGACACAGGCAGGCCGGCGCCTGACCCGTCCCTCACCATCTGTCGGCCCGGAGAATCCGGGCCCGGATACTGCAGGCATGGGGTTCGTCGTCTTCATGACCCTGCCCGGGCTGGTCATCCTCCTGACCTTGCCGGCCTTCGCCGACCAGTTGCTGCTACGCGCCGGACGGGCGGGCCTCCTGCCGTGACGGAACGGCGCGCGGCAGGGCCGATCTCGGCGACGGGTTCGAGCAGCTGCACGTCCGGGAAGCAGAACGAGCTCAAAGAGCGGCAGTCGGCGCTGGTCATGCGGGACGACGAGGAGGACGGGCACCGCCGAACCGGACGACGGTCGACCTGGAGCGCGGGACGGCGGTCGCTGCTCGAACACAGCACCATGGACCCGGCGTTCGGCGACCACGCCGAGCGCAGTCCGCAGCGGCAGGTGATCGCGCACCCGGTGATGAGCAGCGACGAGGTCTGTTCGGCACGGCGGGCTGCCGCCCGCCGACTACGCGTGGCGCTGTCCGCTCTGCCGGGCCCGCTCCACGTAGCCGACCAGTTCGCGCATGCCCTCCGCGGGCCACGGCAGGCTCCGGCTGATCTCGTCGCTGTTCTGCCGCCACATCGTCCGCGCAGCGGCCTTCGTCCCCTCACCCATGCCGCCGGCGGCATGGAACCGGTTGCCCAGTGCCTCCCAGCGGCCGGCCAGCGCCTGCACCTGCGGGTCGTCGACAGGCGTGTCGTCCTGTACGTGCCGGAGGAGTTCCTCCACGAGCGCGGCCCATTCCCTCTTGGCCGCTTCGACGCCCTCGGGGCCGAGTCCGGCCCTCCGCTCTGCCAGTTGCTCCCGCTGCTCGGGCGTGAACGAGGTCTCGAACACCGACATCACCTCCAAGGTCGTCATGAAATGGTCCGGATCAGGAATCGACGCGTCGTCGATCCGGCCCAGCAGCCCGTGGATCTGATGCTGAAGCTGCCGAATCCGCTCGGCGTGCGCCTCCAGCCCGCGCAGCTGGGCCGACAGCAACTCGCGCATCGCCACCAGATCGTCCGCCGGGTCCGCGAGCACGTCGGCGATCTCCTCCAGTGACAGCCCGAGGGCACGCAGCGCGCGTATCCGGTAGAGCCGACGCAGATCGGACTCGGTGTAGCGGCGGTGCCCCGAAGCGGTGCGTCGGCTCGCGCGCAGCAGGCCGATCTCGTCGTAGTGGTACAGCGCGCGTACGGTCAGCCCGCTTGCCTGTGCCAGCTCGCCGATGCTCCACCGGCGCCCGGTTCCGTTACTCCCGATCACGTCGGCAACGCTAGAACCTCCCGTCGCGGCAGGTTCAAGAGAGCACCGGATGGCGGCGCCGATGTCCGCCGCCATCCGATGATGCGGAATTGCAGGCTCCAATGAGGTTTCGCGCGGTCGCGCCGGGCAAGAAGCGGGCCGTGAACAATACCCATGGCCCCATGCCCGTAAGCGATCCCTACGGAAGCGGAAGCGGGCACCCCCATCGCCCCGAGAGAGACGGCACCGGAGCAAACCGGGCAGCCCTGATCATCCATACCATCGCAGACATCGCCGCAGCATTCCTGGTCCTGTGGATCCTGCTGTATCTGCTCGACGCCAACGGTGCGAACGTGTTCGTCAGCTTCGTCCACGATGTGGCGGATTTCCTGGCCGGATGGTCCCAGGACATCTTCACCATGGAGACCGAAGGACTGCGGGTGCTGCTCAACTACGGCCTGCCCGCTGTGATTTACCTGCTGATCGGGCACGGCCTGGCCGCGCGCCTCCGTCGCATGTGAGGCGTGGAAACTCCTGCCGCCGTCCTGTCAGACCTCCAGGTCCGCCTCGATCTTCTTCAGCTGGTGCCGGGCCATCGCCAGGTTCGCGCGGCCGGAGTCCAGCACCAGGTAGAGAAAGAGGCCGTTGCCGCCACGCCCCTTGAGCAGCCGGATCAGGTGGTACTGGCTGCCAAGGGTGATCAGGATGTCCTCGATCTCGTCCTGCAGACCGAGGTGCTCCATGGTGCGCAGCTTGGCGCGTACGACGTCGGTGTTGCCGGCTGCCGCGACATTGAGGTCGAAGCTCTTGCCGCCTCCGATCGTGCCCAGTGCCATTCCGCTCGTGTAGTCGACGAGTGCGGCTCCGGTCGCTCCCTCGATCGATGCCAGCGCGTCCTTCAGGGCGGTCTCGGTGTTGGCCATGAGAAATGGGTTCCTTTCAGCGGTTATTCAGCAGTTCTTGCCGTTTGGCTCGGTGGTGTCCCGGCCGCAGGAGGACCTGGGCGGTCATCCGGCCGGAGGTCCTTCGGTCGTCGGTCGTTTGGTGGCCGCGACCCGGCCGGAGGAAGTCCTTGCCGGGAGGGCCCGGCCGGAGGCGGCCCGGGCCGAATCCGTCGGTTCCCCGCCCGCCGCGGCCGTACGGGGGCGTTGGGGTTCGGCCCGGTCCATCGCCGCATCGACCAGCTCCCCGATCCGGATGCCGGCCCGGCGCCCCTCCAGATGCAGTCGGCCGACGTTCACACGGTCGTCGGCCAGCAGCGTCAGTACGGCGGACGAGCCCGCCGCGTACGTCGCCACGTAGCCGTTCACACCGCGGATGAGGAGCTCCCGGAAGTCGCCCCGCCCGGTGGCGTCGGCCATCCGCAGGGCCACCCCCAGCGCGGCCGCGGTGAGCGCGGCAACACCCCCGGGCTCGGCTCCCGGGGTGTCCTGTGCCAATACGAGGCCATCGACGCTGGCCGCGAGTGCGCCGGTCAGCTGGGGCACGCGGGATCTCAACCGGTGCAGTTCGTCGAGGACTTCGGCCTCGGCCGCCATGAGTTGTCTCCTCTCGGCACGCTGTCGCAGCGCGCGGATCACAGGGCCTCCAGTGCGTCTCTGAGGCGGCGCAGCAGGGCGATGTCGGGGTCCCCCTGCGCCTCCACGGGCCAGGCGGCCGCGGTGGCGACCCCCGGCTCCGGCTCCCGGCGAGCGGCCGTCGTCACGATTCCCGCAGCGGCGAGACGGCGGAGGTCGACGAGGGTGTGGAACGCGGGCCGGCCGATGACGGCGGAGATGTCCGACGCCGTGCGCGCCCCGTCCACGTGGTCCAGGACGGTGCGCTGGCGCCGCGGGACGGCCACATCGAGGGGACGCCCGGTCCGTACGAGCGGTTGGGTGTCCGTCGCCGGTTCGGGCCAGATGCGGTGCAGCAGCTCGCGGCGGCGCAGCGTCTCGCGCTCCACCGCGTCGACGGGCACCGGGTGGATGGTGCCGAGCCAGTGCGCGGCTCCGTACCGGAAGCGCCCGGGAGCGCTGGTGGGTCCGAGCGTGAAGAACGCCGCGTCGTACAGCGCCCCGAGGTGGCACAGTTCCAGCGCACCCCGGGGCACGCGGCCGCTGTCCACCAGGAACCGGCCCACGTGCCGCCCCGGCCCCGCCTCCGTCACGGCCTCCCACCAGCTTTCGGGGCGCAGGGCGCCATGGGCGGTGAGCAGGACGTCGAGCCCGGGTGCGGCGGGGCTCTCGGCGTGCACCACCTGACCGTCGGAGAGGAAGAGCGTGCCGCGTTCGCGCATCAGGACGCCGGTCGCCCGCTCGGCGGCGAGCCGGCTGAGCATGGGCGAGACCGCGCGCTGCGCGCCGTCGCGGGCTCTCGCTCGGGTGGCCGGACTCCGCGCGGGCAGGCGGTTGGGAGGAGGTGTCCGCACCGACGTCATCCCAGTACCAGTCGTTCCGCGATCTCACCCAGCCGTATGCGGGCGAGCGCGAGGTTGCCGTCCGCACGGCCCAACCACAGGTGCAGGAAGACGCTGCTGTCGAAGGTCGTACGGACGAAACGCAGGACGTGGTAGCTGTCGCGGTTGCTGACGATCAGGTCCTCGACCGGCGTTTCGCCGTCGGACCAGTCGGAGCCTTCGGCGGGGGCGAAGGCGACGTTCTCCGCCGCGGTCCGGGCGAGCTCCGCCGCCTCCGCCGCCGTGGCCTCGTGGTCTCCGTTGGGCGACTCCCCGACCGTGCCCAGAGCCAGCCCGCTGGTCCAGTCGACCACCGTGGCGCCCCGCGCGCCGGGCAGTCTCATGGCCTCCAGCAGGCACTCGTCGATTCCGGGCACGCCTCGGCTCCCTCCCAACTCAGTGATGTGGATGAGTAATGCAGAAACTACGGAACGTGTGGGCTCTGCGGGGGGATTCTGGCAAATTCCCTTGGAACATGCGGCAGTTGACTAAAGTTGATCGGTTTCCCTAAGGCCTCGGCCGCTCGGACTGTCCGGCGGCGACAGAGGCGAGCCGCTTGGCGTGCGCACGCCACATCAATGGATACGTCACTGGCATGACCCTGTAACACTCCTGACCGAAGCTCGTGGGGCACTTCCGGTCCCACCAGCAACTCACCCCCCACGTGGCCGGGTTGACAGAACCGACGCGCCCCGGCCGCCCCCGAGCCGCGGGCTGCGGGTGAGGAGAAATCTGATGGCTCAACAGGCATCCCGCCGCGACTTCCTGAGATCCGTCGGGGTCGCGGGCGGCGCCGGAGTGCTCTACTCGGCGATGGGCGCCCTGGGTCTGGCGCCGGTCCCCGATGTACGGGCGGAGGAGTACCGGGCGCCCCAGCGGGGCGACTTCGCACTGACGGGACGGAGCGGCAAGAAGGTCCTCATACTCGGCGGCGGCATAGCCGGCCTCGCGACGGCCTACGAGCTGGGCAAGGCGGGCTACGACTGCAGGATCCTGGAGGCGAAGGACCGCCCGGGCGGCCGCAACTGGACGGTACGCGGCGGCACCACGCTGACCGACCTGGACGGGCGCACCCAGACGGCGTCGTTCTCCAAGGGCCAGTACATGAACGCGGGCCCGGCCCGGCTGCCGCAGTCGCACGTCACGCTCGAGTACTGCCGTGAACTCGACGTACCACTCGAGGTGTTCACCAACCAGAACGCCAACGCGTACATCTACCACGACAACAGCGCCGCCCTCGCGGGCGAGGCGATCCGCTGGCGCACCGCGAAGGCCGACGTCTACGGCTACGTCTCCGAGCTGCTCGCCAAGGCCACCGACCGGGGCGCACTGGACCAGGAGCTCACCGCCGACGACAAGGAACGGCTGATCACGTTCCTGCGGAACTTCGGTGCCATCAAGGGCAAGGCCGACGGCTACGCCTACACGGGCTCCGATCGGCGCGGCTACTCGGTCGAGCCGGGTGCGGCCTTCGAGGAGGGCACGGTGCTCGGCCCGGTGCCGTCGCTGTCGGACGTCATCGCGAGCGGTGTCGGCCAGCGCTTCTCGTTCGAGTTCGGCTACGACCAGGCCATGCTGATGTTCCAGCCGGTGGGCGGGATGGACGCGATCCCGTACGCGCTGGCGAAGGCGATCGGCCAGGACCGGATCACGTACGGCGCCAAGGCGCTCGAGGTGAACGACCTCCAGGACGGGGCCGAGGTCACCTACGAGGACGCCCAGGGCCGCACGCGCACCCAGCGCGCCGACTTCGTCGTGGCGGCGGTCCCTCCCATGGTCATGGCCCGGATCAAGCACAACCTGGGCACGGACATCACCGCGGCGCTGAAGTACCCCGTCCCCAACCCCGTCGGCAAGATCGGACTCGAGTACCGCAGCCGCTGGTGGGAGACCGACCAGCACATCTACGGCGGCATCACGCCGACGGACATGGACCTGGCCACCATCTGGTACCCCTCGTACGGCTACCAGGGCCGCCGTGGCACGCTCATCGGCTACTACAACTTCGGGGCCAACGCCGTCGCGTACAGCGACCTGCCGCATGCGGAGCGGCTGGAGCGGGCGCTGAGCCGGGGCGTGAAGATCCACGGCGAGAAGTACCGCACCGAGCTCGACCAGTCCTTCAGCGTGGCCTGGCACCGCACGCCCCACATCGAGGCCGGCTGGGTGGGCTGGCCCTCGCAGAGCGGCCCGGAGTACGCGGTGCTCAACAAGCCCGCGGGCCATGTCTACTTCGCCGGCGACTGGCTCAGCCATGTCATCGCCTGGCAGCACGGCGCGTTCACCTCGGCCCGCAAGGTCGTGACGGACATCCACGAGAGGGTGATGGCTGCGTGAAGCGGTCTTCGAAGGTGCTGATCGGTGCGGCCCTGACCGGTTCGCTCCTCACGGGCGGCACCGCGCTGGCGGGCGCCCAGGGCTGGTGGCCCGGCCCGAAGGAGGTACGGGTCATGCTGCCCGACGGCCAGTCCAACCCGGCGATCGCGAACGGTGTGGCGACCGGCGGTGAGGTCGCCGTCTACCAGAGCAGCGGCCTTGGGCCGTCCGCGCTCAACCCGTCCGCGCCGGAGGGCACGCCCGAGCGCTACACCGACCCCTCCCTCACCGAGGGCGCCCAGGGCGTCACGGTCACCGAGGCGCAGGCGCTCGTGGTGCTGCGCAACATCAAGACGAACCTCGAGGCCGCGGGCCTGACACCGGCCGACGTCATCACGATGAAGTGCTACCTGATGAAGCCGCCGGGAGCCGACAGTGCGGACTACGCGGGCTGGAACCGCGCGTACCGGCAGTACTTCGCCAACGTCGACCTGACGTCGGACGAGGTGGTCCCGGTACCCATGGGCACCTCGCCCGCGAAGCCCCCGCTGCTCGCCAACAAGGCCCGCCCGGCCCGGGCCACGATGGAGGTCGCCTCACTCGCCGTGAAGGGGTGGCTGGTGGAGGTCGAGGTGACGGCGACGTACAAGAAGCGCTGATCAGCGCAGTCCCCTGCGGGGCGGAGCCCATGATCGGGCCCCGCCCCGCACGGGCGCGTTTGCGCATGTGCAGGGTTCCAATAGGGTGCTGGTGGGAACTCGTGTCGACGTCACCATGAGGGCGAAGGTGGTGGGCACGATGGAGTTGCCGCTGGTAGTAGGCGTCGACGGATCGGACTCCAGCCTCCGTGCCACGGACTGGGCCGTCGATCACGCGTTGCGCCATGGACTGCCGCTGCGCCTGGTCAACGCCTCCCTCTGGGAGCGCTACGAGATCGCGGCCGCGCAGGACAGCGGGAAGCGTCCGTCCGGGCAGGTGCTCGCCGAGAACATCGTCGCGGCCACCGCCGAACGCGCCCGGTACCGCAATCGCGATCTGAAGATATCGACCGAGGTGGTGCGCGAGGATCCGGTGCATGCGCTGCTGCAGGCAGGGGAGGACGCGTCCGCGCTGGTCCTCGGCTCGCACGGGCGCGGCGAGGTCGCCGACCTGCTGCTCGGCTCGGTCGGCCTGGCGGTGGCGGCGCGCGCACACTGCCCGGTGATCATCGTGCGCGGCGACGACTTCAGCGTGCACTCCGGGCACGGGCACATCCTTCTCGGTGTCGGTGACCGCTCCGCACCGGCGGCCGTGCAGTTCGCCTTCCGCGAGGCCGAGGCGCGCCGCTGCACCCTCGACGCAGTACGTGCCTGGCGCACCCCGGCCCTCGAGACGCTGGAACACCCCCTCGAGGCAGCTGCCGGTCACCCTCGCCTTGCCGCCGAGCACGACCGCCTCCACGAGAGCCAGGCGTCGGCCCGGCTCGACGAGGCGCTACGGGAGGCCGCCCGGGAGCATCCGGGGGTGCGGGTGCGCCGCGCCACCGTCGAAGGCCCGGCCCGCAAGGTGCTGGTGCGCCGCTCGGCAGCGGCGGACCTCCTGATCGTCGGGGCCCAGCGCCGCCCGGGGCATCTGGGTCTCCAGCTCGGTGTGGTCGGCCATGCGGTGCTGCACCACGCCGAGTGCCCGGTCGCCGTCGTACCTCAGCCGGCGTGACGCCTCCGAGAAGGGAATGCGGCCATGCGACAGAGCGGGACGGTCGGGTTCTGGCGGTGGCGGCGCAATCCGCTCAAACGCCGCTCCGACGTCGTCGAGGCATGGGTGGTCCTCATCGTCGCCGTGCTGATGGTGTTCGGCCTGCCTCTGATCGGTGTACTGGCCGGTCTGCGCGTCGACAGCGAACTGCAGCACCAGCGTGTGGAACGGCAGCACACCACCGCGGTGCTGGCCGAGGACGCGAGCGCGTGGCAGGCGGGCAGGTACGTACGCTTCCAGGCGACCGTGCGGTGGAGGGCACCGGACGGCTCGGAGCACACGGCGAAGGCGGACGTCGGGCCGGAGAGCCGGGCCGGTTCCACGATCTCGATATGGACCGACGGGAAGGGCGGACTCACCGGCGAGCCGCCCACCGAGGCCCAGGCCGCGAGCGCCTCCGCCCTGGCCGGAGTGCTGACGGTGGCCGGGGCGGGCGCGCTGGTGCTGGGTGCGCGCTGCATCATGCAGATGTGCATCGACCGGCACCGCGCCGTCGCGTGGGAGCAGGAATGGGCCCGTGTCGGACCGCAGTGGGGCACGCGGCGCGCCTGAGAGCACGACCGCCCGGCGGCAGAGGCGGCCGTCAGAGCCCGGCGAACACAGGTGCCAGAGCCATGCTGAGTCGCTGAAGCCAATCCTCTGCCGATCCCTGCACCCCGGGGTGGTCTGCACGAAACGCCGCCCAGTCGGTCTCCTCGAACTGCACCGTGTCCAGGCGGAGATCATCCGGTCCGGTGTGTACGGCGGGGTGGCGGAGAACCTTCCGCAGGAGCCGTGGCGAGAGCTTCGTGTGATCGTCCTCGGCCAGAAGGACGGCATCGTAGAGGTCCTTGCACTGCGCCGTGTCTCCGGCTGCGCCGTCGGCGTGCAACCACAGGATCTTCCAGGCCAGTGAGAGTTCCCGGCTCGCTGTCCGGACGACCGGCGGCGGGCCACCGTCCCCTCGGGGCACCCTCGTCCACACCGGGGGCTGGGGAAGCCTTTCGTCCAGCGCGAAATCGAGCTGCACCTCACCGGGAGACAGTGCCTCCGCCTGCCAGGGAATGACGACGCGGATCCCGGCGGTGTCGTACCCGCTGTAGGCGTACGCCCAGTTGCCGTCCTGCCGGGCGGCGTCCGCGTCGAGCACCACTCCCGGTGCCGCTTCCGGTTGCCGCCGCACCAAGTCGATCAGGTCGTCATACGCAGGGACCGACTCCATCGGGTCCGGGGCGATGTCCCAGCGGAGCCCCTCCGGTGGAACACGCGGCCGCGTTCCCTGGGTCTCGAATTCTTCCTCGCCGTCCTTCCAGATCTCGTACTGCGCTGCGCCGTCGGCGGCTTCCGGCCACTGCTGTATGACATCCATCCGCTCCAGATGCGGATAGGGATGCAGAGGATCGATGGGTATGGCCAGTTCCGGCAGGACCACGAAGTCGAGGTCGCCGGGCTCGCGTGCCGCGCTCCCCGCCCACGCGGACATGACCATGCTGCCGCGCAGTACCAGACTGTCGCTCCACGGAGCATCCGCGATGAGGCTCAGCACATGGTCAAGGGCGGCGCGGCGCGCTGTTCGCCGGCGGACTGCACTCTCCACGTCGGGGAAGTCTCGCACGGCTGCTCCGGTTGCCGTGCCCCGGGAGTCCGTCCGCCGGCCGTCCGCCGCGGGGGCGACGACCGGCGGCTCCGGACGACGCCCCACGGCAAACAGCAAGCCGGGTCAGCGGGCTCCGGAAGCGGATGTCAGACCTGCACGCCCGGTACGCCGTCCTCGACCACGACACTGGCCCGCGTGCTGATGGGCGCGCCGGGCCTGGTGACGTACGGCAACACCCGGAAGTCGCTGGTCCAGCGCTCCCGGTCGACGTGGACGCGCACATAGCCGCGCTGGCTGTTGAAGAGCTTCATGTGCGGGTTGGCCGCCAGGAACTGCTCGCCCTGGGGCGTCATGTCGGACCCGTCACCGCCGCTGGTGACGGACGTGCCGACGAACTCGCTGCCCACGGTGCGGGATTCGGGGTCCGCGAAGTCCCTCTTGAGGTCCACGGCGTAGTTCTGGTGGCGGTCGCCGGTGATGGCGACGAGGTTGCGTACGCCGCGTGCGTCGGCCTCGGCGAGCAGCCGGTTGCGCTCGGCGACATAGCCGTCCCAGGGGTCGAGCCAGACGAGGGTGTCGGGGCCCGGGTCGTGGTCGGTCTGCCCCATCGGGGCCTGGTTGCCGAGGATCTGCCAGCGGGCGGGTGAGTGGCTGAACCCCTTGAGCACCCAGTCGCGCTGGCGCCCGCCGAGGAGGGTGCGGTCGGGGTCGAAGCGGTCGGTGCAGGTCGCGGACATGCCGTCGCCGCAGGGCTGGTCGTCGCGGTACTGGCGGGTGTCGAGCATCGTGAAGTCGGCGAGCCGGCCGTAGGCAAGCCTGCGGTACATCTGCACGTCGGGACCCTGCGGCAGCTGGGTGTGGCGCAGCGGAGCGTGCTCGTACATGGCCTGGAAGGCGGCGGCCCTCCGCTGCATGAAGGTTTCGGGGTTCTCGTTGTTCTCGGAGATCTCGTCGGCCCAGTTGTTCTCGACCTCGTGGTCGTCGAACGTCATGATCCACGGGAAGCGGGCATGCGCCAGCTGGAGCGGCGCTTCGGACTTGTAAAGGCCGTACTGGAGGCGGTAGCGGGCGCGATCGACGGTCTCCGTGTGGAACTTGGGATCGGTGGTCACGCCGCGCTTGTTGGTCTTGACCCCGTACTCGTAGATGTAGTCGCCCAGGTGCACGACGAGGTCCAGGTCCTCGTCGGCCATGTGCTCGTAGGCGGTGAAGTAACCGTCCTGCCAGGCCTGGCAGGAGGCGAAGGCGAACTTCAGCTCGCGGGGATCGGAGCCGGCGGCGGGGGTGGTTCTGGTACGGCCTACGGGCGAGACCTCGCCGCCCACGCGGAAGCGGTAGTAGTACTCGCGGTCAGGCTCCAGGCCGCCGATCTCCGGGTGCACGGAGTGGGCGAGTTCGGGCGTGGCGACGGCGCTCCCCCGGCGCACCACCCGACGGAACCGCTCGTCCGCGGCCACCTCGTAGTGGACGCGCACGGGCGTGGCGGGCATGCCGCCCATGCCGTCCTCCGCGAACGGGTCGGGCGCCAGGCGCGTCCACAGCACCACGCCGTCGGGCAGCGGATCACCCGACGCAACGCCGAGCGTGAAGGGGTTGCCGGTCAGCGCCGGGGCGGCGTACGCGGAACCCGCGCCCCACGCACCCGTACCGAGCATCAGGGCGGCGGCACCCGCACCGCCGTAGCCGAATATCTGCCGCCGGGACACAGGACGTACGACCACAGGGTCCTCCTTGGCTGTTCGTTGCGAACCGCCAGAACCCTCGTGTCCGTTGATGTCATGTGCACGCCTGAGGCGTGACCGATTGCGGAGGAATACATGAACAGGACAGCTATCCCGGGGACAGCTGTCCCGCCCGGCTGCAGGTGCTTCCGCGGCCGTGGCGGCCGCTCGGGAGCGCTCAGTTCAGGGGCGCTTGGTTCAGCAGCGCTCAGTTCAGGAGCGGCCGCCTCCGCGGTAGAGGTCGAGTTCGCCGTCGAGTTCCACGGCGAGTACCGTCGCGTGCTCGTCCAGGTCGGCGGCGGCCGGAGCATCGATCCACAGCACGCCGGGCGCCTCGTGGAGGCCACCGATGACCTCGTGGCCGAGTTCGGTGCCGGTGCCGAGCACGTTCACGCGCCGTACGGGCGTGCGCAGGCCGCGTACGCCGATGGGGCCGCGCGGGATGTCGAAGACCGTCAGGTAGAGGGTGCGGCCGTCGGCCGACAGGGTGCTGGGGCCGTAGTGGTGCCCGGCGGGCAGGCCGCGGACCGTGCCGTACACCGCGTCCGCGTGCCTGGCGATCCAGGCGCCCAGGCCATCGAGGCGCTCGGCCTGTTCGGCCGGGATGGTGCCGTCCTCCTTGGGCCCTACGTCGAGGAGCAGGTTGCCGCCCGCCCCGATCGTTTCGGTGAAGTAGCGGATCAGCTGGCCGGTGGACTTGTGGTTGTGGTCGTGATGCTGGTAGCCCCACGAGTCGTTGATCGTCAGGCACAGTTCCCACGGGCCTTCCGGGGGCACGATCGGCACGCCCTGCTCGGGTGTCGCGTAGTCGCCGTAGCTGAGCATCCGTGCGTTCAGTACGCAGTCGGGAACCTCGGAGCGGATGAGCTCGGCCAGCTCGCGTATGCGCCACTGCTCCTCGGTGCGCTCCCACTCACCGTCGAACCAGAGGAGGTCGGGACGGTAGCGGGTGCAGAGTTCACGGACCTGTCCGTCGCGGTAGTCGAGGTAGCGCGACCAGGCCTCGAGGTCCTCCTGTTCCTTGGGGACTTCGGCGTACGGGTTGTTCTCCTGCTCGGGTGGCCGGCCCTCGTAGCGGGTGGAGGCGTAGTCGGGGTGGTTCCAGTCGCTGTGGGAGTAGTAGAGGCCGACCTTGAGGCCCTGCTCGCGCAGGGCCTCTGCGTAGGGGCCGACCAGGTCGCGGCCCGCCGGTGTGTGGCGGACGACGTTCAGGTCTCCCAGGGCGGTGTCCCACAGGGCGACGCCGTCGTGGTGACGGCTCGTCAGCACGGCGTAGCGGGCTCCGGCGCGCGCGAACAGCTCGGCCCACTCCCGCGGGTCGTACTTGGCAGCCGTGAAGCCGTCGAGCTGCGCCATGTACTGGTCGTGCGGGACGTCGCCCTCGAAGAACGACCACGACTCCTGTACGCCGTCGACGGCGTAGATGCCCCAGTGGATGAAGATCCCGAGCTTCGCGTCGGGGAACCACGGCTCCATGGGCATGCGTCAGCCCTTCCTGAAACGCAGTGTGAGGACCTGGAACGGGCGCAGGCTGACCGTGACGGTGCCGTCGCTGCCGGTCGTCAGCGGCTGCGCGTCGGCGAGCGGGCGCTCCAGCAGGTCGGTGACCGTGGCGCCGGTGTGCGGGAAACCGGGGCGCACCGTGGTGCGGGTACGGCCGCCGAGCGATTCGTAGAGGCGCACGATCACGTCTCCGGAGCGGTCGTCGGCGAGCTTGACCGCTTCGACCACGGCGGCCGGGCCGTCCGCGGTGACGAGCGGTTCCACGGCCGTACCGCTCTCGGCGACGCGCAGCGGCAGGTTGAGCGCGTACCCCTCGGCGATGGCGTCCTCGACCGTCGCGCCGGGCAGCAGGGCGTACGTGAAGCGGTGCTTGCCCTGGTCGGCCTCGGGGTCGGGAACGCGCGGGGCACGCACCAGGCTGAGGCGGACCGTCGTCGTCGTGCCGCCGTCCTCGCGGGTGGTGCGGCTGACGTCGTGCCCGTAGGTGGAGTCGTTGATGATCGCTACGCCGTAGCCGGGCTCGGCGACGTGCACCCAGCGGTGGCCGTAGACCTCGAAACGGGCTGATTCCCAGCTGGTGTTGGTGTGGGTCGGGCGGTGGACGTGGCCGAACTGGATCTCGGCCGTGGACCGGTCGGCGTGGATGTCGATCGGGAAGGCCGCCTTGAGGATCTTCTCGGCCTCGTGCCAGTCGATCTCGGTCTCGACGTCGATACGGCGGCTGCCGGCGCGGACCGTGACGGTCTGCACGATGCGGGAGCCCTTGCCGAAGGCGCGCTCCACGCGTACGGCGCCGAGCAGCGGGCCGTTCTCGGTGACGGTGACCGACTCGGCGTCGAGGAGGTCGGTGAAGCGGTGCTTGTAGTGCTTGTCGATGTCCCAGGCGTCCCAGTAGTTGGGGAGGTCGGTGTGGAGGCGGAGGAGGTTGCCTGCCGCGCCCGGGGGCAGGACCTCGCGGTCTGCGACGAGGTCTCGTACGGAGGCGAGGGTGCCGTTTTCGGCGAACTCGACTCGGACGAGTCCGTTGTCGAGGACTCCGTCCTCGGTCACCGTCACCTTCTGGGGCGGCTCGGAGTTTCCCAGCGGTGCGGTGCCGCTGCCTGGGACCTCTACGTACGTCGTGGTGCCCTCTGGTGTGCGGATGACCTCGGCGCGGCCGAAGGGGCTGGTGTTGTACGCAATGGCACCCGCCGTCGTGGGCACAGCGTGTACAGCGTCCTCAGTCAGCTGCTCCAGTTCCCGCGCCACGCGCGCGTACTCCGCCTCCGCCTCCCTGTGCACCCACGCGATCGACGAGCCCGGCAGGATGTCGTGGAACTGCAGGAGGAGGACCGTCTTCCACAGGCGGTCCAGTTTCTCGTACGGGTAGGCGTAGTCCGGCGCGTGAAGCGCCGCCGCCGTCGCCCACAGTTCGGCCTCGCGCAGCAGGTGTTCGCTGCGGCGGTTGCCCTGCTTGGTGCGGGCCTGCGAGGTGTACGTGGCCCGGTGCAGCTCCAGGTACAGCTCGCCCGACCAGACCGGCGCGTCCGGGTACTCGGCGCGGGCGGCGGCGAAGAAGTCGTCGGGGTGCTCGACGACGACCTTCGCCGAGCCCTCCAGGTTCGCGAGGCGGCGGGCGCGTTCCATCATCTCGCGGGTTGGGCCGCCACCGCCGTCGCCGTGCCCGAACGGCGCCAGAGAGCGCGTTCCGCGGCCCTTGTCGGCGTAGTTGCGGACGGCGTGCGCCATCTCCCTGCCGGAGAACTCGGCGTTGTAGGTGTCCACCGGCGGGAAGTGGGTGAAGATCCGGGTGCCGTCGATGCCCTCCCACCAGAAGGTGTGGTGGGGCAGCTTGTTGGTCTGGTTCCAGGACAGCTTCTGGGTCAGGAACCACTCGTTTCCGGCGAGCTTCGCGAGCTGCGGGTAGCAGGCGTTGTAGCCGAAGGAGTCCGGTACCCACACGCCCTTGGTCTCGATGCCGAACTCGTCCATGAAGAACCGCTTGCCGTGGACGAATTGGCGCGCGAGTGCCTCGCCGCCGGGCAGGTTGCCGTCGGCCTCCACCCACATGCCGCCGACGGGCGCCCACTGGCCGTTCTTCACGGCCTCCTGAATGCGCTCCCAGACCTTCGGGTAGTTGTCGCGGACCCATTCGTACTGCTGAGCCTGCGAGCAGGCGAAGATGAACTCCGGGTACTCCTTGGCCAGCGCGGTGACGTTGGAGAAGGTCCGGGACGTCTTGCGCTTGGTCTCGCGGATGGGCCAGAGCCAGGCGCTGTCGATGTGCGCGTGGCCGACGGCCGACATGGTGTGGGCGCTGGCGTGCGCGGGCCGCTCCAGGACGCCCTTCAGCAGCTCCCGTACGTCCGCGGCCGTGCCCGATACGTCGTCCAGGTCCAGCGCGTCGAGGGCACGGTCGAGGGCGTGCATGATCTCGTGGCGTCGCGGGTCGTGCTCGCCGAGCTCCAGCATCAGTTCGCGCAGCACCTGGAGGTCCAGGGAGAGGTGCCAGACGTTCTCGTCGAGGACGGCGAGGTCGGCGCGGGCGAAGGTGTAGAGCGGCTTGCGGCCGGCGGTGGTCTTGTCGCCGAGCGGGGTGGGACGGAACCCGTTGGCGAGGATGTCGGGGTTGGAGGCGGCCTCGATGAGGAAGTCGACCTGCTCGCCGCCGGCCGCAGGGTGCGCGATCGGTACGTACTGGTTCTGCGGGTTGACCGCCTTGAGGGGGCTGCCGTCGGGGGTGTGGACGAGGGCCTCGGCCTGGTTGCCCGGCCAGTCGCCCACGAATCCGAGGTCGAAGACGGCCTCGACCCGCTTGCCCGCCCACTCGGCGGGTACTTCGCCGCGGACCTTGAACCAGGTGGTGCCCCAGGGCGGGCCCCACGGGGTCCCCATGGCGAAGGGCTCATACGTCGCGGACTGCGCCTCGGTGAAGGGCACCGGCTCGTCCGGGACCTCCCACGCCTCGACCTCGAAGGGGACGGAAGCGGCGTGGACGGCGGGCTTGATGCGCTGGTCGAGGAGGCGCTCCACGCGCTCTTCTATACGCCGGCGTTCGTCGTGCATGAGGGGGCTCCTACTTCCGGTTCAGGTAGGCGAGACCAGGGTGCTCGCGCGTGTAGCGGTCGACGAGACGGCGGGCGACGGTGACGGAGTCGACGAGCGGGTGCAGGGCGAAGGCCTTGACCGCGGTGGTGCGGGAAGCACTCTCAGCGGCGGCCATGACCTCGCGCTCGACGGCCTTGACGCTGCACACGAGGCCGGTGGCGTGGTCCGGCAGGGGCGCCACCGAGACCGGGTGGGCACCGCCGGCGTCGACGAAGCACGGCACCTCGATGACGGCGTCCGAGTCGAGAGCAGACAGCGTGGTGCGGTTGCGGACGTTGAGGATGAGGGAGGTGCGCTCGTTCCTGGCGATGGCGCGCATCAGTGAGAGCGCGACCTGCTCGTACCCGCCGGACTCCAGGTCGCAGGCGTCCCGCTCGCCGACGCCCGCGACCTCGCGGTTCTCCGCCATGTATGTGGCTTCGCGCTCGGCGCGGGTCCGGTCCCAGGTGGCGAGGGCGGGGGCCGCTGGGTCCTTCATCTCCTCGTAGAACCGCGACTGCTGCTCGTGGAGGAAGGCGCCGCGAGTCTGGTCGGCGTGCTGGTAGGCGCTGACGGCTTCCCGGTTGAAGTAGTAGTAGTGCAGGTACTCGTTCGGGATCATGCCGAGGGACTGCAGCCACTCGGTGCCGAAGAGCTTGCCCTCCTCGAAGGACTCGAGGAGCGCCGGGTCGGCGAGCAGGCGGGGCAGCTCGTCGCGGCCGTCGATGGACAGGCCGCGCACCCAGCCGAGGTGGTTGAGGCCGACGTAGTCGATCCACGCCTTGTCCGGGTCGCCGCCAAGGACGCGCGCGATGCGGCGGCCGAGACCGACGGGCGAGTCGCAGATGCCGATGACGCGGTCGCCGAGGTACCGGGACATGGCCTCGGTGACCAGCCCGGCCGGGTTGGTGAAGTTGATGACCCAGGCGTCGGGCGCGAGACGGGCCACTCGCTGGGCGATGTCGACGGCGACGGGCACCGTGCGCAGGCCGTACGCGATGCCGCCCGCGCCGACCGTCTCCTGGCCCAGGACGCCCTCGGCCAGGGCCACGTGCTCGTCGGCCGCCCGCCCTGCCAGGCCGCCGACGCGGATCGCGGAGAAGACGAAGTCGGCGCCGGTGAGCGCCTCGTCGAGGTCGGTGGTGACGGTGACCTCAGGGGCTCCCCCATCCTCCGGCCGGGAGGTGCCCCCAGGGCTGCGTGCGGCCTGCTCGGCCAGCACCCGGGCGACGGCCGCGAGGCGTCCGGCGTCCAGGTCGTGGAGGGTGACATGCGTGACGCGGCCCTCGGCGTGATCGCCGAGCAGCGCCCCGTAGACCAGCGGCACCCGGAATCCACCGCCGCCGAGAATCGTCAGCCTCATGCCTGAACCACCTTTACGCCGGCCTCCTCGAACGCGGCGCAGGTGGCCGCGTCCGCGGAGGCGTTGGTCACTACTACGTTCAGCTCCTCGGGCCCGCAGACCTTCGCCATCCCCGTACCGGGGAACTTCCCCGCGTCGGCGAGGAGCACCACCTTCTCGCCGGCCTTGATCATCGCCCGCTTGACCGGTACCTCGACCACCGTGGTGTCCATGACCTGGCCGCCTGGGCGAACTCCGCTGGTGCCCATGAAGAGCCAGTCCGCGTGCAGCTGGCGGAGGTTGTCCTCGGTGAGGAAGCCGACGAGGGAGCGGTACTCGCGGCGGACCATGCCGCCGAGCAGCACCAGCTCGATGGCGGTGTCGTCGGCCAGTTCCTCGTACACCACGAGGTTGGACGTGATCACCGTCAGCCTGCGGCCGTGCAGCCGGCGGGCGAGGCGGAAGGCGGTGGTGCCGATGTCGAGGAGCACCGACTGGCCGTCCTCGATCATGTCCGCGGCGCGCGCCGCTACCGCGTCCTTCTCGGACACGCGGATCTCGGCGACCTCGGCGAAGGGCTGGTCGCCCTCCTCGACGACCGCACCGCCGTGGACACGGGTGAGGAGCCCCATCTCCTCCAGCTTCACCAGGTCGCGCCGCACGGTGGCGGGGCTGACCCCCAGTCGCTCGGAGAGATCCGCGACGGCCGCCGGGCCGCCGGATCGCAGGGCACGCAGGATCAGTTGGTGTCGTCGCTCAGCCAGCACGCGATGAACACTACTCGTCAATCCCAATCATTTCTATGCGCATGTTCGCTCAACTCTTGCCAAGCAGGCGTGCAGGGCGCACGATCCTGTGCACGCACTTGCAGATAGTTGACGAGAGGATGCGCTCGTGCATGAGCCGCCCCTGCTTTCGGACCGGGCCGAGGAGACCCGGCCGGACGTCCTTCTCACCGGGCTGCTCTTCTACGACGTCGTCATGACGGGACTGCCGAAGCAGCCGACCCCGGGCGAGGAGATCTGGACGGGCGGCATGGGCTCCGGCCCCGGCGGCATAGCCAATCTCGCGGTGGCCGCCGCCCGTTACGGCCTGACCACCTCGCTGGCCACCGTGTTCGGCGACGACTTCTACGGGACGTACTGCCGGAACATCCTCGCCGAACAAGAGGGCATCGACCTGTCCCTGTCCCGTACGGCACCGGGCTGGAACACACCCGTCACCTTCTCCCTGGCACAGGGCCACGACCGCGCCCTGGTCACACACGGCCAGGAACCCCCGTACTCCCAGGACCAGTTGATGCAGGGCATGCCGACCGCCCGGACCGCGATCGTGCACATCGACTCCGAGCCGCAGGAGTGGATCGCGAAGGCCTCGGCCGCCGGGACCCGGATCTTCGCGGACGTCGGCTGGGACCCCACCCAGCAGTGGTCCACCGGCATCCTGGACCAGCTCTCCCTCTGCCACGCCTTCATGCCCAACGACGGCGAGGCGATGGCCTACACACGCACGGACACCCCGGGCGCGGCACTCCGCCGGCTCGCCGAGCTCGTGCCGGTGGCGGTGGTCACCTGCGGGCGCGACGGAGCCCTCGCCATGGACCAGACGACGGGCGAGTTCGCGCAGGTCCGGGCCCTGGACATCGACGTCCTGGACGCCACGGGCGCCGGCGACGTCTTCGGTGCGAGCTTCGTCGCCGCCACCCTGGGCGGCTGGCCGCTCGCCGACCGGCTGCGCTTCGCGGGCCTCGCGGCGAGCCTGTCCGTACGGCACCACGGCGGAGCGCTCGCCGCGCCCGGCTGGTACGGCATCGACCAATGGTGGCGGACCACCGGCAGCAACGACCCCGAACTGTCCCGCGCCTACGGGTTCCTCGCCGACCGCATCCCGGCGGACCCCGGCGCGCCCGTGGGCCATGCACCTGTCACACCCCACTCCCCCAGAGACTCCGTCTCGTAGAGATCCAGCGCACACCCGAAAGGCGGTGGGAGCAGTGCACCTCCCGGCCTCGCACCGGCACGGCCTCGCCAAGGGGGCCGTCCGCTGATGGATGGGCAGCCGCCGACGCACAGACGCACTGGGGAACCACCCTCATGGACATCACAGCCCTGGGGGTTGCGCCCTTGGGAATCACCCGAGACCACCGGGTGGCAGCGGCTGCCCATGCACGCGGTGGACCGCAGGTCCGGCAGCCTCTCGCTGGATGGCAGATGGCGCTTCCAGCTGCTGCCATCGCCCGATGCGCCGCTCACCGGGGACTGGTCGGAGCTGGTGGTGCCGGGCTGCTGGACCATGCAGGACCCGCGCGATCTGCCGCAGTACACCAATGTCCAGATGCCCTGGCCGGAGTATCCGCCGTCCGTACCGGCCGCCAATCCGACAGGAGTGCATGAGAGGGATTTCGACGTCCCTGCCGACTGGGCGGGCCGCCGTATCGTGCTGCAGGTCGGCGCCGCTGAGAGCGTTCTCGTCGCCGAGGTGAACGGTCGGGCGGTGGGCATCGGCAAGGACTCGCATCTGGCGAGCGACTTCGACGTCACCGACGCAGTACGGCCCGGTGAGCGCAACACCGTACGGCTGACCGTGGTCAAGTGGTCCGACGCCTCGCACATCGAGGACCAGGATCACTGGTGGCACGGCGGCATCACCCGCTCCGTGCTCCTGTACACCACGGATCCGCTGTACCTCGCGGACGTGAGGGTGCAGGCGGAACAGGCCGGGGCGCTGCGGGTCGACTGCCAGGTGCGCGACGCACGGGGCCCGCTCCCCCAGGGCTGGTACCTCACCGGTGATCTGGACGGCATCACGCTGGCCCAGAACGCGGAACTCGACCGCGTCAACGAAGAGACCGAGCGGGTCTCGGACTTCCTCGGCGAGGCCCAGCTCTGCGCGCGCATCACGGATGTCAGGCCCTGGTCGGCCGAGTCACCCACCCTGTACGGCCTGACGGTACGGCTGCACCGCGCGGACGGGGGCGTCGCCGACACCTCGTACCACCGCATCGGCTTCCGTACGGTCGAGATCCGCGGCCGTGATCTGCTCGTCAACGGCGAGAGGGTGTTCATCCGGGGCGTCAACCGGCACGACTTCCACCCGCTCACCGGCCGCACGGTCACCCCCGCCGACATGCGGGCGGACCTGGAGACCATAAAGCGCTTCGGCTTCAACGCCGTCCGCACCTCGCACTATCCCAACGATCCGGCCCTCCTCGACCTGGCCGACGAGCTCGGCCTGTACGTCGTGGACGAGGCGAACATCGAAAGCCACGACCACGCCCATGAGATCGCCGACGACCCGCGCTATCTGCCGGCCTTCGTGGACCGGGTCTCCCGCATGGTGCTGCGCGACAAGAACCATCCGAGCGTCGTGATCTGGTCGCTGGGCAATGAGAGCGATTACGGCGCGAACCACGACGCGGCCGCGGGCTGGGTGCGCCGCCACGATCCGACGCGCCCCATCCAGTACGAGGGAGCGGCCAAGACCGACTGGTCGTCGCGCGACATAGCGAGCGACATCGTCTGCCCGATGTACGCCTCGATCGACGAGATCGTCGCCCACGCCACCTCCGGCGAGCAGACCAAGCCGCTGATCCTCTGCGAGTACTCGCACGCCATGGGCAACAGCAACGGCAGCCTCGCCGACTACTGGGAGGCCATCGAGTCCACTCCAGGGCTGCAGGGCGGCTTCGTCTGGGAGTTCTGGGACCACGGCATACTGCAGGACCTGTCCAACGGGCTCCCCGCAGGGCCGGGCACGGTCGGCGCTGGGAGGGCTTTCAGCGAAGGGGTCGCCGCTCCCGGCTACCGCTGGGCGTACGGCGGCGACTTCGGCGACACACCCAACGACGGCGTCTTCTGCGCGGACGGCATGGTCTTCCCCGACCGCACTCCGAAGCCCGCGATGTACGAACACCGTGAACTCGCCGCGCCCGTACGGCTGTCGTACGACGGCGGGCAGCTGCGGATCCACAACCGCCAGCACTTCCGCGACCTGTCCTGGCTGACCGCCGAGTGGGTGTTCTCCGCCGAGGCAGCGGGCACGCGGACCGCACCGGCCGAACTGCCGCATGTGCCGCCGGGTGAGTCCGCCGTCGTCGAGCCGCCCGCGGAGTTCCGAGCGGACCCCGGTGGCCATGGCGATGGCGAGGCCTGGCTGACGCTTCGCGTGACGACGGCGGGCGATGAGCCGTGGGCGCGACGCGGCACGGAAGTGTGCACTCCGCAGGTCCGGTTGCGGGAGCGGCCCGCGGCGCAGCCGCCGGTTCGGGTTGCGGCTCCGGCTCTGCCTGACGTAGACGTCCCGGCCGCGGCTCGGCAGATCTCCGTCACCGCACCGGTTTCCGCCGTCTCCCGCCCGGCGCTCGAGATCGATACGGACGGCCTGCTCGTCCATCCGCTGCTCACCGCGGCCCCCGTACTGAGCCTGTGGCGCGCGCCCACCGACAACGACCTGCTGGGAGGAGTCGCACAGCGCTGGCAGGAGCTGGGGCTCGACAGACTCGTACGCAAGCCGGTCTCGGCAGAGGGCCGGGCTGACCGCGTCACGGTGCTCGGCGCATACCCGACCGCCGCGGGCACGGTCGAGCACGAGCAAGTCTTCAGCCTGCTCCCCGACGGCGGACTTCTCATCGAGGAGACCGCCGTCCTCCCCGACGCGCTGACCGATGTCGCGCGGGTCGGCACGGTCTTCGAGACGGTGGAGGGCCTCGACCGGATGGAGTGGTACGGGCAGGGCCCTTGGGAGTCGTACCCGGACCGCAGAGCGGGCGCTCCCGTCGGTCACCACAGCTCCCGTGTGGACGCTCTCTTCACCCCGTATCTGCGGCCGCAGGAAAGCGGCGGACGGTGCGGCGTACGCCAGTTCTCCCTGCTGTCCGAGACGGGCGGCGGGCTCTCCGTACGGCTGGACGCCCCGCGGCAGGTCTCGGTCACCCGCTACCGGGCCGCTGATCTAGCCTCCGCCGCGCACCACGACGAGCTCGTGCCACTGCCCCGCTCCGTGGTCCACCTCGACGCGGCGCACCGCGGCCTCGGCACCGCGTCGTGCGGACCGGACACCCTTCCCAGCTACCAGGTAGGGCCCGGCGTCCACCGCTGGGCGTGGGTGCTTCGCTCACTGTGAAGATCGGCGCCTTGAACAGGTGACCCCGGACAGGAATGAAATGCGCATACTGGGACATAGAGAAATATCCCGCGTTCGTCTTTGACAAGAGTGAGGCGGCGATCATGAACAACGGCCAGGTGGCTCTGGCCTTCACCAGTGGCTATCTCTTCGGGCGCAACCACAGGACGCGATGGGCACTCGCCCTTGCCGGCGCAGCGGCAGGCAGGCGCCTCATGTCGGGCCACAGCCCGCTGGACACCAAGAAGCTGATGTCCTCTGAGGTCGGCAAGCTGACCGAGGACCTCCGCAGCCAGTTGATGTCCGCGGGCAAGTCGGCCGCTGTGGCTGCGGCCAGCCAGCGCATGGAAGCGCTGAGTGACCGACTGGAAGAGCGGACCTCGACGCTGCGCTCCCACGGGGCCGGCGAGAAGGCCGAGAAATCGAAGGGGCAAGGCACGGACCAAGCGGAAAAGTCAGGGCCTGAGCAGGTAGCGAAGTCCGGGGTCGAGCAAGTGAAGAAGACGGTACGCGGGCAGGCGGAGAAGGCGCGGCCCGCGGAACAGGCCAGGAGCGAGAAGAGCTCCGTCGGCAGCAAGCCGAGGAAGGCGGCCGACCGTCCTCCGAGGCCAACCAAGAAGGCCGCCACCGAAGACGCGCAGCAGCGAAGCCAGGGGTGAGGACCATGGCTGACCAATCGGACGGACAGCGCGCGGTCGGCGGGCTCGGCACCCTTGCCAAGGAACTGCCCACCGAGCGCCTGATCCACGACACGCAGGACCTGCTCGCCGCGATGAGCGGGCGAGCCGTGAGCAAACTGACCGAGCGTGTGACGGGCGGCACGTTGGCGGGCAAGGCGCTACTGAAGCCGCTCCTCAAAGCCGGCGTGCGCAAGGCCGCGGATAAGGCCAAGGAGGCCGTATCGGGCGCCCTGCCAGGTCGCAGCGACAAGAGCATATTCAAGGCCAGCAACATCGTCGAACAGATCGATGTCGGCGTGCCGATCTCCGTCGCCTACAACCAATGGACGGATTTCGAGCAGTTCCCTTCCTTCATGAAGAAGGTCCAGAAGGTCGAGGAGACCTCCGACACGGAACTCGAATGGAAGGCCAGGGTCTTCCTCTCCACCCGCGAATGGCATTCCGAGATCATCGAGCAGGTGCCTGACAAGCGGATCGTATGGCGCTCGAAGGCGGTTAAGGGATATGTGGACGGTGCGGTCACCTTCCACGAAGTAGCCCCCGAGCTCACGAGGATCCTGCTGGTTCTCGAGTACCACCCCAAGGGACTGTTCGAGCACACCGGAAACCTCTGGCGAGCCCCGGGGCGCCGGGCGCGTCTCGAGATGAAGCACTACCGCCGTCACGTCATGACCCGGACCCTGCTGCACCCCGAGAAGGTCGAGGGCCGGCGGGGCGAGGTGCACGAGGGAAAGGTCGTGCGCCGGGCCGAGGAGGCACGCGAGGAGCAGGAACCCGCGAAGGATCACGAGGAAGAAGCGGAAGAACAGGAAGAGGAGCCCGAGGAGACGCGAGCCGAAGGAGCGCCGGAGCCCGAGGAAGAGGAAGAGCCGGAGCGCGACTACGGAGAAGAGCCGGGCGACGAATACGAAGAGGAGCCTGAGGGCGAGGCGGAGGAAGGCGAGTACGAGGAGGAAGAGGGCGAGGGCGAAGCACAGCCGGAGGACGAGTACCCCGAGGAAGAGGACGAAGAGGACTACGTCGGGGAGGAGCGCCGGTAATGGAGAGCCGGCGCCGTGCTGGGCAGGTGGCCACCTCCTGCCCAGCACTTCGCCGATCGGCAGTTGGGCCGTCGTCCCGCATTCGCGGTGTCAGTCGGCCGCGGCGAACGCGTCCACTCCGGTGAGCTCGGCGGACAGTGCCCAAAGGCGCGCGGCCTGCTCGGGGTCGGTCGCGTAGTCCCGTACGCCGACCCGCTCGCCGTCGACCGGGGCGGGCTCGGCGATGTCGCAGTCCTCGCAGTACACGCCGCCCATGCCCTGCAGTTGCGGGGACGTCGCCGCCCACACCTGCGTCGCGGCTCCCTGCTGCGGCGTCTTGAACGCCGTCGGGTCGACCGGTTCGCCGGTCTCGTCGATCCAGCCGCGGTCGATCATTTCCTGCTTGTCGAGGTGACGCTGCAGTGGCGTGAGGATGCCGCCCGGATGCAGCGCGAACGCCCGCACACCGACGTCCCGGCCGAGGGTGTCGAGATGCACGGCGAACAGCACGTTGGCCGTCTTCGCCTGTCCGTATGCCTGCCACTTGTCGTAGCCGCGCTCGAAGTGGATGTCGTCCCAGCGGATGCCCGAGAAGTGGTGGCCTGCGGAGGAGACTGCGACGACGCGGGCCCCGCCCGGCACGATCGCCGGCCAGAGCCGGTTGACGAGCGCGTAGTGGCCCAGGTGGTTGGTCGCGAACTGGGCCTCCCAGCCGGGGCCGACCCGGGTCTCGGGACAGGCCATGACCCCGGCGTTGTCGATGACGATGTCGATCGTGCGGCCGGAGGCCAGAAAACGGTCGGAGAAGGCACGCACGCTGTCGAGGTCGGCGAGGTCCAGCTCGTCGACCTCCGCCCCCTCGATGTCCGCAACCGCATCACGGGCGGTCTCCGGCCGACGGGCCGGTACGACGACATGGGCGCCGGCGCGGGTGAGCGCACGCGTGGTCTCCAGCCCGAGGCCCGAGTAACCGCCGGTGACGACCGCGAGCTTCCCGGAGAGTTCGATTCCCTGCAGGACGTCGTCGGCGGTGCACCGCGCGCCGAATCCCGATCCGATCTTGTGCTGAGGAGTTGCCATGCCCCGGATGCTACGAATGTGAGTGCACTCCAGGGCAAGCCGACACCGCGGCACTGGCGACGCGACGCGGCACCGTCACGCGACGCGGCGCCGGACCCTCGATCAGCGCGCCAGGCCCCCTACGCGTCATCCGCCGCGTACACCCGGCGGCCCTCGACGAATGTCTGCAGGACCCGGGCCGTCGCGATCTCCTCGGGCGGCCCGGCGAAGGGGTCGCGGTCCAGGACGACGAGGTCGGCGAGCTTGCCGACGGCGATGCTGCCGGTGGTGTCGTCCAGGTGGTTCACATAGGCGCTGCCCGCCGTGTACGCGGCGATGGCGGCCCCGAGGTCGATGCGCTGCTCGGGCAGGAACACCCCGGTGCCGTCGGGCGCGGTGGGCGCGATCCGGTTGACGGCGACGTGGATGGCTGCCAGCGGGTCGGGGCTGCTGACCGGCCAGTCGCTGCCCGCCGCGAGGGTGGCGCCGGCGCGCAGCAGGTCGCCGAACGGATACTGCCACGTGCCGCGTTCGGCGCCGAGGAAGGGCAGGGTGAGCTCGTCCATCTGCGGTTCGTGGGCGGCCCAGAGCGCCTGGATGTTGGCGGTGGCGCACAGGGCGCGGAAGCGTGGGACGTCGTCGGGATGGACGACCTGGAGATGTGCCAGGTGGTGCCGCGTGTCGCGCCATCCGTTGGCGGCGCGGGCGGCCTCGACTGCGTCGAGTGCCTCGCGCACGGCGCGGTCACCGAGGGCGTGGAAGTGGACCTGGAAGCCGAGGGCGTCGAGTTCGGTGACGTACTTCCTCAGCTCGGCCGGCTCGACGAAGCTGATGCCGCTGTTGTCGGAGGCGCAGCCGCAGCCGGTGAGGTACGGATCCAGCATGGCGGCGGTGTGGTTCTCGGCGATGCCATCCTGCATGATCTTGACGGTGGTGGCCTGGAACCGGCCGCGGCTCAACTCCTTCCGCAGGGCGGCGAGTTCGGGGATCTGCTCGGCGCCCCGGCCGCGGTCCCACCACAGGGCGCCGACCACCCGGGCCGTGAGCAGCCCGTCCGCGAGGGCCGCGTGGTAAGCGGGGGCGGGGTCGGTCATGTTGGTGTAGGTGCCGATGATGGCGTCCTGCCATGCGGTGACCCCGTACGAGTGGAGTACGGCCTGAGCGCGCAGCAGTGCGGCGGTCTGTTCCTCAAGCGTGGGGTCGGGCACCAGCCGGCCCACGACGTTGGCCGCGCCTTCCTGGAGCATGCCGGTGGGGTTGCCGTCGGTGTCGCGTTCGATACGGCCGTCGGCGGGGTCCGGGGTGCGGGCATCGATGCCCGCCCGTTCCAGGGCTCGGGTGTTGACCCAGGCGCCGTGGTGGTCGCGGTTGGGCAGGAAGACGGGCCGGTCGGGGACGATCGCGTCGAGCAGGGCGGCGGTGGGGGTGCCGCCGGGGAATGCCTCCATGGACCAGCCGCCGCCGGTGATCCACTCGACGTCCGGGTGCTCGTCGGCGTATGCCTTGATGCGCCGCAGGTACTCCGCCGGGTCGACGGTGTCGCCGAGGTGGCACAGCCCCAGTTCGAGGCCCGCGCCCTGGGGGTGGACATGCGCGTCCTGGAAGCCGGGCAGCAGCAGCTTTCCGGCCAGGTCGACGACCTCGGTGCTGGGGCCGATCAGCTCGTGGACCTCGTCGTGGCCCACGGCTGCGATCCGCCCGCCGCGCACGGCCACTGCGGTGGCGCGGCTGCGGGCGGGATCGACGGTGTGGACGGGTCCGCCGGTGAGAACCAGATCGGCGGCCTGGGGGTGCGACATGAAGGTGAACTCCAGGTGGGTGCGGGTCGGACGGCCGTAGGGCCATGGGCAGGGTCGGACGGCCGCATGGTGCCATGGTCGAGGCGCGCGCCATACGGCCGTACGGTCCAAGGGCGGGACGGTAGTTGGACGACCGCACGGCGCCAAGGGCAGGACGGCGGTTGAACGACCGCACGGTGCTATGGGCTGGTCGGCGTCAGACGGCCGTACGGTCCATGGGCAGCGTGAGGGCGTCGGCGTCGGTGCCGCGTCCGGTGGTGAAGTACGGCGAGCGGCGGGCGTACTTGGCGACGGCGGCCATGACGAGTCCGGTGAAAACGATGGTGGCGGGCAGCGAGAACATGAACCAGCCGTTGTCGGGGCTGAGCTCGAAGTGGTCGCTCATGGTGAGGTACGAGTATCCGAGGTAGACGCCGAGGCCGAGCAGGACCAAGCCGGAGGCGGCAGGGACGCCGACCGCGAGCAGTGCCTCACGGAGTCCGTCGCGGCGGGCGGCGCGGAAGCGGACGGCACAGGCGAGGGCTGTGAGGCCGTAGTAGAGGGCGACGACGAGGCCGATGGCGTTGACGGCGGCCAGCAGCATGTCGCTGAGCTTGGGGATGGCCACGGCCAGCAGGGCGATTCCGGCAGCGATCGACATCACGATGACGGTTCCGGCGGCGGGGGTGCCGTACCTGGGATGGACGCGGGTCCAGACCGGGCCCAGGGTGCGGTCGCGGCCCATGGCCAGCAGCCCGCGGGCGGTGGGGATCACGGCTGCCTGAACGGAGGCGACGGCCGAGAACATCAGCGCGAGCAGGGGCAGGCTCGCCCACGGTTCGGCGGCCAGCTTGGCGCCGAGGTACGGGAGGGCCTGGGGGCCGTTCTTGATGAGTTCGGGCAGGCTCATCTCCCGCTGGAAGGCGATGGAGGCGAAGAGGAACAGGCCGAGCATGGCGAACAGGGCGATGAAACCGCCGCGGGCCGAGTCGCCGGGGCTCTTGGTCTCCTCGGTGACGCTGAAGGCCGCGTCCCAGCCCCAGAAGAAGAACACCGCGAGGACCAGGCCCTGAGCGAACGCCGTGCCGCTGGTCATCTCGAACGGGTTGAACCACGACAGCGAGAACTCCTGCGAGCCCGTGACCAGTGCCCACGTACAGAAGCCCAGCAGCACGGCGTACTCGAAGATCAGGAGGCCGAACTGCAGCCGGGTTGCGCTGCGCACCCCGGTCACGGCCAGGACCGTGACGGCCGTCAGGGTCACCAGTCCGACGCCGGTGCTGACGGCGGTGGACGTCGGGTCGAGAGCGATACCGGCGAGGCTGTCCAGGCCCGCCTTGTTGGCGAAGATCAGCACGACCGAGCCGGTGACCGCGCTGGTGTAGGCGAGGAAGATGATCGAGCCGACCAGGTTGACCCAGCCGGTCAGGAAGCCGGGCCAGGGGCCGAGGGACTTGCCGACCCATACGTAGCCGTTACCGCAGTTGGGTTCCGAGCGGTTGAGGCGGGCGTAGGCGGTGGCGATGCCGAGCACGGGCAGGAACGCCAGCAGCAGGAGGGCGGGGCCCTGGAGCCCCACGGTGGCGGCGATGGTGCCCATGCCGATGGCGATGCTGGTGGTGGCCGCCGTGCTGGAGGCGGCGATGGCGACGCCGTCGACGACGCCGAGGGAGCGGCGCAGTGGTGTGGGAGACGCCGGCGGGGCTGGTCTGGCTGCGTTGTGGGACATCAGGGGCTCCTCGCGAGGACGGGGACGGGCGGGGGAAGAGCCGTACGGGGATGTGATGGAACAACGGGGGCACACTTTGCGTCAACGGTGTTGACATAAGCGTTTACCGGGCCGTTCACTGCACCTGGCCGCCACAGAGCGAGAGGAGCTGCTATGCCCACCCGTGTCCCCAAGGAGAGCAGACGCCGTCGCCCCACCCGTTCGGGAGTGCTCCTGTCCCAGGACCTGATCGTGGGGACCGCGCTGCGGCTCATCGGCGAGCACGGCCCGGAGGCACTGAGCGTACGTCGTCTGGGCAGCGCCCTGGGATGCGACCCGAGCGCGCTCTACCGTTACTTCCGCAACACCGACGACCTGCTGCTGGCCGTCGCCGACCGGATCATCGGGGACTCCATGGAGGGGTTCACGCCCGGCCCCGACTGGGTCGCCTCGCTCCGCGAGATGGCGCTGCGGGTGCGCGCCGGATACCTCGCCCATCCGCGTGCGGCCGCCATGGCCTCGTACCGTGTGACCCGCCGCGAGAACGAGTTCCGTGCCGTGGAGACCGGCGTGGGCCTGCTGCTGTCGGCGGGCTTCGCCCCTGATCGCGCTGTCCGTCTCTACCTGGCGTTCATCGACACCGTCATCAGCCACGCGGCCATGGACGCCGCCTGCCTGGCGCTCCCCCGGCAACAGCGTGAAGCCGACGAGCAGGCATGGACGGAGGTCTACCAGGCCGCGGCCCCGGAGGCGTACCCGGCCCTGAGCACGGTACGTGGCGAGCTGCACGCCATGGCGGAGAGCTCGTTCGAGGAGGCGGTGGACCTGCTGCTGGCCGCCCTAGCCGCTCGTGCGCCGGCGGGGCACCGCTGACGGATCTCGTGCACCGACTGGGCACCGCTGACGGATCGGCAACGGCTTCGCACACGCGCGGCCCGGCAGCAACGTCGTTGCGCGACCCGCCCGTCTCCGCTTGGATTCCGCCCATGACGCCAGCGGAGCACGCCGGACCCGGACCCCAGCCCACCCACCGCTTCGCCGACCAGGAGGCCTGGACGGTGTGGCTGGAGGAGTACCACGACCAGAGCAGCGGCGTGTGGCTGCGCATAGCGAAGAAGGGCACGGGCGAGACGACGGTCACCGTTACCGAGGCCCTCGACATGGCCCTGTGCTTCGGGTGGATCGACGGGCAGCGCAAGCGGGAGGACGACACGTACTTCCTGCAGCGGTACTGCCCGCGCCGCCCGCGCAGCACGTGGTCGCAGATCAACCGGGAGAAGGTGCGGGTCCTCACCGAGCGGGGTCTGATGCGGCCGGCGGGGCTGCGCGAGGTGGAGCGGGCGAAGACGGACGGCCGCTGGGAGGCCGCGTACGCAGGTCAGGCCGCGGCGACCGTACCCGAGGACCTGCAGGCCGCGCTGGACGCCGACCCCGTGGCGGCCGCGTTCTATGCCGGCCTCGACAGCCGCAACCGCTACGCCCTGTACCACCGCCTGCAGACCGCGAAGCGTGCCGAGACGCGGGCCCGGCGCCTGGCGCAGTTCGTGGAGATGCTGCGCGAAGGGCGGAAGTTCTACGAGTAGTGCGCCCGTTGGCCCTTCAGAGCGCTGCGCGGACCCTGCTTACTACCTCCGGGGCCCTCCTGACCGCCGCCGGGAGAACGAGCGAGCTCGCGGTCGCGCCCGCCGCTGCGGACAGGGCGATGGCCCAACCGATCGGGCCGAGTGGGGTGCATCCGAAGAAGTGGCTGAGGCCGGGGGTCTGGACGACGGCCGCGAGTGCGGCCATGGAGCCGAGGGACGCGGCGACGATCGTCCGGCTGCGGCCGCCGGCCAGCAGCGTCTGCCCCAGTTGCGTGCCCACGAGCGCGACCAGGGCGACGGTGCGGGCGCGGGCGGCGCGGCCCGTGAATCGGGCGGCGAGCCAGCCGGCGGTGGCGCCCAGAGTGGTGGCCACGGCGCGTACGACGGTCTCCTCGGTGAGGGCCGAGCCGAGGGACGCCTCGGGCCCTTCGTGGAGCATGCGCTCGGCCGCCTCGGGGTGCGGCGGGCGCAGCGCGACGGCCATGGCCGGGGCGAGGTCGGTGAAGAGGTTGACCAGCAGGAGTTGACGGGCCGTCAGTGGAGAGGTGCCGGTGGCCGCCGCACCCAGCAGCGTGAAGGCGATCTCACCGAGGTTGCCGCCGACGAGGATCGCCAGGGCCTGGCGTACGGACGCCCACATGGCGCGGCCCTCCACGAGTGCGGCGAGGACCGTCTCCAGCTGGTTGTCGGTCACGACGAGGTCGGCGGCCGCGCGTGCGGCCGGGGTGGCCCGCTTCCCGAAGGCGATGCCGACGTCGGCGAGCCGGATGGCGGGGGCGTCGTTGGCGCCGTCGCCGGTCATGGCGACCGTCCGGCCGAGGCGCTGGAACGCCCGCACCACGCGGACCTTGTGGACCGGTGTGCCGCGGGCGACGACGCCGACCTCGGGCAGCAGCCTGTCCAGGGCGCGGTCGTCGAGCTCGTCGAGTTCGGCACCGGTCACCATCCGGCGGCCGTCCAGGACGCCGAGGTCCCTGGCCATGGCCTCGGCGGTGCCGGGGTGGTCGCCGGTGATCATCACGATGTGCACGCCGGCGTCAACGAGTCGGCGTACCGCGTCGGCGGCGGTGCCGCGCACGCGGTCGGCGAAGGGGAGGAAGCCGAGGAAGTCCAGTCCGGTGACCGCTTCGTCGGTGAGTTCGCCGTCGGTGGTGTCCCTCAACTCCGCTACGGCGAGGATGCGGTGGCCCTCGGCGGCCAGTTTCTCGCCGGCCGCCAGGATGGCGTCCCTGCCCTGCTGGTCCAGGGGCTTGCCGCCTCGGGTGGCGCATCGCTCCACAACCTCTTCCGGCGCTCCCTTCACCGACAGCATCCACCTCCCGCCGCAGCGGCCCAGGGTGGCGTGGAAGCCGCGGCTCGGCTCGAACGGCAGGCTGGCGGAACGCCGCCAGCCCGGCGCGGCGGTCGTGCGGCTCACGCCCGCCTCCTCGGCGCCCGCGACGACCGCGCCATCGGTGGCGTGTTCGAGGCCGTGGTCGCCGTGCGCGCGCGGCGTGGCCCGCAGCGCGGCGGCGAGTACGGCGCGCTGCGGTTCCGCCAGATCCTCGAGCGGGCGGCTGTCGCCGTCCGACGAGACGGCGACCAGCGAGATCCGGCCATGCGTGAGGGTGCCGGTCTTGTCGAAGCACAGCACGTCGGTGCGCCCGGCCGCCTCGATCGTACGGGGGTCGCGCACCAGGGCGCCTCGTGCGGACAGCCTGCGGGCGGCGGCGAGTTGGGCGGCCGACACGAGGAACGGCAGCCCTTCCGGCACGCTCGCCACCGCAAGCCCCACGCCCGCCCCGATGGTGTCGCGCGGGGGCCGGCCGCGCAGCAGGCCCGCGGCCATCACGGCCCCGGCCGAACCGAGCGCCACCGGCATCGTGGTGCGGGTGATATCGGCCAGGCGGCGTTCGACGCCGACGGACGGTGCTGCGCGCCGATCGCCCACCGTGGCACGGCCCGCCTCCGTGGCGGTACCGGTGGCGACGACCAGGGCCCGGCCTCGTCCGGCGGCCACGGTGGTGCCCTCGTAGACCATGGAGGTACGGTCCGCCACGGCCGATGCCAGCACGGGGGCTGGATCCTTGGCGACCGGCAGGGACTCGCCGGTGAGCGCGGACTCGTCAGCCTCGAAGTGGTGGGCCTCCAGAAGGCGGGAGTCAGCGGGTACGACATCGCCGGCGTTCAGGATCACCACGTCTCCCACGGCCAGTTCGTCGGCCGGGACGCTGATCTCCTGCCCGTCGCGTACCACTGTGGCCATGACCGCCGACTCACGGCGCAGCCGGGCGACGGCCCGGTCTGTCGAGTGGCGCTGGAGCGCTCCGATAAGCCCGGACAGGGCGGTGACGGCGATGATCAGCCCGGCGTCGAGGACCGCACCGACCGCCGCTGACAGGGCCGCTCCGGCTCCGAGGATCGGCGTGAGCGGGTTGGCCATTTCCGTGAGATAGGCCCTGAACAGCGAGGAGGCAGGGGCCTGTTCGCCCGTCGGGGCGGCGCGCGCTTCAGCTTCCTCGGCCGTAAGTCCGGTGTCCCGCGCGCCAGTTCGGGCAAGCACGGTGGCCGGGTCCATTGCATGCCAGGGGTGCCGACTGGTGGCTGGCGGGGCGGGGCGCCTCAACAGCCGCACGGCCGACCAGACGCCGGTCGCGATGCCGAGGGCGGCGGCTCCGTTGAAGGCCGTCATGCTGTTGGCGGCCGTACGCCGGGAGCGTCCGGCCATGGCCGTGGCCGCGCCTATGGCGGCCGACGCCTGTGCGAGCCGGACGCCGCGGTGTGCGGCTTCGCGTGCGGCGCGGCATGCTTCCACGACCACGACGGCCGCGGCGGGATCGGCGTCGACGTACAGGTCGGCGCCCCAGGGCGGCGCGCCGTCCGGGCCGGTCACCCCCACGCCGACGTCGGCGGCCTGTAGCGCGGCCCGGTGCCGGGAGATGACGAGCACGCCGGTGCCGTCCCGCTGCAGGGCCCGTACGGAGTCGGGCAGCCGGTCGCCGCCGTCCATCACGCCGTCGGCCTCGCGTACGGCCGCATCGGACGTGTGCTCGCCCGCGGCCAGGACGGTGAGCCCGGCTGCCTGGGCGGCGGGGACGAGAGCGCTCGCGGTGTCGTGGACCTCTGGTGTCACGCTGATGACGGCCATCAGACGCCGTTCGTGCGCCAGGCCCAGTACGAAGTGCGCGCCGCCGCGCCGGAGTCTGTTGCGGGCCTGGGCGCCCGTGCGTCCCTGGAGCGGCAGGCGCTCGATGGGCCCCAGCGACCAGGCGCCGTCCCGGTGGATCTGGTCGGGGGCGGAGCGGTCGAAGAGCCGGTGCGCCGTCGCGGCGAGTTCTCCGGGGGGCGCGTCCTCGTCGAGGGGCACCAGGTCGGCAAGGAGATACGCGCCCGTGCCCAGGATGTCCGTGTCGAGCAGGACGGGGCCGATCCGGTCCAGTTTCCGAAGCGCGTCCGGCCGCGCAATGACGGTGCCCTGGCGGGCCAGTCCCCGGCCCAGAACGCAGGCGAAGCCTTCGCGGGCCACCACCGGTGCTTTGGGGATCGCTGAGAGCGCTCCCGCCGCCGCTCGGGCGGGGCGCCGGGTCACGAGCAGCGAACCGGCGAAGGAGGCTGCCGCGACGGCTGCCGCCTGGTCCGCGTAGCGCTCGACCGGCCCGTCGTTCAGGGGCACTTCGCGTGGCGGGGGCGTTCCCGTCGCCCCGGTAGCGTCGGCTCCCTGCGGGGCACCCATGAGGCGGGACTCTGCCGCGGTCCAGGCCTCGCGCTCGGCGTCGGCTTCGAGCACGCGCAGGGCATGCCGGACGGTGTCCACGCCGATTCCGAAGAAACCGCCGGTGCCGGCCTGGAAGAGGGCGGCCGCGCCCGTCATCACCATGTTGGCGTGCCGGGCGCCGAGAGCGCTCTCCACGAGGCGCCGCAACCGGGGCTGGTAGTCGACCAGCGGGACGAGCGCCGCGACCCCGGCCGGGATGGGCGTGCGGCGGGTGAACCGTACCGCGGTGGCCAAGGGTGCGGCGGCGAGATGCAGGGCCATGGCGCCCACCGCGCGCCGGACCGGCCCTCCCGACTGCGGGTGCTCGGGCAGCGGCCCCTCGACGCCGTGCTTCTCCTCGACCGCCTCGACCGCGTCGATCAGTGCCTCCACGATCGCCTCGGCCTCGGCCTCGCCGTCGGTGGTGACGACGGCCTGCTCCAGGACGGTGTTCACCACGGCCCAGCGCACGGAGGGCACGGCGGAGAGCGCTTCCTCAAGGTCCCGCGCGAGCAGCGCCGCGTCGGCCTCACTGCGGTCACGCAGCCCGCGTACCGCGACGTGCATCCGCTCCTCGAAGGGCCGCACCCGCGGCTCGGTGGCGCCACTCAGCACACCGGCAGCGGACGACGCGACAGCGCGCAGTAGTCCGCTTGCCGGAATACCCACTGTGCGTCACCCGCTTTCTGGGCTTGGCGTGTCTCATTCGCCGTCACACGGGTAGCCGGGAATCACAGCTTCAATCGACGCGCTTTCGGTGGCGCTGTGCGTCCGAGAGCGCGCCAGAATTGAAAGTGGCGAATGACGCACCGGTCTCGGACGAAAGGAGGAGACGGATGCCCAGGACAGCCACGCGGAAGACTACGGCGTCGAAGACCACGACGCCGCGAGCCGCGCCGCGCAAGAGGGCCGAAGCGACGCAGGTGGAGGCGAAAGCGACGCGGGCCCAGGACAAGCAGACCGAAAGGAGCGAGGAGACCCAGGTTCACCAGGGGCCGGGGGGTCTGACGCTGCACACGCACACGTATCACCCTCCGATGCCGGTTCCGTATCTCACCCGGAAGGACCTGGCCGCCACCGCCCGAGCGGCTACGTCGATGCTGCCCGGCATGGCGGGACGGCCGCAGGGCAAGGACCTTCTCTTCTACGGCGGCCTGGGAGCGATGACCGTGGCCGGCGCCCTCGAGTGGCCGGTCGCCCTTGCCGTCGGCGGAGCCACCTGGCTGGTGCGCAGCAAGAGAAAGGAAGAGCGTAGGGCAGGCATGGAGTCGCGGGAGGAAAGCGGCTCCCGCAGGCCCGCCGGCAGGGCTGCCTGATCGATGTCACGTTCCGGCGCGCGGCGGCGTGGGCCTCGTCGTGCGCCGGGGAATTCAGACGGCGGCTGTGAGGAATCAGGCGGCGGCCATTACCGGTGCCGTGCGCAGTGACCGCGAGTACGCCGTCCACAGCTGCCACAGAACGCGAAGGATGATCGCCTCGGCAAGCGCGGCGCCGGCCTTCGCGAGTACTGCTACAAGAAACTCGCCCATGATGCTGTCTTTCTGTGTTCGGAATGCGGGTGTCCGCTTTCTGAATGTGGCTGCTTTGATGATCTCAGGGCCGTCATTCAGCCGTATGGCCGATGGCGCTTAGGTGAACGGAAGGTGTTTGCGGGTGCCCCGCGGCGGTGCGTGCCGCGGCAGGTACTGAGAGCTCACCTCGCAGGCACTGAGAGCTCACCCGGCACGCACTGAGAGCGCTCCCGGCGGGCACTGAAAGCGGCACTCGGCGTGGAATGAGAGCGCTTCCGGCAGGCACCGAGAGCGCTCCCGCCGTCACTCCGCGAGCGAGATACGGATACCGACCGTCCCGTTCACGCCGCGTCGCAGTCGGCTGCCAAGCAGCGTCAACCGGCCGATGAGGCCGTATTTCCGAGCGATCAGGCCCCGATAGCGGGCCGTGGCGGCCTGGTCGCAGATCTCAGCGGTGGCCGGGATCTGATCGCCGGTCGGATTCCCCCGCAGATCGCATGGGCCCACCAGCACATCGGCGCGGTGGCGGATCCGCTTCACCTTCCAGGAGTCCGCGGCCGTCCACACGCCGAGGGCGGTGCCGTCCCGGACCACCCATACGGGCGTGGACACGGGAGTGCCGTTCCTGCGGTAGCTGGTGACCAGAAGGTACTTACCGCTTGCGAGCCGTGTCGGCAGTGTCTCGTCCATGGCCGCCTGGCATATCACATACCGGCGAGTACGGGACCCATGCCGGCGAGCAGGCCAGGCCAGCCCTGCCCCATGCCGTCGAACGCCGCCTTGCCCATCGGCGAGTCGAGATCGAACCCGGCGTGCTCGAGGAACAGCCGGGTGCCGTTCCCCTCGGGTTCCAGGCGCCAGGTGATCGTGGTGTCGAGCGACCCCTCGGCGAAGGTGTAGCTGATCATGCGTTCCGGTTCGACGGCGATCACTTCGCACGGCTGCGAGCCCCACGGGCCCATGTCCAGGGTGAAGCGGTGCCCGACGACGGGCCGTACGTCTCCCTCGGCCCACCACCGTGCATGCAGCTGCGGATCGGTCAGGACCTGCCACACCTTCGCCGGAGGGTGGGCCAGGAACTGGTCGCATCGGATCACTGAGGGTTCGGTCATGGGTTTTCCTCGTCGAGCAGGTCACGGAGCGAGCGCATCCGTGCACGCCAGTAGTGTTCGAAGGGGTGGAGCCACTCGCGGACTTCGTCCAGCGGCTGCGGCTCGAGGTGGTAGTAGCGCTGCCGACCTCTGGGCTCCTCCCTCACCAGGTTGGCCTGGCGTAGGACCTGAAGGTGCTCCGAGACGGCAGGCCGGCTCAGCTCGAACTCGCTCACGAGGTCGTTGACCGCGCGCGGACCGTCGCGCAGCGCGTCGAGCAGCCGACGGCGCACCGGGTTGGCCAGTGCGCTGAAGACGTCGTGTGTCGCCACCCCCAGAAAATACGTCGGAAATCTCCGACACGTCAAACGCCGGCCGGCCCTGCCCAGGGCGACGTGGACGTTCGTCGCAGCTGCCCGTGGCTCGCGTAGCGATCACCGACCGGTCACGTGACCATGGGGGTGGGCCTCGGCACGCCCGGCCCACGCAGAGGCCGGCCCACCCGGGGCCCGGTGCAGCCCGGACCCGGCACATCCGGTGTCGCGGACGATCCGACCGGGTCGCGGACCATCCGACCGGTGGGGGATGGCGTGGACAGGAGAAAGCAATGGACGGCTACACGCACCTCGCGTACGACTACCCGGTACTGGGCGCGTTCTGGACGATGATGTGGATCTTCCTGTGGGTCATGTGGCTCTTCCTGCTCTTCCGGATCGTCTTCGACATCTTCCGCGACGACAGCATGAACGGGTGGGCGAAGGCGGGGTGGCTCCTTTTCGTACTGGTCCTCCCGTTCCTCGGCTGCTTCGTGTACCTCCTCGCCCGCGGCAAGGACATGGGCAAGCGTGAGATAGAGCAGGCACGGGCCCAGCAGAAGGCGTTCGACAGCTACATCCGCGAGACCGCGGCAGGCGCGGGCAAGCCGAGCGAGGTCGAGGAACTCGCGAGGCTGTCGGAGATCAAGGCCAGGGGCCACCTCTCGGAAGAGGAGTTCCAGCGGGCCAAGGAGAAGATCCTGCACTGAACCCGCAGGGCGTCCGCCGCACCACGTGCTCGGGGTGCGAGGAGCCGGGAGCGTGCGTCACCGCGATCGCCCAGGCCTCGCGGTCGGAGACGGCGGCGATGTCGAGCGCCCTGAAGGCCAGTTCCAGCCCGCCCTCGCCGTGACTCCGAAAGGCGGGGAACAGGACTCGATTCCCTCACGCGGACCACCCCTTGATCACAACCAAGAACGCGCCCTAGTGGCAGGGCGGTTCCCCGCTCCGCCTGCCGCCCGGGCACGGCACCCCGTGGTACGGCGAACACCCGCCGCCCGCCTATGCCGTACGGCACTCCGGGTGGCCCCACCCCTGCGCGTTCTTGGCGATGGACTCGCCCGCCGCGTACGAGCGGCCGCAGACGCACCGGCCCGGGAACTTCGCCTTGATCGTCCGCGAACCCCCCGAGCCGCGCTGCCGCGGCGCAGCGCTCGGCTGCGCCGGGCCGCTCGAGGAACCGCGGCGCGCACCACCCGAGCGCCCACCACCGGACGGGGCGACGTCGGGTGCGGTCGGCGGCTCCGGCGAGTCGTACTCGCTGCCCGCAGGTTGCTGGACGAGCGCTGCCTGGCTTGCGGCCCGGTCGGCGAAGTCGTTGAGCCTGTCGCCGTCGACCTGGTGCGCCGGGACGTAGCGGAACTCCACGGAGCGGCCGTCGAGCAGCGCGTCGATGCGCTCGACGAGCTCCTGGTTGGCGACCGGCTTGCCCGCGGCGGTCTTCCAGCCCTTGCGCTTCCAGCCGGGCAGCCATGTCGTGACGGCCTTCATCGCGTACTGGGAGTCCATCCGGATCTCCATCGGCACGGACGGGTCGACCGCCGCCAACAGGCGCTCCAGCGCGGTGAGTTCCGCGACGTTGTTCGTCGCCTTGCCCAGCGGGCCGGCCTCCCACCGGTCAGGGATCTCCTCGGCCCCGGCGATGACCCAGGCCCAGCCTGCGGGCCCCGGATTCCCCTTCGAGGCTCCGTCGCACGCGGCGACAACACGTTCCACCATGTCTCCGATCATGCCAGTACCGTGAGGGTGGCCCGGCCACATGGGCCGGACGCCGCCCGCCCCGACCGCCTCGTCGACTTCCGTGAGGACCGCGATGAGAAAGATCGTCCTGATGATGTCGGTGTCCCTCTGGCGCAGCCGGGCGGCGATCTGGCGCTGGGCGGTGCCGAGCTCGCCGCGGCCTTCATGGAGCACGATCTGATCGACGAGTACCGCATCTACGTCCATCCGGTCCTGATCGGGCGGGGCAGACCCCTGTTCCCGGAGACGGACGCCGTGACCCGTCTCCGCCTCGTCGAGACCCGGACTTTCGGCAACGGGGTCGTCCTGCTCCGCTACCAGCGCCCCGATGCCTGACAGGCGGCCTGGCGGGGCGGCCTCTCAGGAGACAGAGAAGTGGCCTGGTTCACCGCCGCACCGGAGCCGCGGTCAGCAGCAGCCGCATGCAGTCATGCCGACGGGCGGCACCGCTGCCATGGCACCGCCCGCCCGTCAAGCCCGTCAGAGCCCGGTGGCCACCGCCTCGCCCTGCTCCGTGTGCTGCCCGGCCACGCTCCCGTCGCCCCGCACCCACAGCGGCTTCAGCCGGTACGTCAGCAGATACAGCACCACGCCCGCACCGGCAGCGACGAACATACTCAGGTCGCCTGCTCCCGGGAACGCCACCGAGAACGGCCCGGTGTAGAAGCTGGACTGCCAGAACGGCACCGATGCCGCGACGCCGCCCGCCCAGGCCACGAAGCCCCAGCCCAACACCCGCCCCCGGTCGTACAGTTCGGCGATCCGACTCGGGTCGGATCGCCCCCCGAGGTAGAAGTCGAGGAGCAGCACGGCGGCGAAGGGTGCGATGAAGTACGCGGTGAGGTTCAGGAAGACCTTGAACTTGTCCTCCGTACCCGACTCGCCCCACAGGCTGATGGCGTAGGCCAGCAGACAGATGACGGTGACCGCCTGGGAGCGGGTGACCGGCACCTTCAGCGTCTGGACGGAGATCGCGCCGCCGTAGACGTTGAGGAAGTTCTGCGCGAGCGCCGACAGGCCGATGGCGAGCAGCGCGGGGACCGCGAACGGCCCGGCCAGCTCGTGCAGCGCGGTGATGGAGTCCGTACTGGTGGCGCTGCCGCCGACCACGACGCCCAGGATCCCGAGCCAGCAGATGGTGACGAAGTTGCCGAGGCCGGTGTACCAGGCGGTGCGGGTGACGACCTCGGGTGTGTCCGGCAGATAGCGCGAGTAGTCCGATGCGAAGGGCGCCCAAGCGACGAGGAACGACAGGAACCAGCCGCCGAAGGTGACCAGGCCGCCGGTGTCGCCGATGTACCCGTCCGCGTGCGGGTCGGCTCCGAAGACGCTTCCGCCGCGCACCACGGCCACCACCGTGATCAGGACGAAGAGCGGGGTGAGGACGTACGTCAGCACCTTCTGGAGGTAGTTGATCATGTTGTAGCCGTAGATGGACACCACCAGCTCGACCGCGGTGAGCAGCCCTGCGCAGAGCCAGAACGGCAGATGGGTCAGTTCGGCGAACGCCTTGCCGCCGAGGATGACGGTGACCGCGGCCCAGCCGATGCCGGCGAAGACGTTGATGTAGGCGACGGGCAGGAAGTTGCCGAAGAAGCCGAGCGGGCCGCGGGCCTGGATCTGCTGGGGCACGCCGAGCCGTACGCCCATGCGGGACATCACGGCCATCAGCAGTGAGCCGAGCGCCGCTCCGACGACGATGGCGATGACCGCGGCGGTGAAGCTCAGCCCGAACCATGCAGCGCTGAAGCCGAGCAGGATGATGGGGAAGTTGAGTCCGGCGGCGAACCAGACGAAGAACTGCGAGCTGGGCTTGCCGTGCCGCTCGTTGTCGGGGATGTGGTCGACCCCGAAGGGTTCGACCTTGGTGACCGCGCTGCCGTACACCGGCGCCGGGCCGTCGTGGGTCATGGCGTGCTCCTGGGGACGGAGGAGAGGGCGTGGTGGTGCGTGGGTCTCACCACGGCAGCGGTGCCGTGTGCGAGATGTCGAAGAATCCGCCGCCGCTGTAGACCAGCGGCGCCAGGTCGTCGTGGTGGGCGGAGACGACACGGCCGGTGAAGACGGTGTGGCTGCCGGCCTCCAGGCGCTCCCCGATCTCCACCTCCAGCTGGGCGCACGCCCCGTCGATCAGCGGAGCACCGTGGGCACCTGGGGTCCAGGACAGGCCGGCGAACTTGTCTCCGCCCTTGGAGGCGAAGATCTTAGCCACGTCGAGCTGGTCGGCGGCCAGGATGCTGATGCCGAGGTGGCTCGCCCGGTGCAGCGCGGGATGGGTGGTGGAGCTGCGCTGCACGCAGACCAGGACCATCGGCGGATCGAGCGAGATGCTGGAGAAGGCGTTGACGGCCAGGCCCTTGGGGGTGCCGTCGTCGTCCGTGGTCACGACCGTCACGCCGGTGATGAACTTGCGGTGCACACCGCGTACGAGGTCCGGGTCCACGGCTGCCCGCTGGGTCGTGGTGACGATCCCGAGCGCCTCAAGGAGCTGCCGGGAATCGAAGGTCACCCACTCCTCCGCCACCGCGCGGCCGTCGAAGCGGGCGAAGGTCGCGCCGGACACCTCGACCGGCTTACCGGTGGGCGGCACACCGAGGAAGGTCCCTGTGTGGCGGCCGGTGCTGCGCCAGCGGATGGCCATCCGGTCGCCGTCCGAGTCCTCGACGATCTCCTCGATCTCCGTGCGCAGATCGGGGAACGCCTCGCGGACGGCGCGGATCGAGTCCTTGAGGGTCTCCCGGTCCTGTGGAGTGGCAGCGGGGCCGCGGCGGCGTACGTAGGACGGGCTGAGCAGGTCGTCGAGCGCCTCGACCTGTCCGTGGTCCCAGGCGGCTCCCCAGGCGGAGCGGATACGGGCGGTGCGGTCGGCGCGGTCAAGAGTGTGGGTCATGGCGTTTCCCTCAATCAGCTCTTGTATGGCAGAGGACGGTAGGGAGGGCGCAGGTCGGTGTCAACACTTCGACGAAAAGAGCGTCAGAACCGCTGGTCAAGCGATCAAATACACAGGTCAAGCGTGTTTCGTCGGGGTTAACCCTTGACGGGCCCTATCCGGACTCCTAGCCTCGCTGCCATGGCACAGCGAGAGCGGGAAGGACACGGGATGCGATTCTCGATATTCCACAACCTCGGAGCGCCCGGACGGCTCGGCGAGTACGCCGAAGTCATGGACGAAGCCCGGGAGTTCGCGATCGCCGCGGAACAGGCGGGCTTCTGGTCCACCTGGTACACCGAGCACCACTTCGGGCACGAGGCCATCGAGATCACCCCGAACCCGGTCCTCATGGGCGCCGACATCGCCGCGCGCACCGAGCGGATCAGGATCGGCCAGGCCGCGAGCATCGCCACCTTCTGGCACCCGCTGCGGCTCGCCGAGGACATCGCGATGCTCGACCAGCTCTCCGGCGGCCGCGTCGAGGTCGGCCTCGGCCGCGGGCTCTACGGCCGCGAGGCGCTGAACCTCAACGCCCTCGCCGACCCGCGCGACCAGGAGCAGAACCGCGCTCTGTACGACGAGACGGTGGAGATCCTGCGCAAGGCGTGGAGCGGCGAGTTCTTCGCGCACAAGGGACGCTTCTACGAGTTCCCGGCCCCCGGCGTGAAGTGGAACCACCCGCTCTCGCCCGCGACGGACGAGTACACAGAGGCCGGCGTCATCACGAAGATGCAGGTCACGCCCGCTCCGCTGCAGCGCCCGCATCCTCCTCTGTGGCAGGTCATCGACAGTCCCCGGTCCATCCAGGCCGCCGCGGCGGATGGTGTCCAGGGCATGTTCTGGCTGCCCCCGGTCTCCGCGCTCAAGGAGCGTTTCGAGCTGTACCGCTCCACGGCGAGCGAGGCCTCGGGCCGTCCGTACGCGCTCGGCGAGGGCATCGGCCTCGTGCGCGACGTCTATGTCGCCGACACCATGGAGCAGGCGCGCGCCGACTTCGAGGAGGCGCTGATGACGACGTACCGGTGGATCATGCACTGGCGGGGCCTGAGCAACCTGATGGAGGCGGGCGAGGAACTCACCGACGCGCACGAGCTGTCCTTCGACTTCCTGCACTCCCGCAACCTGCTGGTCGGCACGCCCGAATACGTCGCCGAGAAGATCGCCGAACTGCGCGACGAGGTAGGCCTGGAGCACCTGCTGCTGTGGACCACCCACCCGGGGCTCGAGCACCGCAAGGCCATGCGCAGCCTGGAGCTGTTCGCCGAGAAGGTCATGCCGGAGTTCACCGCATGACGGGCGTGGGGTTTCACTTGACGGGCGTACGGAAGGTCGTGACCGTCGTCGACGAGGTGCTCCTGGAACTGGGCCGCCCGGTGGCGGTGCCAGTGCGCCGGGTCGCCGCGGCCGCGGTGATCCGTAACCCCTGGGCCGGACGCGGCTTCGTCGCCGACCTCCAGCCCGAGGTCGAGGCCGTGGCACCGGGCCTGGCCCGGCTGCTGACCGACCGGCTCACCGAAACGCTCGGCGGTACGGACCGGATCGAGTCCTTCGGCAAGGCGGCCATCGTGGGGCTCGACGGCGAGATCGAGCACGGCGGCGCGCTGATCCACACCCCGTTCTTCGGCAATGTGTTCCGTGAGCTGGCCGAGGGCACCTCGATCATCGTCTTCAGCGACGACCGACTGCCGGCCGGCGAGCAGCTCACCGTGCCGCTGTGGCACAAGACGGCCGCCGCCACCCGCTCCCACTACCAGACGTGCCACATCCGGATCCCCGACGCGCCGCGCCCCGACGAGATCGTCATCGTCGCGGCCGCAGCCTCCGGCCCCCGCCCCAACGCCCGGATCGGGGACCGCCTGACCGATCCCGTCGTCCGCCTCGCAGACCTGGAGACCGCCCGCTCATGAACATCCGCAAGATCATCACCTTCACTGAGGACATCCACTCCGAGGGCGGACGCCCGGTCGACCCGCCCGCCCGCACGGCAGTGGTGCTCGCGGTGGTCGAGAACCCCTGGGCGGGTCAGGGCTTCGTCGAGGACCTGCTGCCCGGGATCGACGAAGTCGCCCCGAAGCTCGGCGAGTTGCTGGCGCCGCGGGTCGTCGAGGCGCTCGGCGCACCGGTGGAGGCGTATGGAAAGGCCGCGATCGTGGGCCTGGACGGGGAGATCGAGCACGGCTCGGCGCTGATCCACACGCTCAAGTTCGGTGACCACTTCCGCAAGGCGGCGAACGCGACCACCCTGCTCCCCGCGGTGGAGAAGCGGGCGGCCGCTGGCACGGTCTTCGACATCCCGCTCAAGCACATCACGGACGCGACGATCCGCTCCCACCACCAGAGCATCGAGGCCCGGGTGCCGGACGGACCCCGCGCGGACGAGATCGTCATCGGCCTGGCCGCCGCGGCGCAGGGCCGGCCGCAGGCCCGGCTGGCGCCGCTGTCGACGGAGCGCTGACCGCGATGGGCGGGGCTGGAGCGGGTCCGGACGCGAGGCGCGAGTCGGGTGTGCGGCCCGGGCGCCCCGGCGCGGCGGCAGCGCGGCCGGAGCCTCTCGATCCCGCGCTCAGGGCGGACGGCCCTCCCTGCCCGTCCCGAGCGCGACCCGACGCGCCTGCGACGCTGAGCCACGAGAGCCACGGCAGTGGGCCCCCTCTCGTGCTGCTGCACGGCGTGGGACTGGACCGGGCCATGTGGGAACGGTGCCTGCCGTCGCTGGCGGCGCGGCACCGCGTCACGCTCGTCGACCTTCGCGGGCACGGCGCGTCGCCGGCAGCGGCGGCCGGTGTGTCCCTCGGCGAACTGACTGAGGACGTGGCCCAGTTGGTCGACGGCTGCTCGGGTCCTGGGGGGCCCTCGCACATCGTCGGCTTCTCACTGGGCGCTCTCGTCGCCCAGCAACTGGCGCTTGTAAGGCCGGAGTTGACGGCCTCGCTCACGCTTGTCAGTTCGGTCGCCGGTCGGTCCGGCGAGGAGCGCGCGGCGGTGGCCAGGCGCAGGGAGCGCGCCGCCGAGGACTTCGAGGCCTCCGCGCGGGCCGCCGTCGACCGCTGGTTCGCGCCGGAGTGGCTGGCCGAGGAGCCCGATCTGGCGACGGCCGTCCTGGACGCGCTGCTGCACAACGACCGCACCTCCTACCTCGCCTGCTACGACGTGTTCGCCACCGCCGACGCCGCCCTGTGGCCGCTGCTGCCGCGGATCACCGCACCCACCCTGGCGGTCACCGGCGCGAACGACCCCGGATCCACCCCGGCGATGACCCGCCTCCTGGCCGACCGGATACCCGGCGGCCGGGCGCTGATCGTCCCCGGCGGGCGCCATCTGCTGCCATTGGAGCGCCCGGACGACCTCACCGACGCGATCCTCACGCACACGGGAATGCACACCGGAACGCCCACCGGACAGGAGTGTCACCCCTCATGAACGCCCTGCCGCGCCACCAGCACTACATCGCCGGCGAGTGGACCGCCCCCGCCACCGGCGAGTACTTCCAGAGCCTCAACTCGACGACCGCTCTGCCGTGGTACGAGGCCGCGAACGGCACGGCCGCGGACATCGACCGGGCCGTCACCGCCGCCCGCACCGCCTTCGAGGACCCCCGCTGGCGCGACCTGAGCCAGACGCGGCGCGGCCGTCTGCTGCGGAACCTGGCGGACCTGATCGGCGAGCACGCCGAGGAACTGGCCCGCACCGAGACCCTCGACAACGGCAAGCTGCTGCGCGAGATGCGGGCCCAACTGGCCGGACTGCCCGAGTACTTCCACTACTACGCCGGGCTCGCCGACAAGATCCACGGCGAGGTCATCCCGGGCGCGAGCCGCGAACTGCTGAACTACACACTGCGCGAGCCGGTCGGCGTGGTCGGCGCCATCACCCCGTGGAACTCCCCACTGCTGCTGACCGCCACCAAACTCGCCCCGGCCCTGGCTGCCGGGAACACGGTGGTGGTCAAGCCGTCCGAGCACACCTCGGCCTCGCTGCTGGCGCTCGCCCCGCTGTTCGAGGAGGCGGGTTTCCCGCCGGGCGTGGTCAACGTGGTCACCGGCTTCGGTGCCACCGCGGGAGCGCCGCTGACCGAGCACGCGACCGTCGCGAAGGTGACGTTCACCGGTTCCACGGAGACCGGCCGCCGTATCGCCCGCACCTGCGCCGACCGCTTCGTACGCTGCACCCTGGAGCTCGGCGGGAAGTCGCCCAACATCGTCTTCCCGGACGCCGACCTCGGATCGGCCTCCATGGGTGTCATCGCGGGGATCTTCGCGGCCGCGGGCCAGACCTGCGTGGCGGGCAGCCGGGTGCTGGTGCACCGCGACGTGTACGACGAGGTTCTGGAGCGCGTGACGGCGCGGGCCGCGACCATCCGGATCGGCGACCCGCTGGACGAGGCCACCGAACTGGGACCGCTCGCCATAGCCGACCAGCTGGCGAAGGTCGAGTCGTACGTGGAACTGGGGCTGTCAGAGGGCGGCAAGGTGGTGTGCGGCGGGGCGCGGCCCGACACCGGCGACCTGGGCGGCTACTTCTACTCCCCCACCGTCTTCACGGGTACCGACAACTCGATGCGCATCTGCCAGGAGGAGATCTTCGGCCCGGTCGCCACGGTCATGCCGTTCGACTCCGAGGAGGAGGCACTAGCCATCGCCAACGACTCGGCGTACGGCCTGGCGGCGGGGGTCTGGACACGTGACGTGAACCGGGTGCACCGGATGGCCGCCCGGCTGGAGGCGGGCACGGTGTGGGCCAATACCTACCGGTCGATGTCACCGATGTCGCCACGGGCGGGGTTCAAGAGCAGCGGCTCCGGCACCGAGCACGGAACGGAGGTCATCCGGGAGTACACGCGGCTGAAGAGCGTATGGATCAACACGAGCGAGGAGCCGGCCGGTGATCCTTTCATCCTCCGGTCGTGACGATTGCCCTCCCCCGGTAGCGACGATCGCCGTCCTCCCGTCGTGACGACGGCGGCAGGGGCATACGGGCCGCTTGCATGGCAGAGGTTTGGGCGTGCGACGCCGGTTGACGTGAAGCGGAGGCCACACCTACTGTCACGTACCATGCAACGACCCACAGGACAGTCGGGGAAACGACTCGCGGGGACCAGCATGCAGGCGCGGGTCGCCGAGGAACTGCGGCAGATGATCATCAGCGGTGAGCTGCCGCCCCGCTCCAGCCTGTCGGAGATGGCCCTGTCGGAGACCTTCGGGGTCAGCCGCACCCCCATCCGCGAGGCCCTCAAGCAGCTGCAGATCGAGGGACTGGTGGAGGTGCGGCCGCGGGTCGGCACCTTCGTCGCCGTGCCGTCCCGACGAGAACTGACCGAGCTGTTCCAGATGAAGGAACTGCTGGAGGGCGCCGCCGCCCGCCTGCTCGCGTTCCGCGGACACGTCCCCGAGGTGGAGCGCCTCGAGGCCAACATGCGGGCGGCGGACGAGGCTGTGCGCGACGGCGACGCGGAGCGGTACGCGGAGCTGGTCCACGAGTTCCACGACCTGATCGTCGCAGGCGCGGACAACAGCAAGCTGGAGGCGCACTACCGCACGCTGATGAACCAGCTGGCCTACGCCCGCCTGGTCCGGACCTCGCTGTCCCAGCCGGGCCGTCTCAGCGAGTCCGACAACGAGCACCACCGCGTACTGGGCCTCATACTCGCCAAGGACGGCGACGGCGCGGAGCGGGTGATGCGTGAGCATGTCCGCCGCAGTCACCAGGCCCTCATGGCGGGCATCGACGAACGGCAGAACTGAGTCCTGGCGCCTCCGAAAGAGCCTGCTCCGTACAAGCACCTCAATATGCGGAAACGCACCGCCTGGCAGCGCAAGGTAACGCTTCGACCCTTGCTGATCGCCCCCACGATCACGCGTATATCGTGTCGCAACGAATCAAGCGCAGGTGGAGGGGTGTGCTGTGTCGGACGAGGGGCGGCTGGTCGCCGGGCGGTACCGGCTGACCGAACAGATCGGCCGTGGCGGCATGGGCACCGTGTGGCGTGCCCAGGACGAGCTGCTCGGCCGTCAGGTCGCGCTCAAGCGGCTGCATGTGCAGCCGCATCTCGCCGACGACGAGCTCATCACGCTCTATGAACGCACCCGCCGCGAGGCGCGCAGCGCCGCCCGCATCACTCACCCCAACGTGGTCGTCGTCCACGACGTCGTCGAGGACGACGGACTGCCGTGCATCGTCATGGAGTACGTGCCCTCGACCACCCTCGGCACGCTGCTCAAGGGCGGCAGGACCATCGCGCCCACGGAGGCGGCCCGTATCGGGCGCGGCATGATCGCCGCGCTCAGGGCCGCACACGCGGCCGGAGTACTGCACCGCGACGTCAAACCCGGCAACGTGCTGCTGGGCGCCGACGGCCGAATAGTCCTCACCGACTTCGGTATCGCCATGGCGACCGGAACCTCGACGCTCACGAAGCCCGGCGAGGTCGTCGGGTCCATCGACTTCATCGCGCCGGAGCGGATCAGGGGCAGGACGCCCGGTCCCGCCTCGGACCTGTGGGCGCTGGGTGCCACGCTGTACCAGGCGGTGGAGGGGCGGCCCCCGTTCCGCAAGGACACGGCGGTGGAGACGGCGTACGCGATCGCCGTCGACCCGGCGCAGCCCATGAAGCAGGCAGGTCCGCTGGAGCCGCTGATCGAGGCGCTGCTGGCCAAGGACCCGGACGAACGGCCTTCGGCGGAGGAGGTCGAGCGGGTGCTGCGGGCGCCCGAGTCGCAGGCGGCGACGGTGCTGCTGCCGGTCAGGACCCCGGTCTCGCAGCAGAACACCTCGGAGCGGGGAGCCTCGAGCCTGACGTGGGACGGCGTGACCGTCGCGGACGAGGCGGCCTCGGGCCGGCTCTCGTATGCGGCAGCGGGCCCGACGTCGGGCGGGAACGCGGCAATACCCGAGCCCGTACGGGGCGGTGGCGACGGCAGGAGCCGCCGCGATCGCCGGAGCCGTGCCCCGCTGTGGACCGGCGTGGCGGTGGTGGTCGTGGCCGCGGCCGTGGCGGGTGGGCTCTACGGAGCATCGCGCAGCCCGTCCGCCAATACGCACAGCTCATCCGGCAAGGGCACAGCGACGACCGCCGCGGCGACAACCCCCGCCGGCACACCGACGTCGTACGCACCCTCGCCCGTCCCGCAGGGCTACCACCTGATCGAGGAGCCGAAGCTCGGGGTCGCCTTCCCCGTACCGGACGACTGGAGGCCCGGCAAGCGGACGGCCGAGCAGGTCAACTACATCGACAGTTCAGGCCTGGTCGGCATCACGATCGGCGTCGTGGACCCCGCGGGCTCGGACCCCTTGGCGCACTTCGAGGACATCGAGGCGAACACGAAGATCAACTATTCCGTGTACCGGAGGCTGTACCTTCAGCACGCCACGTTCCGGGGGCAGCGCGCGGCGGTGTGGGCGTTCACGTTCCAGGGGCGGGTACGCGGGTTCCGCGCCGTCGAGCTCGGGTTCACGCAGGACGGCAAGGAGTACGACATCTATCTCTCGGCCCCCGAGAACGCGTGGGACACGTACCAGCCGGTCTTCGACAAGGTCAAGGACGGCTTCCGGGTGAGCTGAGTCCGTCCGCCGGCCCGCCCGTCCCGGCTGCCGGGAGAGCACTTCAAAGGCCGACGATGAGCTGGATGCAGACGATCTTCACCAGGATGGCGAGGGCGAACAGCGTCGAGTAGCCGGTGTTGACGCGGCTGTCGGTGACCCGGCTGTTGGCGTATGCGGTGATCGCCGGATTGCCGACGTACCCCGCGAGCAGGCCCATCGTGCGCTCGCGGCTCTGCCCGAGCAGTCGGCACGCCGCGACCAGCAGTGCGTAGCTGACGATGGCCCCGATCAGCAGAACGACCAGCAGTTTCAGACCGAACAGCGAGAAGGCGTCCCGTCTGAAGGAGTAGCCGGAGGTCAGGCCGACGCAGGCGAGGAAGACCAGCAGGCCGATCTGTCGCAAGGTCAGGTTGGCGCGGGTGGGCAGCGTCCACACCAGCGGGCCGGTACGGCGCCGCCAGCCCAGGACCATCGCCACGAGCAGCGGGCCGGCGGCGGTGCCGAGGGACAGCGTGGTGCCGCCGATCGTGAGGCTGGGGATGCCGATCAGGAAGCCCAGGGCGAGTCCGAGGCCGAGGCTCACGGCGCTGACCTCGCTGACCTTCGCCTCGGTGTCGCCGAGCAGTTCCGTCACCTCGGCGGCCTTGTCGCGCGGCATGACCACGCGTACGCGGTCGTCGAGTTGCAGCAGCAGCCCGTCGTGCGCCAGCAGGTCCACGTCACCGCGCCGCACCCGTGACGCCATGGCGCCGAAGCGGCCCTCGAGGTCCAGTTCGCCGACGGTGCGCCCGGCGAGGTCGGGGTTGGTGAGCAGCACTCGCCGGTAGTCGACGGTGTCGCGCCGGTCGAGGAGGTGGTCGGGCGCGTACTCGCCGAGGGCCTTGGCCCCCGCTTCGACCTCGTCGGGCCCGCCCACCAGCACCAGTTGGTCGCCGACGGCCAGGTGGTCGAGGCGGTGGGCGACCCTGGTGGTCCTTTCGCGGGGGCGGATGGCGCTGGCCCGCAGTCGCTTCTCTGCCACCCCGGGTACCTCGGCCCACTCGGTGGGTCGCGTCACGAGGACCGTTCGGGTGACGAGCCGGTCGGGCAGGCCCTCACCGGGATCGCGGCGGGCGGGCCAGTTGCGCCGTCCGGCGATCGCGGCGACGAACATGATGGTGACGATCACGGCCAGGGGGTAGCCGATCGCGTATCCGGTGGCGGGCTCGGTCGGGTCAGCCGAGGCGGCCTGGGCGGCGGCCAGGCCGGGTGTGGTGGTGCCGATGCCCGCGTAGCCGCCCGCGAGGAAGGGGCCGCTGATCCCGAACACCGAGTTGCCCAGCAGTCCTACCGCCAGGGCGGTGACGACGAGGGCCGCCACCGCGCCGATCATCACGACCAGTTGGGGCCTCAGTTCGCGGAAGAAGGCCGGCCCGGACTCCAATCCCACGGTGTACACGTACAGCGCCAGTCCGAACACCGACAGCCCCGCCGGTACCGCCGGACCGACGTCCGGATCCAGCGCCCCCACCAGCAGGCCGACGAACAGGACCCCCGCCGCCCCCAGCTTCACCGGCCCGAAACGCACCATGCCGAAGAGCGACCCCAAGGTGATCACTACGAAGAGCGTCTCCCAGGGATTGTCCGCGAAAAACTGCCACATACGCACACTCAGCCACACCGCCGGACGCTTCGCACGTCCACCCGGGCAGCCGAACGACGCGCGGGCCGCGGGCGTGCGGCGCACGTGCGCACCGCGGGTGCGCACTGCTCGCCGTGCCGTCCATCGAGCGCAACCGTCGCTACGGCCGCCTGGCCCCCTCCGTCAGCCCGCCTGCTCCCCGGCCGTCGCGGCCTCCCCCGATGCGTATGCCGCCGCCCAGTCCACGATCTGCACCGCCGCACCGGCGGACTCCAGGCCCTGGCAGTGTGCGTCGTGCCGGCGGTCGATGCCGTCCAGGTCGAGGTGGGAGCCGAAGGCGGGGAGTGATGCCAGGCGGCGGGCGTACGCCCACAGCCGGGGATGGCCGGCGATGCGGTGCACCGCTGCGACGTCCAAGTGGCGGCGGTGCACGGTGTCCAGCTGCAGCAGCGTGACCCACACCTGCACGTCGGCGGTGGTCAGTTCGCTGCCCAGGACGTGGTCCTGGAACGCGAGCCGCCGCTCCAGCTCGTCCAGCGCGCCGAAGAGGGTGCCCAGGGCGGCGTCGCGCGCCGTGCAGTCGATACCCGGCTGCCCGGCGCGCTGCGCGGCTTCGTTGATGCCCCGCTCGCAGAGGCGTCCGATGGCGTCGATCTCGTCCTCCGTGCCGTACGGCTGCAGCTCCGGGCCGCGGTCGCCGAACTGCCGGGCCAGGTCTCGCAGGATGTCCGGGGTGTGCGTACTCACGATCCGTCCGGTCCATCCGTCGCTGAGCACCGGTGGCGCGGCGGTTCCGGGGTACTGGTGCGCGCTGGCCTCGTACAGCGGGCGCAGGGCGGCGTGGCTGCCGTCGGGTCCGTCCGGCACGGACGGCAGCAGCGTGACGGGGAGCGCGTCGCCGAGGCCGAGCAGGCTGTGGGTGATGGCGATCTGGAGACAGTACGGGCAGGTGAGCGAGAGATGGAGGCGGTAGCGGTGCGGTGCGGCGTAGTAGCCGCTGCGTGTGTCGCAGCCGATCCTTCCGCGGAAGGGCGGCGTGGCTGTCGAAGGTGCGGCGAGCATGGGTCTCCCTCGGTCCGGTCCGGGTTGCGGCACGCGGCTCGTGGTGGGCGGTCTGCTGCGTCGGGTTCGGTACGCAGACATGCGGCAGGCATGGGGCGCGGCGGCGTCGGCGCGCGCCCATGCACCTGGGAATGCGGAGATCGCGATGAGAGGTGAGAGGGGTGAGGTGGCGCGGACGCGGTCGGGACGAGGCTGCATCTGCCCCACCGAAGCCGCCGCTGGCGCTACCGCCTCACGCGAGGGAACTTGCCGCGCTGCAGACGCGCAGCAGATCGACGTGGCGACGGGAGGTCAGCAACGGCAGCTGGAGCGCGCGTACCGCGCTGATGGTGTCCAGCTCCGAACGCCCCATGATCTCCTGCCCGTTCACTCGCCTTCTGCCCTGGAGTGTCGAACGGCTGGCGGCCCCCGTCAAGAGAGCCAACTCCTCCACTGATGCTCGCGGGGCCGTGACAGTGCGCTACTTCGCGGGCGGCTGGTGGCCGAATCGGGCGTCCGCCCAGGGGAGTCCGGCCACCTCGGGGTCGGGCCGCCGTTGCGCAGCGATGCGCGGAGGTGCGGGCTCGATGACGGCCTCGTCCTCGCCGGCGCGCTCCAGCCAGGCCCGAGCCGGGGACGTTCCGGACGGCACCGCGCGGCAGGGCGCCGTTCACCTTCACCAGTTTCGGGGACCAGGGAACACCGACGGTGGGTGGCTGCCGCTGTTCGACCAATACGGTGTCGACGTGGTCGTCTGCGGTCACGAACACCACTACGAGCGATCGCACCCCATTCGCGGGCATCAGCCCAACGACACGATGACGCCGGATCCGGCGGCCACCCGTACCGACCTCGTCGACACCACCGCAGGCACCGTCCACCTCGTCATCGGCGGAGGCGGCACCTCGATTCCGTCCATGGACGTGCTGTTCGACACCCCGCAGTGCAACGTCATCACCGGCGTCGGCCCCACCGGCTCGAACGGAAAGAAGCAGCCCGTCTACGTGACGGAAGCGGCACCGTGGTCGGCGTTCCGCGACCGCGTCAACCCCTACGGCTTCGTCGCCTTCTCCGTCGCCCCCGGCACGCACGCAGGCGGAATCACGAGCATGGCGGTCACTTATTACGCCGTAACCGGTCTGTACGGCCCGATCGAGCCGGTCGACACCTTCACACTGCGCCGCACCCGAAGCGACGGGGCCGGCAACGGCTGAGCTTGCCGGGATGCCCCGCAGTGGTTTCAGCAGGACGCGACATGGCCGGTCGGTGCCCGGGCCCGGTGCAGAGCCGGCCGCTCAGCTTGATCCTCGACCTCAGGCCTCGAACGGCGTCCCGTCCAGCTACGGGTTCGTCCAGGCCTCCGGGTCCTCGGCAAGGCCCAGTACCTCGTCGGGCAGCTTGGCCGCCGCCACCTCGGCGAGGGTGACCTCGCCGAGGATCTTGCGCACATTGGCGCGTACCGCGATCCACAGCGGCAGGAGTGCCTCCGCCGGCCCGCTGTACGAGAGCTCCGGCGGGCGCACGCCCCGCACGGACACCAGCGGGCCGTCCACGACGCGGATCACGTCGGCGATGGCGATCGAGTCCGCCGGGCGGGCCAGCCGGTAGCCGCCCTTGCCGCCGCGCTGGCTGGCCACCAGTCCGCCCCGGCGCATGTCGCCCAGGATGCCTTCGAGGAACTTGTGCGGGATGCCCTGCGCCGTGGCGATCGCCTCGGCCTTGACCGAGGTGTCATCGCCTGCCGCGGCCAGCTCCAACGCAGCCCGCACCGCATAGTCCGCCCTCGCAGAGATCCGCATGCCGCGATTATCCGACACCGGTGCGCGGGCGGATCGCGGGGCACGCGTGCGTGGCGGAGGCGGTGGTCCGGCGGGCACGAACACGTGGGTGCATGTGGTCAGGAGGGCAGGACGAAGGGAGGGTGTGAACCATTGAGGAAGTAGTCCCCGACCTCACGGAGTCTGTGGGCGACGGGCTCGTACAGGGTGTGTGTGCGGGCGTTGCGCCAGAAGCGGTCGAGGCCGTGGCGCGAGGAGGCGGAGCCGGCGCCGATGACGTCCAGGGCGCGTGCGGTGATCTGCTGGGCGGCCCGGGATGCGGCGGCCTCTGCCGCGGCGGCGAGTACGGCGATCTCGGCGCACTCGTCGTCGTTGAGGTCCTCTCCGCGCCCGAGCCCCTGGTCGAGGGCGTCCAGGGCCTGGTCGGCGAGGGCGGACGCGGCGCGCGCGGCCACGGCGAGCTCTCCGTAGGCGGTGAGCACGTAGGGGTCCTGGGGTGGGCTGTAGGGCTGGGCGGCTGAGTTGACCGGCCTGCTGTACTCACGGGCTTCGGCCAGTACGCCCTCGGCGATGCCGAGGCAGAGCTGGACGGAGACCAGACGTGCGGCCGGTGCGGCGAGGCCGGCGAAGGGCGGCAGAACGCCCTCGTCCGGGGAAAGGGAACCGAACACGTCGCCGTCCGCCACCGGCACGGAGTCGAACTCCACGCTGCCGCCGGCCGCCAGCCGCTGCCCGAACGTCTCCCCGTCGTCGCCGCATACGACGCCCGGGTGCGCGGGGTCCACGAGGACGGCCAGGGGCTCGCCGGTGTCGGACCGGACGGCACGGACCGCAAGCCGGTCAGCGACCCTGGCTCCGGTGGGATAGCTCTGGTGGCCGTCCAGCAGATAGCCGCCCCCGGTCGCCGTGAGGGTCAGATGCGGCTCGCCGGGGGCGAGGCCGCCTCCCCAGCACCACTGGCCGGCCGCGGACTCCCGCTCGACACGGGCGGACAGGGCGGGGCCGGCGAAGAACCGGGCGCTGGACGACAGGAAGTAGTGGCAGCCGAGCAGTTGGCCGATCGCGCCGTCGGCCGTGGCGATGCGCCGGACGACGGCGTAGGCCGTGCGCCAGTCCGCGCCTCCTCCGCCGTGTTCGCTCGGTATCAGCAGCGTCAGCAGTCCTGCCTCCCGCAACCTGGCCACCTCGTCGAACGGTGTTTTCCCGGCCTGTTCTCGGGCAACCGCGTCCATGGCCAGGTCGTCCGCCGCCTCACGGGCGATGTGCAGCCACCGTGCGGGGTCGGATGCCTCGTCCGCTGCCGGCTGCTCCACTGCCGTTTCCGTCATCGTCACGCCCGCTCTCCCGTGGTGAGGCGGCGTCGGCTCGTACAGCAGCCGTGGGCTCGGACCTCGCGGCTCCGGCGCGGGTGCGCCGTGTCGGCACAGGAGGGCGGCGCAGCAACGCCGGATGGAGCTGGGGCAGTGCCCACTGAGGCCTCCAAGACTGTTGGCAGGGGTGTGAATACGGCGGTCCGGTAGCTCGAACTCACCGGATTCGGGGACGGACGGCTCGGCCGTTGTCCGGCCTCCGTGCGTCTGCGCGCACGCCGCGCCGTGCCGATGCGGACGATGTCTCATCGCCCCCGGAACCCCGGAACCGCGGAACCGTGGAGCCCGCCTTGGGCGGTGCCGGACGGGGCAGGCCGGAGACGAGCGGCGCGCGGGAACGCTTCAGCCGCGGCTCGGCACGCAACAGCAGGCGGCGCTGGCGACGCGACAGAGGTCGACATGCCTGCGGCGAACGAGCGGCTGCTGCGTGTGGGGCATGCACCCATCCTGCTCAGCCCGCAGTCCCGCGTCAATGTTTCCCTAGTAAATCGATAGGAAAACTGGGAATCAGAACCAGCCAGGGGCACAACCAGCGCTTTTGCGCTGAATGATGGAATTCCGCGAAATCCTAACGGTGCCTTAACGCCCGTTTGCCCGCTCACTATTACGCCCGATGCCCATCTGCCGACTTACGCTCGCGCCGTGTTCAACGTGACGGCTGTCCTGAAACGTCTGGTGATCGGCCGGGCCATGCGCAGCGACGAGCTGCACGAGACGCTCCTGCCGAAGCGGCTCGCCCTGCCGATCTTCGCGTCCGACCCGCTGTCATCGGTGGCGTACGCGACCCAGGAGATCCTGCTGGTGCTGACGCTGGGCGGGCTGGCGTATCTGCACTTCACGCCGTGGATCGCGGCGGCCGTGGTGGCTCTGATGGCGGTCGTGGTGCTGTCCTACCGGCAGGTGGTGCACGCCTACCCCAGCGGCGGCGGGTCCTACGAGGTCGTCTCCACGAATCTCGGCCCGTCGGCCGGACTGGTGGTCGCCGCCTCGCTGCTGGTCGACTACGTGATGACGGTGGCCGTGTCGGTCGCCTCGGGCGTGGACAACATCATCTCGGCGCTGCCCGCGCTCGCCGAGCACCGCGTGGCCATGGCCATCGGCTTCGTCGCCCTGCTGACCGCCGTGAACCTGCGTGGCGTCCGCGAGTCCGGCCGGGCCTTCGCCGCACCCACGTACCTGTTCATCGGCGGCATCCTGATCATGGTCGTCACCGGCCTGATCCGCTACCTCCTCGGGGACGCGCCCGTCGCTGAGAGCGCTCACTACGGCATCGCGCCCGATCCCGCGGAGGCCCATCTCACCGGCCTGGCGCTGCTGATGCTGGTGCTGCGCGCCTTCTCCAGCGGCTGCACCGCGCTGACCGGCGTCGAGGCGATCTCCAACGGCGTACCGGCCTTCCGCAAGCCCAAGTCGGAGAACGCGGCCGCGACGATGACCGCGATGGGCGTCATCGCCATCACGATGTTCGCCGGCGTCACGGTGCTCGCACTCATCTCCAAGGTGCACATCACCGACGACGCATGCCGGCTGACGGGGCTGCGGGGCGACTGCGAGAGTTACACGCAGCGCACTGTCATCGCCCAGCTCGCCGCCTCGGTCTTCGGCGGCGAACACAGCGTCGGGTTCTTCTTCGTCCAGGCCGCCACCGCGCTGGTACTGGTCTTCGCCGCGAACACCGCCTTCAACGGCTTCCCGCTGCTCGCCTCGATCCTGGCCCAGCACCGCTATCTGCCCCGCCAGATGCACAGCCGCGGCGACCGGCTGGCGTTCTCCAACGGCATCCTGGCGCTCGCCGTCGTCGCCGCACTGCTGCTGTGGGGCTACCACGCCAACGTCACCAGCCTCATCCACCTGTACATCCTGGGCGTGTTCACCGCCTTCACCCTCTCCCAGCTGGGCATGGTGCGGCACTGGAACCGGGAGCTGCGCACCGAACGGGACCCCGCCGTGCGCCGCCGGTACCACTTCGCCCGCGTCATCAACGGGGTCGGCTCCCTCGTCACCGGACTCGTCCTGGTCATCGTGCTGGCCACCAAGTTCACCGAGGGAGCCTGGCTGGCGGTGCTCGCCGCGATCGTGCTGTGGGTGATGATGCGCGGCATCCGCCGCCACTACGACGCCATCGCCGCCGAGCTCGCCGTCACCGACCCCCACGGCGAACTCGTCGCCCCCTCCCGGGTGCTGGGCATCGTCCTCGTCTCCACCCTCCACAAACCGACCCTGCGCGCCCTCGCCTACGCCCGCGCCTTCCACCCCGACCAGCTCGAGGCCCTGACCGTGTCGGTCGACCGCGACGAGGCTGCCGCACTGCGCCGGCAGTGGGAGGAGTACGGCATCGAGGTGCCGTTGAAGGTCATCGACTCGCCCTACCGCGAGGTGACCCGGCCGGTCGTCGAATACGTACGCTCCATCCGTCGCGAGAGCCCACGCGACGTAGTCGCCGTGTTCATCCCCGAGTACGTCGTGGGCCGCTGGTGGGAGAACCTGCTGCACAACCAGTCCGCGCTGTGGCTCAAGAGCCGCCTGCTGTTCACCCCCGGCGTGATGGTCATCAGTGTCCCCTGGCAACTGACCTCCTCCGCCAGGGCCGACCACCCTGCCGCCCGGGCCCCCGGCTCGGTGCGCCGCGGCGAACCGCCGACCAGGGCCGCCCACGAGCACCACCGGGTCCGGTCGAGACAGCCGTAGACGGCGCGGCCGGCGCCGCGTGACGCATCACGCTTCAGGCCGGATAGGCGTGCGTCTGGGTCGCTTTGACGGTGGCCCAGACGTCGGCACCGGGATGGAGGCCGAGTTCCGCGGCGGCGACGGTGGTGAGGTCGGCGGCGAGGGGAAGGTCGCCGGTGAGGTCGGCGCGGATCTGGTCGCCGTGGGACTCGAGGCCCGCGACGTTGCACTGCCAGAGGTTGCGGGCGCTGGAGCCGGTGGGGCGGTCGCGGTGGAGGGTGACGGCGCTGGGCGGGAAGGCCACGAACGCCGGGCCCTTGAGCTCCTCGGTGGTGGTGATGACCGGACCGCTGTCGAGCCGGACGGTGTGACCGTCGGCCTGGCCGCGGTAGAGGTTGAGGCCGACCAGATGGGCGATGTAGTCGGTGCGCGGGTGGCGGGCGATGTCCGCGGGGGTTCCGTCCTGCACGGCGCGTCCGTGTTCGATCACGACGAGGCGGTCGGCGAGCACCATGGCGTCGAGCGGGTCGTGGGTGACCAGGATGGCGACTGCTTCGAAGTCGGCCAGGTGGTGGCGGAGTCGGGCTCGTACGTCGAGGCGGGTGCGGGCGTCGAGGGCGGCGAGCGGTTCGTCGAGCAGCAGCAGGCGCGGGCGGGTCGCCAGGGCGCGGGCGAGGGCGACGCGCTGCGCCTGGCCGCCCGACAGCCGCCGCGGCTTCGACGTCGCCTGGCCGGCCAGGCCCATCCTCTCCAGCCACTCGGCGGCCTGGGCGCGGGCCTCGGCCTTGGGCAGGCCGTGGCAGCGGGGCCCGAAGGCGATGTTGTCGAGGGCGGTGAGGTGTGGGAAGAGCAGGTAGTCCTGGAAGACGACGCCGACGGGGCGGGTTTCGGGCGGCGTACGGTCCAGGTCGCTTCCGTCCAGCCGCAGATGGCCGCCGGTGAGCGGGGTGAGTCCCGCCAGCGCCCGCAGGGCGGTGGTCTTGCCGGCGCCGTTGGGCCCGAGGAGGGCGACGACCTCGCCGGGTGCGGCGGTCAGTGCCACGTCCAGGTGGAACGTACCGCGGTCGACGACGAGGCGTGCGTCCAGGCCTTCGTCCAGGCTTTTGTTCAGGCCTTCGCTGGTGCGCATGGTCATGGGGCGGTCATCCATCGGTCGCGCAGTCCGGCGAGGACCGCGATGGACACGGCGAGCAGGACCAGGCTCAGCGTGATCGCCGCGGCCGGGTCGCTCTGCAGGGCGAGGTAGACGGCCAGCGGCATCGTCTGCGTACGGCCGGGGAAGTTGCCCGCGAAGGTGATGGTGGCGCCGAACTCGCCCAGCGCCCGGGCCCAGGCCAGTACGGCGCCGGCCGCGATGCCCGGCGCGATCAGCGGCAGGGTGACGCGGCGGAAGGCGGTGAACCGGGAGGCGCCGAGCGTCGTCGCGGCCTCCTCGTAACGGGGATCGGCCGCCCGCAGCGTGCCCTCGACGCTGATCACGAGGAACGGCATCGCCACGAACGCCTCCGCCACGACGACCCCCGCCGTCGTGAACGGCAGGGTCACGCCGAACCATGCCTCCAGCCACCGGCCGACGACGCCGTTGCGGCCCAGCGCCAGCAGCAGCGCCACACCGCCCACCACCGGGGGCAGGACGAGAGGGAGCGTCACCAGGGCCCGTACGAGACCGCGGCCCGGGAACTCGGTGCGGGCCAGCAGCCAGGCGAGCGGAACGCCCAGCACGATGCTCACGGCGGTGGCGGCCGTGGCCGTGACCAGGGACAACCGCAGGGCCTGCCAGACGCCTGGAGCGGCCAGCTGTTCGGGCAGGCTGCTCCACGGCGTGCGCAGCACCAACGCGATCAGCGGCAGAAGAAGGAAGGCGAGGCCCAGCAGCGCGGGCAGCAGCAGCGGCAAAGGGGTCCGGCCCCTGGCGCCGGACCGACCCCCTGCGCGTCGGCGGTAGGGGCGCTGCGGGCCGCCCGTGAGGGTGTCGGCCGAGGCGCCTGTACCGCCGGCATCGGCCGTGGTACGGCGGCCGACTGCAGTGCCGGGCTGATCCGGGCCGGTCATGGCTTGAGGAAACCCGCCGCGCTGAGAACCCGCTGCCCGTCGCCGGACCTCACAAGCGCGATGAACTGCTTGGCGGCGGCGGCGTTGGGCGCGTGCTTGAGCAGGACGATCGGGTAGCTGTTGATGGCCTCTGCCGACTCCGGGAACTCCACGCCCTCGACCTTGCCGCCCGCCGCCTTCACATCCGTCTTGTACACGACGGCCGCATCGACCTCCTTCAGCTCCACCTTCGTCAGGGCGCTCTTGACGTCCTGCTCGTAGCTGACGGGAGTGAGCTTCAGTCCGGCGGCGTCAAGGGCCTTCTGAGCGGCTGCACCGCACGGCACCTCCTTGTCGCACAGCGCGACCTTCAGCTTGGAGTCGGTGAGGTCCTTCAGCGAGGTGACCTTCTCCGGGTTGCCGGGCAGGGTGGCGATCTCCAGCTGGTTGCGTACGAAGGGCGCGGGCGTGCCCGAGGCGTCGCCGGCGTCCGTCACGGTCTTCATCGTCTTGTCGCTGGCGGCGGCGAAGACGTCGGCCGGGGCACCCGAGGTGATCGAGGCGGCAAGGGTGTCGCTGCCGCCGAAGTTGAAGGTGACCTTGGTACCCGGATGGGCCTTCTCGAACTCCTTGCCCAGGGTGGTGAAGCTCTCCTTCAGCGAGGCGGCCGCGAAGACGGTCACGGTGCCGGACAGCTTCGCCGACGAGGACGACGAACCGGAAGGACCAGTGGAGGACGAGGCGGAGGAAGAGCAGCCGCTGAGCGCCAGCAGCACGGCGGCACCTCCGCCTGCCAGCTGCAGCGTCCGTCGATTCCGAAGAGTCACGCGGGTGCGACGGGTGCGGCGTACGGAACGGTTCATCACGGGTCTGCTCCCCCAGGTTCTCTGCGGCCTCTACGGCCGCTCGACGACCACGTTGGTCGACTTGATCACGGCCACCGCCGGAACGCCCGGCTCGAGCCGCAGCTCCTCGGCCGACTCACGGCTGATGATCGACACCACCCGGAACGGCCCGGCCTGGATCTCGATCTGCGCCGACACGTCCCCGAGGATCACGTCGGTGACGATGCCCGAGAAGCGGTTGCGCGCCGATGAGCCGGTGTTCTCGCGCTCCATGCGGTGCAACTCCCGGGCGAACGCCGCCAGATCCGCTCCGCGGATGATGCGGCGGTCCTGCTCGTCGCGCTCGGCCGGCAGCCTCCCGCTGTCGACCCAGCGCCTGAGGGTGTCGGCGCTGACGCCCATCAGGGCGGCCGCGTCTCCGATCCGGTAGCTGTGCATGCGAGGATCATACTGCCGCAGATGCAAGCATGAAATCCATGAGGGATTCGCATGAGCCAGGCACTTCACACGTAAGCGCTGGCATGTGCGAGGTCAGTAAACGTCGCGGACGTATCGCTTGTCGGCGGCAAGCTGCTTGAGGTACGCCGCGGCGCCGTCCTCGTCCAGGCCGCCATGGGCGACGGCGATGTCCCGCAGCGCCCGGTCGACGTCCTTCGCCATACGGGACGCGTCGCCGCAGATGTAGAAGTGGGCGCCGTCCTGGAGCCAGGACCACAGCTGGGGGCCGTGCTCGCGCATCCGGTCCTGTACGTAGACCTTGGCGCGCTGGTCGCGGGAGAAGGCGGTGTCGAGGCGGGTGAGGGTGCCGTCGTCGAGCAGGGCCGTGAGCTCGTCCTCGTAGTAGAAGTCGGTGGCGCGGTGCTGCTCGCCGAAGAAGAGCCAGTTGCGGCCGCGGTGGCCGAGGTCGCGCCGCTCGTCGAGGAACCCGATGAAGGGGGCGACGCCGGTGCCGGGGCCCACCATCACCATCGGCGTCGCGGGGTCGACGGGCGGCCGGAAGTGCGGGGAGCGCTGGACGAAGACGGGCACCGGCGTGCCCGGCTCGGCGTCGGCGAGGAAGGGCGAGCAGACGCCCTGCCGAAGACGACCGCCCAGGTTCTCGTAGCGGACGACGGAGACCGTCAGCGAGACGAGGTTCGGGTCGACGAGCGGGCTGGACGATATGGAGTACAGGCGCGGCTGCAGCCGCTTGAAGACCCCGGCCCACTCCTGGGCGGGGGCCCGGACGGCGTACTCGGCGACGACGTCGACGGCCTGGCGGCCCCAGCACCACTGTGCGAGTCCGTCCTTGTTGTCCGGGCGGAGCAGCCTCTTCAGGTCGCGCGGGTCATGGGTGCGTTCGCTGACGAAGCGCAGCAGGTCGGGGGTGATCCTGGTGATGTCCAGGTGCTGGTGCAGTGCCTCGCCGAGGGGGATCTCGCCGACGCCGTTCACCTCCACGGCGGTGGCGGCGTCGAGGCCGGTGACGGCGAGCCACTCGGTCACGAGGTCTGGGTGGTTGACCGGTCGTACGCCGAGTGCGTCCCCGGCCGCATAGGTCAGCGGGGTCTCGCTGTCGCGGGTGTCGAAGGTGAAGCGCCGGACCTCCTTGCCCGCGCCGGGGAGGCTGAGCAGGCGGTTGCCGGTGAGACGGGCGGTGACGGGGACGGGCTTCCTGGAACTGGGAGTGGAGGACGGGGCGAGGACGGGGGTCGACCCCAGGCCCGGAGCAGAGGTGCCCGGAGCCGGAGCCGCCGGTGATCCGGTCAGAGCGGTGAGGATCTGATCGAGCCAGGCCTCGGCTGAGGGTTCGTAGTCGGGTTCGCAGTCGGTACGCGGGGCGAGACGCACGGCACCCAGCTCGTCCAAGCGCTGGTCCAGGCGTCGGCCGTGGCCGCAGAAGTCGTCGTACGAGGAGTCGCCGAAGGCGAGTACCGCGTACCGCAGGCCGTCGAGGCGCGGGGTGTCGGGCGCGGCCAGGGTGTCCCAGAAGCCGGCGCCGTTGTCGGGGGCGTCTCCGTCGCCGAAGGTGCTGGTGATCAGGAGGACGTCGGCGCCGGGTGGGAGGGCGCGCAGGTCGGTGTCGTCCATGCCGGCCAGGGTCGTCTTGTGGCCGGTCGCGGCGAGCCGCTCGGCGGTGGCCGCCGCGAAGTCCTCGGCGTTGCCGGTCTGCGAGGCCCACAGGACGACGACTTCCCGTACGGGAGTGTGGGGCGCTGCGGTCGTCGACGGGGTGGTGATGCGGGAGTACATCCCGGCCAGCACGCCGTTCACCCACAGCGCGTGTTCCGGGCTGAAGGGCGCCCCGGGCGGAAGCACGGGCACGCCGGGACTGCCGGAGCCGATTCCGGCGAGGAAACCGACCAGGTACTGGCGCTCCTGCGCGGTCAGCACGGGCGGCGGGCCGGGCTCCAGGCCGAAGACCCCCGCCGCCGCGCCGGGGGTGACGGCGGTGGGTATGACGGCCGCCGGGGTGACCGCGGAAGGTGCGACGGTGTCGGCCGTGACCGGATCCGCGGCGGCAGGCGCCGGCGCCGAGGCCACCTTCGTGAGCGACACCGCGCACACCTTCAGCTCCGGCTGGAAGGAGAGCGGGTCGACGGCGTCGCTGGTGACGGCGTTGACGCTCAGGTACTCCCCGAAGAGGTCGTTCCAGTGGAAGGGCGCGAAACAGCACCCGGGCTGCACCCGGTCGGTCAGCACCGCGGGCAGTACGGCCCGGCCGCGCCGCGAGGCGACCTCCACCGAGTCCCCCTCCGCGATGCCGAGCGCCTCGGCGTCCTGCGGATGCAGCTCGACGAACGGCCCGGGGTTGAGCTTGTTGAGCTTCGCGACCTTTCCCGTCTTGGTGAGGGTGTGCCACTGGTGCTGGAGCCGTCCGGTGTTCAGGACGTACGGGTAGTCGTCATCCGGCATCTCGGCGGCGGGGATGTGCGGCCTGGCGTAGAACACTGCCCGTCCGCTCGCCGTGGGAAAGACCGGCCCTCCGTCGCCGTCCACGTACCGGATGGGGTTGCGGTCCGGCCCGTCCTCGTCGGGGGCGGGCCACTGCACGGACGTGTCCCGAAGCCGTTCGTAGGTGACACCGCGCAGGTCGTAGCCGGTCTTGGGGTTCCAGGCGCGCTTGATCTCCTCGAAGATCTGCTCAGCGCTGTCGTACGAGAATCCCTTCTCGTAGCCCATCTCGCGGGCGACGGCCGCGATGATCCGCCAGTCCGCCAGTGCATCGCCCGGCGCGTCCGCCGCAGGCTGGGCGAGGGTGAGGTTGCGCTCGCTGTTGATCAGGACGCCCTCGGTCTCGGTCCAGAGGGCGCCGGGCAGTACGACGTCGGCGTACGCGTTCGTCTCGGTGTCGGCGAAGACGTCCTGTGCGACGACGAACTCGGCGGCCTCAAGGCCTTCGATGACCGTCCTGCGGTTGGCGACGGAGGCGACGGGGTTGGTGCAGATGATCCAGCACGCCTTGATGCGGCCGTCCGCCATCTGCTGGAACATCTCGACGGTGCCCTTGCCGACGCCGTCCTTCCTGATCGTCCCCGGAGGCAGCTCCCACAGGTCCTCGACGAAGGCACGCTCGTCGTCGACCAGCACTGATCGCTGGCCGGGGAGTCCGGGGCCCATGTAGCCCATTTCGCGGCCGCCCATGGCGTTGGGCTGGCCGGTCAGCGAGAACGGCCCGCTTCCCGGGCGGCAGATCGCACCGGTGGCGAGGTGGAGGTTGACCAGGGCGTTGGTGTTCCAGGTGCCGTGCGTTGACTGGTTGAGGCCCATGGTCCAGCAGCTCATCCAGTCCCCGGCCTCGCCGATCAGCTGGGCTGCCGCGCGGATGTGCTGCTCCGGGATTCCGGTGATCTCGGCGACGGCGGCGGGTGGGTAGTCGGCAAGGAACTCCGGCATCGCCTCCCAGCCCTCGGTGTGCTCGGCGATGAACGCCTCGTCCGTGTGCCCGTTCTCGTACAGCAGGTACAGCAGGCCGTTGAGCAGTGCCAGGTCGGTCCCCGGCTTGATCTGCAGAAACAGGTCGGCTTTGTCGGCGGTCGCAGTGCGTCGCGGGTCGACGACGATCAGCTTGGCGCCGGCCTTGACCCGGTCCATCATCCGCAGGAAGAGGATCGGGTGGCAGTCGGCCATGTTGGAGCCGATGACGAAGAAGACGTCGGCGTGATCGAAGTCCTGGTACGAGCCGGGCGGACCGTCCGCGCCCAGCGAGAGCTTGTAGCCGGTGCCGGCGCTGGCCATACACAGGCGCGAGTTCGACTCGATCTGGTTGGTGCGTACGAAGCCCTTGGCCAGCTTGTTCGCCAGGTACTGGGCCTCCAGGCTCATCTGCCCGGAGACGTAGAAGGCGACGGCGTCCGGCCCGTGCTCGTCGATGATCGCCCGGAACCGCCGCGCCGTCTCGCTGATCGCCGCGTCGACTGGAGTGGGCACGGGCTCCTCGTCGCGCCGTGCCCGCACGAGCGCGCCGCCAAGGCGTCCGGGGGCGGTGAGCATGTCGGCCGTGGTGGCGCCCTTCGTGCACAGCCGCCCGAAGTTCGCGGGGTGCGCCTTGTCGCCGTACGCCTTGAGGACCTTACGCCGCCCGTCAGGGCCCATGCCGATGTCGAGGACCATTCCGCAGCCCACGCCGCAGTACGAGCAGACCGTTCTCACCTGGTCGGTGGTCTCGGTCACGGGCGGCCCCTCTCGTGCGGTTTCTGCAGGTCGAGCGTACGAAATGCCCGTTACGCCGATGTGACACGAGTGGATCATGAGCGGTTACGCCGTCTGCACAGCGGGGGGCCAGGGTGTGTGAGCGGCGTGCGTCTTCGGGCCCCGGAAGCCCCGGAAACCGTACCTACGCCGCGAAGCCGACGTTCGTGACGAACTCGTACTGGCCCCACTCGGAGCCCAGGTCGACGATCTGGTCGGTCCATGCGTCGTCGAGTGCCTGCGCGTCGCCTGCCACCCAGGCCTCGACGATGCGGTCCCAGTGGCGGATGTTGAGGCTGCGGAACTCGACGACCCGCTGGCGTGTGCGGATGACCTGGGACTGGTTGAGGGGGTGCAGTTCGACGCGGGTGCCGCCGCGGGCGTTGAGGCGGGCCAGGAGATAGCGGGCGACGTTGCGGCGGCGCACCGCGCGGTAGGCGGTGTCGATCGTCTCCAGGTTCTTCTTCGTGGGGCTGCGTCTGCCCTCGAGCCATGCCTTGAGCGTGCGGTCCGTCACCGTCAGGCCCGCCTCGCGGGCCGCGGCGCGGGCGTGGTCGGACCTGGTGAGGTAGTGCAGACGGGCCAGCAGACCGCGACGGCTGGTGACGGGGGTGGCGACGAAGCCGGCGAGAGCGTCGAGCTGCCGGGCCACGGCCTCGCTGCCCTTGATGCCGCGGGCACCGTACTTGCCGAACTCGATGGTGCGCTCAGGCACGTGCGGTTCCTTCCGTCGCCCCGGTGTCGGTGTGCTCGTCGTCGGCGGACGCTGTCGCCGGGTCGGGGTCCGTGCCGACGGTGTAGACGTCCTTCACCTTCACCTCGGCGACGCCGCGGCCCTCGGCGAAGACACGCCGCCAGTCACCGATGACGTGCAGCTCGTCGGTGCCCATCGCGCGCACCACGGTGAGTCCTTCGCCGTGGGCCTTGTACGCCTTCATCCACAGGTTGGCGAAGGCCTGGGAGCGGATGAGGTGCATCCAGTCGGGCCGGTACAGCTCCCGGTTGAAGTTCGACTCCCCCATCGTCGCGACGAACTTGGAGTACATCGCCTTCACATACTCCAGCGTCACCTCGTCCTCGTCGGCGATCGCCCCGTCCCGGGCGTCCTTGAGCGCGACACGGAACTTCTCCAGCAGGTTCTCCGTCGCGCCGGAGGTGAACGACTCGTGGATCACCGGCGGTTCGCACAAGCCGTACTCTGGGCCGGACAGGCGCAGCAGCAGGCGCAGGGTGGGTTCCGTGACCCACAGCGGGCCGGGTTCGTCGCGGTTGCCCAGCGGGTTGGGCAGGACCGCTTCGTGCTCCCATTCGGGCGGCGTGATCAGGTGCACGCCGGCGCGGCGGCGGTCGTGGTCGAAGCCGGTGGAGTGCTCGAGCTGGCCGATCGGCAGATGGGTCTTGAGCGCCGAGAGGTACGCGCCGTTGATGTCCAGCGCGGTCACCTCATGGTGACCGGCGGGCAGTTCGGGCCGCGCCCACTTGGGACGGGCCTCCCAGATCTGATCGGCTCCGCGGGACGTCTGCTTGCGCAGGATGTCCGGGATCCAGGGGTACGCCACGATGTCGTACCGCCCGCCCTTTCGCGTCTCGTCCAACAGCGCCATCGCGTCCGGGATGGCGCGCTTCACCAGAGCGCCGGTCGCCGCCTCCACGTCACCGGCGTGCTGGGCGAGCGCCGCAGCGACCGCCTCGCCGATCACGTCCCGCGTCTCGGACGCCTCCTGCATCCGGCGGCCGACGGGCACCACCCTCACCGGCCGGTGCCCGGCTCGGTCGCCTCCATCACTTCGATGTGTCCGGTCGGCTTGATCCGTTCGGTCTGGTCGGTCCGCCCTCTCGGCCAGGTCCGTTCGGCCGGGATCGACTGATCCTGCGGTCGGCGATGCGGCAGCCCGGCCGACCGCTCCCACGGGCGGCGTCGAAGCGGTCTGCTCGGTGGCTCCGGCGCATTCGGCCGGGTCGAGGTGCTGAGCGAATCCGGCGACCTGATGGGCGGCGGGCTGCCCGCACAGTACGCACGGCTGGGGCACCCCCAGCGTCTCGACCTCGTCGGCTCCCGCCGACGCCACTACCTCGTCGGGTTCGTGCTCGTCGTTGGTGGCGCCATGAGCCGCTTCGTGCTCATCCTCGGTGGCATCATGAGCCGCCGATGCCGCCGCCTCGGCGTCCAGCTTGGCCTGCGCGCCCTGCAGGAAGTACGCGTATTTCTCGCGTGCTTCACCGCTGGGGTCACGGCCCGCCTCCCAGCCGCCCACCGTCGACGGGCTCACCCCGAGGGCCTGCGCCACCTGCGTGCGCGACAGCCCCAGCGCGTCCCGCAGCGCGCGCCGCCGCTCGGGCGCGGGCAGCTCGGCCTCCTGCCGGACGCCGGCCAGCAGTGCGTCGATCGCCTGGAAGTCCGTCACCGTGCAGCCGCCCCCTTCGTCGCGCCCACATGACGCCGACGGCCCGGCATCGTACGCGCAGAGCTGCGCCGACGCCTGACGGGGAGGGCTTCACAGGCCCGCGTGGGGCCGGCCAGCAGGTCGAGCACGTCGATCCCGTAGTGCGCGGCCAGCGCGTCACAGTCGTCCAGGCTCCATGCGGCACTGCCCGTCTGACGGCGGCTCACCTGCGTCTGGTTCACGCCGAGTGCGGCGGCGAGCCCCGCCTGGGACTCGCCGGTGATCTGCATCAGGGCCGCCACGGTGGCCCGCACTCGCTCGCCAAGAGACATTCCCACGGCACAGACTTTAGCAAGTGACATGCGAAAAACGCCTGAATATCGCGTACTGAGCATCGTTTTCTCGGTGCGGGGAATCAGCCGCCGACCAGTGACGGTCCGTACCGCCGCACGACGGGCGGCCAGCGCCTCGAACCCGGTCGGACCGTGGCGGGCAGCGCACCGCAGGCATGATCACCGAATCAGACATATGGTGCATATTGGCTAGTCGGTAGCGCGGGAGGCACCATGTCAGAACCCATCGTGATCAGCTCTCGTCAAGCCCGGCACCACAGCCAGGAACTCGCCGCCCAGCTCACCGGCGCGGACCGCTGAGGAACGCAGGCCGCGGGCGGGCCCTCCGCCCACCAGGGCCCGAGCCAACCCGCCGAACACGGCGCGCGCCACACACGGCGCGCGTCCAGCGCCCCCGGCCATGCGTCACCGACCCTCTGAACCCGGAAGGAGCGTCATGCAGCCCGCTCTCAGCCCCTCCGCCCTTGCCCGACTGCGCCAGCCGCGGCCGTATCCGGCGGTGTCCCTGCTGATGCCGACACACCGCCGGGAGCCGGACAACGCCCAGGACCCCGTCCGCCTGCGCAACCTGCTGGCCGAGGCGAAGAAGCAGCTGGACGCCGACCCCGCCGTCACCCGGGACCGGCGAAACGACGTCATCCAGCAGCTCGAGAGGGCCACGGCCGACATCGACCTGGTCCATGCCGAGGACGGCCTGGTCATCTTCGCCGCTCCCGGAGAGCACGAGGTCTGGTACCTGGCCCGCTCCGTGCCCGAGCGGGTCGTGCTCTCCGACACGTACCTGACCCGCAACCTCGTCGCCGCTCGGGCCTCCGAGCGCACGTTCTGGCTGCTGGCCGTCTCGGCCGGCCGCGTCACCCTCTGGAACGGCGGCCCGGACCGCGTCGTCGAGGAGCGCAGGGGCGGCTTCCCGCTGACCCGGAGCCTCCAGGATCCGGACGCCGAGCCGCGGGGCCAGCAGCAGATCGGCGACGTGCCGAGCACGTTCCGTGACGAGGCGTCGCGCCTGTTCCTGCGGGACGCCGACAACGCGCTCGGCCGCATCCTCGAAGCCGAGCCGCGCCCCCTGTACATCACCGGCGAAACGGCGGCGCTCTCCCTCCTCCGCGAGGCCGGCACGGCAGCCAAGAACGCGACCCCCATCCCGCACGGCGGGCTCGCACACCGCACTCCCGAAGCGGTGTGGCAGGCGATCCAACCCGTCATCGCCGCCGAGGAGAAGAAGGAGGTCGCCTCCGTACTTGAGGACCTGGGGAAGGCCCGCGGCCGGAAGGAGTTCGCCGCCGGCGTCGACGAGGTCTGGCAGGAGGCGAACGCCGGCCGGCTCCGCCTGCTCGCCGTCGAGGAGAACTACCGCCTCACGGTCCGCGACGACGGTGACCATCTGGTCCCTGCCGAGAGCACGGACCTGGACGCCCGCGACGACATCATCGACGAGATCGTCGAACAGGCCCTGGAGACCGGCGCCGATGTCCGCTTCGTCCCGGACGGCACGCTCGACGAGACACAGCACATCGCAGGCGCCCTGCGGTACTGACCTCCAGCGGCACCCACCTGGGCCATGCCCGGCGAGAGCGCACGACGGCGCGAGGCGCCCCACCCCGACTAGGGGCAGGGCGCCTCAGCACATCAGCAAAGAGTCGGCGACGTCAGTAGTCGGTGAGGCTCTGCTCAGCCCAGATCGTCTTGCCCGCGGACGTCTGGCGCGTCCCCCACGCCTGGGTGAGCTGCGCGACCAGCAGCAGGCCGCGCCCGCCCTCGTCGAAGACCCGGGCGCGGCGCAGGTGCGGAGCGGCGCTGTTGGCGTCCGACACCTCGCAGATCAGCGTGCGGTCGTGGATCAGGCGCAGCTGGATGGGCGAGCTGCCGTAGCGGATGGCGTTGGTGACGAGTTCGCTGACCACCAGCTCGGTGACGTACGCCGCCGCCTCGCCGAGGCCCCATGTCGCCAGCTGACTCGCGACGAGCGAGCGTGCCTCGGAGACCACGGCAGGCTCGGAGGGGAGCGTCCAGGTGGCGACCTGGTCCGCGGTCAGGGCCCGGGTACGGACGGTGAGCAGGGCGACGTCGTCAGAGGGGCGGTCGGACAGCAGGGCCTTGAGCGCCGACTCGCAGGTGGCCTCGAGGGACGGAGCCGGTTCCGCGAGGGCGTGCAGCAGTTCGTTCAGGCGGGCACCGAGGTCGCCGTCCCGTGACTCGATGAGCCCGTCCGTGTAGAGCGCCAGCAGACTCCCCTCGGCCAGTTCGATCTCCGTGGATTCGAAGGGGATGCCGCCGAGCCCCAGGGGCGGGCCCGCGGGCATACGGATATAGCGGGCCGTTCCGTCCGGTGTGACGAGGGCGGGTTCGGGGTGGCCCGCACGGGCGAGGGTGCAGCGGCGGGAGATCGGGTCGTAGACCGCGTACAGGCAGGAGGCGCCGATGTCGCCGCGGGTGCCACCCGGCTCCTGTTCGGCGTTGAGGCGGCTGACCACGTCGTCCAGGTGGGTGAGGAGCTCGTCCGGCGGCAGGTCGACGTCGGCGAGGGTGCGTACGGCGGTGCGCAGCAGGCCCATCGTCGCGGAGGCGTGGATGCCGTGGCCCACCACGTCGCCGACGACGAGGGCGACCCGGGTGCCCGACAGCGGGATGACGTCGAACCAGTCGCCGCCGACGCCGATCTGGGGCCCAGCGGGCAGGTAGCGGGACGCGACCTCGACGGCCGCCTGGGGCGGCAGGTGGCCTGGCAGCAGGCTGCGCTGGAGCGTGACGGCCGTACTGCGCTCACGCGTGTAGCGACGGGCGTTGTCGATGCAGACGGCGGCTCGCGCGGCGACCTCCTCGGCGAGGAACAGGTCGTCGTCGTCGAAGGGGAGCGGCTGCTCGTGGCGCATGAACAGCAGGAGCCCGAGGGTCGTGCCGCGTGCCCGCAGCGGCACGCTCATCATCGAGTGGATCCCGTACCGGCGCACGCTCGCCTCGCGCTGCGGACTGGCGTGGAGCCAGGCGTGGATCTCGGGATCACCCACGTAGTGGCGTGTGGCGCGGCCGGTGACCAGGCAGCGGGCGAGCGGTGAGATGGCAGGGTACTCGTCCGCCTCTCCCGACGCGACCACCGATTCGGGGTATCCCTCGAGGACCGACTCCTGGGCCATGCGGATCAGCGTGACCGAGCCGTCCGGCGGAGGCACCGCGCCCGGGGGCTCCAGCTCATGTTCGAGCAGGTCGACGGTCGCGAAGTCGGCGAGCATCGGCACCACCAGCTGCACCGTCTCCTCGGCCGTGCGGTGCACGTCCAGCACTCCGCCGATTCGGGTGCTGGCCTCGTTGAGCACCGTGAGCCGCCGGCGGGCCCGGTACTGCTCGGTGACGTCGAACAGTGCGGTGCAGGCGGCGCGCACCTTTCCGGTCGGGTCCTTCAGTGGCGAGATCACCGTGGTCCACGCCCGCACCTGGGTCTCCGGCGGCACGCGGTCCAGGATCTCCTCCATGGAGGGCTCGCCCGTCCGCAGCGCGAGTTCGATGGCCCGGTCGAGGCGCGTGGCGGTGCGGGTCGCCGGGGCGATGTCCGGGGCTCTCAGGCCGCGCATCTGCTCCTCGGAGCGGCCCAGGATCCGTGTCATCTCACTGTTCGCCCGGATCATCCGCCGTTCACCGTCGTGCAGGGTCATGGCGATCGGGGACTGGTTGAAGACCCATTCCAGGAGCTCGGCGACATCGTCGCACGTGGCCGGCTGCGCCGGCTGCCGCAGGGAGAGGAACCACTGCGGCCGGCCCTCGCCGTCCAGCAGCTGCACACCCCGCAGGCACACATCCAGACGGCGGCCGTTGCGGTGCACCAAGGTGACCGCATCGGTCCACTCGCCCGCCTGCCCGGCCGCCGGGAACCCCGCCATCGCGGCCTCGCGGCCCTCCGCGTCGATCAGTCCGGCCAGCGGGCGGCCCACGACGTCCGCCGGTGCATGACCCAGCAGTCGCTGGGCCCCGGCGCTCCAGGCCGTGACGTTCCCCTGCGCATCGACTGCGACGGACACAGGTTCCGGACCGGCCGTCCGCTCTCCCACGTTGTCCCGCCCTGTCATACGAGGGCCCATCTCGTATCGCCGATCTTTCCTCGATGTGCTCCGGTCCAGGCACCAACCACGCGCCACCAACACCAACACTCGGCACTAACCATGCTGCCTCGCCACCGCCGGATCGGCCGCTCGGCGGCTGCTGCGGACGGCGTCCGGGCGCGGCACGGCGGCGCGCGCACGGCGGCGCGCGCCCGCCTCGGATCAACTCAACGTGGAGTCGAAGGTCCGCCGAAGTCGCCTTCCGCTTGCAGGTGGCGGCCCAGCATGAGGGACGCGGTCATCGTGGTGGCGGCGAGAAGCCCGGCTGCCAGCCAGAAGGCGACCTGGGCGGCGTGGACTACGCCGGCCGCGCGGACCGCACCGACGCCGATGGTGCGGAGGAAAGCAGTACCGAGGACGGCGGTCCCGAGCGTCGCACCCAGTTGCTGGACGGCGTTGAGCAGACCGGCGGCGGAGCCGGTCTCGTGGGGCCGGACACGGGACAGGGCTGTGGTGAACAGTCTGTTGCCGGTCCCAACGGCAGTGAGAGGTGCCAGGCCGTGCGGTGTGGTACATGGCGCTGGCACCGTCCAGGCCCACGAGCATGACGGCCAGCCCGGCAAACATCATCCGTGGTCCGTAGTGAGGCACCAAATACGCACCCGAGACCACGATGCGATGGCCCTCCTGCCGTCCACGGCAGGAGGGCGAGCCCGGCGATCAGGGCCTGCTGCACACATACCTGGGCGGGCCCACAGCATGGCATGGCCGCCTTCAGACACTCAGCCGCCGCCAGCAAGAACAGCTCCGCCCGGTGCTCCCGACCCCGGCCGGCCATGGACCGCTGACCAGCGCGGACCATGCGCTCATCGACGCCCTGCGCCATGACGGCCGCGCCTCGTACGCTCAACTGGCCGCAGCCACCGGCTGGTCACAGGCCACGGTTGCCCGGCGCCTGAGTGATCTACGCGCCCGCGGCACCGTCTTCCTCGACGTGGAGATCGACGTCGCCGCATACGGCGTCAGAACGCAGGCGCTCCTCTGGATGGCCGTCGCACCCGCGGAGCTCGACCATGTCGCGACCACGCTCGCCACCCACCACGAACTCGCCGTGGTCGTCGCCACCACCGGGCCGACCAACCTCCTCGCCCAGGCATTGTGCTCCGACCCCGCCGACCTGCACCGCTACCTGACCCGCCGGCTCGGCACCCTCGACGGGATCCGCACCCTCGAGAGCGCCCCCGTCCTCCGCACGCTCAAGGCCGCCGGCCACGTCACCCTCACCGTCAGGCCGACTCCCGCTTGACCAGCTCGGTCGGGAGTATCACCGCGGACGGGTCCTCGCCGCCGATCTGCGCGAGCAGCACCCGTACCATCTCGGCGCTGATGCGGTCCCACGGCTGGCGGATCGTGGTGAGGGCCGGGCTGGCCGCGGTGGCCGCAGGCGAGTCGTCGAAGCCGCCGACCGCGACGTCCTCCGGCACGCGCCGGCCCGCCCGCTGCAGCGCGCTCAGCGCACCCTGGGCCATGAGGTCGGAGGCGACGAACAGTGCGTCCAGGTCCGGTACGCGGGCGAGGAGTTCGGCCGCTCCGGCCTCTCCCCCGGCGCGGCTGTAGTCGCCGGGGACGATGAGGCGTTCGTCGACCTCGACGCCCGCCTCGCCGAGCACCTCGCGGTAGCCCGCGAGGCGTTCGACGCCGCCCGGGGTGTCGAGCGGACCGGTGATCATGCCGATGCGCCGACGGCCCAGCGACAGCAGGTGCCGGACCATGTCGCGGGCGCCGTCCCGGTCGTCAGCGGCGACGTAACTCACCTTGGACGCCTGCCCGATGGGCTTGCCGCAGGCCACCAGCGGGACCCCGGCGTCGCGCAGTTCGGCGGCGACCGGGTCGCCGGAGTGGCTGGAGACCAGCAGTACTCCGTCGACGTGGCCGGCGGTGATGTACCGGCTGATCCGCCGGCGTTCGTCCTCCGTTCCCGCGATCATGAGCAGCAGCGGGATGTCGTGTGCGGCCAGCGCCTGCGTGCATCCCCGCAGCAGCACGTTGAAGTTGGGGTCCTCGAAGAACTTCTCCTGCGGCTCCGTGAGCAGGAAGCCCACGGAGTCCGAACGGCCCGTGATCAGCGACCGGGCGTGCCGGTTGACGACGTACCCGGTCTTGCGGATCGCGGCGTTGACCGCTTCCTGCGCGGCGGGGCTGACGTAGTGCCCGCCGTTGAGGACACGGGACACCGTGCCCCGCGAGACTCCGGCCTCGCGGGCCACGTCATGGATCGTCGGCGGCTTGCGCCTGCCCCCCGTCTGGGTCACAGGGAATCACCTCTTGTGGGCGCGCCGAGTGCGCCTTTCCGGCCGGGGGTCCGGGGGGTGTCCCCCAGGGGATGCAGCATGGTCACGACTTTACGGCCCCGGACAGCAGGTCCAGGCTCCAGAACCGCTGGATGACCAGGAACAGCGCGATGAGCGGGACGACCGCAAGCAGGGCACCGGTGATGACCAGGGTGTACAGCACCGGGGTGTTGGAGCCCTGTTCGAGGAGCGTGAACAGCCCGAGGGTGATCGGGAACTTCTCGTCGTCGCTGAGCATGATGTACGGCAGCAGGAAGTTGTTCCAGATGGCTACGAACTGGAACAGGAAGACCGTCACCAGTCCGGGGATCATCATCGGCAGCGCGATCCTGGTGAAGATCCGCCACTCGCTCGCGTTGTCCATCCGGCCCGCCTCGACCACATCGCTGGGTACGGCCGCGGCGGCGTAGATCCGCGCGAGATACACCCCGTACGGGGAGAGGATGAGCGGAAGGAGCACCGACGCGTAGGAGTCGGTGAGGTCCACCTTGGCGAGCAGCAGATACTGGGGCACGGCGAGGATCACCGGCGGCATCAGCACCCCGGCGAGCAGGATGTTGAAGATGGTCTCGCGGCCGCGGAAGCGGTAGATGGCGAGGGCGTAGCCGCTGACGGCCGAGACGGCCGTGGACAGCAGGGCGCCGAGGCCCGCGTACAGAGCGGAGTTGCCCATCCACTCCCAGTAGATGCCGTCGCGGTACGCCGACAGGTCCTTGACGTTGTCGGCGAATCCGGTGCCCGGCAGGAACGTGAAGGTGGAGAACAACTCACGGCCCGACTTGGTGGAGGCGACCACCACCCACGCGACGGGCAGCAGGCAGTAGAGCGCTCCGAGAAACAGGGTGACGGTCGGGACCAGGGCGATACGGCGGCGCCGCGGCGGCCCCTGGGCGGTGCCGGGCGTCGTGCCGGCGGCCGGTGCGGCCTTGCGCAGGGCGACAGAGCTCATCGTGTTTCCTCCTGCTTGTTGCGGGAGTTCGCGGCGCGCAGGAAGCCGAAGGACAGGACGAGCGTGACGACGGCGATGATCACGGCGGTGGCGGCCGCCGAGTACGTGTCGCCCTTGCCGAAGGCGTCCTGGTACACCTTCATGAGCGGACTCCAGGTGGTGGAGAGGGAGTTGGTGAGGGGTCGGAGGGTGGTCGGCTCGCTGAAGACCTGCAGCGTCGCGATGATCGAGAAGAAGAAGGTCAGCACCAGCGAGGGCGCCACCATCGGGATCTTGATCCGCAGCGCGATCTGCAGCTGCGAGCAGCCGTCCAGCTTGGCCGCCTCGTACACCTCGGCGGGTATCGCCCGCAGCGAGGTGTAGATGACGATCATGTTGAAGCCGGTGCCGCCCCAGACCGCGATGTTCGACAGGGAGAGGTACAGCGGCCCGCCGTCCAGCAGGTCCGGCTGCGGCAGCCCCAGCTTGTCGAGGACGAAGTGGAAGGGGCTGAGGTCCGGGAGGTAGAGGAAGCCCCACAGGAGTGCTGCGATGACACCGGGGATGGCGTAGGGCAGGAAGATCGCGAGTCGGCTGAACGGTGCGAGCCGTACCCGGTCGGTGTCGAGCATCAGCGCGAAGAGCAGGGCGAGGCCGAGCATCACCGGGACCACGATCGCGCCGTAGCCGAGGACGCGCAGGGCGCCGTCGAGGAGTTCGGGGTCGGAGAGCGCGTCGGCGTAGTTGCCGAAGCCCGCCCAGGCCTCGTGACGGGCGCCCTTGCCCAAGCCGAGGCCCTTGACCTCGATCTTGTGCAGGCTGAGCCACAGCGCGTACCCGATGGGGAGCGCGAAGAACAGGGCGAAGAGCAGGGTTGCCGGGACGAGGAAGAGGTACGGGGCGCCCTTCACCCCGTACGTCTTCCGGCGTGCGCTGGTCACTCAGCGACCTCGAAGCCCTGCTTCTTGAGGTCCGCGACGGTGGCGTCCTGCATGGTCGTCAGGGCGGCACCGAAGTCGGACTTGTTCTTGGCGGCCTTGCCGAAGGCGTCCTTGAAGGAGGTGTAGGCGACGTTCACGTTGGGACCCCAGGCCGCGGGCGCCGTGTTCTTCGCGATCTCGGCGGCCTCGGTGTAGAAGTCGGGCTGGTTCGAGAAGAACTCGGGGGCCTGGGACAGCGCGTCACCGGTCTGGGCGGCGGTAGCGGCCGGGTAGATGCCGCTCTCCTTCACCAGCGCTGCGAGCGCCTCGGGGGAGGTGTTGAGCCAGGTGGAGAACTTGGCGGCGGCGTCCTTGTGCTTGCTGTCGTTGGTGACGGCGATGGTGGATCCGCCCCAGCTGCCGGTCACCGACTCGCCCTCGGTCCACTGCGGGAGCGGCGCCATGGCCCACTTGCCCTTGGTGTCGGGGGCCGCGGTGGTGAGGGTGCCGGGCGCCCAGACCGCGCTCACCCAGGCGATCTGCTTGCCGGTGTTGAGCGCCTTGTTCCAGGCCGGGGTGTACATCGGCTGGTTGTCGATGACGTCGTCCTTGACGAGGCCGCCCCAGAAGTCGGCGACCTTCTGCGTCGCGGTGTCGTCGATGCCGACCTTCCACTTCTCGCCGTCGATGGTCCACCACTTCGCGCCGGCCTGCTGGGAGAGTCCGGCGAACAGACCGGAGTCGTTGGCGGAGAACGTGGTGAGGTCCTTGTCCGGGGCCTTCTTCTTCAGCTTGCGCGCGGTCTCGGCGAACTCGTCCCAGGTCTTCGGGACCTCGAGGCCGTACTTCTTGAAGAGGTCCTCGCGGTAGTAGAAGGCCATCGGTGCGGAGTCCTGCGGGATCGCGTAGACGGCGTCCGAGCCGAGCGTGACCTGCTGCCAGATGCCGGGGGCGAACTTCTTGTCGACCCCCTTGACCTCGCCGGATATGTCGGCGAGCACGTCGTTGCTGACGAGGGTCGCCAGCGCCTGGTACTCGGCCTGGACCAGGTCGGGGGCCTTGTGGGCCTTGGCCGCGGTCAGGATCTTGGTGACGAGCGTGTCACCGGACGCCTGCTTCTTCACCACGACCTTGATCTGCGCCTTCTTGCCCGGACCCTTGTTCCAGATGTCCGCGACCTTGTCCATCCCCGGCGCCCAGGTCCAGTACGTGAGCGAGACCGGCCCCGACTGGGCCTCGTCGCTGTCGTCGTCGGACGAGCCGCAGGCGGCGAGCGTGGAAGCGCCGAGAGCGACGGCGACGGCGGTGGCGGCTGCTTGACGGAGCCGACGGTGCGACGTGAACGGCATGGATGTATCTCCCCTGACCTGGGTCTCCGCCTGCTGCGGAGACCTGCCATGCTTCTGTGAGCGTTCACAGTAGAGAAACATCCAGGACACTTGTCAATGGTTGTTGCTGTGCGGTTATGTTTGGCTGACGTCGCCACCGCCGTGTGTGCACGTTCCCAATTGATCGATAATTTCAGGAGACATCCATGCCGGACGGCTCGGAAGCGGCGCAGACCGCGAAGTCGGCTTCCCCTGCGGTCGCGGGGGCCGCAGCACCCAAGGGCCTCACCCGGCTGGCCTTCGGCGGGGACTACAACCCCGAGCAGTGGCCGGAGAGCGTCTGGCACGAGGACGTCGCGCTGATGCGTGAGGCCGGCGTGACCATGGTCAGCGTCGGGATCTTCTCCTGGGCCCTGCTGGAGCCCGAACCGGGCGTCCACGACTTCGGCTGGCTCGACCGCCTCCTGGACCTGCTGCACGAGAACGGCATCCGCGCCGACCTCGGCACGCCCACCGTCTGCCCGCCGGCCTGGTTCTACCGGTCCCACCCCGACGCGCTGCCGGTGACCCGCGAGGGCGTCCGCCTCGCGTTCGGCTCACGCGGCGCGATCTGCCACAGCAACCCGGCCTACCGCGACGCGGCGGCCGGCATCACCACGCAGCTGGCCCAGCGCTACGGAGCGCATCCGGCCGTCGCCATGTGGCACGTCCACAACGAGTACGGCGTTCCCGTCTCGGCCTGCTACTGCGACACCTGCGCGGAACACTTCCGCCGCTGGCTGGACACCACGTACGGATCGGTCGAGGCGGTCAACGAGGCCTGGGGAACGACATTCTGGGGCCAGCGCTACACCGCCTTCGACCAGATCGACCCGCCCCGGCTGACGCCCACCGCGGCCAACCCGGCCCAGCAGCTGGACTACCGCCGCTTCGCCGACGCCACGATGCGCGAGAACTTCGTACGAGAGCGCGACATCCTGCACCGCCTCTCCCCCGGCGTCCCGGTCACGACCAACTTCATGACGGCGCTCAGCCAGTGCGACTCCGTCGACTACTGGGCGTGGGGCCGCGAGGTCGACATCGTCACCAACGACCACTACCTGATCACCGACGGCCGCCGTACGCACGTCAACCTCGCGATGGCCGCCGACATCACCCGCTCCGTGGGCGGCGGCGCCCCGTGGCTGCTCCTGGAGCACTCCACGTCCGGCGTCAACTGGCAGCCGCGCAACCCGGCCAAGGCGCCCGGCCAGATGGCCCGCAACTCCCTCACGCATGTCGCGCGCGGCTCCGACGGCGCGATGTTCTTCCAGTGGCGGCAGTCCCGGCGCGGCGCCGAGAAGTTCCACTCGGCGATGCTGCCGCACGCGGGTACCGACTCGCGGGTGTGGCGCGAGGTGGTCCGACTGGGTGCGGATGTCGATGCGTTGGGCTCGCTGCGCGGTACGCGCACGGTCGCCGACGTCGCGATGGTGTGGGACTGGCAGTCCTGGTGGGCGCAGTCCCTGGAGTGGCGGCCCAGCGAAGACCATGACGCGCGCGAGCGCGCCGACGCGTTCTACGAGGCGCTGTACGACCGGCACCTCACGGTCGACTTCGCCCACCCGGAAAGCGACTTGTCGGCGTATCCCCTTGTCGTCGTCCCGGCGCTCTACCTGGCCACCGAGGCCGCGGGCCGGAACCTCCGCGCGTACGTGGAGAACGGCGGCACCCTCGTCGTCTCGTACTTCTCCGGCATCGTCGACGAGCACGACGCCGTCCACGAGGGCCCGTACCCGGGCGTCCTGCGGGACGTACTCGGCCTGACCGTCGAGGAGTTCTCACCGCTCCTCCAGGGAGAGCAGGTACGGATCACGGCGGCGGACGGTTCCGAGCTCTCGGGTGACGTCTGGACGGAGTTCGTCACCCCGCGCGGCGCCGACACCGTATGGACGTACGCGGACGGGCTCGCCGCCGGAGGCCCGGCCGTCACCCGCAACCGCCTCGGCGAGGGCACGGCCTGGTACGTCTCCACGCGTCTCGCGCCCCGCGACCTCGACGTCCTTCTGGGCTGGGCCTGCGAGGACGCCCGGATCGCGCCGCGCGCCGACCTCCCGCGCGACGTGGAGGTGGTGACCCGCTCAGGCGAGTCCGGCCGCTACCTCTTCGTGATCAACCACACCGCGTCGGACGCCAAGGTGCCACTGGAGGCTCACGGCACCGAGCTGCTGACGGGCGAGCGCGCCGCGGGCCGTCTCGCGGTGCCCGCGGGCGCCGTACGGGTCGTACGCCTCGACGGCTGACCGCACGGGATGTGCGCCTCGACGGCTGACCGTCGAGGCGCACGCCGCAAGGGCCGACCGCAGCGGTTCGTACGCGCTCGGGCGGCCGCCCCCTTTGATCGCCGGCCGGGACCGTGGGGGGATCCCCGGCCGGTACGTGCGGCGTCTTGTCCGGCTCCGGGCAGGACGCCGCCACTCCAACCCACCCCCCGCCTCAATTGAATCTCGTCGAAGGGACCAACGATGTTCCATCCGAGACGCACCCTGCGGGCCCTGCTCCTCCCGCTGGCAGCCGGCCTCGCCTTCACGGCACTTCCCGCAACCGCCGCCCACGCGGCATCCACGCTCACCAACGGCGGCTTCGAGTCGAACGGCACCGGTACGGCAACCCCGACCGGCTGGTCGACCTACTCCGCGGCCGGCCAGAACTCCGCCTCCTTCACCGAAGCCGGCGGCCACAGCGGCAGCTACCGCCTCACCCACTGGTCGTCGTCCGCGTACAAGGTGGAGACGTACCAGTACCTGTCCGGGCTGACCAACGGGAACTACACCCTCACGGCGTGGGTGCGTTCGGGCGGCGGCCAGAACTCCGCGTACATCGCGCTGAAGAACTGCGGAAGTTCGGAACAGCGCACGGACCTGCCGGTCTCCTCGAGCGGCTGGATACGGATCGTCACCTCCATCGCGGTGACGAACACCCAGTGCACGATCAGCATCAATTCCGACGCCAACGCGGGCAACTGGATCAACGTGGACGACCTGACGTTCACGTCGGGCAAGACCGGCCTGTCCATCAAGGGCTCCGACGTCTCGTCACTCGCGAAGAGCGAGGCCCTCGGCGGTGCCTACAAGACCAGCTCCGGCACGACCGGCGACGCGCTCGCCATCCTGAAGTCCGCCGGTCAGAACTACGCCCGCCTCAAGGTATGGGTGAACCCGGCCGACGGCTACAACAACAAGACGCGCGTGCTGGCGATGGCCAAGCGCATCAAGACGCAGGGCATGAAGTTGCTCGTCGACTTCCACTACTCGGACACCTGGGCCGACCCGGGCGCGCAGACCAAGCCGGCCGCCTGGTCCGGGCACTCGTACAGCCAGCTGAAGACGGACGTCTACAACCACACGTACGACGTCCTGAACGCTCTCAAGGCCCAGGGCACGACGGCCGACATGGTGCAGGTCGGCAACGAGATCAACGGCGGCATGCTGTGGTCCGAGGGCTCCACCGACAATTGGTCGCAGCTCGCCGGTCTGCTCAACTCGGGCTACGACGCGGTCAAGGCGGTCAGCTCGTCCACGACCGTGGCGCTGCACCTCGCCAAGGGCGGTGACCTGTCGGGCACCCGCTGGTGGTTCGACAACGCGGTCGCCAACGGCGTGAAGTTCGACGCCATCGGCCTGTCGTACTACGGCTACTGGCACGGTTCGCTCTACGACTTCCAGACCACGCTGGACGACGCTGCGTCCCGTTACGGGAAGCCCGTCTTCGTCGCCGAGACGGCCTACCCGTTCCGGCTGGACAGCGAGGACTCGCACGAGAACATCATCGACACGACCGGTGAGCTGGTGTCCGGGTACGCGGCCTCGACGGCCGGCCAGTCCGCCTGGCTGCGGGACATCATGAACATCGTGGAGGCCGTCCCGAACGGCCGCGGCCTCGGTGTCTTCTACTGGGAGTCCACCTGGACCGCGGTCACCGGCAATGGCTGGGACCCGACGGACTCGACCTCCGGCAACGGCTGGGAGAACCAGGCGCTGTTCGGCTACGACGACAAGGCGCTTCCGGCGATGTCCTGGTTCGGGGCGCACCGGTAATAACCCGACAGGCGGCTGCCGTCCGCTGTCCCGAGCCGGATCCGAGCCGGGCGGGCGACGGCCGCCGCTGAGCCGGAATCCACTGTCCGGGTGCGTCGTGGGCGCGCCCGGACAGCGGCGTCCGAGACCGCTCTCAGGGCCCGGTCGACCTCAGGGCCCAGCCAGCTGGAAATGCCAGATGATCATGATCACCGGCGTGACGGTAGCGACGTCATCCCCCACAACGCCACCGAATTGGAGCGGAACAATTCGGTTGCCCGCCGGTGGGCCCGTCTGCTGCACTACCGAAGACCGAACTACCGGCTGACCCACCAAGGAGCAGTAGATGCGCACTGCGTTCATGTCCACGAAGAACGGAATCGTCACGCATCCGAAGGACATGGCACGCAGTGAAAACACTGAACTTGGGAATTCTCGCGCACGTCGACGCCGGTAAGACGAGCCTGACCGAGCGGCTGCTGCACGCCGCCGGTGTCATCGACGAGATCGGCAGCGTCGACCAGGGCAGCACTCAGACGGATTCCCTGGCCCTGGAACGGCAACGCGGCATCACGATCAAGTCCGCCGTCGTCTCCTTCGCCATCGACGACATCACGGTGAATCTGATCGACACCCCCGGCCACCCGGATTTCATCGCCGAGGTGGAGCGGGTACTCAATGTGCTCGACGGTGCGGTGCTCGTCGTCTCCGCTGTGGAAGGCGTACAGGCGCAGACCCGCGTACTGATGCGGACGCTGCAGCGGTTGCGCATTCCCACGCTCGTTTTCGTGAACAAGATCGACCGCAGCGGCGCACAATACGACCGCGTGCTGCGGCATATCTCCGAGAAACTCGCCCCGTCGTCGGTCCCGATGGGCTCGACGGACGGGCTCGGCACCCGCGACGCCCGGTACACACCCTATGCCGCCGACGACAAGGAATTCAGGTCCCTGCTGGTAGACGTGCTCGCCGATCAGGACGACGCGCTCCTTGCCGCGTATGTCGAGGACGAGACGACCCTTTCGTACGAACGGCTCCGGGACCAGCTGGCGGCACAGACCCGGCAGGCGTTCGTCCACCCGGTGTTCTTCGGCTCGGCCATCACCGGCGCGGGTGTGGGTGCGCTGATGGACGGCATCAGGGAACTGCTGCCTGCGGCGCAGGGCGATGTGGACGGGCCTGTCTCCGGCACCGTGTTCAAGGTCGAGCGCGGTCCGGCCGGGGAGAAGATCGCGTACGTGCGGATGCTCTCCGGAACCGTGCGCACGCGGGACAGGCTGAACTTCCGCAGCGACCACGGGAAACACGACGGCGATCTCGGAAACCCACATGAATGGAACCCGGTGGGAAACCGGACTGACGAGGCGGCGAAAGTCACCGCGATCAGTGTGTTCGAGCACGGCTCGGCCGTCCGGCGATCGTCCGTCACCGCTGGGCAGATCGGGAAACTCTGGGGACTCGGCGACATCCGAATCGGCGACGAGATCGGTATGCCGCGAAAGACACCCGCGGAGGGCGGCCATTTCGCTCCGCCGACTCTCGAAACGGTCGTGATTCCCGGCCACCCCACCGACAAGGGTGCGTTGCATACCGCACTGGCCCAGCTCGCCGAGCAGGATCCGCTGATCAATCTGCGGCAGGACGACATGCGGCAAGAGGTGTCTGTCTCGCTCTACGGCGAAGTGCAGAAAGAGGTCATCCAGGCGACGCTGGCGAACGACTTCGGCCTGGACGTCTCTTTCCGCGAGTCGACGACCATCTGCATCGAACGGCCGACGGGTACGGGTTCTGCTGCCGAGATGATCGGCAAGCAGCCAAATCCGTTTCTCGCCACGGTCGGGCTCCGGATCGATCCGGCACCCATCGGCTCCGGGATCGCCTTCCGCTTGGAGGTCGAACTCGGCTCCATGCCGTTCTCGTTCATCAAGGCGGTGGAGGAAACCGTCCACGACACCCTGCGCGAGGGAATTCACGGCTGGCACGTGACCGACTGCACGGTCACCATGACGCACTCCGGTTACTGGGCGCGGCAGAGCCATTCACACGGCGTCTTCGACAAGAGCATGTCGAGTACGGCCGGTGACTTCCGCAATCTGACACCGCTCGTCCTGATGACCGCCCTGCGGCAGGCCGGCACCACGGTGTACGAACCTATGCACCGGTTCCGGCTCGAGATCCCAGCCGACCTGTTCGGACCGCTGCTGCCAGTACTGGCTCGGCTGCGTGCCTTCCCACGTACACCTTCCACCCACGGGACGACCACCGCGCTGGAGGGCGACATCCCCGCGGCCCGGGTGCACGAACTGGAGCAGCTGCTGCCGGGCCTGACGCGCGGTGAGGGCGTACTGGAATGCGCCTTCGACCGCTACGAACCGGTCCGGGGCACTCCACCGACACGCCCGCGCACCGACCACAACCCGCTCAACCGCAAGGAATACCTGATCCATGTGGTGCGCCGGGTCTGACTGCCAAGCGGCACGGGTGGGCGCAGCGGCACCGGGGCGCTCCACCGCCGCACCACACACCATCTGCCGCTGCGCCAAACCCGCTTCAAGCCCCCGGGTGCACGGCACCGGTGTGCGCGGGCGCGATGCCGTGACTCCTGGCATTGCTCACCACGCGGTACCGGCCGTTGGGCGGACGACGGACCCTGGTCACGTGGACGGTGAGCGGACCCGCCCATTCATAGCCGTTCGTGTCAGCGTGCCGGTCCAGGACATCCGTGAGCACTTGGCCCACCTCGCCGCGTCGTCCGGCCAGTTCGTCGTGGATGGACCCGACGAGTTCGACTCTGTAGACGTTGGGGACCAGTACACGGCTCTCGCTGCACACCACAGCGTGGTCATCGCACTCCCGCCGCAGAGCGTCGAGCAGTTGGACGGGGTCGCTCCGGAAAACCTTGGCCAGCAGAGCGCTTTCCCAGCGCTCCACCCTCCGTTCCCATCGGCTCAGCGTTCCCATGCCGCACCGGGTTCCCCTGGAGGATCCATGCATGCGTCTCGTACGACCTCAACTGCCCGCCGCGACAAGGGGGCAGCGCCCGGCTCGCTCAGGCGTACGTCGAGTGATCGACAAAAATCGAGACCTTGATAACGGGACGGTTGCAGAACCGGCCGGATGCATTGCCGCGCGATCGCGAAGGACGTTGGTCAAAGCATGAACGCTTCTGCTGGTAATCCGATTCCGACGCCCGACGCGCAGCTTACAGGGGCCTACTGGCTGGACAGCCCAGTCGGTCATGCGGAGGACTGCCCGTGGTGTGAAGAGCTGCGCGAGTCGGAGAAACGTCGCACCGATGATCAGACAGTACGCAGTAACCTTTCCGCCCCTGGCAGGACCACGGTTGCGTACTCGCCGCGGCCGGGCGAGCTGAACTGCCTCACCGTCCGAGCGGCCATGCTCGCGACCGCACTCGCCACCATCATCGCGGCGGCCGCCTCGGTGGTACTGGGCTGAGCAACGGGACTGACGGGTACGGGCGACCGGCAGGAGCACCGGTATCGCCCGCCCGCCGCGGACCGGTCCGCATCGGCGTCCGGTCGCGATGCCTTCCGCAGACCGGGCCTTTCGACGTCCGCCTTCGCAGCCTTCCACGGACCGGCCCGCTGAGACGCACGGCTTCGCAGCCTTCCACGGACCGGCCCGCTGAGACGCACGGCTTCGCAGCCCTCCGCGCCTCCGGGCGGCGACGCTCAGTCCTCCCAGTCCAGCTGCTGTTCGGGAACGCCGACCGAGCGGCCGTATGCCTGCACCTGGGTGCGCGAGGCGGCATCCCCTCGTGGGTAGCGGAAGACACGACCGGCGAACACCACGAACGCCTCCGTCGTCGTGTTGTAGTTGACGTACCACGCACCCGGCTCCAGGCACCCGGCGATCGCCTCAGCCAGCCGCTCGGCGTCGGCCTCCGCGGCCTGGAAGTCCAGCAGGGTCCACCGTCCGGGCTGCCCGGCCGCCGCACTGCCGACCTCGATCCTCCGCACCGTTGTGACCTGCAACGGAACGCTGTTCAGCTCGCTGCCCACACGCAGGCTCTCTCCGATCAGCACGCCACTGAGCACGCCCCACTCCTCGTCATCTCGTCATCGACCACACGACATCAGCAGGACCACGCTACGACGTCGACGGGAGAGCGCTTCACCCGCGCCGTGCAGCACCAGCACGTCCCTGAACCAAGGGCTTTCCAGGCTCCTTCGGCGGTGGGGCCTCGGTGATGTCGAGGAAGATCTGGTCGGCCTCCGGCACGACGTTGGACACGGAGCGCTTGATGCGAACAGCGACGAGTTCGATCTCCTCGCTGTCCAGACCGGGAGTCAGATCGATCCGGGCGGCGACCAGCATCGAGTCGAGGCCCAGCTGCATGGTGAGAAGTGACTCCACGTTGTCGATCTCGGGCTGCGCGTCCAGGAGGGCACGGATCCTGCGGCTCGGTTCCTGGCCCGCAGCGCGTCCGATCAGATGTTCCCGAGAGTCGCGGCCCAGCAGGTACGCGACGTAGACCAGAAGCATCCCGATGGCGAGCGAGGCGGACGCCTCCCATACGACCTGTCCGGTGATCATATGGAGCACCATGCCGGTGATCGCCAGGACGACGCCCAGCACGGCCGTGCCGTCCTCGGCGAGGACCGTGCGCAGGGCAGGGTCGCGCGCCACCGTCTCGGCGGAACGCCCCTCCACACGCACCTGGTGAAGGGCACGCAGCAACGACGCGCCCTCGGCCGCCAACGCCACCCCCAGGACGACAAGCCCCGCCGCGTACCCGCTGCGGGACTCATGGGCGCCGTTACGCAGGGCCTCGACCCCCTGGAAGAAGGAGAAGCAGCCGCCCGTCAAGAAAATGCCGACGGCCGCCAGCAACGACCAGGAGAAACGCTCCTTGCCGTAGCCGAAGGGGTGCCGGCTGTCGGCGGGCCGGCGGCTGCGGCGCAGTGCGGCGAGGAGAAAGACCTCGTTGAAGCTGTCGGCCACGGAGTGGGCCGCCTCCGACAGCAGAGCCGGTGATCCGGTCAGAGCTCCGCCCGCCGCCTTGGCTACGGCGATCAGTAGGTTGGCGCCGAGTGCGACGAGCACGGTGACACGTGTCTTCCGGTCCGACGACGTCTCGCTCACTTCACTTTTCCTTCGCCTGCCTTCGCCTTCTGCCTTCTTCGTCCGCGGCCTTCGCCTGCGTCCTCGCGTCGCTTCCGGCCGAATGCCCCGACGGCACGGCCTCACACGGTCATCGAGCGGAACGAAGAGGCGAAAGAAGGCGTAATAGGGGCACTCGTCCTGCGACGCCTTCCGGACCGAGCTCCGGGACGGCCGTCCAGGAGCACGATCGGCGACGCGCCACAACAGCCGCCACAGTGCACTGCAGACGTCACGAGCCGCATTCGTCTCACATGCACCAGGAGGGAGAGACCAGGAATGAGCCGTACCGACCAAGGCAGGAGCCGCCACAGCGTCAGCGACGGCTACAACGACAGCGACGGCAACGGCGGTAGCAGCGGCGGCAACACCGAATACGGGCGCAAGGCCTTCACCCGGTCCAGGAGCCACTTCACGGACCGCATCACCGCGGACGAAAGGGACGGCTGGCCGGTCGAGGCAGGCCGCTACCGCCTGGTCGTCAGCCGTGCCTGCCCATGGGCGAGCCGTGCCGTGGTCTCGCGTCGCCTGCTGGGGCTGGAGAGCGCGCTCTCCCTGGCCATCGCGGATCCCATCCAGGACGACCGCAGCTGGCGGTTCACCCTTGACCCCGACGGCCGCGATCCCGTGCTCGGCATCCGCTACCTCAGCGAGGCCTACGACGCCCGGGAGACCGGCTACCCCGGCGGCGTCAGCGTGCCGGCGATCGTGGACGTACCCAGCGGCCGGCTGGTCACGAACGACTTCCGGCAGATCACGCTGGACTTCGCCACCGAGTGGACGGCGTTGCACCGCCCGGGCGCACCCGACCTCTATCCGGAAGGGCTGCGAGACGAGATCGACGAGGTCATGGCGGACGTCTACCACGACGTCAACAACGGCGTGTACCGGGCGGGGTTCGCGAAGCGCCAGAGCGAGTACGAAGAAGCCTGCGCGGGTGTCTTCCGGCGCCTGGAAGCGCTCTCGAAGCGGCTCGCCGACAGCCGTTACCTCGTCGGAGACACGCTCACGGAGGCGGACATCCGGTTGTTCACCACGCTGGTCCGCTTCGATGCCGTCTACCACGGCCACTTCAAGTGCAACCGGTGGAAGCTGGCGGAGGATCCCGTCCTGTGGGCGTACGCCCGCGACCTCTATCAGACGCCCGGCTTCGGTGACACCGTCGACTTCGATCACATCAAGCGGCACTACTACCGCGTGCACACCGGCATCAACCCGACCCGCATCGTGCCCGTCGGCCCGGATCTGGCCGGGTGGCTCACGCCCCATCACCGGCAGGAGCTGGGCGGGCGGCCGTTCGGCGACGGTACGCCGCCAGGACCGGTGCCTGCGGGCGAGGAGGTCCCGGCAACCGGACGTCCCTGACGCCCCGAACCGAGCGAAGGAGATCCAGGTGCGCAAGAAGAAGAAGCTTCCGGTCGTCTACAAACCGTTCGGCTTCGTGCTCGGCTGGGCGAGTGGAGCGCTGGCCGGTCTGACCTTCCAGGCGATGTGGAAGGCGCTGCGCCACGAGGAGGACGCCCCGGACGCCCTCGACAGGGAACGGACCTGGCGCGAGGTACTGCTGGCGGCCGCCGTTCAGGGAGCGATCTTCGCCGTCGTCCGCAGTGCGGTAGACCGGGCCGGCGCCAAGGCCATCGAACGCACGACCGGCGTCTGGCCGGAGAGCGGAAAGGACAGCAAGGGCGGCAGGCACTGACACCGCCGGGCCGGAGTATGCCCCGCGTCAGACGGTGCCCGGACTCCCTAGCGGAGGGAAGCGGACGCCGTAGCGGAGTGGAACGGATGCCGTAGCGGAGGGGAGCACACGCCGTACCGGAGGATGTGGACTGTTTGCGTCCGCCCGATGGCGCGCGGTGGCCGGGAGGCGTACGACGGAGGGGCGAGGGGACCCGGTTCGGGTCCCGGCAACCCGAGGAGGAATCATGCAGCAGCCCCAAACGGCCACGGCACTGAGCAAGGAGATGCAGGACTGCGTCGAGGCGTGCATGTCGTGCCACAGCATCTGCGAGGAGACCATGAGCTCCTGCCTGCAGATGGGTGGTCAGGCCCAGATGCAGATCATGCGGGCGCTGATGGACTGCACCGAGATGACCCGCATATGCGCGGACATGACAATGCGCAGGTCGCCCATGGCGGCCGAGATGTGCAGGATGTGCGCCAAGGCATGCGACATGTGCGCGGAGGCGTGTATGGCCATGCCGGAGGATCCGCAGATGATGCGGTGCGCGGAAGCCTGTCGCCGCTGCGCGGAGATGTGCCGCACGATGGCGGGTGCCGCGGCCTGAGCCCCTGACCCGCGATCGACCGCGAGTCGCGCGGCCGGTGCCGGAGGCGTCGCGCGCCTTCGGCACCGGCCGGTGCCGGGCTCACGGAATCAGGCCGTCAGGCCGTTCCCGTCTCCCCTTCGAGGAAGCGGCTGACCTGCGCTGCGATGCTGTCTTTGGCGGCGCCGGGCCGCTTCCCCCCGCACGCCGAAGGCTGTGGCACGCCGATGCCGCCGGCCCACACACAACGACGGGTCCATTCCTCGTCGGCCCTCAACTGGATCTGAACGTCGACGATCTCCAGCTGGTCTTCCCGACCGGCCGCGAAGATCGTGGCTGTTGCTCGGCGCAGCGGGTAGACGTCGAAGCCCTCGATGAACTGGGAATTCCGCCAGTCGAGAAACGCGCCTTCGCCGTCGCTGCCGATCCGGACGTCCAGTTGACCGTCCTCGAGCTGAATGGCGATCGATTGCCCGGTGCGATTCTCCACGGTGACGCGGAAGCTGAAGTAAACGAGATCTTTCGCGTGGTCGTCGCGACCCCGCGGCGGCTCGTCCTTTTTCAGGTCATGGACACGAACCCGGAGACCTGGGTGCTCGTCGTCGTACTCCTGCCAGTCCCCCACGATGTTCGGTTCGTGCACAATTCACCCCTCGGCTCCACAGAGCTGTTTCCTACCCGCGCGCGCAGCGGGGTGTCAAATACCCGAATCCAACATCGTTCCGCACTTTTTTCGGTTCCGTACCCGGTGACCAGGGCATCCGGTCGGGAACTGATCAATTAGAGTCGCTTTCTGCTCGAGTCCCGGTGTCGCACATCACTTACGGTCTCTTGATCCCCTCTGCTATGGGCGTAATGACACGCGGCTCAGCAGTTCCAGTACCGCCGCCTCCACCGCTCCCTTGGTGGCAGGCAGCCCGAACCGGCCGCGCTCTCCGAGCCGGCTCAACGCGGGGCGGTCGGCGACCGCGACCGCGGTGAGCACGGTCGCATAGAAGTACTGGCGGCGGCCGGCGTCGTCGGTCCCGACGGACTGAAGGTGGCCGCTGGGCCACGGGCAGTTCCATACGTCGCGCCAGGCGGGCGGAATCGCGAGCGCGCGTATCCGCGACAGCTGATCGGGGTCTGCGAGCGCCGCACCGGTGGGGTCCTGGTAGCGGAAGCCGCGACCGCACCGTACGCGGCGGAGGCCGGCTCGGTGGATATCGCTGGTCCGCAGTCGCACGGGCCTCCGGATCCCGGCCCGGCTGGTGCGCTCGAGCTGTGCCGTCCGTGTCGCCCTGCCGGGCCCGGCACCGCGAGCGGCAATGCTCACGCCGTGCAGGCCCGAGACCGCTGAGCGAACCTGTAGCCGCGGGCCCGCGACACAGCGGGCCGGGTGGGAGAGGCCGGACCGCCGGGAGGAGGTGCCCATGGATCCCGTCGAGGCACTCAAGCGGATCGCGTTCCTCCTGGAGCGGACCCAGGCTCCCACCTACCGCGTACGGGCCTTTCGCACCGCTGCCGACGCCGTCGCCGCCATGACGGACGAAGAGTTGGCGGACCGTCTCGCCGCCGGGACGCTGGAAGCGGTGAAGGGCATCGGGCCCAAGACGGCGAACGTGGTGCGCGAGGCGCTGGCCGGTGAAGTACCCGGCTATCTGGAGCGGCTCGAGCAGGAGGGCGCGTCGCCGCACCGGACCGACGGCGGCACGGACGGTGGCGGTGGGCGCCCCGGTGAGCGGTTGCGTGCGCTGCTGCGCGGCGACTGCCATATGCATTCCGACTGGTCCGACGGCGGCAGCCCCATCGCGGAGATGGGGCGGACGGCGGCGCAGCTGGGACACGAGTGGGCGGTGCTCACCGACCACTCCCCGCGGCTGACCGTGGCACGCGGCCTGTCGGCCGAGCGGCTGCGGGAGCAGCTACATGTGGTGGCCGAACTCAACGCGACATGGGCGCCGTTCCGGCTGCTCACCGGTATCGAGTGCGACATCCTTCCGGACGGGTCGCTCGACCAGGAGCCCGAACTGCTCGGACTTCTCGACGTCGTGGTCGTGTCCGTCCACTCCAAACTCCGCATGGACGCCCCCTCGATGACGCGCCGTATGGTCGCAGCCGTGCGCAACCCGTTGGCGGACGTGCTCGGACACTGCACGGGACGGCTGGTCTCGGGTCGCGGGCGGGCCGAGTCGGAGTTCGATGCGGACGAGGTCTTCGCCGCGTGCGCCGAGTCGGGCACGGCCGTGGAGATCAACAGCCGTCCGGAGCGGCTCGATCCGCCGCGGCGGCTGCTGCGCCAGGCCGTCGAGGCGGGCGTGCTGTTCTCCGTCGACACGGACGCGCACGCACCGGGCCAGCTCGACTGGCAGATCCTGGGCTGCGCCCGTGCCGAGGAGTGCGGGGTGCCCGCCGAGCGCGTCATCACCGGCTGGACGGCCGAGGAGCTGCTCACCTGGACGCGTACGCGCGAGACGCCTCATCGCGCTCACTGAGAGCGCTCAGAGCCCTCTGAGCGCGCTCACCGGCCCGCCACCCGGTGACCCACCGTGACGATTTGCCCTGTTTCTACGCTCTATCCATAAAGAAGAAATAAGCGCAGAATGAACATGTGCGGCATCCCGCCGCGACGCGGTCAGACTTGCAGGAACGGTAAGGAGACGAGTCTTATGGCCGACGTTTCGCACCGGGGCGACATAACCGCCCACCCCGACGTTTCCGAGATGCGGGACCGATACGCCCGCATACTGGGCGGACGTGATGTGGTACTCGTGGATGCGCCGGTGTTCCTCATCGGCCTGTACTGTGCCGCATCCCCGTGGATTCTCCACTTCGGCGCCAGCCAGCCCGCGCTCCTGGGGCACAACCTCATCATGGGGGTGGCCATCGGCCTGCTGGCCCTGGGCTTCACTGTCAACCCCGCCAGGATGTACGGCCTGAGCTGGGCCATGTGCGCTATCGGCGTCTGGATGATCATCTCTCCGTGGGTGGTCGGCCGGAGCCCCGACGCCGGCGTCATCGTCAACAACGTCATCATCGGCGCCCTCACCGTCCTGCTCGGCCTCGTCTGCGCCGGAGCAGCAGCGAAGACCAGCCGCGAGGCGAAGACCAGCCGCGAGGCGACGACAGGCCGGGCACCAGTGGCCGAGCCGTACGGCCGGACGGAGGCGCGACCCGACGTGTGAGGCGGGAGGCGCTGAAGCCCGAGGTGTGAAGCATCCACCCACGTTCGAAGGAGGAGTCAGCCGCGTACCACGGAGCCTGCGGCCCGGGAGTACGCGGCTGCTCTGCTGTGCGGCTGCCTTGCCCTGCTCGGCGTGGCGAGCCGTCTCGCACCATGCAGGAAGTGAAGTTGAAGCGCCAACAAGAGGCATTCGGGTGAAGGCGCGAAAATTACTCGTGGAGCAGCCTGGCTGGCGTACAGCCCGGCGCACGGCCTGGCGTAACGACATGGCCCGCAAGGCAAGGGTCCCTCCCGCGCTCGGCGCCCGGCACAACGAATCCCAATCCGTCCGGAGGGGAGCAGTGCAATGCTTCAGCCCGACAAGGCACGGGTCGCCCGCCTTCTCAACCGTTATCGCGCCTGGGAACGCATGATGCTCGCTGATCCGTCCAATCTCACGGTGCGCCGAAGGTTCGAGGACACCGCCTACACCTTGTGCGTACTCATGGGCCGGCGCAACGCACGCGAGGCCGCCCTGGCTGCGGAGAGCTACCTGTGGCCGCCGCACCGCGCGCAGGCTCAGACCCAGATCCCCCACGAAGCCGACACATAGGAGGAAGACACAAGGACGCGCAGGCCGCGTCGGCCGGTGGATGCCCGGTCAGGTCCGCGCTTCGACACCGTAAGTGACCGCTTGTACGTTTGCCGCTGTTCTGCCTAATCCCCGCAGTCCGCACGATTGGCCGGACCGCTCCCCGGTTACCCATCAGCACACCTGAACACTCAGCGCATCCGTGGTGACCAGGAGTGATGGTGACGCATGCTGTTCCGCAGGCGGAGGGAGAGGCTGACAGCGTCCGCGAAATCGGCGGCGGTCACGGGTTTCGAGGCGCTTGACGCCCGGCTGCCGGCATCCGAGGCGGGCCGGGGCCTGATGCGGAAAGCGTTCCCGGACCACTGGTCCTTCCTGCTCGGCGAGCTCGCGCTGTACAGCTTCGTGGTCCTCGTCCTGACGGGCACCTATCTCACCTTCTTCTTCGACCCGGGCATGACCCCGAGCGTCTATGAGGGGAGCTACGAGCCTCTGCGGGGCCAGGCCATGACGCAGGCCTACGCCTCCACGCTCGACATCAGCTTCGACGTCCGCGGTGGGCTGCTGATCCGGCAGATCCACCATTGGGCGGCGCTGGTGTTCGTCGCCGCCATCGGGCTGCACATGCTGCGGATCTTCTTCACCGGTGCCTTCCGCAAGCCGCGCGAGGTCAACTGGATCATCGGGATTACCCTGTTCCTCCTCGCCCTTCTGGAGGGCTTCGCCGGCTACTCGCTGCCGGACGATCTGCTGTCGGGCACCGGAATGCGCACGGCGCACACCATCGTCATGTCGATTCCGGTCCTCGGCACCTACCTCAGCTTCTTCATCTGGGGCGGCCCGTTCCCCGGTGAGGACATCCTTCCCCGGCTCTACGCCATCCACATTCTGCTGGTACCAGGCCTGCTGGTGGCGCTGATCATCGTGCACCTGATTCTGATCGTGTATCTCAAGCACACGCAGTGGGCCGCGCGTGGCCGGACCAACCGCAATGTGGTCGGTCAGCCGATGTTTCCTCAGTTCACTGCCAAGTCCACGGGCCTGTTCCTGATGGTCTCCGGTCTGCTGGCCGGACTGTCGGGGGTCGCGCAGATCAACCCCGTCTGGCTGTACGGCCCCTACCGCGCCGACCAGGTGGCCACGGGCGCGCAGCCCGACTGGTACGTCGGTTTTCTGGAGGGGGCCATGCGCATCATGCCGCCGTGGCAGACCACGGTGGCCGGGCACACGGTGATGTGGAACGTGTTCCTTCCCGCGGTGGTCCTGCCGGGCGTGCTTTTCCTGGTGCTGTTCGTGTATCCGTTCTTCGAGCGGTGGGTGACGGGCGACCGGCGGGAGCACCACCTGTGCGACCGGCCTCGCAACCGGCCCACCCGTACGGCTCTGGGCGTCGCCGGCGTCGTGTTCTACGCCGTTCTGCTGCTGGCGGGCGGCAATGACGTGATCGCGTTTTCCTTCCTCGTCTCCGTCAATGCGCTGACGTGGATTTTCCGTATCGGGGTCTTCGTCGGCCCTGTTGTGGCCTTCGTCGTCACGAAACGGCTCTGTCTGGCTCTGCAGGACCACGAGCGGCGGCTGCTGCTCGAAGGGGAGGAGACCGGCGAGGTGAGCCAGAGCGTCTACGGCGGGATCAGCGAGAGCCACCGCCCGCTTGACGCGGGCCGGCGCTACCGCATCCTGGTGCGCGACATCCCTCGCCCGCTGCCACCGCCGCAGGTCCCCGCAACGCGTCTGCAGCGGCTGCGGTCCGGCTTGAGCTCCTGGTACTACGGCGACCGCGTGGAGATGCCGATGACGCCCGAGCAGCAGCGCCGTGTCGAGGAGATCCTCGCCGAACCGTCCACCGGCGAGGCCAGGAAGTAGCGCCAGGAGCCGACTTCACTCGCCTCTGTGGACGTACTCGAAAACCATCCCGATCACACCGCCGCCGAGGATTCCCAGCCCGATGACGAAAAGCCACAGGCCGTACACGACGCCCAGGGCCGCCACCGCCACGCCCAGAGCGGTCACCGGCGGATAGGCACTACGTGGCGGGAAGAAGTCCAACGCGCCCACGCGTTCGGCCACTTCCCCGCGCTTGCGGTCCTCCGGCCGGGTCCCGCCGAGCCGGTACTTCCGCGTGAAGAAGAGCGCGATCAGGCCGGACATCAGGAACGAGACCGTCAATGCCGCAGTGCCGGCCGGGTCCTGGGCGGACCAGGCGTAGCCGAGGCCCGTGACGAAGAAGAATCCCGCGACCCCGGCGAAGAGCCAGGCTTCGGTTTTCACACGCTGTACCTTCCGTGGGAATCGGGGCTCGGTCTCTCCCTGTCCTCTCCCGTCGGTTCCTCCCTGCCGACCTCGGTGCGGATCCTCGTCCTGGCCTCGGGGTGATGCAGGTCGAAGGCGGGCGAGTCCGAGCGGATTCTGGGCAGCGCAACGAAGTTGTGTCGCGGCGGAGGACAGGACGTCGCCCACTCGAGGGAACGCCCGAATCCCCAGGGATCGTCCGTGTCGACCCTGGGGCCGTGTTTCGCGGTCTTCCAGAGGTTGTAAAGGAATGGCAGCGTGGACAGGCCCACCAGAAAGGCACCGATGGAGGAGATGCTGTTCAGGACGGTGAATCCGTCCGCGGCGAGGTAGTCGGCGTAGCGCCGCGGCATGCCCATCTCACCGAGCCAGTGCTGGACGAGGAACGTCACCTGGAATCCGATGAACAGCGTCCAGAACTGGATCTTTCCGAGGCGTTCGTCGAGCATGCGGCCGGTCCACTTCGGCCACCAGAAGAAGAACCCGCCGAACATCGCGAAGACCACGGTGCCGAACAGCACGTAGTGCAGATGCGCCACGACGAAATACGTGTCGGTGAGCTGGAAGTCCAGCGGCGGCGAGGCGACCAGCACACCGCTGAGTCCGCCGAGCAGAAAGGTGACCAGAAATCCGACCGCCCACAGCATCGGTGTTTCGAACGAGACGCTGCCGCGCCACATCGTGCCGATCCAGTTGAAGAACTTCACCCCCGTGGGTACCGCGATCAGAAACGACATGAGGGCGAAGAACGGCAGCAGCACCGCTCCCGTGGCGAACATGTGGTGGGCCCAGACGACCGCGGAGAGCATGGTGATGACGATGGTGGCTCCGACCATGCCCAGATAGCCGAACATCGGCTTGCGGCTGAACACCGGAATGATCTCACTGACCACACCGAAGAACGGCAGGGCGACGATATAGACCTCGGGGTGGCCGAAGAACCAGAACAAGTGCTGCCAGAGGATCGCGCCCCCGTTGGCCGCGTCGAAGATATGGGCACCGAATTTCCGGTCCGCGACCAGGCAGAGCAGCGCCGCCGCCAGTACGGGAAATGCCAGCAGCGCCAGGATGGACGTGAACAGGATGTTCCAGGTGAAGATCGGCATCCGGAACATCGTCATGCCCGGCGCCCGCAGGCACACGATGGTGGCGATGAAGTTCACCGACCCCAGCGTGGTGCTGAGGCCTGCCAGCACCAGCCCCATCGCCCACAGGTTCCCGCCGGCGCCAGGCTCGTAGATGCCGCTGTTGAGCGGCGCGTACGCGAACCAGCCGAAGGAGGCCGCTCCGCCCGGGACCACGAATCCGGAGACCACGATCAGCCCTCCGAACAGGAACAGCCAGTAGGTCAGTGCGTTCAGTCGCGGGAAGGCCACATCGGGTGCCCCGATCTGCAGCGGCATCACGGCGTTGGCGAAGCCGGCGAACATCGGTGTGGCGAAGAGCAGCATCATGACCGTGCCGTGGATGGTGAACAGCTGGTTGTACTGCTCCGAGGACATCAACTGCAGCCCCGGCCGGGCGAGTTCGGCCCGCATCAGCATCGCCAGGAAACCGCCCAGCAGGAAGAACCCGAAGGCGGTCACCATGTACATGTTGCCGATGACCTTGTGGTCGGTGGTCGTCAGGTAGGTCAGCAGCCTGTTCCCCGCGCCGACCCGGCGGCTCGGCCCCGCCTCCGGAGCCGGTTGCGCCACCTCTTGACCGAGCTGGGGCATGCACCCTCCGTACGCCGAGGACAGGCCTGACGCCACCACGGCATCAGCGCGGCAGGTGCTTAGCCGCGGCCGGGCGGCCGCAAACCTGCGCTCGGCCGTTCGGTCCAGCGCGCCGGCACGCGTCCGGCGTCACTTGCGGAGCGCGCCATGACCCCCGTCGGCGGAGCGGGGTGCGATGGTGAACAGCCCGCCCTCCGGGTCGCGCAGAGTGATCTCCTCGCCGAGGTTCGTCTTCTGCTCCTCCATGATCGTGCCGCCGAGCTTGACCGCGACCTTCGCCGCCTCGTCCACGTCGGGGACGGTGAAGATGACCTGCCAGCGGGGTCTGATCGTGGGGTCCGACGCGGCTTCGAGGGCACCGGAACTCAGACGGGCGAGGATGTGCCCGCCGCAGCGCAGGAGGACTTCCTCGTCCTGGTAGTCGGTCTCGCAGCAGCCCGGCTTGCCGCCGGACCATTCCAGGACCTGTCCGTAGAAGATGGCCGCCTCGAAGGCGTCCCGGGTGCGCAGCCGCAGCCAGGCCGGCACTTCGTCCTGCCAGGTCCCCCAGCCGGCGAAGAGCTCGCCCTCCCAGATGCCGAAGACGGCGCCGTCACGGTCGGCCGCGAGCGCACCGCGTCCCGCTGAGAAGGTCATCGGCCCGACCGCGATCGTGCCGCTGCGCTCCCTGATGCGCGCGGCGGCCTCGTCGGCGTTGCTGACGGCGAAGTACGGCGTCCAGGCCACGGCCACCTGCAGTGCTTGCGCGAGTGCGCCGATGCCGGCGACCGGCCTGCCGTCCTGGAGGGCGATGCTGAACTCGTCGCCGAGCCTGGCCGACCGGAACTTCCATCCGAGGACCGCGCTGTAGAACTCCTGCGCGTCCTCGAGATCGCGGGTCATCAGGCTCACCCAGCAGGGGGCGCCGTAGACGGCATGGCTCGTGGTCGTCGGTGCGGGGTGTGCCGTGGTTTTCTTGTCCATCGCAGTCAGCGTCTCGCTCGTATGAAGGCTCGCCGGGCCCTTGGGACCGACGATCACCTCTGTCTTCCGGCCGAGGGCGTCCCCCGGGGCCGCTTCCCCGGGGAAGTCGGGTGCGGGACGCCCATCGTCCGTCGGGAGGCCGTGCGGCGCTCGTCGGCGGCACTGAGCCTATGGGCAAGTACCCACTTCCGGGCGCCGGACACGGACGGGCATTCCGTAACGAATGCGCCATGAATGCACCACGGCCCCGGGCCGTCAGGCCCGCTGTCGCACCAGGCGGGCGGCGGGCACGACCTCGACGAGCTCACGCTCCGGCTCCTCGCCGTCGCCGAGGCCGATGAGCGGCATGCCGACCGGGACCAGCGACGGGCTATCCGGAGCCCGCTTCGCCTCCTGCAGGAACGGCGCGGGCCTGGACCAGGCCAGCGGTTCGCGGTCGAGGGCCTTGACGCGCCTGGAGAACCAGACGAGCTTGCCGTCGGGGGTTCCGTAGGCGCCCCAGCCGTCACTCATGGCCGCGATCCGTGCGAGACCACCCCGCGCGGGGCCCAGCAGCCGCGGCATACGGCGGTCGTAGTCGGCCACGGCGGCTATCAGGTTCTTGCCGTTCCACCACAGCTCGACGACACAGCGCTTGTCGTCGCCGGTGTGCTCCACGACGTTCAGCATCAGCTCGTCGACGCCGCGGCACATCGGGCCGATGTGGTTCTGCAGCCGCCAGTACCTGAGATGCGCGGCCACGATGCGCCTGATCTGCGGAACCCGTTCGCGGCGCGCCTCTACTTCGACTATGTAGTAGCTGCTGTTGACCGGAACGTTCATTGTCTTGGCTCCTCACCCGCGAAGCTCACTGAGTTTGCCTCGCCCGACTGGGCGAGCCCCGAACACGAAGCGTGAGCAGTGGTCGCTTCTGAGTTGCCTCCAGCGTGGGGGCATGACTCCACTCCTGCAACAGGAGCACCCTCGGTAGCCGACCACGCCTCTGGCCTGCGGACTTTCTCATCACCAAACTACTCGATCCACCACGCTGTGTAACTCGCCTGCAACATTGAGTGGCCGTTCGGTCCGGCGCGGCGCTCCCCATACGGAGTAGGGGGTGTGGCGAACGCGCAACCGCGCAGTCGGGCGCGTGCCCCGTACCGGGCGAACCGCGGTGTTCGAAACGGCCGCACCGAGGAAGTCATCCCCCATGGACCACACACAAGCCCCGATACTGGAGGCCCTGCACCGCTACCACCAGCACGGCGAGCTGGCCTTCACTCCACCGGGACACAAGCAGGCACGCGGAGCGGACCCCGAGGCCCGGGAGGTGCTGGGGGACTCGGTGTTCCACTCCGACGTCCTCGCCTCCGGCGGCCTCGACGACCGGCGTACCAGCGGCGACGTGCTGCTCCGTGCCGAGCGGCTGATGGCGGACGCCGTCCATGCCGAGCACACCTTCTTCACCACCTGTGGCAGTTCCCTGTCCGTGAAGGCGGCGATGCTCGCGGTGGCGGGTCCGCACGAGAAGCTGCTGGTGGGGCGCGACGCGCACAAGTCGGTGATCGCCGGGCTGATCCTCTCCGGCATCGAACCCGTATGGGTCGACCCGCAGTGGGACGCCCGGATGCGGCTGGCCCACGCTCCCACACCCGCGGCCTTCGAATCGGCGTTCTCCCGCCATCCCGACGCCCAGGGCGCGCTGGTGACCAGCCCGACGCCGTACGGAAGCTGCGCGGACCTCGAAGGCATCGCCGAGGTCTGCCATGCGCGCTCCGTGCCCCTGATCGTGGACGAGGCGTGGGGCGCGCATCTGCCGTTCCATCCGGACCTGCCCTCCTGGGCGATGGACGCGGGCGCCGATGTCTGCGTCACCAGCATCCACAAGATGGGCAGCGGTCTGGAACAGGGCTCGGTCTTCCATCTGCAGGGGGCTCTGATCGACCCCACGCACCTGAAGTCCCGGGCCGATCTGTTCGGCACCACCAGCCCCTCCGTGCTGATCTTCGCCGGTCTCGACGCCTGGCGCCGGCAGATGGTGCTGCGCGGCGAGGCCCTTCTGGAGAGCGCTCTCACACTGGTCCGCGAGGTGCGTGCCGACATCGAGGCGATCCCCGGCCTGCACGTGCTCGACCATTGCGACTTCGTCGCCAGCGGCCTGGCGGCCGACATCGACATCCTGCCCGTGGTCATCGACGTCACCGGACTGGGCACGAGCGGCTATCGCGCGGGGGACTGGCTGCGCGACCGGCGAGGCATGGACATGCATCTCGTGGACCACCGGCGCATCAGTGCCCAGCTCACCCATGCGGACTCGACGGCCACCACGGGGCCGCTGCTGAGCGCGCTGCGGGACCTGGCCGATCACGCGGGTGACCTCGCGGGCGCACCCGACGTAGCGGTGCCGAGCGGCGACGACATGCGCATGGAGCAGACGTGCCTGCCACGCGACGCGTACTTCGGTGAGGTGGAGGACGTGCTGGTGGAGGAAGCCGCCGGACGCGTCGCGGCCGAAATGCTCACCCCCTACCCACCGGGCATCCCGGCCGCGCTGCCCGGGGAGCGACTCACCGACGACGTCGTGCGCTATCTGCGGACCGGTGTCGAAGCCGGTATGCACCTGCCCGACGCGGCGGATCCCAAGCTGGGCACCATCCGGGTCCGGTCGGTCCGGGACCCGCACGGACCCGGATGAGGGCGCGGAGGCTCTCACACCGCGTAGAGCGCTCTCACACCGCGGCCCGACGTGTGGCTTACTCCCGACGGGGCACCCGCAGCCCGACGGAAACGAGTGGCCGGTGTGCCGCGTGACGGAGGTGTCGGATGACCACGGCAGCAGCCGTGCGGCTGCCCGGAATGGACCATGTCCTTACGCTGCCGGGGGTGTACGCGCCGCAGTACGACACGTATCTGCTGGCTGAGGCCCTGCGCCGGGAAGCCGCGGGAGCCGGCACGGACGTGCTCGACGTGGGCACCGGAAGCGGAGCTCTGGCCCTGTACGCCGCGCGCCTGGGCGCCCGAGTCACCGCCACGGACATCTCCCGGCGGGCCGTTGTGACGGCTCGGCTGAACGCGCTGCTGGCCGGGCGGCACATCTCCGTACACCGAGGGGACCTGCTGGAGCCGGTGCGCGGCCGGTCGTACGACATCGTCCTCAGCAACCCTCCCTACGTGCCGACGCCCCCCGGATCCCTGCCTCGGAACGGCGCGGCCCGCTCATGGGACGCCGGTCCCGACGGGCGGGCGTTCGTGGACCGCATCTGCGACGCGGCGCCGTCCCTGTTGCGCCCGCACGGCGCGCTGCTCCTCGTGCACTCGGCCCTGTGCGGGACCGAGGCCACCCTGCAGCGCCTCTCCGCCGCCGGGCTGTGGGCCGAGGTCACCGACCGGATGTCCGTCCCGTTCGGGCCGGTCGTCCGCTCCCGGCTGTCGTGGCTTCGCTCGCGCGGCCTGCTGGACATCAACGACGAGCAGGAAGAGCTGGTGGTCGTCCGTGCCGAACGCATCTGACCGCCCCCGCCGTGTCACCATCGAGCGAGACGGGCCCATCGTGGTGGAGGGACCCGTGGAGGTCGTCCTGGAGGACGGCAGCGTGGTCACCTCGCAGCGGTTCGCCGTAGCGGTCTGCACCTGCCGGCGCAGCCGTACGTATCCGTGGTGCGACACCAGCCACCGCCGCCGCGTCAGCCGAGTCAGGGGCGAACCGCGGCAGCCGGGCTCCAGGCCGGACGGAGCCGCAGAATGACCACCTCGCAGGAAGGCCGCCCGGTGACCTCGCCACGGGAAGAACGGCGCAGGCTGGTGCAGTCGCTGCGCAGGCGGCCCGCCGGTACCGTACTTCCGCAGCCGCGCGGCGCCCTGTCCGCCTCCGTGATCCCGGCGCTGCAAGGCGCCGCGCACCCCCTGCCGGGGCACGCGGACGTGGCCCGCGCCGACCCGTACGGCGAGGATCTGCATCTGGCCCTCTACATCCTGTACGAAATGCACTACAGGGGCTTCGAGGGAGTCGACGACCACCTCGAGTGGAACGCCGGTCTGCTGGGTCTGCGCGGCATCCTGGAGGACCGCTTCCTCACCGCCCTGCGGAAGGACACTCCGCACGGCAGGAGCGTGGACGACGCGCTCGCGGACCTGCTCGTAGAGCCGGTCGCTGACGACGGCACCAGCGTCACCCACTTCCTCAGGAAGCACGGGCAGTTGTGGCACCTGCGCGAGTATGCGGCGGTGCGTTCGCTCTACCACCTCAAGGAAGCCGACCCGCACGCCTGGGTCATCCCGCGGCTGCGGGGCCGGGCCAAGGCCGCCATGGTGGCCGTCGAGTACGACGAGTTCGGCGCCGGCCATGCGGAGGACATCCATGCCCGGCTCTTCGCCGACCTGATGGCGGACCTGGGTCTGGACACCACCTACGGCCACTACGTCGACGTCGCACCCGCCGAGGGCCTGGCCACGGTCAACCTGATGTCGCTGTTCGGACTGCACCGGGTCCTGCGCGGTGCGCTGGTCGGGCACTTCGCGTTCGTCGAGGTGACGTCGTCGCCCGGTTCACGGCGGCTCGCGGAGGCCATGCGCCGTACGGGCGCGGGTCCCGCCGCGGAGCGCTTCTACGACGAGCACGTGGAGGCCGACGCCGTGCACGAACAGGTGGTCCGTCATGACGTCATCGGCGGCCTGCTCGCCGACGAGCCCGCGCTCGCGCCCGACGTGGCCTTCGGCGTCGACGCCACCGGTCTGCTCGAGGACCGGCTCGGGCGACGGCTTCTCGAGGCCTGGCACGACAACCGCACCGCCCTGCGCACCCCGCTCCCGGACGTCTCGTCCTCATGAACTCCCTTTCAGGGAGTGAACCGATCTCCTCGAGTCCGTCTCGTGGAATCGCCCCGAGGACGATCGCGCGCGAGGATGATGGGACATCAGTGAAGAGAAGCGGAACGACGGAGGAAACTGTGCCTCTTGAGGGCGAGTACGAGCCGAGCCCGACCCGGTGGGCGCGTGATCAGGTCGAGCTCTACGAGAGCTCGGGCGGCACCGAGGGCACGACGATGCGCGGCAAGCCAGTGATCATCCTGACGACCCGTGGCGCCAGGAGCGGCAAGATCCGCAAGTCCCCGCTGATGCGGGTGGAGCACGACGGCATCTACGCCGTGGTCGCCTCACTGGGCGGCGCCCCCAAGCACCCGGTCTGGTACCACAACATCGTGGCCGACCCCAGGGTCGAGCTCCAGGACGGCCCGGTGCGCCAGGACATGACGGCGCGTGAGGTCATGGGCGAGGAGAAGGCCCTGTGGTGGGAGCGCGCGGTCGAGGCATGGCCGGACTACGCCGAGTACCAGAAGAAGACCGACCGGGTGATCCCCGTCTTCGTGCTGGAACCGGCGGCAAAGGATCACTGAACGGGCGGCGCCGGCCGTCGCGCGACGGAAGGGCGGCGAGCCGCTTCCGCGGTCCGCGGCGGCAACCGGTGCAGCCGCACCTCGGTCAGCCGGCCCTCCTCCACGACAGCGGTCATGTACGTGCAGTGGGGCTGGCGGCGCCGGTCCGTGGGCGAACCCGGGTTCAGCAGCCGCAGACCGCCGGACGCCGTGGTGTCCCACGGGATGTGGCTGTGGCCGAACACCAGGACATCCAGGTCGGGGAACCGCTCACTGCAGCGGCGTTCCCGTCCCTCGGCCGCGCCCGTCTCGTGGACGACTCCGAAACGCAGACCGCCGAGCTCCGCCCGCGCCACCTCGGGCAGCCGTGCCCGCAACTCGGGCCCGTCGTTGTTGCCGTACACGCCGATGACCCGCTGCGCGCGGCTCTCCAGCAGGTCCAGGGTGGCCGTGTCCACCCAGTCACCGGCGTGGATCACCACGTCGGCGCCCGGGAGCTCGGCGAGGAGCTCCGGGGGAAGTTCCCTGGCCCGGCGGGGCAGATGCGTGTCGGACATCAGCAGCAGGCGCACGCTCTCCACCGTATCCGCCGCCCTGCCGGCTGCGGTGCCGCAGAGCGCGTTGAGCACGACGGCACCACAGCCGGCCGGGTGGTCACCCGGTGGGACCCGTGGGACAGGTGTAGGTGAAGTCCGGATCAAACGCCTGGATCACCCCGACCACGGCGTTGCACACGTCGGTCGGCAAGTTGACGAGGTCATCGGGCAAGACGATCGAAGGGATGGTGATCGAGAATCCCGGGATATCGATGTCGATGTCCCTGTTGGTGCTGGTGTCGGCGGCTGCGGCGCCTGCGCCGCCGATGATCGCGCCGGCGGCCAGGACGGCCGCGGCGACCGTGGTACGGATCCGCATGTGAATCTCCCAAGGTCAGGGGGAATGTGCGGATCCATACGACAGCAGGAGCTGAGCGGCACAGCCGTGTTGATCCAGGCGTGGGCATGGCGATGACGGTCAGCTGGAGCACAGCGTCCCGACCGCAGCGAGGACGGGACGTCACCCCACGTCGATCTCACACCAGACCTGTTTGCCACCGCTGGCGGGGACGGTGCCCCAGGCCGCCGACATGGCCTCGACGAGGAGGATGCCGCGTCCTCCGGTGGCCTCCCAGCCGATGTTCGCCGGCTTGACCGGGGTACGCGGTGAGGCGTCGGCGACCGCGACGCGCAACCGGTCCTCGATGCGTGTGAGGTCGAGCCGTACCGGGCCGTCGGTGTGCACCAAGGCGTTCGTGACCAGCTCGGACACGACCAGCAGCACGGTGTCGGTCTCACGTGTCACCGCCCATTTCCGCAGGGTGCGCCTGGTGAAGCGGCGGGCGTGGCGGACCGCTTCCGGTACCCGCCACACCGTCCAGGTCTCACGGGCGGGGCGTATGGCCATGCCGTCGTAGCGCATCAGCAGCAGTGCCACGTCGTCGCCCCGGTGCGCGTTGCCGAGGAGTACGTCGGCCATGAGGCCCAGGTCGTCCTGGTCCGCGGCAGCCAGTGCACTGCTCAGCCGGCGCATGCCCTCGTCGAATTCGAGGTCGGCCGACTCGACCAGGCCGTCGGTGGTGAGTGCCAGGAGCGTGCCGGGCCCCAGCCGCAGCGGGGTCATCGGGAACTCGGCCTCGGTGATCACACCGAGCGGCGGCCCGCCCTCGGTCTCGACCGCCTCGGCGGTTCCGTCCGGGTGGCGCAGCACCGGGGGCAGATGACCTGCCCGTACGCACCAGGCGGTGCCCTCCTCCATGTCGACGTCGACGTAGCAGCAGGTGGCGAAGAGGTCGGTCTCCATGCCCATCAGCAGGCGGTTGGCGTGGGAGACGACGACGTCCGGGGGGTGTCCTTCGATGGCGTAGGCGCGCAGGGCCGTGCGCATCTGGCCCATGAGGGTCGCGGCTCCGGCGTTGTGTCCCTGGACGTCCCCGATGACGAGGGCCACGTGGTTGTCGGGCAGCGGGATCACGTCGTACCAGTCCCCGCCCACCTCCAGGCCCGCCGTGGCCGGGAGATAGCGGGCGACGGCTTCGCCTCCCGGCAGGATCGGCAGCCTGCGCGGCAGCAGGGTCCGCTGCAGCATGCCGACCAGTTCGTGCTCGGCGTCGAGGGCGTGGACCCGCATCAGCGCCTGCCCCGCGAGACCGGCGACCGCCGTGAGCAGGGCGCGCTCGTCGGCGCCGAAGTCGTGCGGGGTGTCCCAGCCGATGAGGCAGACTCCCACCATCCGGTCGTCGGCGGGCAACGGGAGAACGGCGAGCCCGCCACGTCCCACCTCGGCGAGCGGCGGCTCCAGCTCGGTCCCGGCCGGCCAGACCGCGGCGCGCCCCTCCCGGAGCGCCGCCGCCAGCGTGGGCATGGCGCGCACCGGGGCGTCCGGCCATTCCGAGCGCCACTCGCTGCGCCACACCTCGGGCCAGGCCTCCGGCTCGGGCGGATCCAGGACGGTGACCACCAGCCGGTCGCCTTCCAGCTCGGCCAGTGCCATCCGGTCGGCCTCCATCGGCGCCCGCAGGGCGGCCACGACCGCCTGGCTGACCTCGCGGACGGTGGCCGCCGTGGCCAGCACCGCGGCCAGCCGCTGCACGCGGGCGACGTCGTTGCCCCGCGTCCTCAGATCGGAGGCGTCGACGACGGTGCCGAGCAGCCGGGACGGACGGCCGTCTCCGGCGGAGAAGAGCTGGCCGCGCAGCCGCAGCCACCGCTGCTCGCCGGAGGGCTGCCGGATACGGAACTCCAGCTCACGGTCGCCGATGGTCATGTGGTCCGCTTCGACCACGGACATCAGGGTGGGGAGGTCCTCCGGAACGGTCAGCGCCAGCAGTGTCTCCACCTTCCCGTCGAACTCCGTCGCCGCCAGACCGAAAAGATCGAGAACCTGCTCGTCGACATCGATGCGCCCGCTGTCCATCGCGAGGCTGAACGAGCTGGCCCGCCCGGCACCGGCCACGCGGACGTCGGACGGGTGCGCCGGAGCCCCGTCGGTCCGCGCGGTGGGCGTCGCAGACGGCAGCTCCGGCAGCGGGGAATCGGGCACATGCGGGGCCGCGGACTGCGACGGGACGTGGGAGGAGACCGGGAACGGCGACACCGACGTGACCGCGGGTGCGGGCACGTGCGGAGACGGGGAGAGACCCGTGACGGCCGTGGCGAACAGCTCCAGGCAGCGCCGCTCATCGGTGCCGAAGCCGGCCGGAGTGTCGGTCACGGCGAGCAGGCACCCGGCCGTGCGCCTGCCATCCCCCAGCGGCAGGACGGCCAACGAGAAGTCATCGGCAGGCACACCTTCGGCGCGCACCGCCACGGCGAGCTCCTCGGGGGTCAGCCACAGCGGCCCACCGGAACGGTGCGCGGCGGCCACCGGTGATCCTCCCGATACGGGATAGACCTCCCGCAGCCCGTACAGGGCCCGTGGCACGCCGACCGACTCGACCAGGCGCAGTGCGCCGGCCGTGCCGTCGGTTGCGTACACGGCCACAAGTGTCGCGCCGGAGAAGACCAGTGCCTGCTCGACGACCGAGCGGAGCCGCTCTCGGGGACCGGCGTCGGCGGAGAGTGCCTTGAGGGCGAGTTCGGCACGCAGGGTCCGCGATCGGCGGTCCGCTGCACCCTCACTCACCACGTCGCACCCTCACTCACCACGTCCGCAATTACAGCGCTTTCAGGGCAGTTGCGCAGCCCTTGTGACCATTTCTCGAACACACTGCGTCCACACCGTGTCGCATGCTGCAGCGGGCAGCGGGACATGTCGCCGAAAGTCCGGAAGGCCGCTCAGTCCGCGACCAGCACTGTGCCGGTCGGGCCGCTCAATCCGCGACCAGCACGCCGACTCCTGTGATGCGTCCATGGGCGAGGTCCGCCAGCGCCCGGTCGGCCACCCGCATGGGGTAGCGCACCAGCCGGACGCTGGGCCGCAGCCGCTTCGCCTCCGCGATGAAGGCTCGCCCGTCCTCGCGCGTGTTGGCGGTGACGCTGCGCAGGGTGCGTTCCTGGTACAGGTGGCGTTCGTAGTCGAGCCCGGGCACCGCGGTCAGATGGATGCCGGCCACCGCAAGCGTCCCGCCCCGGTCGAGTGCTGTGAGCGCGGCGGGCACAAGGCCGCCGGCCGGCGCGAAGAGGATGGCGGCGTCCAGCGGCTCCGGCGGCCCGTCCGCCGCGGCCGATGCGGCTCCCAGCTCGAGCGCGAGCCGCTGGGCTCCGGCGGAGCGGGTTACCACGTGCACGGTGGCTCCGCGGGCGATCGCGAGCTGGGCCGTCAGATGCGCGGAGGCACCGAAGCCGTAGATGCCGAGCCGCCCACCGGCGGGCAGGTCGGCCCTGAGCAATGCGCGGTAGCCGATGATTCCGGCGCAGAGCAGGGGCGCGGCCTCCTCGTCGGTCCATCCCTGCGGCAGCTCGTAGACGTACCGGAAGTCGACGACCGTGTGTCCGGCGTAGCCACCGTGGATGTCCCAGCCGGTGTACCGGGAACGCGGGCACAGGTTCTCCCGTCCCGAGCGGCAGTAGCGGCACTCTCCGCAGGTCCCCGCCAGCCAGGCGGCCCCCACCCGGTCTCCGGCGCGCACCCCTTCCGCGGCCTCCCCCGCGGCGACGACGCGTCCGACGACCTCGTGGCCGGGAGTGCACTGCGGCATCCGAGGGGCCAGGTCGCCTTCCGCCAGGTGCAGATCCGTACGGCACACGCCGCACGCACGGACCTCCAGCAGCAGCTCGTACGGTCCCGGCGCCGGTACGTCCCGCTCGACGCGGCGCAGGGGGCCGTCGTCGATCGGCCCGGGCCGGTCGACGATCCAGGCGGAGGTGGTCAGGACACCCCGCGGTGCCATGCCTCCATCATGTCGCCCACGCTCACGACACGTCGTACGAGTCCGCGGCCGCCGCCGTCGAGCCTCACCCGAAGCCGACCCGCTCCCACCAGAGGTCCAGCAGCTGCGCGTCACCGAAGACCTCGAAGGCCCCGCTGTCCGCGGGCAGTCGGCGGTAGACGAGCAGCAGCAGGTCGGCGAGTCGGCCCCGCACGGCGACGGCGGCCTTCTCGTGTGAGCGACGCCAGACGATGGCGTCACCGGTGAGATCGACCAGCCACTCCGCGGACGACTCCGGCGAGGTGTCGGTGGCATGGAGGTGGAGCGTGCGGCCGGGGCCCAGCAGCTCGCGCATCTCCGGGTGGTACTCGAACATCTCGGGCAGCGAGCCGAGCTCCATCCACTCGTCGAGGGCGTCGAGGGCGACCTCCTCGTCCACCGTGAAGTCGCTGCCGAGCGCCAGGGTGGCGTCGGCGCTGTGGATGAGCGTCTCGTGCGCGAAGCGGCGGGCGTAGAACCGGGCGGTCCGACCCGCGACCGGGGTCCACATCTGCGCATCGGGCCCGGCGGCGCGCAGCGTGTCCGCCAGTTGCGCGGCGCCCTTCGCCAGCCAGGGTCCGAGCACGGCGGGGTCCTCGTCGGTATATCCGTCCAGGTCGCGGAAGTGCTCGTCGGAAGGGGGCTCCGCCGCGCGTGTTCGTACGATCTCCTCGGCCCAGCGTTGTCCGCCGCCGAGATGCCGCAGGAGTTGTCCGACATTCCAGCCGGGGCAGGAGGGCACGGCGACCGTGAGATCCGCGTCGTCGATACGGGATCTCAACAGGTCCGTCTGCCTGACGATTTCGGCACAGTGACGCTCGTAGTTCAGGGCGCGCATGGGGGCCACGATAGACCCGCCCACCGACAGACCGACCACCCAAAGCAACATGCAGGTCACCGTGTGCGAACCGCCGGCGCTCGAGACCGCATCGCCGCGGATGCGCGATGATGGAGTGGACGCCGCGAGGCCGCCGCAACCCGGCGGCTGTTTCACGGGGTGACTGGGGTGATGACGACATGCGCTCCCGATTCGAGCCGGACCGGCAGCTGACCGCCCGCATGGGGCTGACGCTGTTCCTGCTCGGCCTGCTGTACGTGGCCTTCGTGGCCGCGCTGATCGTGCTCCTCAAGTCGTGGGTCCTGGTGGTCGTCATCGCGGCGGCGATGCTCGGCGCCCAGTACTGGTACTCCGACCGCATCGCCATGTACGCGATGCGCGGACGCCTGGTGAGCCGCGAAGAGGAGCCGCAACTGCACGGCATCGTTGACCGGTTGTGTGCGACGGCGGACATGCCCAAACCACGGCTGGCCGTCTCCGGCATGGACCTGCCGAACGCGTTCGCCACCGGCCGCAACGCGGATCATGCGGTGCTCTGTGTGACGACGGGGCTGCAGCGCCGCCTGGAGCCGGAGGAACTGGAGGGCGTGCTCGCCCATGAGCTCTCGCACGTGGCCCACCGCGATGTCGCGGTGATCACCATCGCCTCATTCTTGGGCGTCATCGCCGGGCTGATCGTGCGCTTCGCGTTCTACTCCCAGCTGTTCGGGGGGCGCCGCGACCAGAACACGGCTGTCGTGCTCCTGGGCGTCATAGGAGTCTCCGCTCTCGTCTACGCGCTCAGCTTCGTCCTCATCCGTGCGCTGTCGCGCTACCGCGAGCTGGCCGCGGACCGGGCCGCCGCCCTGCTCACGGGCCGCCCATCCGCTCTTGCGTCGGCGCTGACCCGGCTCGAGAGCGACATCGCCCGGATCCCGACGAAGGACCTGCGTACCGCGCAGGCGTTCAACGCCTTCTACTTCATCCCCGCGCTCGGGGCGGGAGCCTGGGTGGGACGCCTGTTCTCCACGCACCCCACCCTGGAGCAGCGCCTGGACCAGCTGGCGAAGATCTCCGCGCAACTGGGCCGACCGGCCTGATGCCGCGTGTACGCAGCGATCCGGCCTGTACGCACCGACCCGGCCCCTACGCGCTGACCTCGCCCGTACGCACTGATCTCGCCCGGACGCACCGAGGAGTTGACGACGCTGTGGGTTTCCTGGACGTACTGCTGGGCCGCAGCAAACCGGCGCTGCCCGATCTCGACCGGCTCTTCGGGCTGCCGTCGGCGGCGGTCACCCTGCAGGCCGCTGTCGGGTTCACACCCACCGGGCGCGGTTCGGTGTGCTTCGCCACCGCCGAGGGCGCGGCCTTCGAGCAGATCCGGCAGGACGTCCGGGAACTGCTCAACGCGGACACCGGCCGGGGCGGCATCCCCGTGGCGTTCAGCCGCGACGAGTACGGCTACACGTGGCTGCTCTCGCAGCGGGACCCCGACGACCTGCCCGGCCTGGTCGGGGATCTGCACGCGGTCAACAGCACCCTCCAGGACAGCGGTTTCGCCACCGGGCTGCTGTGCTCACTGGTGGGTTTCCGCGACGCGGAGCAACGGACGCTCGCGCTCGTCTATCTGTACAAGCGGGGCACGTTCTACCCCTTCGCGCCGCTGCCGGGCGAGCGCCGCGACCACGCCCTGGAACTGCAGGTCAGGGCGGCGGTCGCGGACGATCTGCGGCTCGAGCAGGATCTGACGCGCTGGTTCCCGGTGTGGGGGGCGCCCGGGCTGTAAGGGCAAGGACGCGCTGCAAAGGGACGCGCTGAAAGGGTGAGGACGCGGCCGGCGGCTCGCACGGTCCCCTGGGACCGGGGCCCGCCGACCGGCCGCTCCTCGCCGTGACGGCGGCGTCACCGGTGCCCGACGGGCTCAGTCGGCGGCGTATACCGCTGTGTGGTGGATCTTCGGATGCGGGTTGTGCTGCGGCTCTTCTTCCCCGTCTTGCCCCTCTTCCGCGTATGCCTCGTCTCCCGCGGCCTCATCCACGGCGTACCGGCTGTGGGTGTATATCGGCGGCTCGAGCCAGTAGGCGTCGGTGAGTTCGGCGTAGGTCGCGTGGTGGTGCGTGTGTCCTGGCAGGCACCCAGGGGTGGCGGATGTACTGTCCATGGCCTCATCCAACGCGCTGTGGGGGCCGGTGAGGCGACGCCTTCGTGCCGCTCCACCGGAAGCAGTGAATGCACTGAATGTTACCCCGATCGTGTTACGCGCCCCTTTCGCGCCCCGCGCCCGGGAGTGTTGCGCGGCGGACCGCGCGCTCCCCCTCACAGGTAACTCACAGGGAAACGCCATGTTGCGCCACCCCTTCCGGGCCGGAGAAGGATGGATCACCCCGGGATCCACGTCGGTGGGGACGACCACCGACGTGAGCCTTCGAGGGGTGCGTCCGTCATGTTCAGGGGCACAGTCAGACGGGAGAACGATGAAGCGAACAGCCTCGAAGAGAGCGGTGGAGTGGCTTGCAGCCGCCGCGCCCGATCCGAGGAAGTGCAAACGCGACTGGGAACACGGGGAGTCCGGCACCACACTCCTTGCGGCCGGGCGGCTCTGGGACGTGCTGATCGTCCCGGAAGACCTCGGCCTGTTCACCCTCGACGTCCTGCTTCGCCTGCCCCTTTTCGACCCGGGTCCGGTCCTGGCCGACTTCGACTCGCACCGGATCGGTTTCTTCCTTCCGCCGGACACCTCAAGCCTCTGGACCGGCGCAGGCGTTCGCTACGCCCGCAAGGGGACATGGATCGTCGCTCCGGCCCCCATGCGGACCACCGGGGCCATCCGCTGGCTGGAGCCGCCCGACGGCAGCGGACTGCTCAACTCCCCGGACATCCTCGAACTCGCACTCCGCAGGGCCGCCGTGCAGCTGGCCACCACGCTCGAGGGATCCGGCACGGGCGCCCACTGACCGCCACTCGGGTGACGATGGGGTGAGGTGAGCCTCGACGCCGTTGCCCGGCAGGCAGGAAGCCGTTGGCCAAAGGTATGGACGGCTTCGACAGAAACGACGACATCCAGGCCTCCGGCATCCGTCCGCCACGCGCGCGTACGGAGCCCGCACCGCCGGCACACGCGGCGGACGAATGCATCTGGTGCGTCCAGCTCCGCGAGGCGACATACACGCGCGACGATTACCGCGAAGCACCCCATCGCGGCGGATCCGCAGCCTTCTGGATGCACGCGGGGATGGCCGGCATGGCGACCGTCGCGATCACCGCGGCCGTCGTGTGGATGATGCTCTACTGAGAGCCGTACGGCCGGGCGGCCGAGCCTTCGGCAGCGGGCCGCAGCCCCAACTCCCCCGGCTTCGAAAGCCGGTACGAATAACTGCGGCAGCGGGCGCCCTCAACTCCCTGGCATAAACCATGGTTGCCCGAATCCCTTGTTGCGCCAGAGGACCCTGTGCAAGGGTGAGGACTTGTTCGCGCAGGAAAAGGACCGAGTTGAACAACCCCGCAAGCCGGGGCCGCTTTCCCCGTTCCGCATTGCCTAAAGGCTTGCACCAAGCGGGGCTTCTTTTCCTCGGTCAGAGCTTCTGCGTGCCACATAGTGCTGCCCCGGAAGGAATGTCCCTGTGCGCACCCCCCACCCCCCTCACCCGCCATATCCACCCACCCCCGGTCCGGCACCCGCGGATACCGAGGCGCGCCTTGCGGCCGTACTGCGGGAGCCCGCCGAAACCGACGACACACATGCCGTGGCCGTCCTGCTGGTACGGCACTGGGAACCGGTCCGCGACTACGCCGCCATCTGCACCGCCTCCTCGGAGAACGCGGCGGCGGTACTGGCCACCGCGGCATTCGACAAGGTGTTGCAGACCCTTCGACAGTCGGAGCCCACCGCCGCCCTTCGCCCCCAACTCCTTGTGGCCGTACGGGACATCGCCAAGGCATGGTCCACCGATCAGCACGTCTCCGCACTTCTGCCAGAGCCCAGAAAACCGGTCAACGGCCGTGAGATGAGGACGTCGAAAGTCACGGCTCCGGAGAACCGTATCCTCGCCTGGCGATCCTTTCAGGCAATACCGGCGGACGCACAGTGCCTCTTGTGGCACACCGAGGTCGAAGCCGAACCGATATCGTCACCCGCGGCACTCCTCGGCATGGATACCGACACCGCACTGGCCGAACTCGAGCAGGCCCGCGAACAATTCCGATCAGCCTGCCTCCGCACCCATGCAGAACTCGCCACGAACCCGGAATGCCGCCACTACAGCCGACTGCTCGACGTCCCCATTCGCCGCGGCGGCGCGCTGCTGCCCGACGTACAACGGCATGTGGCCGAATGCCGGCACTGCCGGTACGCGGCCGAGCAACTCGGCCACTTCGACGGAAGGCTGGGCGTCCTGCTGGCCGAGTCGGTGCTCGCCTGGGGCGCCAGGCGATATCTCGACACGCGGCCCACCCGCCGCCGTCCCGGAGCGGGACCCGCGCGGCCCGAACCCTCCCCCGTGCCCCCACGCCGACATTCGGGACCCGGACGCCATCGTCACCTGCCGCGCGTCACCGCCGCAGGCATGCGCTCCGTTCTGGCCCGGGACAACTCGAGGGCGGTGATCACAGGGATAGGTGTCGGGTCGGCAGTTCTGCTGGCCGGACTGCTCGCCGCGAGCCTCTGGCCGGACAGCGGCAATGACGCCGGACCGGCCTTCCCCGGCGGAGCCACCGCCACTACGGCCGCCCCCGGCTCCCAGGCACCCACCGCTTCATCCACACTCCCGCCGTCCTCCACCGGGATCTCCACGTCCCCTCTGCGCACCAGGCTGCGCAATGCCGCCGCCGGGCTGTGCCTCGACATCCAGGGCCGGGCACCGAAGGTGGGCACGGCGACGAAGCTGGCGACGTGCTCGTCCGCAACCGCACAGCAGTGGTCTTACGAGAGTGACGGGCTGCTGCGCAGCGTGGCCGAGCCCGATCTCTGCCTGGACTCCCATGCGGTCGACGGGGTGGTCGCGCTGGGTGACTGCGCGGGACCGAAGACACCGGACGCCGCGGATGTGCGCTACGACCTCACCCTGCAGGGCCGGCTGATCCCCCGCTGGCGCGCGGAGCTGGCCGTGGCCCCGGCGTCGCCGACCGGGGGCTCCGAGGTCGTGGTCAAGCTCCGGGACGAATCCGAGGGGCAGGTGTGGCTGATCGACGCCGCGACGGCCTCGCCGGCGTCGCGAACGGTTGCCGGGGCCGCCTCGCCACCAGTCCGGAGCGCCGCCGCCCGGCCGTCGGCAGGCCGCGGCAGCTTCGCCCCTCCGCTGTGTCGTCCGCCCACGGCCGGGAACGGTTGTGCACTCCCGGGGCCGCTGTTCCCGGCCGAGGCGGGCACGCAGGGCACGTACGGCACCTGGCAGGCAGAGGCAGCCGGTGGTCACCGACCAGAGGAGATCTAGTGCACCTTCCAGGTGTACTTGCCACCGCCCACCCAGCGCACCACGTCCGGATCGTCGAGGTCATGGACCGTGATGCCGGCGACCGCAGCTTGGAACAGCACGTCCGTGATGGTCCTGGCCTGACCGACCACCTCTCCGTCGATCTCAACGATGCGGAAGGGGGGATCACCGGGCTGCACTGCCAGCACGACAATCCGAGGGTTCGAAATGTAGGGGCTCGCACTTTCGGTCATGCATAGACCGGTTCCACGCAGATGGCACCAGTATGCCCGGCAGTGGACACCGCCGCTGCCGGGCAGCACCTCGGCTGCCTCCGACCCTGGGTGGGCGGCGTGGTGGGCTGTCCCGACCCCCGAGCGGCGTCACCGTGACGCCACGATGACAACACTCGGGCGGGTGGGCATCGCGTACACCGTCCCCTCGCGTGCCGTAGGTGAGTACCATCCCGCACTAACACCCACATCATTTCCACACACCAGGGAAGAAGGCCGTTATGCCAGAAGACACGTTGGACGCCACGAACCTCAAGTCCCAGTACGTCACCCAGGTTGCGGGTGACCTCGAGCGCAACGTCAAGGAGCAGGAACGTATCGGCGCCGAACTGGCCGCTCTCGATGACCAGTTGCAGGCTCTGCGACGTGACCACGCGCTGCTCGTGAGCGTGCAGCAGGCCCTCACGGACGAGTCGTCCGCGCCCCTGTCCGACGACGGGGCGGTCACTGCCTCGCCGGAGCCCGTGGTGGCCCCGAAGCCGGCCGCGGTGCCGACCGCACGCAAACCGAAGGACGCTGGGAAGGCCGCCGCGACGAAGGACGGTGGGAAGACCACCGGGACCAAGGACGGTGGGAAGACCACCGAGACCAAGACGGCCGGGCGCAAGGCGGCTGCGGGCAAGGCGGCCGCGAAGGGCAGCAAGAAGACGCAGCCCGCAACGGACTCGGCCAAGCAGACGAAGGCCGCCGGGGCGCCCACGCTCCGCGAACTCGTACTCGGTCACCTCGACGGGCAGAGCGAACCGCGCTCGTCCGCCGAAGTCACCACGGGCCTGGAAGCGGCGCACCCGGACCGCACCTTCCAGGGCACCGTGGTACGCAACACCCTCGAGGCTCTCGTCGCCAAGGGTCAGGTCCAGCGGAACAAGCAGCAGAAGTCCGTCTTCTACTTCGCCGCCGGCAACACGCCCGACACCGCCTCACCGGCCGCTGCGGAGAAGGACGACACGGCTCAGAAGGACGACGGGGTCACCGCCTGACGCGCCACGCCGGATTCACGCTCAGCGGATCACTCTGAGGGACGGATCGACCTCAGAACGCAGCCGGAGGGTTTCAGGACGCTGCAGGACGATGGAGCAGGCTCCCGCCTGGAGGGCACCGGACGTCGGTGCACATCAGGACCGGGCGGCGCTCAGGAGTCGTCCTTCGGCATACCCTCGGGCCAGCCGGTGCTGGGAATGCCGAGCGTCTCCGCGTAGGAGTCGTTCAGCTCGAGCCAGCCGTACTTCCCGGCCGCCGCTCCCCGGATCGGCGGGATGGGTTGTCCGTCGAGCAGGCGCTCGGCGACGTCGAGGCACAGGTGCCAGCCTGCCGCGACCCTGGGCACCCACTCGCGGTCCTCGAGCGAGTGCCGGAGTGTCAGCCGTGTACCGGTACTACTCGCTTCCAGGGTCCAGCGCAGCTGGGCGGTGCCCCAGGTGTACTCCAGGAGGGTCTGTGGCTCGGCCCGGAGCACCTCGGCCGCCATGTCCTGGGGCGATTCGTCGTCGATCATCGTGAGGGTGAAGGCGCCGGTGCCGGTGAGGTTCCGGTCCGCGGTGTAGGGCGCCCATGCGGCGAGCCGCTCGGGCTCGGTGAGGGCGTCCCACACCTTCTGGGGCGGGTGGCGCAGTTCGCGGGTGAAGACCAGGGTCCAGCGGCCCTGGTCGGCCTGGCACTCGACCTCGGCTAGCGGACTGGGGGTGAACGATGCCGGGTCCATGACCACTCCTGGTTGTCTCGAGGTGACACCCAAAGGGTGACTCCCAAGGCGTCGGGGTGCCTCTCGGGCGTGAGAGCGATGAGAGCGCTTCCACCATGCGTTCAAGGCATACACAGGGGGCCGTCTCGCGCATCTCGTCCGGCCTGCCATGCATGAGTACGCTGATCACTGATGTTCACTCCACAGGGCCCCACCTTCCTCGAGCTCGCCGTGCAGGCGCTGTCGTCCACCGAGCGCGGCTACGACCTGCTCGCGCCGAAGTTCGACCAGACGCCGTTCCGGACCCCCGACCGGCTGCTGGACGCGGTGGTGAGCGCTCTCCGGCCGCTCGGCCCCTTCCAGAAGGGCCTCGACGTCTGCTGCGGCACCGGCGCCGGTGTAGGCGTACTGCGGGAGCTGTGCGAGGACCGGGTCACCGGGGTGGACTTCAGTGCCGGCATGCTGTCCGCCGCACGGTCTGCCGTTTGCCACGGCCGACGCGGTATGGATGATCACGGCGGTGGTGGCGAGCCAGGCGCTCCGGGCGATCAGCTCCGTACGGACGGCGGCCCCGCGGTGGACTGGGTCCGTGCCGACGCGCGGGCCCTGCCCTTCCGGCCGGAGTTCGATCTGGCGGTGAGCTTCGGGGCGTTCGGGCACTTCCTGCCCAGCGAGCACGGTCTGCTGTTCACGCAGGTGCACGCCGCACTGCGGCCGGGCGGCCGGTTCGCCTTCCCCATCGTGGCACCGCCCCGGGTGGGATCACGGCTCTACTGGGCACTGTGGTCCTTCGACGTGGCCATGCGCGTGCGCAACGCCCTGTGGCGGCCGCGTTTCGTCATGTATTACCGCACGTTCCGGCTGCCCGACGTGTCCCGGGAGTTGAGGGCCGCCGGGTTCGCGGTGGAGTTGCTGCCCCTGTCGGACCTCGGCCGGCAGCCGGACGGAAGTCCGCGCTGCCGGCTAGTCGTGGCGCGCCGAGTGTGAACAGGCGCTCACGAAGCCCGAGGACGATCACTTGAACAAGCGGTTCACTGGGACTGGACCCAGTCACTGATGAGCCGGGAGGTGCGCTTCGGACGCTCCTCGTGCAGATAGTGACCGGTGGCCGCCCAGTGCTCGACGCGGGACCCCGCCACGTGCAAGGTGGTGCGCTCCCAGGCGGCCATCGCCTCGGACGTCCACACGGTCAGCGACGGGCAGGACCGCATGTGCAGATACTGCTCCGAGTACGGGCGGATGCCGACGGCACCCGCGTCCAGGTACATGCCCGCGTACGACTGCGCGATGACATGCCCGGGCGTGCCGAGGATCGACCGCACGTGCGCGGCGCGCAGGCCGGGCGGCGCCGTCTTGGCCAAGGCGGCCTCGATGAAGTCGGCCGCTTCCTCGGAGCCGTTCTTCTCGTAGGCGGCGAGGTTCGGCCGGATGAAGGCGAGGTCGGCTTCCGGTGCGCCATGGGCGGGGTCGAGGGCGATCACGGAATGCACCACGTCGGGGTGGTGAACGGCCATCAGGTTGACCACCTGCCCACCCATCGAGTGACCGACGGCGACGACGGGCCCGCAACCCAGGCGTGCCACGAGCACCGCCAGGTCGTGCGCCATATCGAGGGGTGTGTTGTGCTTCTCCAGCACCGGTGAGCGGCCGTGGCCGCGCAGATCCGGCACGATCACCCGGAAGTCGTCCTCAAGTGCTTCCGAGTGCCAGGACCACTCCCGGCCGTCGCTGCCCCAGCCGTGCACCAGGAGCACGGCGGGCGCGTCTTCGGGACCCAGGTCTGTGTGGAAAAGGTCGACGGTCGTCATGGCTGCCCGCTCCGGTAGGTGATCAGCGCGAATTCTGTGTGACGTGATGGCTCACATCACGTACGGCGCATACGAGTTGCACCCGACACCGGCGGCACAGTACCCGAGTGCGGGCCGCCGGGGAGCGTCCGTTGCGTGAGCCGTTCCGCTCATGGTGGGATGGACATCCGGAGTGTGCCCGCGGTTCTTGCCGTCGACGGGCGGGACTACCGTTGTGCTCGTGCGAAGTCGGCCGAACACAGGCCGAGGCCCCGCCAACTGCTCGGCGGGGCCTCGTGGTTCAGTGAAGAAGCAGATGCCTACTCCGGCGGGGTCGGGGTGTCGTGGCTGCGGTACATCGCCTGGACGTCCAGCTCCAGCTTGATGGTCGGGCCGACGACGGCGATGCCGCGGGCCAGCATGCTCCGCCAGTTCAGCGTGTAGTCCTCGCGGTGCAGTTCGGCCTTGGCCAGGGCGGCGCAGCGCAGCTCCTCGCCGTATCCGCCGTTGACCGCGCCCAGGTAGGTGGTGTCGAGCGCCACCGTACGGCTCACGCCGTGCATGGTGAGTGAGCCCTGCACCGTCCACTTCGTTCCGCCGCGGTAGATGAAGCGGTTGCTGGCGAAGTGGATGTGCGGGAAGTTCTCCACGTCGAGGAAGTCGGCCGACCGCAGATGGTTGTCGCGGGTCTTGTTGCCGGTGTTGATGCTCGAGGCGTCGATCCTCACCTCGACCGAGGAGCGCTCCATCTCGTGCTCGACGCGTATGCCGCCGTCGAAGCGCGTGAAGCGGCCGTGGACGTTCGCCATGCCGACGTGCTTGGCGATGAACCGGATCGCGGTGTGCGGGGGGTCGAAGAGCCAGGTGCCGGGCGGCGGCAGTTCGAGCTGAGGGGCTGACGTCATCGGCACGGTGTCCATCGGCAGCATCACGTCGGGCACGATGTCCACGCTCTCACGATGCGGCTGCAGGCCTTCCGCGGTGATCATCACGCTGTAGCTGCCCGGGGGCAGCATAGCGCTGAACACGCCGTACGGATCGGTCGTGCCCTGCGCGGCGACGCGCTGCGATTCCGTCGAGGTCACCGTGACGTCGGCGCCGCCCAGCGACTGGCCCAGCGGGTCCACCACCGTTCGGCTGAAGCCGCCCGCTCCGGCCGGGAGGGGAAGCACAAGCCCCGCTCCGCCGCGAGATCCGCCCAGAGGGCGCCTTCGTCGGAACAGTGCCAGGGCCATGTCGTTCACCTTTCTTCGTGCTGCGTACGCTGTACTACGTGCGCGGAGGGGGGCCAGGGACGGGGTCTGTCCTTGTATGCGGCCCGCAGCAGGGCGAGCACACCGTCCGGTGCGGACCTCCCGCGGGGCGGCTTACGGCACCGCCGCAGGACGGCCGGGCCGCGGGGCCCACGTCCGCGGAGGTCGGTCCGAGGTCCGCTAGGGGCGAGGGGCGCATGGCCGGCTCCCCTCAGCGCCGTGTGGGGCGTCGCTGGGGTCCAGCCGACCTCGACATGAGGCAGACCCGACGAACCCGTCGAGTACATGACGCATCCTATGGGGTTGCCCCACGGTGGTCGCACCCGGGCAGGTTCCGCACAGTCAGGCACCGTGCGGGGCGGGTGTGCGCATATGGCCGGTCAGCCGGGCAGCATGCGGAGGCGGCTGGGCGCATCTGGCCGGTCAGGGACTCCGCGACGAGTAGGGCATCGCGCGGCGCGGCAGGCGCATCCGCGCGAACGCATCCGAGAACTACGGGAGTTGGGGAGCCTGGCCGCTGGTCCGGACCCGGGGCCGACGGTCGCGGCACGGCCATCGGCCGTGCCGCGCTCTCCCGGAGTCGGCCCTCTTCCCGGACTTCCCCTCTGCCAGGAGCGGCCTCCGGCCGGCCCTCAGAGCCACCGGAGGCCTACCGCCTACCAGCGGTGGTGCACCTGAGGCCGGATCCGCGTGTCGTACAGCTCCCGCACCGCCGTCAGCGTGGCCTCGGGGAGCGGGGGCAGCTGCGCGGCCTCCGCGTTGGCGCGGGCCTGGGCCACCGAGCGGGCACCCGGGATCACGCTGGTCACACCAGCCTGCTGGATGATCCACCGCAGAGCCGTCTGCGCCGGCGTGGCGCCCTCGGGGGCAAGCGCTGAGAACTCGGCGGCCGCCTCGAGACCGCTCTCGTACTCGACTCCGGAGAACGTCTCGCCCTGGTCGAAGGACTCGCCGTGCCGGTTGTACGTCCGGTGGTCGTCGGGCGCGAACACGGTGTCCTTCGTGTACTTGCCGGACAGCAGTCCGGACGCGAGGGGCACGCGCGCGATGATGCCCACTCCGGCCTCGGCGGCGGCCAGCAGGACCTCCTCGAGCGGCTTGAGCCGGAACGGGTTCAGGATGATCTGGACGCTGGCCGTGCCCGGCCGGGCGATCGCGGTCAGCGCTTCGGCGCACGTCTCGACGCTCACGCCGTACGCGGCGATGCGCTCTTCGGCGACGAGGGTGTCGAGCGCGTCGAAGACCGCGTCGGACGAGTACACCGCCGTGGGCGGGCAGTGCAGCTGTACGAGATCGAGGGTGTCGACGCCGAGGTTCTTGCGCGAACGGTCGTTCCAGGCGCGGAAGTTGTCGAGCACGTAGTTCTCGGGGATCTGCTCGACGCGGCGGCCCATCTTCGTCGCGACGAACACCCCGGCGTCCGGCCGCTCCCGCAGATAGCGTCCGATCAGCTGCTCGCTGCGGCCGTCGCCGTACACGTCTGCCGTGTCGAAGAACGTGACGCCCGCGTCGACGGCCGCGTCGAGGACGGCCAGCGCGTCCTCTTCCCGTACGTCGCCCCAGTCGGCGCCAAGCTGCCAAGTGCCCAGCCCGACCACGGAAACGTTCCGGCCCGTCCTGCCCAGTACTCGCTGTTCCATGACCGGCATCGTACGTCGTGGGCCTGGGCCGCACGTCGTCCGGCCCGGGCCTGGTGAGAGCGCTCTCACGGACCGCAGATCACGGAACACAGGACCGGCGCGCGCCATGCGGAGCAGTCCGCACGGTCCGCGGTGCCCGGTCCTGCCCGGTCCGGGATTCGAAGATAGGGGCTACTCAGGACGACGCGTCTGACATCTTGGGCATATCACCCTTGGCCGTGCCCATGTCGATCACGGAGAACGACGCCCCCTGCGGGTCGCTGAGCGCCGCGAAGCGGCCGAACGGGCTGTCCATCGGCCCGAACCTGAGCACTCCGCCACGCTCGGTGGCCTTCGCCACGGCCGCGTCGCAGTCGTCGACGCTGAAGTAGACGTTGATGTACGGAGGCACTTCGGGAGGGAACTCCTCCGTCATCTTCATCCGTCCCAGGACCGTCTCGTCACCCACGTTGAAGAGCTTGAAGTCGACCGCGTCGTCCTCCAGGCGCATCACGCTGTACGGGAAGACGGCGGGGAAGAAGGCGTCCGACTTGTCGGGCTCCCGGGTGAAGACCTCGGCCCAGCAGTACGTGCCCGGTTCGCCCTTGGCCTCGAAGCCCTCGTGGGTTCCCGCCTGCCACACCCCGAAGGCCACGCCGCTGGGGTCGCGGGCCAGGAGCATCGAACCGAACTCCCCCACCTGCATCGGCTCCATCAGCACCTGACCGCCGGCTTCGCGGATCTTCTCGGCGGTGGCGGCGACATCCGGTGACGCCAGATACAGGCACCAGGCCGACTGGCCTTCCTGGCCGGGCATCGGAGGCACGACGGCGGCCACCGCCTTGCCGTTCGAGTACGCCTGCGTGTAGTTGCCGTACTCCGACGACGACTCGCCGAACGTCCAGCCCAGCACGTCACCGTAGAAGCTCTTCGCTCCCTCGAGATCGCTGAACATCGCATCGGCCCAGCACGGTGTGCCCTCAGGTTCTACGGCCATGACTCTGCACTCTCCTGGTCGGGGATCGGTCCTCGGCTGTTCGGTCCTGCGCGACGGCGGCTCCCCTTCGCCCGTTCGGCGGCTCCTCTGCCACGCTAGCCAGTCACCCGGCGCCCCGCGCGCCGAACACGCGACCCACCGGTCCCGCCGGAAGTAAAAAGCGCGGGCCCCACCGCCATGCGGCGACCGGTGGGGCCCGACCCGTACGGCGCTGTGCCGTCGGGTGCTACGGGGTTACGCCAGGCTCGCGGGCCTGAAGCGCCGGTACAGAATGGTTCCGCCGAGCAGAGCCAGACCGGCCGGGAACGCCAGGATCAGCGGGTTCGCGCCGGTCTGTGCGAGGGTCCCGGCCGAGTTTCCCAGCGGGTGCCCCGCCGAGACCAGCTGCGACTCGTCGCCGCCGTCAGGCGACGCAACCGTCTCCGGCGTGCCGTCCTCGTCCGGCACCGAGACCGGCGTCGGCGACTGCGGCTGATCGTTGCCGCACGACACCGAAGATCCGTCCCCGCACGTCACCGGCGGATTCGCGGGCTCGGCCACCGGCTCCGAGACGCTGTCGGAGCCGCTGTCGGAGCCGTTAGAGGACTCGTTGCCGGTGGCGGCGTTGCCGATCCCGACGACGTTCACCGAGTTACCGGTGGCGTTGACCGGCACGTCGATCGGCACCTGCACCACGTTTCCGGACACCACCCCCGGCGAATCCTGCGCCTGGCCCTGTGCGATGGCGCCGCCACCGCTCTGACCCGCCCCGTTCGTGCAGGTGTTGTCCGCGGCAGGGTTCAGCACCCCCACGACGTTGACCGTGTTGCCGCACACATTGAGCGGCACGTGCACGGGGATCTGGACCGTGTTGCCTGAGATCACACCCGGTGAGCCCGTCGTGCTGCCGCTCGCCCCGGCGTCGGCGTATGCCGCCCCCACCGAGGCCATGGCGCCTCCGGCAACAGCTACGGCGATCAGTCCATTACGGGCAACCCGTTTCATCGGTTTCCCTGCCTTCCAGACATCGTCGCGAGCACTCGCTCGCACCGGAGAAAACGCCCAAGAGCCAACGGAGTTATGGCCAAGGGGCCTCACTCCATCGAGTGGCCCATTTGTCGAACTGGGGATGCGGGGAAGAGTGCAGGGAAGGCGAGCAGCGGCCACCCGCGTGATCCACCAGCATGTATTCAGCAGCTTCAGGTGCTGTGAGCCGCCGGGAGCAGCGGCTGGACGCGCTCGGCACCGAACCGGCCCGGGGCCGGCGAACGATGATCAACAGCGACAAGCGTGGTCACCTACGAGCGACATCGTCGACCAGATCAGTGAGATGCACCGTGAGGTGGACAGCCGGACAGTCCCGGAGGGCCACGCACGGACCGTGCTGGTGCGGCGCACCTACGACGCCGCGATCGAGGACGCGTGGGACGCCTGTACCGATCCCCGGCGGATCAGCCGCTGGTTTCTGCCGGTCAGCGGTGATCTGCGGCTCGGCGGCCACTATCGGCCGGAGGGCAACGCGAGCGGTGGGATCCTGTCCCCCTCGGCGCTCTGATATGACCCTGCTGGGCCTCGGCCTGCATCTGAGCGGCAGGTCCGTCGGCGATCCGTCGGTATGGCAGGTCTCGGACGAGGCGCGGGAGTTCATGGCGCGCAGCAGCGAGGCGTGGGGCACCGCCTACGAGGCGTCAGGAGCGCCGGCCGATGCGGTGGCAGCGGCGGTACGCGGGACCACTCGCTTCTATGTGCCCGAAAAAATAGCTGGCCATAGCCTGAGTGGTGAGTGACCGCAACGCGTCCCGCCCGAGGGGCGCCGGTACCCGGACAGGACAGTGACGCCGATGGAGCCCCTCGCGTGCCACAGGCGCCCAGCAGGCAGGTCATGAGCGCCGCGGAGCCCGACGGCGCCGGCGGCGTCAGGCTGTCCTCGGCACGCGGGCGCTGGGTGCTGGGCTGCGTGGTGCTGGCCTCCGGAATGGCGATGCTGGACGGCACCGTCGTCAACGTCGCTCTCCCGAGGATGGGCCGGGACCTCGACGCGTCGCTGTCGGCACTGCAGTGGGTCGTGAACGCGTACATGCTCACGCTGTCGGCGCTGCTGCTGTGGGGCGGTGCCATGGGCGACCGTATGGGCCGCCGGCGCACGCTCGTGCTCGGCGTCGCGTGGTTCGCGGTAGCGTCCGCGCTGTGCGGGCTGGCACCCGACGAGGGCACGCTCATCGCCGCGCGTGCGTTGCAGGGAGTGGGCGGTGCCCTGCTGACACCGGGATCGCTCGCTCTGGTGCGCTCCGTCTTCCACCCCGACGACCAGTCGCGCGCCGTCGGCGCGTGGTCGGGCCTCACGGGTGTCGCCGGGGCGCTCGGGCCGTTCCTGGGCGGCTGGCTGATCGACGGCCCCGGCTGGCGGTGGATCTTCCTGATCAACGTTCCGCTGGCCGCGCTGGTACTGGCCGTCGCCCTGCGCCACGTACCGGAGAGCCGGGACACCGAGGCCGCGGCGAAGCCCTTCGACGTCCTGGGCGCCTGTCTCGGCGCGCTGTTCCTCGCGGGGGTCAGCTACGCGCTCATCGGCGCCTCGGGAAACCCGTCCCCCGCCGGCATCGTCCTGCCCGCGCTGCTCGGCCTCGGGGCGGGCGTCGCCTTCATCGTCGTGGAGCGCAGGCGGCCCAACCCCATGCTGCCGCTCTCGCTGTTCCGGTCCCGGCTGTTCAGCGCCACCAACGCGATGACCTTGGGGCTCTACGCGGGCATCGGCGGCATCCTGTTCTTCCTGCCCGTGCAGCTGCAGACGGCACTGGGGTACGACGCGCTGCAGGCCGGCGTCGCGACGCTTCCAGTGACGGTGCTGATGCTGCTGCTGTCCGCGCGGGCCGGCGATCTCGCCCGGCGGGTGGGACCCGCGCTGCCGCTGACGGTGGGGCCGCTGATCGCCGCGGCCGGGGTTCTGCTGATGCTGCGGGTGCGGCCCGGATCCCCGTACGCCACGGACGTGCTCCCAGCCGTCGTGGCTCTGGGCCTCGGCATGAGCATCTTCGTGGCGCCGCTGACGGCCACCGTGCTGGCGTCCGTGGAGGCCGACCGGGCCGGGCTGGCCAGCGGGGTGAACAACACCGCGGCGCGTATCGCACAGCTCCTCGTCGTCGCCGGGCTGCCGCTCGCGGTCGGCCTGTCGGGCGACGCCTACCAGGACGCCCAGGCCGTGAACACGTCGTTCCACCGCGCCGCTGTGGGCTGTGCGCTGCTGTTCGTGCTCAGCTCGGCCGTGGCGGTGCTCTTCGTCAGGCCGCACGGCCGCAGGTGCCTGCGCGGGGCGCCGCAACCGATGTGCCGCTCCCACCTCGGGGTGAACGCCCCGGCCCTGGAGCCGGGCTCCGCCGCCGGACGGCCGTCATACGGGGCGGACTGAGCGCGGGGCGGGCACGGATGCCCACGCGCGCGTGGGCACGCATGTGTGCGGCTACGCGGGCGTCGGACGCAGGTGTTTCGGTGCCGTGCCAGGCCCGCCTGCCTGCCTGCCAAACGCGCTCGGCGGCGCCCACGCGGGCGTGGGACATGGGCTGGCGGCGGCGCGCTCGTGGCATACGGCCTCGGGCGGCGCCCAGGCACGCGCATGCCACACGGATCCGCTCACTCCGTCTCGACGGTCTCCTCGACGACATGTACGGCGGCTTCCTCTGCCGACGCGGCAGCCCCGTCGATACCCACGTCGTACGCAATCAGGTGGCTCTCGTAGTCCTCGCGGACCCCTTCGTCGGGCGCCACGAGGCGCCCGGCTCGTGCCCCGCCGACTTCGTTGTCGAGCACCTCGCCGTCGGTGTCCCAGGTGTCCCCGATGTCGTCGCCCTCCAGCGGGGCGACGTCCGGCAACTCCTTGGCCAGGCGTTCGTCGAGCGATTCGCCGTGTTGCTGCTCCGCGGCGGTGACGCCGGTGCTCTCGACGGCCCGCGGGCGTTCGGGCGGCGAGTAGCCCTCGTCGAAGGGGTCACGCACGCCCTCGTCGATCAACGTGTCCTCGGCGTCGAGCAGGCCTTCGTCGTCCTGCACCTCGGACCCGTCGGGCTGATAGACGTCGTCTCCCCATGCTGCGTCGGTCTCCATGCGCACCTCCTCCGGAGCGTCGGGCTGACCATGGCGCCGTCTACGACCATTGTGGAGCGTCCCGGGCCGCATTGGCCTGCCGGAGCGGCCACGGCCCGCCACCTGCCCGTATGGCATACCGGCGGCGTACCGGGACCCCCGTCGCACCCTCGGCAGGCCACCGAGCCACACTAGTGGCCTCTGCCCCCGAGCAGCCACGCGAGGCATGGATGGCTTTGCAGATCAGCGCCACGAATCCCGAACACCCGGCGCTCCTCCTCGAGCTGCCGTGGCATGTGCCGCTCGAGGAGTGGCCGGAGGAATACCTGGTACCGCTCCCGCGCGGCATCTCGCGGCATGTCGTGCGCTACGCGCGCGCGGGGGCCGAGGTGGTGGCAGTCAAGGAGCTCGCCGAGCGGCCCGCCGTGCGCGAGTACGAGCTGCTGCGCACCCTCGACCGGCTGGGCATCCCCTCCGTGGATCCCCTGGCGGTGGTCACGGGCCGGACCGACGAGGACGGCGAGCCGCTCGAGCCCGTGCTGATCACCCGCCATCTGGGCGGCTCGATGCCCTACCGCTCGATGTTCGAGACGACGATGCGGCCGACCACAGTGCACCGGCTCATGGACGCGCTCGCCGTGCTCCTCGTCCGGCTGCATCTGGCGGGTTTCGCCTGGGGCGACTGTTCGCTGTCCAACACGCTCTTCAGGCGTGACGCCGGCGCCTACGCCGCGTACCTGGTCGACGCGGAGACCGGCGATCTGCACCCGAGCCTCAGCCGGGGACAGCGCGAGTACGACATCGACCTCGCTCGCGTGAACATCAGCGGCGAGATGCTGGACCTGGAGGCGGCCGGTGCCCTCCACCCCTCCGTGGACCCGATCTCTTTCGGGCACGAGATATGCGAGCGCTACAACGCTCTCTGGGACGAGCTGACGCGTACATCCGTCTATCCGGCGGGCAAGCACCACTACATGGAGCGCCGTATCCGCCGCCTGAACGATCTCGGCTTCGACGTCGCCGAGATGCAGATCGAGCACTCCTCGAACGGCGACACCGTCACCTTCGTCCCCAAGGTCGTCGACGCAGGCCACCACCAACGCCAACTGCTGCGCCTGACCGGTCTCGACGCCGAGGAGAACCAAGCCCGCCGGCTCCTCAACGATTTGGAGAGCTGGATGGCCACGCAGGACGACTACGCCCCCGGCGATGCGCTCGGCGCCCGTCCCGAGGTGCTCGCCCACCGCTGGGTCCGCGACGTCTTCCGTCCCACTGTGCGCGTCGTCCCGCAGGACCTCCGCGCTTCCATGGACCCGGCCGAGCTGTACCACGAACTGCTCGAGCACCGCTGGTACCTGTCGGAGCGCGCCCAGCACGACATCGGGCTCGACGCGGCCGTCGAGGACTACGTCACCAACGTCCTGCCGCGCCAGCCAGGCACCGTCCCGCACTCCCCGGACGAGGACGAGGCGCCGGACGGCACGCCGACGCCGGTGTGACGGAGCGGGCTCCGGACGCGAGAACGCGGCGGTGCAACCGCTCTCACCAACCACGGTCTGACGCTTGCATGCCAGTCTGGGGCATCCTGGCCGGTGTCAGTGCCTGGCTGGGCGAGGTGAGCGGGCCCAGCAGACCGAATAGGCCGAGCGGGCCGCCCGAGCAGGCCGAGCTGCATAAGGAGGTGCCGTGGCGATCACAGTCCGCCCGTTCCGCTCCGGCGATGCCCCGCGACTCGCCGAGATCGTCCGCCGCTGCCTGCGCGAGGTGAACAGTCGTGACTACCCGGCCGACATCATCGACAGGATGTGCGCGCACTTCACGGCCGAACGGTTCATCGACCTGTCAAGATGCCGCCTCGTCTACCTTGGATCTTGCGCAGTGCTCCTTCGTTCGCCAAGGGCGTCTAGCGCATCCCTTGACAAGGCGACGCGGAGCGTCGCCGCTTCTTGCTAGAGAGCTCAACGCGCGGCAACGACAACCAAGTTGCTGAGCTTCTGGGCGGATCTCGCATTCGCCCCGGTTGCGGGAAGCGCAGTCGTAAGGCGGACCTGAGAGCCGTCCAACTCCCCGGAGTGATCTAGGGGAGAATCTCCAGGTTCACCTGGGAGAGATCTTCAAGTTGCGGTGGATGACGGCGTCGCGGAGGACGATCGAGTCGTCGGAACCGTCTCGCGGGACGGCGACAAGGGCGGCCTCCCGCGGCCTCCTGTCGCACCCGTTCGTGACAGGAGGCGCACCGCAGAGGACGCTCAGCCGCCGAGCACCTTCCCCAACGCGCCGACGGCCGAGTTCAGTTCCTCCCGGGTGATGGTCAGCGGCGGTGCGATACGGATCGTCGAGCCGTGGGTGTCCTTGACCAGGATGCCCTCGGTGAGAAGGCGTTCACTGATCTCGCGTCCGGTACCGATGGCCGGGTCCACGTCGACGCCCGCCCACAGGCCGCGCGCCCGGTAGCGCAGCACACCCCGGCCGACGAGACCCGCCAGGCCCTCCGCCAGGACCGCGCCGAGTGTCCGGGCACGCTCCTGGAACTCGCCGGTGCGCAGCAGGTCGATGACCGCCGAGCCGACTGCCGCGGCCAGCGGGTTGCCGCCGAAGGTGGAGCCGTGCTCGCCGGGGCGCAGCACGCCCATGACGGCGCGGCGGCCCACGACCGCGGACACAGGCACGATGCCGCCACCCAGGGCCTTGCCGAGAAGCAGCAGGTCGGGCAGTACGTCTTCGTGCGCCACGGCCAGGGTGGTGCCGGTGCGCCCGAGACCGGACTGGATCTCGTCGGCGATGAACAGCACGCCTTTGCGCTGGGTCAGTTCGCGTACGCCGGCGAGATAGCCGTCGGTCGCGATGAGGACGCCGGCCTCGCCCTGGATCGGCTCGATGAGCACGGCCGCCGTGGTGTCGTCGATCGCCGCTTCGACGGCGGCGAGATCGTCGTACGGCACCGTGCGGAAGCCGGGTGTGAAGGGTCCGAAGCCGGTTCGCGCGACGGGATCGTCGGAGAAGCTGACGATGGTGGTGGTCCGGCCGTGGAAGTTGCCCGCCGCGACGACGATGGTGGCCTGGTCGGGGGCCACGCCCTTCACCTCGTACGCCCACTTCCGGGCGATCTTGAGAGCGCTCTCAACAGCCTCGGCGCCGGTGTTCATGGGCAGCGTCATGTCGAGGCCGGTGAGGTCTGCGAGCGCTTCCGCGAAGCCGGCGAGCCGGTCGTTGTGGAACGCGCGCGATGTCAGCGTGACCTGCTCCAGCTGGTCGCGTGCCGCCGCGATGAGTGCCGGATGGCGGTGACCGAAGTTGAGGGCCGAGTAGCCGGCGAGCATGTCGAGATAGCGGCGCCCTTCCACGTCCTCGACCCACGTGCCCTCGGCGCGCGCGACCACGACGGGCAGCGGATGGTAGTTGTGCGCGACGGTCGCGTCCTCGGCCCGGATGAGTTCGGCCGACGAGCGGGGGGCGGTGGACAGCGGCGCGCCGGTGGTGTGAGTGGTCGCGGTCATACGGAACGTACCTCCTGGGTACAGCACTTGGCCCCTCCGCCTGCCTTGTGCAGTTCGGACAGGTCGACGGGGACGGGGATGTATCCGCGGTCGGCGAGCTGGGCGATGAGGCCGGTGGCCCGGGGCGCGATGACGACATGCCTGCCGTCGGACACGGAGTTCAGCCCGAAGGCCATGGCATCGTCGCGGGTGGCGGTGACCGCGTCCGGGAACAGCCGGCGCAGCACGTCCCGGCTGCCGGGCGTGAACGCGTCCGGATAGTAGGCGATGTTGTCGTCGTCGAGGGCGAACAGTGCGGTGTCGAGGTGGTAGAAGTACGGGTCGGTCAGCCGCAGCGTCACCGTCGGCGTGCCGAAGTACTCCTGGGCCTGCTGGTGTGCCGCGGGTGTCGTACGGAAGCCGGTCCCCGCCAGCAGAAACGGGCCGACCGGAACGAGGTCGCCCTCCCCCTCGCAGACCGCTTCCGGTTCGCGGACGTCGAATCCGGCCGCCTTGAACCACGCCTGGTACGCGGCGGCCTCCGGCTGTCGCTGCACTGCGTGGAACCGCGACCCGAGGACGCGGCCGCCGACGACGAGGGCGCCGTTGGCGGCGAACACCATGTCGGGCAGGCCCGGCACCGGGTCGATCGTCTCGACGATGTGACCGAGCCCTCGATAGGTGTCGACCAGGCACTGCCACTGCGTCAGGGCCTTCGCCGGATCGACGTCAGTGACGTCCTGCATCCAGGGGTTGATGGCGTACTCGACGGCGAAATACCTGGGCTGGCACAAAAGATAGCGGCGCGTGCGCGCGGGACGCGTGGGTATGGGACGCGCGGGCGCGGGACGGGTGAGCGGCACCAGTGCTTCCTTTCCGCGAAGTGCTGACACCGGGTGATCCGGGGGTTGCAACAAACGGTAGAAACACCGGGAAACACCGCACAACCAGCGGCGATTGCGTGTTCGCGCAGGAGTTTTGCGTTCTCGGCGGTTCAGCGGCGGTTCTTTTCGCCGGGTGGTCGGTCCGGGGCCCTGTTAGTACTCCAGTGCGGTTTTGTGATCTATCCAGTGGATTCGTCGATGGATCGTCGTCGGTAGTGGCTGCGTCGGGCTGTTGCCTGGTGGCGTCTGCGACAGGTGGACCGGTGCAGCAGCCGCGCCACAGAGATTGCCGGTGGCTGGAAGACGGCGGTGAGCAGGTGACGGATCTCAGGGACGGTCAACGTGATCGGATCGCGGCTGCGGGCGGGGTGATGCGGATCGGCGGACCGGTCCGGGGCCGCGTCGGCGGCGACGGCGGCCAGGAAGGCCAGGGCGAGCACGGCAAGCGCGATGTGCCGATGCCATGAGGTCCAGGGCCTGACCTGGTAGTGGTCGAGCCCGATCTGGCTCTTGGCGGCCTGCAAGCACTCCTCTACGCTCCCGCGGATGCCGGCGACGCGCACCAGCTCCGACAACGGCACCTTGGTGGGGCGACCAGCACAGGTAGAAGGCGAGTTCGCGTGTGGTCCGGTTGCGGCGGATCAGCAGGTGGCGGTGACCGCCGCTGCCGGCGTGCACCCAGGCCAAGTCGTAGTAACGCAGCCCCTTTGCGCCATTGCCGGCGCTGTGGCGCTGTGGCGCTGCCGAGCAGTGGCGGGCTGGCGGCCAGCGAGGACATCCGCGCGGATGGGAGTGCGGCCGGAATTGATACGCATCTTCCGGAGTCCACACAACCCCCGATGATCACGCGGTGGCCGCACCCATTCCGGGCCGTGTTCCTGCGTCGGTTCGGGGGCGATGCGGCGCCGTGTCCTATGCGGTGCCGGGACCATCGAGGAACCGAAGCAGCACGGCGGCCTCCGAGCGGAGCCGCGCGGCTCGCTCAGCATGCGCGGGCGCAGTCAACTGCGCTGCGACCTCCAGCCGTTCGGCGGCCTCGGCGCGCACGACATCAACCACACTGCGCTCGCTCAGCTCACGCCGCGCTGCTTCGGTGGCGCCGGCACCGACCGGCGACTGCTCAAGGGCCACACCGCGGAGCTCGGCTTCGTCCACGGGCACCGCCTCAGCGTTGTCCAGCGCGGCAAGCGTTGCGCGCAGCGCACTCACCGCGGCCTTGTCACGGGCGCGCATCGCTTCCGGCAGTGCTTGACGCATACGAAGACGCAAAGACATACCGGTGACCTTATGGCCGTACCCCTGGACCGACAACGCGATATACGTGCAGCACCAGGCTTCCCGCCAACTGGGGCGCTACACCCCCCGACAAGAACGCGAAGTGAGACTGGAGTATCAGGACGGTCCGGCCGGGGCTGAGCCGGATGGCCGGGGTGAAGCTGTGTCGGACGGCATGGCGGAGGGGCCGTCGGCAGGCCCGGCCGATGCGCCGCCGGTCAGCGCGGCGGAGACGTCGGCGGACGGTTCGGTCGAGGCGGCCTCCGGGCTGCCCGGCAGCAGATGGCTGAGGACGATGACGCTGTTGGTGCGCTGGACGAAGGATTCCGCCCGAATGCGCTCGAGCACCTCCTCGAAGTGCTCGATGTCGGCCGCGCGGATGTGCAGCAGTGCGTCGGCATCGCCGGTGACCGTCATGGCCGCCACGACTTCGGGATAGGTGCGGGCGACCTCGGCCAGCCGTCGCGGCGGCGCGGCGCTGTCGCAGTACACCTCGACGTATGCCTCCGTGCGCCAGCCCAGCACGCTGGGCCGGACGAGGGTGGTGAAACCCGTGATGATCTCGGCCTCCCGCATCCGGTCGACACGCCGCTTCACGGCTGCCGGGGACAGGCCGATGTCGTGGCCGATCTCCACGAAACTCGTTCTGGCGTTGGCTACGAGAGCCGAAAGGATCTTGCGGTCGAGGTCGTCCAGGGAGGTCGACTGGTGCGCCATGGAGGTTGAGGTCCCTTTCTTGCTCTGTCAGGCCACGGCGGTGGGCGCATGCGCGCGCAGCTCCTCCAGGGCAGCCGCGACGGCAGGGCGCTGCCGCGCCCCGTTGCGCGTGCACGTGAGGAGTTTCCGGTGCGGCGTGCTCGCGCAGGCCACGCGGGTGACGGGCAGATGCGGCGGAATGAGGGCCAGGCGGGGGACGAGGGCCACGCCGAGGCCATGGGCGACCATATGGGCGGTGGCGTTCCACTCCTCGGCCCGGTGGACGACGTTCGGCGTGAACCCCGCGGCGCTGCAGGCGGCAACGACGTGCGGCCAGCACGGGCAGGTGGGCAGCGGCACGACCCAGGCCTCTGCCACGCATTCGGCGAGCCGGACGCGGTCGCGAGCGGCGAAGGGGTGGTTGTCGGGGACGACGAGGTCGAACGGGTCGTCCATCAGCGGTTGCTGGTCGAAGCGTCCGTCGCTGCGCGGTGGATTCTCGGGTGTGGCCTCGATGATCGCGAGATCGACCTCCCCTTCGAACAACAGGTTGAAGCTCTCGGGGACCTCGGCCTCCTGGATGCGTACGGTCAGCCGCGGATGACGCGCACTCAGCGTGGCCGCGAGCGGAGCCAGCAGGTTGGAGATGGCCACAGCAAACCCGCTCAGACGCAGCAGTCCGGCAGGTTGGTCGTCACCGTCGCGCAGTTCGTGCTCGGCCTGCTCCCAGCGTGCCTCGATGGCGTCGGCGTGCGCGAGCAGGCTGCGCGCGGCGGGCGTGAGCCGTACTCCTCGGCCCTGCGGCTCGAGGAGTACGACGTCCAGTTCGCGGGCGAGCTGGCGTATCTGCTGGGAGGCGGCGGACGGTGTGAAGTGCAGGGCCTGTGCGGCGGCGGTGACCGTGCCGTAGTGGTCGACCGCGCGCAGCACGTGCAGACGGCGCAAGTCAATCATGTAGTCCACGCTTCAAGGTCCGCTCCAGAAAGTCAACCTGGACGAACAGGAAGGGAGTGACCAGGCTTGTCGTAGCGGGGATCCGAAGCACCCGCCGATCCGAGGCATCAATCGATACGACGAAGGAGAAAAGGCCATGACGAACCACTGCCCGCACTGCGGGTGGCCGGACGCCCAGCCGTACGAGGTGCTGTCCCGGCACGCGACCGCCCAGGGACAGACGGTGTGGACGCGTTGCGCCTGCGGCTCCCTGCAGGTACGCGTCGTGCGTCACTCGGACCGCGCGGAGGACACCGACGTACGGATCGTGTCACGCGGCCGTCCGGCAATGGACCGCCCGGTATGCGCACCGCCCCAGGAGCCCTGCGGGCTGTGAACCGCAGGCCGGCACCCCGACACGTCAGCGGCCACCGGGAACCGCCCGCGCCAGGCCATCGTGGTACGTGCGGAAGCGGTACCGGAGCCGAAGCACCGGTACGGGGAAGCGGTAGGGAAGGGGAGCTCACCGTGGCGGACACCACCGTGCGGATCGACGGAGACAGGCTTCTGTTGCCGGGAGGCGTGAAGGTCCGGTTCGTGCGGACGCTGCGGCTGCCGGAGACAGGCACGCATCCACTGCCGCCGGGGCTGGGCAGTTTCCCGATCCGCAGGGTCGAGGACTACGCCGACACGGTGCCTCCGCAGTGGCGTCGGCGCGGCGGAGTGATGCTGCCGGTCTACCTGCGGGAGGCCATGTGGCTCAGCTTCTCCGGCACCGTCGAGCCCGCCGCGCTGCAGGTCGGGGTGGGCAAGGTGTGCGCCGTGTCCGGCAAGCCGTGGAGCGACCGGCTGACACGGGATCCGCAGAACTATGTGGTGCTCCCACGCCAGCCGTGGCTCGACGGCATCAACTCCGGGAAAGGCACCGTACGCCAGTTCGTGGAAGTGCCGTTGGGCCTGGGCGCCACGGTGGAGGGACAGGTCACCGGCGAGGAGACATGGGGTGGGGTGCAGCTGCAGTCCTTCCCCCTGAAGGAGCCCGCACTGGCGGCATGGCGGGAGGAGCAGCGCAGGCTCGCCGAACTCGCGGCCATGCGGCCGCCGGGCTTCCAGAACGCGATGGGGGCGGCTCCCGGTGGGTTCGAGGCAATGGCCCCCGGAGGGTACGGCGCGCCTGTGCCCATGGCTGCAGGGGGGCCGGCCACGCCGGGTGCCGTCCCTCCTCCCCCGGCTGCGCCTCCGGGTTCCATGCCGCCTGCTCCCGGTGCCGCGCCGCGGTCCGCGGTCGCGATGGGGCTCGGGGCGGGCGGCACCATGCGGCAGCAGGTCTACCGGGACGACCGGCCCGCCGGCGACTGGGCGCAGGAGCCGGCCGCACGTGTGTTCGTCCACCTGATGACGCCTCCCGAGTGGCGGCGCGTCACCGGCGAGGAGCCACCGCCGTCGCCCGTCGACCGGGCCGCGTACACGAGGGCTGGACTGCCCTGGTTCGACTACTACGACGAGGACGGCGCGGACCTTGCGCCCACCGACACCCTCGGCGAGGTCAAGCCGGTCGGGGACTGGCTGGGCGCCGACCATGAACCCTGGCAGGAGCCCTCGCCGGGCCAGGTGAAGCCGCTGGGCGACGCGCCCGGCAGTCCTGTCGCGGACGGTGAGTGGTGAGGCTTCGTCACTGACCCAGGAGGCCAGAAGGCCCGTACCCTCGAGATCAGGCGGCAGCCAGTGCGATCTCGGTCGACTTGATCAGCGCGACGACGGCGGAGCCGCTGGTCAGGCCGAGTTCGTCGACGGCCTCTCGGGTGATGGCCGCGGTGAGCTCACCGCCCTCGACGCTCACTCTGACGCAGGCCATGGCGCCACCGACACGGACGGCGGCCACCGTGCCCGGGAGCTGGTTGCGGATGCTGATCCCTGTGACCGGTCCCGTCGCGAGCGCGACCTCTGTCGACTTGAAGAGCGCGCGGACCGAGGAGCCCTCGACGAGACCGAGTTCACCGACCGCCTCCTGGGTGATGGCGGCGGTGATGTGCCGGCCGCCGGCGAGGCCGACCCTCACGGTGGCCATGGCCGCCCCGGAGGTGATGGAGACGACGGTGCCGGGGATCTGGTTGCGAATGCTCAAGGTCACGGCTGCTGGCCTCGTCTGACGCTCGGAAGCGGGCGGGCGAAGGGATCTTCTCTCGTCCACTCTTGCGCGGGCACTGTACGCACACTCCCTGCCGGGGTGCGAGGACGGAGACGCAAGGTCTCAAGCGTGTCGCGGGACGGCTGTATCGCGCTCGCGGACAGGCAGTCGGCACGCGGCTGACAGACACCTGCACCCCGCACCGCCCGCGGCGTCCCAGGGCGCCCACTCACCGGGTCACTGCTGCTGCATGACCGACGCCCAACTCCTTTTTCTCATAGGCCTGTTCAGCAGAAGGCTGTCAACCAGGGACTTTGACATATGCCAGAAGCATCACCGAATCGTGTGTTGCCAAATCCCTTACATGAGGTACCAGGCTGTGCGACAGTCATAACCGGTCCTTCTTCCAGCGTTTGGTCGTACCGTCCTGCATCGGAGTACGTCATGCCGTCCCATGTCTCTGCGGACCGCTCAGCCACCCAGCCGCCCCAGCGCGGCCCGGTCGACGCGTTGATCTCGCAGACCCGTAGGCTCCTCGGCGATGTCGACGCCGTACGGCGCGAGGGGCTGGTGGACGACAGCGACCCCGAAGGCCGCTGGCAGCGGGCGCTGTGCGACCTGGCGGTGCATCAGCTCAACGATCTGGACGAGCACCTCGCACAGCTGCGGGACGGCCCTGAGCCGGCGGTCCCCGAGACGGCACCGCCCTCCCCCCGGACCGCGCCCGGCGATCCCCGTCACGAATCGCTGCTGAGCCGGGTGGGCAGCGCGGAGTGGAATCTGCTGACGGACGAGGCGACTTGGTCCGGGGAGTTGTACCAGATCCTCGGCCGCGACCCCGCCGCTCCCCCGCTCACGCTCGACGAGCTCCCGGCGCTGGTGCACGAGGACGACCAGGCCGGACTGACCGCGATGGTGACGGACTGCCTCATCGACGGGAAGCCCATCGACGGGGAGTTCCGCATCGTGCGCCCCGACGGGGGTCTGCGGACCGTGCACATGATGGGCGAGCCAGTGCTCGACTCCGACGGCACCACCGCCTCCATGTGGGCGGTCCTGCGTGACGTCAGCGAGCTGCGCCGCAGCCAACGGGCGGTGAGCGAGACCCGTGACTCGCTGCAACGCCAGCGGCACATCGCGCAGACCGAGCACCGGCTTGCGGTCGAACTGCAGGAAGCCGTGCTGCCGCCGTGGCGCGGCGCCCTGCGGTTCCCGCACGGCGGCCCCGAAACCCTGGACCTCGCCGCGCACTATCTGCCCTCGTCCGAGAGCGCACTGATCGGCGGCGACTGGTTCGACGCACTGGAACTGTCCGACGGCCAGTCGCTGTTAAGCGTCGGCGATCTCACCGGACAGGGCGTCACCGTCACCTCCGGCATGGCAATGCTCCTGGGCGCCCTCCGCGGCATGGCGGTAGCCGGAGCGGAGCCGGGCCAGCTGATGGGTTTGCTCAACCAGCTGCTGGATGCCTCCGTCCAGCCCACTCTCGCCAGCGCCGTCTGCTGCCGCTACACGCCCGGGACCCGCACCCTCGTATGGGCCCAAGCAGGCCATCCCGCCCCGCTGCTGTTCCGCAGCGGAACGGGATGTGTGTTGGCGCCCCCGCCCGGTGTGCTGTTGGGAGCCACCTCCGGCGCGACGTACGAGCAGGCCGAAGAGACCCTCGAGCCCGGCGATCTGCTCCTGCTGCACACCGACGGGCTGGTCCCGCGGCACACCGGCGCCGCCGCCCAGCACAGACTGCTCGCACTCGCACCGCGCTTCGCCGAGGCCCGCACCGCCCAGGACTGTGTGCGGACGGTGGTCGAGGAGTTCGGCGAGACCCAGCGCGAGGACGACGCCTGCGTACTGATCGCAAGGATCTACTGAGAGAGTCGTGCGCGCGGAGTCCGAGGGCGTCCAGCAACCTGAGTCCGGTTACCTGAGTCCCGTGACCGGCTGAACCCAAGGCCGCACTGGCCGTGGACTTGGTCGATCCCGTTTCCGTGGACTTCGTGCGTCCCGTCCCGAGGCTTGCTGCTCGGCTCTCTCCGTCAGGCCTGCGCCCTGCGTCCGCCTTTGGGTTTCAGAGTGCCCTTGGGCAGGGCGAGTTGGATCTCCTCGCGCAGGTCCTCGATCTTCGGATAGCCGGCGTAGTGAGCCGTGAGACGGTACATCTCGCGCAGCCGGTCCCAGGTGCGCTGGGAGGAGTTCGACCCCATCGACACCAGTGCCAGCCGTGCGTACCGGTCCGCCTGCTCAGGGTCGTCCGCGATGAAGCAGGCCGACGCCAGCGAGATGAAGTCGAAGATCTGCGACCGCTGCCGTCCGTTCGCCCGAAGGTCCAGGGCCTCCTTGGCGTGGCGCTGTGCCGTGCCGGCCGCGGCCGGATCGTGTTCGGCGAGGGTGCGGAAGGCGAGGGCCTGCATACCGTGCAGGTCCGCCTCGTCGAACATCTGCATCCAGCTCGGCGGCGGTACGTCGCCCTTGTCGGAGACGAAGAGTTCCTCCGCCTGGCCGAGGGTGCGCCGCATGGCCTGGCCGCGTCCCATCGACGCCTGAGCCCAGGCCTCGATGGTGTACAGCATGGCCTTGGTGCGCGGCAGGGTCTCCTGGCCCGAGCCGGACTTGGCGAGCTTCATCAGGTCGAGGGCGTCGTCGGGCCGGCCGAGGTGCACCATCTGACGGGCGGCGCGGGAGAGCGCCTCCCCGGCGCGCGGCCGGTCACCGCCCTCACGGGCCGCGTGGGCCGCGATGACGAAGTACTTCTGGGCGGTGGGTTCGAGGCCGACGTCGTGGGACATCCAGCCCGCGAGGACGGCGAGATTGGCGGCGACGCCCCACAGGCGGCGCTGCAGATGGTCGGGGTGTCGGTAGGCGAGCATGCCGCCCACTTCGTTGAGCTGGCCCACCACAGCCTTGCGCTGCAGCCCGCCGCCGCGGGCCGCGTCCCAGGCTCGGAACACCTCGACCGAGCGCTCCAGCTCCTCGATCTCCTGGGACCCGATGGGGGCGGCCTCATAGCGGTCGAAACCAGCGGGTTCGGCGTACAGGGGGTCGTTGAAGCCGGGAGAGTCGGCCGTGAGGGCCGGATCGGTGTGCAGCCAGTCGTGCATGGCGCTGCTGAGTGCGGATCCTGCGGCGAGCGCGGCACCCGCGCCCACCAAGCCGCGTCGGTTGAGCATGAGGTCCATTCCCGTGAATTCGGTGAGGACCTGAGCGGTCCGCTCGGGCGCCCACGGCACTCCGTCGGGATGCTCCACACTCCCGTCATCACGCCGTTTCCCCGTGCGCCCGTGCCTGACCAGACCGAGGTCCTCGATGGTCACGACACGGCCGAGTCGCTCCGTGAACAGCGCCGCCAGCACCCTCGGCACCGGATCGCGCGGGATCTCTCCCATGTCGATCCAACGCCGCACCCGCGAGGTGTCGGTGGCCAGCTGGGGGTGGCCCATGGCCGCCGCCTGCCGGTTCACCAGTCTCGCGAGCTCGCCCTTCGACCAGCCGGCGAGGCCGAACAGGTCCGAAAGACGGGTGTTGGGTTGTCCGCTCACGTCAAGCCCCCAGGTTCTCGGCTGAGTTGACAGTAGCCCGCTGTCAGTTGCTGGGCGACTATTCGCCACGCTTCGCCAGGGTGCGCCAGATGGTCTGCCACTGGGCATCCGGTGTCAGGTAGATGTGCGCCACCCCGACCCGGCGGCCCCAGGGACATTCCCCAGGGTGCACCGAGGCGGCCGGGGAAAGGGCGGCGTCAGCTATTCGCAGGCACACGAAGGGATCTGTTTCGCCCATGTACACAGCATCGTCCTCCGTGTCCGCACCCCCTCGGCCGCTGCGCAGCTACCCTCCTGCCCCGAGAACGCGGGAGATGCCTTCCCCGCAGGGCAGCGGCCCGTATCTCGACCCCGCACGCACAGGGGCCGGGACACTCGGTGCCGGCCGCACGCGGCGCGCACCGGGGTTCGGCACCCAACCGCTCAGCGGGAGACTCGACTTGTCCGGCCCTCAGGGCGCGCAGCTGCGCACGGCCATCGCGTCGGTGCACCGGATCTGCCCGGAGTTCAGCCCCGTGCAGGTACTGCGGCGCAGCGCACGCTCCGTGCTGCTCATCGGTACGACGGGGCGCAGCACCGCCGTCGCCAAGTGTTTAGTGGACCAGGCGCCGGCCTGGGTGGAGCGGATCCGCCATGAGATAGCGACATACCGCTCGTTCGTCCGGCACCGGCCGCCGGTACGGGTGCCCCGGCTGATCGCCGCGGATCCGGACAACTGCACGCTGGTGCTCGAGCGGATGCCAGGCCGGGTTGCGGCATTGCAGCGCCACCCCCTGGAGGCGCCCCCGCGCGCGGACATCCGCGCGGCGCTCGGTGCGATCTGCCGGCTGAATCAGTGGCAGCCGCCCGAGTCTACGTTCGGCAGGCCTCTCGACTACGGACGGCAGATCTCGCGATATCACGATCTGGGGCTGCTCACCGATCGGGACATGGGCGATCTGCAGAAGCTGCTGCACGCGGTCGCGAAGTCGGCGGGCAGGCAGGGACTCTGGCAGTTCTGCCACGGTGATGCACTGCTGTCGAACATCTTGCTGTCGCCCCCGGGTCCGGTGCTCGTCGACTGGGAGCATGCGGGCTGGTATCTGCCGGGTTACGACCTGGCGACCCTGTGGACGGTGCTCGGCGACGCACCGGTGGCGCGGCGGCAGATCAGTCAGCTGGCGCAGTCCGCCGGTCCGGCCTCACGCGACGCGTTCCTCATCAATCTGATGCTCATCCTGACGCGTGAGATCCGGACGTACGAGACGGCTGTGCAGCGTTCGATGCACGATGCGACCCCGGCGGCACCGGGTCCTGCCCACCCGGGTGCCGTACCGTCCGGCGAGGAACAGCGGCTGCTGCTCAGGCGGCTGCACGACGACTGCCAGATGGCCCGCCGGGCCGTGCGTGCGGCGGTCGGCACTCGCTGACGGGGACGGAGGTCCGCGGTACGCCCTTGGGGCGTACCGCGGACCTCCGTGTGTGTGCGGCACCGCGAGCGCGCACTGTGCCCGGCACGCCGGCGGCACGATTCCCCCTTGCGCCCTCGCGGTACGTGGACTCCCCCGTACAGGTGGACGTCTTCGCTTCGTTCATCGCTGCGCGAGGCGCCCTGCGGACGCGCCGTGCGGGCGGGCCGCCAGACGCCGTCTGCGCCGCTCATTGGTCCACTCCACTGACGCACCGCTGGCCGTGGCACCCTCCCTGCGAAAACCCCACCGACAGGCACTGACTTGGGAAAACCCATGCGATGGGGCGTGATTGACGGATCGTCGGAGAGCCGATACCACTGACGCACGTCCGGCCCCGCACGCACCAGAACGCTCGACCGTCCCGGGAGGCTGCATTGCGAGGATCCGCCCCTGTCCGCACCCTGGCCGCACACAGAGGTGCGCGTCGCACGGCGGGAGCCGTCGCGTCAGTGGCCCTGTTACTGCCCCTGCTGGGTGCCGCACCGTCCGGCACAGCCGAACAGGCCTCCGATGCGGGTCTGCAGAACGCCTTCGCCGCGGCAGCCGCCGAGTACCACGTGCCGCAGAGCGTGCTGCTCGGGGTCTCGTATCTGCAGTCGCGCTGGGACACCCACGGCGCGTCTCCCAGTGTGGCCGGCGGCTACGGTCCCATGCACCTCACGGACGCCCGCACCGCGCTCGCCGAGGCCACCCAGCACCACAGCGAGGGCGGCGAGGACGCTCGCGGCGACTCCTCACGTCCCGCCCGGGCCCCGGAGGCGTCCGCGGAGGCTGTCCCGGAGAACTCCCAACTCCCCGCGCGTCTCAAGACGTTGTCCAAGGCAGCCGAGCTCACCGGGCTCTCCGCCGAGGAGTTGCGCTCGGATGCGGCCGCTAACGTACGGGGCGGCGCTGCGCTGCTCGCCGCCGCGCAGAAGCAGCTGGACCAGCCGCTCAGTGATGACGCGACCGATTGGTACGGGGCGGTGGCCCGCTTCTCCGGCGCGGACGACAGCGCGACCGCGGCGACGTACGCCAACGACGTGTTCGCCGTGATCCAGGACGGCGAACAGCGCACCAACGACGAGGGCCAGCGCGTCGAACTCGCGCCCTCCCCCGGGCTGCGGACGGACGCGGCCCAGATCGAGCGGATGGGCCTGCGCAAGGCGGACGAGGGCGACACGGAGTGTCCGGAGACCGTGGCGTGCGAGTGGATCCCGGCGCCCTACGAGGAGTTCGGCGACGGCGACTACGGCAACCACGACCTGTCCGACCGGCCCGCGTCCCAGAGCATCGACTACATCGTCATCCACGACACCGAGGGCAGCTGGGCCACCACCCTGAAGCTGGTGCAGGACCCGACCTATGTGTCGTGGAACTACACGCTGCGGTCGACTGATGGGCACATCGCCCAGCACGTGAAGGCCAAGGACGTCGCCTGGCACGCGGGCAACTGGTTCGTCAACGCCAAGTCGATCGGCCTGGAGCACGAGGGCTTCCTCGCCGATCCCGACGCCTGGTACACGGAGGCGATGTACCGCACGTCGGCGCGGCTGGTGAAGTACCTGGCCAAGAAGTACGACATCCCGCTGGACCGGCAGCACATCCTCGGGCACGACACCGTCCCCGGGCCGACCACGTCCAACATCCGGTCGATGCACACCGACCCGGGCCCGTACTGGGACTGGCAGCACTACTTCACGCTCATGGGGAAGCCGTTCCACGCCACGGCGAGCGCGAACGGCGGGCTCGTGACCGTACTGCCGGAATTCACCGAGAACCAGCCGGAGTTCACGGGCTGCACCGCAAAGGGCGAGCCCTGCGCGGCGCACGGGTCCAGTGCCGTGCGGCTGCACACCCAGCCCAGCGAGGACGCTCCGCTGATCAAGGACATCGGCCTGCGGCCGGGCGGTGAGGACTCCACGATCGACGTGAACGACATGGCGTCGCGTGTCTCCACCGGGCAGCAGTACGCCGTCGCCGGCCGGGAGGGCGACTGGACGGCGATCTGGTACCTGGGGCAGAAGGCCTGGTTCAGGAACTCGAAGCAGCAGCCGACCGCCGTCAACGCGGCGGGGCTGGTGGTGACGCCGAAGGCCGGTGCGGTGGACGTTCCCGTGTACGGGCGGGCGTACCCGGAGAAGGAGGCGTACCCGACGGGCGTGCCCGCTCAGGCGGTCTCACCGCTGCCGTACAAGCTGCTCGCCGGGCAGAGGTACGTGGTGGGTGACAAGGTGCCTGGCGAGTACTACTACTCGACGACCTTCGACACGGCGGCGCACAAGGTCGTGCGGGGCGCGGACGAGTACTACGAGATCCAGTTCGGGCACCGGGTGGCGTTCGTGCGGGCGGCCGACGTGGATGTGGTGCCGTCGGGGTCGTAGGGCTGTTGTCCGCTGCGCACAACAGATGGGGCCGGGTCTGCCCTGGGGCGGACCCGGCCCGTTCGTACATCCGGTGGTTCGGGCAGATCACGAAGCGATCCGCGCCGGCCGGGGACGCAGCGCCGTGCGAGTTCTCATCAGCGCTGATCAGCGCTGTGGTGGAGCTGGAAGTCAGCCCTGCTGGAACAGCTCGGCCGGCAGGGGCTTGAGCAGCGCGTACAGATCCTCGGTGATCGGCCGGTCCCAGGCGGCGATGGTCACGAGCACACCGTCGCTGCGGTCGAACTGCACGCAGGAGATGCGGCTCTCGGAGAGCTTCAGGCGACGGACGATCAAGAGGTTGTCGCCCTGCATCACCGGCATGTCCTCGGTGTCGAGGACGGTGACCTCTTCGTCGTTCTCCAGCGCCAGCAGCAGCTGCGCGACCTCGAACGGGATCTGCGCCTCGATGGTCTCGCGGGCCGGCGAGCCCTCGGGCAGATTGCCGATGATCATCGCGGGGCCGCGACCACCGAACAGGTCGTAACGCAGGAACACTCCCTGGCAGCTGCCGTCCGGTGCGGGCAGCAGGCCCGCGCCGAGATTGCCCGGCCAGTCGCCCGGGTCCATGGCCAGGACGTCGAAGTCCGGGCCCGCGGGTGTGGCGGCGCTGCGGCGGCGGAGGAAGGACATGCGGCCATGGTACGTGGCCGCGGCGGCTTTGCGGCGGCGGGGGCGATCCGATCAGCGAGGCTCCGCCGTGGTGGGCGGTGGTCGCGTGACCTGCCTCTGCGAGGGTGGGGCTATTCGTGTACATGACCCATGAACGGCCGGAACGGAGCCATTGGTGTGACCGCGAATGATCACGAGGACGTGGCCGGTGAGAACGTTCTCAGCTACTGGCGGGCGGGGCTGAACGCCGTGCCCGAAAAGGTCTGGCTCCATCCTGATCTCACAGTCCTGCTGCTGCCTGACAACGCTCTCACCCAGATCCCTGCGCGCATCGGCATGCTCAAGGCGCTGCACACCCTGGACCTGGGGCACAACCAGCTCACCCATGTGCCGGACGCACTGGGCGACCTCGTCGGACTCGACCGGTTCCTTTATCTGCACGACAACGAACTCGTCTCGCTCCCGGAGTCCTTGGGTCGCCTGACCCGGCTGGGTTATCTGAACGTCGGCGAGAACGCTCTCACCGAGCTGCCCGAGTCGCTCGGCTCGATGACCGGTCTGGTGGAGCTGCGCGCCCAGCACAACCGGCTGACCAAGCTCCCGCCCTCCATCGGCCGCCTGTCGCAGCTGCGCGACCTGTGGCTGCGCGGCAACAGCCTCACGGGCCTCCCCGACTCCGTACGGCATCTTGAGCAGCTGCGGGAACTGGAGCTGCGCGAGAACGAGTTCACGGCCGTGCCGGAAACGCTGCGTGGGCTGCCTTGGCTGCGGCGGCTCGATCTGCGCAGCAACCGACTGCGCGAGCTGCCGGGCTGGATCGCCGAGCTACCCGCGCTGGAGAAGCTGGATCTGCGGTGGAACGACGTCCAGGTCCCGCGCGATGTGCTGCGGGACCTCGAGAGAACGGGCTGCGTGGTGCTGCGCTGAGCGCCCGGCGCGGGCGAGTACACGGCCGGGCGGTCAGTCAGCGATCTGCCGCCCGGCCGTGCCGCCCGCTCCGTCGAGCAGCCCTCAGTCGTTCCTCAGTCCTCGTCCTCCGCTGCCGGCGGCACCACCGCCACCGGGCTCACCGCGTGCAGCAGCACCGCATGGGTGACCGAGCCGAGCATCCGGGCGGGCTGGAGCAGCCGCCTGCGGTGGCGGCCCACCACCACCAGGTCCGCGCCCTGGGACGCGGCGACGACATGGCCTGCCGCGTCACCGCCCAGCACGGACACGTCCACGCGCAGGTCCGGGTGTTCCTTGCGGTGGGTGGCGAGGATGCCGTCCAGAACGCGGTTCGTGTCGGCTTCGACCGCATCCTTGTCGACGACGGCCAGCGCCGCGAAGTCGGTGGGCACCGACCATGCGTAGAAGGGCCAGGGGTAGGCGGAGACCACCTCGAGGCGGGCGCCGCGGCGGGCGGCCGCGGCGAACGCGAACGCCAGGGCCTCGTGGTCGGGCGACTCCGCCGAGACAGCGACCACGACGCGCGGGCCGGGCTCGGCCGGGCCGTTCCCGTGCACCTCGCGTCCGGGGCGCGGTACCACCACGACAGGGCAGACGGCGTCACGTGCGGTGGCGATTCCGTTCGAGCCGAGCAGCAGGCTGGCGAATCCGCCCCGGCCGCGCGAGCCCATGACGATCAGCTGGGCGTCGGAACTGAGCTCCGGCAGTATGACGGAAGGCGCACCGTCCAGCGTCAGGTACTCGACAGGAGGAAGAGCGTCACGGTCGGCGAGCGAGGCGCGGACCTGGTCCACGACCTGATCGCCCTCCGGAACCGGGGGTGGGGCCATCACCACCGTGGCGCCGGGCTGTGTCCACTCGGTGTACTGCCGCACGTGCACGACCCGTAGCGGCGCGTCCCGCAGCCGTGCTTCTGCAAGGCCCCACTCCAGGGCTCGCAGGCTGTCTTCCGATCCGTCGACTGCCGCGATGACCGGCAGGGTGCTCATGGTTCCTCGTCTCCGGCGCTGTGCCACGATCGACCTGTTCCTCGGGCCAGACTCGCTCAGGCGAGTACCCGAGAAAAGGGTCAAAGGTCACACGTCCGGAAGAATCGATGCCCCATGGCGCCCTGCCGTGATCGGCGCCTCCCGGGCGAGAGCGTTTTCAAGGAACCGGCGATTCCGGCAACCCGCTCCAAGCTCCTGTCTCCGGGAAGCAGCGCTCACCGATCGACGCTCAGGTGAGGTCGAACTCCCCTTCGCGTGCCCCCAGCACGAATGCCCCCCACTCGGCCGGACTGAAGATCAGGGACGGGCTCTCCGGGCGGCCGCTGTTGCGCATCGCGATGAAGCCCTCCACGAAAGCGATCTCGACGTCCCCCATCCCTCGGCTGCTGGAGCGCCACTCGGCGCCGCTCAGGTCCAGCTGCTCCGGCTTCTCCCAGCCCGCACGCGGATGCTGCGTGATGGTGCTCTCGGCCACGTCCCTGCTCCTCCCGGTTCGTCGTCCGCGGCCAGACTAGCGAGCGGTTCGCACGCCGGACAGGCCACCGGCGGGGACGCGGCCGCGTCCGGCCCTCCAGTCCGCTCAGACGGTCGGTGGCTCTGCTCCGACCAGCCACATGGAGAAGAACTGGGAGCCGCCTCCGTAGGCGTGTCCGAGGACCCTGCGGGCGCCGTCGACCTGGTGCTCCCCCGCCTGTCCGCGCACCTGGAGCGCGGCCTCGGCGAACCGGAGCATGCCGGAGGCGCCGATGGGGTTGGTGGACAGGACTCCCCCTGACATGTTCACCGGAAGATCGCCGTCCAGTTCCGTGACCCCGGACTCGGTGAGCTTCCAGCCCTCGCCCTCGTCGGCGAAGCCGAGGTTCTCCAGCCACATCGGCTCGTACCAGGAGAACGGCACGTACATCTCGACGGCGTCGATCTCCCGCCGCGGATCGGCGATGCCCGCCTGCCGGTACACGTCCGCCGCGCAGTCCGTGCCGGCCTGGGGCGAAACGAACTGCTTGCCGACGAAGAGCGTCGGTTCGCTGCGCATCGCCCCGCCCAGCATCCAGGCCGGTGGGCGCGGTGAACGGGCGGCGCCCGAGCGGTCGGTGAGGATCATGGCGCACGCGCCGTCGGACGAGGGGCAGGTCTCCGAGTAGCGGATCGGATCCCACAGCATCGGGGACGCCTGGACCTTCTCCAGAGTGATGTCGTGCTCGTGGAGATGTGCGTAGGGGTTCTTGAGCGCGTTTCGCCGGTCCTTGTACGCAACGAGGGAGCCGACCGTGTCGGGCGCGCCGCTGCGTCGCATGTAGGCGCGCACGTGCGGGGCGAAGAAGCCGCCGGCGCCGGCGAGCAGCGGCTGCTGGAAGGGGATCGGCAGGGACAGGCCCCACATGGCGTTGGATTCGGACTGTTTTTCGAAGGCGAGGGTCAGGACCGTGCCGTGGACGCGGGCCGCGATCAGATTGGCGGCCACGAGCGCGGTGGAGCCGCCGACCGAGCCCGCCGTGTGCACCCGGAGCATGGGTTTCCCGACGGCGCCCAGCGCGTCGGCGAGATACAGCTCGGGCATCATGACGCCCTCGAAGAAGTCGGGAGCCTTGCCGATCACCACGGCATCGATGTCCGCCCAGCTCAGCTCGGCGTCTTCGAGAGCGCGCCCGGCGGCCTCGCGGACGAGTCCCGCGATGGACACGTCATGGCGCGCGGCGACGTGTTTGGTCTGGCCGATGCCGACGACGGCCACGGGCTCCTTCCCTGTCTTGCCTGTGCTCATCGCGGGTCTCCCTCCAGTACGGCGACCAGGTTCTGCTGCAGGCACGGTCCGGACGTTGCGTGACCGAGTGCGCGGTCCGATTCGCCGCGGTGGATGCGTGCGGCGGCCTCGCCGATCCGGATGAGACCCGCGGCCATCAGGGGGTTGGCTGAGAGCGCTCCACCGGACGGGTTGACGTTGACCGTGTCGTCGAGCCTGAGCGCCTTGCGCAGCACCACCTCCTGGGAGGAGAAGGGCGTGTGCAACTCCGCTGTGTCCACCGGGCGTTCGAAGGCCCCGGCCCGTTCCGCGGCCAGCCGCGTCGACGGCGAGTCCGTGAGATCACGTACGCCCAGGCTGTGCGCCTCGATGCGGTGGTCGATCCCGCGGATCCAGGCGGGCCGCTCGCACAGGTCGCGGGCCCGGTCGCCCGCGGCGAGGATCACGGCCGCCGCTCCGTCGCTCAACGGGGGACAGTCCCCGGTACGCAGGGGACTTACGACGTACTCGCCCTGGGGGCGCGCGCCGGGCACCTGGGCGTGCGGGTTGTCCGTGGCGGCCGCGCGGCTACGGGCGGCTACGCCCGCGAGAGCGCTCTCATCCGTGTCCCCGGCATCGATCAGTGCCCTCGCCTGCAGGGCGGCCAGCGCCACCGAGTCCGGCCACAGCGGCGCCACGTAGTACGGATCGAGCTGCCGGGTCAGCACGTCCCGCACAGACCCCGGCGACGACTTGCCGTATGCGTACACGAGTGCCGTGTCGGCCTCGCCGGTCAGCAGCTTGATCCATGCCTCGTACAGCGCCCAGGCGCCGTCCATCTCTACGTGCGACTCGGAGATGGGTGGCCAGGCTCCGACTCCGTCGAGCGCCATGGTGAAGGAGAAGGGGCGTCCGGCCAGGTAGTCGCTGGAGCCGGAGCAGGTGAACCCGATGTCGCTGGTCCTGAGGCCGGTGGTGCCCAGGACCTCGTGCAGCACCGGCATGAGCATCTCGACCTCGGAGAGCTCGTCGGTGGTGCGCAGGTGGTCCGTCTGCCCGAAGGCGACGACGGCGATCTCGCGCGCCGGTGATGTGCCTGGCATCTAGACCAGCTCCTTGTACGTCTCGTAGTCCGCGTCGGGTTCGCCGGTGGGCCGGTAGTGGTCCGGGTAGCGGCCGCCCTCGGTCCACACCGGCTCCACGCGCAGGCCCATCCGCACCTGGTCGTAGGGGATGCCGGCGATGCGTCCGTGCAGGGCGAGATCGGCGCCGTCGAGGGCGATGTGCGCGTAGACGTATGGCACCTCGATGTCGAGGTTCTTCGCCTTGATGTTGACGATGCAGTAGGTGGTGACGGTGCCTCGCGGACCGACCTCGACCTGTTCCGATGTGGCGACACCGCAAGTCGGGCATGCGCCCCGCGGCGGTATGTACACCTTGAGGCAGGACGGACAGCGCTCTCCGACCGTCTTCTGCTCCGCGAGGGCTTGGATGTAGCGGGACTGGGCGCGGCCCGGCGAATAGGTGTAGTCGAGGCGGGCGGGCGCGACGATGCCGGTCACCGGCTCGGCGAAGTCCCCGGCGTGGCCCGCGAGTTCGGGTGCCGCGCCGTCGTACGGCTCGAAGCAGGCGATGTCCGTGATGGCGCCGGATCGTTCGCCGGCCCAGCGGATGCGGACGCGCATGCCCGTGTGCACGGCTTCGGGTCCTGGTGCGTCGAGAGCGTGCAGGAGAGCGGTGTCAGCGCCGTCGAGTTTCACGAGGACCCAGGCGAACGGCCCCTCGAGGGGCTGGCCTCGGCGGGGCTCGTGGTTCCAGGCCCAAGTGGTGACGGTGCCGGTGGGGGCGACCTCGACGAGGTCGCGTATGTCCTCGGCGGTCACGGGGTCGTACTCGACGGGAGGCACCAGGGTCCTGCCGTCGGCGGTCTTGACGCCGAGCACGACGCGTTCGCGCAGCCCGGTGAGGAAAGCGCTCTGAACGGGACCGAGGGAGCGGGTGAACGGGAACTCGACGACGACGGGGGCCTTGAGGACTTCGGGCACGGGATCTCCTCGTGGGAGGGTCGGGGGTGCGTCGGCCTGGGTCAGGCGCGCCGGTAGACGGGCGGGCGTTTCTCGGCGAAGGCGCGGGCGCCTTCCTTGGCGTCGGCGGTGTCGAAGATCGGCCAGCCGCGTTCGAGTTCGGACTTCAGCCCGTCCGCTTCGGTCATCTCGGCGGTCTCGTAGACGGAGGCCTTGACCGCCTCGACGGCGAGCGGGCCGCAGGCGTTGATCTGCTCGGCGATGGCGAGAGCGCTCTCCAGCGCGGTGCCGTCGGGGACGACGTGCCCGATCAGCCCGATGCGCGCGGCCTCCTCGGCGGTGTACGGGCGCCCCGTGAGCAGCATCTCGAGAGCGTGCGTACGAGGGATCTGCCGCTGCAGACGTACCGTGGAGCCGCCGATGGGAAAGAGACCGCGCTTGACCTCGAAGAGCCCGAAGGTCGCGGACTCGCCCGCGACCCGGATGTCGGTGCCCTGGAGGATCTCGGTGCCGCCCGCGACGCAGTGTCCCTCGATGGCGGCGATGACCGGTTTGCGCGGGCGGTGGTGGCGCAGCATCGCCTTCCAGTGCAGATCCGGGTCGGCCTTGAGCCGGTCCCGGTACTGCTGGCCCTCCATCCCCTTGCCCGAGAGTGCTTTCAGGTCCATGCCCGCGCAGAACGCGCCGCCGGCGCCGGTGAGTACGACGGAGCGGACCGTGTCGTCCTCGTCGGCCTCGACCCATCCGTCGTACAGGCCGACCAGCATCGGCAGTGAGAGCGCGTTCTTGGCCTCCGGCCTGTTGAGCGTGAGCACCAGTGTGGCGCCTTCGCGCTGCACGGTGAGGTGTTCTGTCCCACCCATTGCGTCCTCCCGTCTTCAGACTGGAACAGGTTGCAGTAGGCGCCGGTCCAGTTCAATAGTTTTCTGACAGACAGTCAGATTTCTTGTGCGAGGGGCCTTCCCAGTTGTGGGTGCCTCTGCTCTGATGACCGCCGGGTCAGTTGGAACGGTCAGCTGAAACGGTCGCTGGAACGGTCAGTTGGAAGGTCTCGGTCACGGTCCTTTGACGCCGGGGTCAGGAGGAGCGGTGGAGTACAACCTTGCCGATCTGTTCGAATCGGTCGTCGATGTGGTGCCCGACCGCGAGGCGCTCGTGTACATCGACCACCCTGGCACGGGGGCGGAGCGCAGACTCACCTACGCCGAACTGGACTCGGCCGCCAATCACATCGCCCACCATCTGATCGACAGCGGCATCCGGCCGGGCGAGCACCTCGGGCTCCACCTCTACAACGGCATCGAGTACCTGCAGACGGTGCTCGCGTGCCTCAAAGCGCGGATCGTGCCGGTGAACGTCAACTACCGGTATGTGGAGGACGAGCTCGTCTACCTGTACCGGGACGCGGACCTGGTGGCCCTCGTCTTCGACGCGGAGTTCACCGGGCGGGTCGCGGCCGCGCTGCCGCACACCGAGAAGCTGCGGCACCTGCTGCGCGTCGGCGCCCCGCCGGAGGGCACACCCGACGTACCGGCGGTGCCCTTCGCGGAGGCCGAGGCGGCCGGCTCCCCCGAGCGCGGTTTCCCAGCCCGCTCCGCCGACGACCTCTTCATCATCTACACCGGCGGCACGACCGGTATGCCCAAGGGCGTGATGTGGCGCCAGGAGGACCTGTTCTTCTCCGGTCTCGGCGGCGGCGCACCGACCGGCGAGCCCGTGAAGAAGCCGGAGGAGCTGGCCGAACGCGTCGCGGCGGGCGGCGAGGGCATCACCTTCTTCCCCACTCCCCCGCTGATGCACGGCACCTCGACGCTGACCGCGTTCATCGGCTTCAACTTCGGTCAGCGCGTCGTGGTACACCGCAAGTTCGTGCCCGAGGAAGTGCTGCGTACCGTCGAGAAGGAGAAAGTCACCAGCATGGCGCTGGTGGGCGACGCGATGCTGCGGCCGCTGATCGACGCTCTCAACGGCCCGCTGAAGGGCACCGACTGCTCCTCCTTGTTCAGCGTGTCGTCCTCGGGCGCCGTCCTGTCGGAGACGGTGCGGGAGCAGTTCCTCGCGCTCGTCCCGAACGTGATGCTGCTGAACAACTTCGGGTCGTCCGAATCCGGTTTCAACGGCACGGCGACGGCCGACGCGGGGCCGGACACGGGCTTCCGGATCCGCGTCAACGCCCGTACGCAGGTGGTGGACCCCGTGACGTACGAGCCCGTGGCGCCCGGCGAGACGGGGCGCGTCGCACAGCGCGGCCACGTGCCCCTCGGCTACTACAACGACCCGCGGAAGACCGCCGAGACGTTCTTCCGCAAGGGCGACGAGCGGTGGGTGCTGCTCGGCGACATGGCGACGATCGACGACGACGGCATCGTCACCGTCCTCGGCCGGGGCTCGCAGTGCATCAACACTGGCGGCGAGAAGGTCTATCCGGACGAAGTCGAGGAAGCGCTCAAGGCCCATCCGGACGTGTACGACGCACTGGTGGCCGGCGTGCCGGACGCGACGTGGGGCCATCACGTGGCGGCCGTGGTCGAGCTGCGCGAGGGCGCGGCGCGGCCCTCCCTGGACGACATCCAGTCCCACTGCCGCACCCGTCTCGCGGGCTACAAGATCCCGCGCCAGTTGGTGCTCACTGACCACATCCAGCGCTCGCCGAGCGGCAAGGCGGACTATCGGTGGGCGAGGGCGGTGGCGCTGGCGGCGGACGGGTCGGCAGGGGCGAGCAGGGCAGACGGGTCGGCAGGGGGCGAGTAGGGCACACGGGTCGGCAGGGGGCGAGTACGGCAGACGGAGGCGAGCACCTGACCCGTGGGCTCGGCCGTCCGATCGGGGAGATCTTCGTGCCGTCGGGCCCTCGCCCGACGCCGCAAGGGCGCGCCTCATGCGCCATGCCTACGCTGTGGTAGGGACCGCCACGGAGGGTACTGAGCCCTCAGAGGGTGCTGGAGCGCCGGGACAGCCGTGGCACCTGGAGGACCCGATGGGCTTCACCGACGATCATCTGATTCCGCTGGTCGACACCGGTCTCGGCAACAGCGCCTATCTCATCGACCTCGGCGACGGGCGGGCCCTGGCCGTGGACGCGAGCCGGGACCTGCGTGCCCTGCGGAGGGCGGCGGAGCGGCACGAGGTGCGAGTCGCGTTCGCGGCCGACACCCACCTGCACGCCGACTTCCTGACCGGGTCCCTTCAGCTGGCCTATGACGAGGGCGCGACCGTCCTCGCGTCCGCCGACGGGCACCGCGCGTACCCTCACCGTGCCCTGCGCGACGGCGACGAGATCGACATGAGCGGACTGACCCTGCGGACGCTGGCCACGCCCGGCCACACCGACGAGCACCTGTCCTATCTGCTGCTGGACGGTGCCCGCGCGCTCGGCGTGTTCACCGGCGGATCGCTGATCGTCGGCTCCGCCGCCCGCACCGATCTGCTCGGCGCCGACCGCACGGAGGAGCTCGCCCGCGCTCAGTACCGCTCGCTCAGGCGGCTCGCCAGGCTGCCGGACGAGGTCGCCGTGTGGCCCACGCACGGCGCGGGATCGTTCTGCTCGGCCCCGCCCGGCATCGAGCGCACCACGACCATCGGCGCCCAGCGCCGCTCCAACCCGCTGCTCGCGGCCCCTGACGAGGACGCCTTCGTACGGCAGATGCTGGGGAGCCTCGGTTCCTACCCGGCGTACTTCGGCAGGCTCGCCGAGATCAACCGGCGCGGACCGGCGGTCCTCCGCTCCCAGCCCGGGCTCGCCCGTCTGACGCCCGGCGGGGTACGGGCCGCGGCCGCCCAGGGCGCGCAGATCGTGGACGTCCGCCCGGTGGCGGACTTCGCGGCGGGGCACATCCCGGGAGCGCTCTCCATCCGGCTGCGCGACCAGTTCGCCACCTGGCTCGGCTGGCTGCTGCCCCCGGACGCCCCTCTGGTCTTCGTCACCGCACCCGGGCAGGACCTCGCGGACCTCACCTGGCAGGCCCTCAAGATCGGATACGAGCGACTCGCCGGACATCTCGCGGGCGGCATGGACGCCTGGGTCTCCGACGGCGGAGAGCAGCAGACCGTCGAGCTGGTGACGGCCGACGAGATCGCCGACCGTCCGGTCCTCGACATCCGGCAGCGCTCCGAGCACGTGGCCGGACACATCTCCGGCGCGGTCAGCATCGAACTCGGCGAGCTGCCGACCCGGGCGCGCGAGGCGCCCGCCGGTGTGGTGGTCGCATGCGGGCGGGGCCTGCGCGCCATGACCGCCGCGAGCATCCTGCAACGCGCCGGTCGGCACGACGTCGCCGCCCTCGTCGGCGGGCCCGAGGACTGGGCCCGCGCCACGGGGCTGCCGTTGCAGGCAGGCGAGTGACCGCTTACAGGAAGGCGGGGAGCGCTCTCAGAAAGGTCAGGTGACCGCTTATAGGAAGGCAGGGAGCGCTCTCAGAAGGGCGAGTGAGCGCTTTCAGGAGGCGGGTGTCCGCCTACCTCACAGGCCGAGGAACGCCTCCACGGCCACCAGGAACTCCTTCGGCCGGGTCTCGTGTACGAGGTGGCCCGCGTCGATCGTGATCAGCCGGGCGTCGAGGAGAAGGTCCGCCAGGACGGCGATGTGGTCCTGCGGGATGAGGCTCGTCGCGCCGCCGCCGATGAGCAGCGTGGGCATGGTGATCCTCCCCATGTGCTCCCACCACACAGGATCGGGCGTGTTGCGCTGCTCATCGGTCTGGAGCACCATCGCCCAGTCGAAGGCCAGGTCGCCGTCCGGGCGTTCCGCCGGCGGGCGTGGCGGGTCCAGCGGGAAGGGGGCCGGCACGTCCTCCAGTACGAGGCGGCGTACGCACTCGGGGTGCTGCTGCGCAAGGAGGTACGCGGCGGCTCCGCCGAGGGAGTGCCCGACGAGATCGGTGCGTTCGATGCCGAGGGCGGTGAGGAAGGCGAGCACGTCGTCGCGCATCGACTCGTATGTGTATGTGCCGGGCCAGTCGCTGCGGCCGTGCCCGCGCAGATCCAGGGCGTAGACGCGGCGGGCGGCGGACAACGGGCCGGCGATCCGGTCCCAGTCCGTGCTGTCGGCGCCACGGCAGTGGAGCAGCACGACAGGCGGGGCATCGTCCGGGGCCTGGTCGGGTCCCCACGTACGGTAGGCCAGCGTGATCCCGTTCGCCTGGACGGTCCTGAGAGCGTTCTCCATCCGGTCAACGTAGTGCGCTCGGTGTAAGAGACCGGCCGAGTACGCCGTGAGCGCAGCGGTTCCGGCTCCGGCGAAAAAGGGCTGCGGTGCGCCGGGCGGCTCGTTGCGCGGGGCTCGCGGAGAGAGCTCTCGCCACGCGCCCTTTCACGACCCGTCACTTACTGAAGCGGTCCCGCAGCTCCCTCTTGAGGATCTTCCCGCTGGCGTTGCGCGGCAGTTCGTCCACGAACAGGACGCGCTTGGGCGCTTTGAAGTGGGCGAGCTTCTCGCGTGCGTGGGCGATGAGTTCGGCCTCGGTGACCTCGCCGCGCGATACGACCACCGCGGTGACCGCCTCGATCCACCGCTCGTCCGGGAGGCCGATCACGGCGGTCTCGGCGACCGCGGGGTGCTCGTACAACGCGTCCTCGACCTGGCGGGAAGCGACCAGGACGCCACCGGAGTTGATGACGTCCTTCACGCGGTCGACGACGGTGAAGTAGCCCTCGGCGTCCCGGACGACGAGGTCGCCGGAGTGGAACCAGCCGTCCCGGAACGCTTCGGCGGTCTCCTCCGGCTTGTCCCAGTAGCCCTCGCACAACTGCGGGGAGCGGTAACAGACCTCGCCCGGTGTGCCGTCCGGCACCTCCTTGCCCGACTCGTCGACGACCCGTGCCTCGACGAACAGCACCGGGCGGCCGCACGAGTCCATGCGGCCGTCGTGCTCGTCGGGTCCGAGCACGGTGGCCAGCGGTCCGATCTCGCTCTGCCCGAAGCAGTTGTAGAAGGCGAGCCGGGACAGCCGTCCGCGCAACCGCTCCAGAACGGGGACGGGCATGATCGACGCCCCGTAGTAGGCCTTTCTGAGAGCGCTCAGATCCCGCGTGGCGAAGTCGGGGTGGTTGGACAGTCCGATCCACACGGTGGGCGGCGCGAACAGGCTGTCCGCGCGGCCCGCCTCGACCAGGTCGAAGATCTGGCCGGCATCGGGCGCGTCCAGGATGGTGTTCTCGGCGCCCACAGCCAGATACGGGAGCAGGAACACGTGCATCTGCGCCGAGTGGTAGAGCGGGAGCGAGTGGACGGGCCGGTCGCCGCCGTCGAGTTCCAGCGCGTGGATGGCGCTGACGTACTCGTGGACGAGGGCGCGTTGCGTCATCATCGCGCCCTTCGGCAGTGCAGTGGTACCGGAGGTGTAGAGCAGCTGCACGAGGTCCTCGGCCGCCGGCTCCGGCCCGTCGTACGGTGCCGTGGACGCCAGCCGGGCGAGCAGCGACTCGTCCGTGTCGCGCAGGGCGAGGGTGCGTGCGCCGGTGGGGAGCCGGCCGGCGAGATCGGGGTCGGCGAGCACGAGAGCGCTCCCAGACTGGCGCACGATGTACGCCAGGTCGTCGCCGGTGAGGTTCTGGTTGATGGGGACGTGTACGAGCCCGGCCCGGGAGCAGGCGAGGAAACCGATCAGATAGGCGTCCGAGTTGTGCCCGTACGCTCCGACTCGGTCCCCCGGAACGAGCCCCGACTCGCGCAGCACGCCCGCCGCGCGGGAAACCGCCTCATCGAGTTCGGCGTACGTCCAGGTCCGGTCCCGGTACCGGACGGCGGTCCGGTCCGGCGTACGCCGTGCGCTGCGCCGGACCATTCCGTCTACCGTGCTGCTGCGTCCACCACTCATGGCGCGATCTTCTGGGCCGCCGTGCGGCTGGTCAAGACGTCTGCACGTACGGCACGGCACATGGCGGTGGACGGACTGCGGATCAGTCCTTGAACTCTATGGGGCCGCGGTCCATCTTGAACTCCCCGTCGCTGTAGAGCATGGGGCGGGACTCGGAGTGGCGCTTGCTGTACTTCTCGACCTGGGAGATCTTCACGCCCGCGGGATCCGTGAAGTCGACGAGGGCGATGGCCACCCAGTAGGCGTTGTCGTTCTCGGAGTACAGCGGGACGGTGACCGTGGAGCCGGCTCCGTCGCTGACCACAGCCCTGGCGCCGAAACTCTTGAAACTGCCGGTGCCGTTGGAGACCGCGCTGTAGGCACAGATCAGCAGGTATCCCTGCTGATCCGGGCGCTTGATGCGCACCGTCTCGCACCCGGGCTTCTTCGCGTCCTGGTCGAGTGCGATGTACGGGGGCTTGTCGAGGAAGCCGCGGTTGTTCCAGTAGACCGAGCCGGCGGCCGGGTCGTCCTCGGCCTCGTCCTCCTCACGCCGCCGGTCGTCGCGCCGCACATCGTCCCTGACCGTGGAGGCGGGGACGAAGAGCGCGTACAGGTCGAGGTCTGCGCCACGGCTGCCGCGGGTGCCGCCGTCCCATTCGAGGGACGCCGTGACGAGGACCGCCGGATCCGCCTTGTTGAGGCTGATCGTCGCGGCTCCCGCCTTGGTCAGTTCGATCTTGCCGAGGGGCACCTTGGACACGGCGGGCTGGGCCAGGGGCGCGAGCGGTGCTGCCGTGGGGGTCGGCTGAGGAACCGGCGAAGGAAGCGTCTGCGGCGTGACCGGCGCGGCAGGGGGCTCCGGGGCGGGTTCGTCCCCGACGACGATCCCGAAGTCGGCGGCGACTCCGGCCAGCCCGTTCGCGTACCCCTGCCCGACCGCGCGGACCTTCCACCCGTCGCCGCGCCGGTACAACTCGGCGATGACCAGGACCGTCTCACCCGACGTCAGGGGCGGCGGTGCGAAGGACAGCCTGTTGTGAGCGCTCTCAATCTCCACTCGTGGGGTGGAGGACGCCTCGAAGGACGTGCCTGGCTGGTCGACATCGATGCTGGCCGTGAGGGCGACGGTCTGTATCTCCCCCGGTATGCGGGCGAGGTCCGCGGTCATCGTCAGGCCGTCGACCGCGATGCCGTCCTGCTCCGGATGGTTGAAGAAGACCAGGTCGTCGTCGCCCCGGACCTTGCCCTCGCTCGTGAGCAGCAGCGCGGACACGTCGACCGGCACGGAGGTGTGCACGGTGAGCACGGCCCGAGGGCCCGGCAGAGGCGTATTACCGCCCTTGAGTAGCTCGTTGCGAGCACTTCCCATGAATCCTCCCCCATTTCTTCACAGCACAGGTGAGGGGGAGCGTAACTGAGCGGATGCGCTGTCAGACACCCAATGCGCCGTTCGAAGTGGCGAGATCGGCCCCGGTCGGCACCGGCGAGGGCTGCGCTGACGCACGGCGAGGACGTCTGACGGACGGCCGGTGACCGCCCCCAGCGCGCGCCGTGACGGCGAACGCGAAGGGGCGGCGAACGCGAACGGACGGCGAAGAGGGCGATCACATCGGCACGTGCATCACAAGGCCCGGGTGCGGCCTTCCCAGTACGGATCGCGCAGCCGCCGCTTGTACAGCTTGCCGTTCGGGTCGCGCGGCATCGACGCGATGAAGTCGACGCTCTTGGGGCGCTTGTAGCCGGCGAGCTGCCGCTCGCAGTGGGCGAGGATGTCAGCGGCCAGCGACTCCCCCGGCTCGTGGTCTTCGGCGGCTTGGACGACGGCTTTCACCTCCTCGCCCCAGTCGTCGTGCGGGATGCCGAAGGCGGCGGCGTCGGCCACCGCGGGGTGAGTGAGGAGGGCGGCCTCGATCTCGGCCGGGTAGATGTTGACCCCGCCCGAGATGATCAGGTCGATCTTCCGGTCGCGGAGGTAGAGGTACCCGTCCTCGTCGAGGTAACCGAGATCGCCGACGGTGAAGAAGTCACCGATGCGGTTCTTCTTCGTCTTGGACTCGTCCTTGTGGTAACTGAAGCCGCCGGTGGACATCGTCATGTAGACCGTGCCGAGTTCGCCGGGCGGCAGCCGGTTGCCGTCGTCATCGAAGATCGCGAGCTGGCTGATGGGCCAGGCCTTGCCGACCGTGCCGGGCTTCTTCAGCCAGTCCTCGGCGGTGGCGAAGGCCCCGCCGCCCTCGCTGGCCGCGTAGTACTCCTCCACGCAGTTCCCCCACCAGTCGATCATCGCCCGCTTCACGTGGTCGGGGCAGGGCGCGGCACCGTGGATGGCGTGCCGCATGGACGACACGTCGTACGCGGCCCGCACCGCGTCCGGCAACGCGAGCAGGCGGTGGAACTGGGTGGGGACCATGTGCGTGTGGGTGCACCGGTACTGGTCGATGAGGCGGAGCATCTCCTCGGGTGTCCACTTGTCCATCAGCACCAGCTGGTGCCCGATGTGCAGCGAGGAGCCCGCGAACTGGAGTACCGCCGTGTGGTAGAGCGGCGAGCATACGAGATGCACGTTGCCGTCGAACGGCTTGATGCCGAAGATGCCGAGGAAGCCGCCGAGATGCGCCTCCTCGGGGAGCTTTCCGGGCAGTGGCCTGCGGATGCCGCGCGGGCGTCCTGTGGTGCCCGAGGTGTAGTTCATGACCCAGCCCAGGGTGCGGTCAGCCGGCGCGGACTCGGGCTGTCCGTCGAGGAGTTCGGCGAAGGGACGGAAGCGTTCGACGGCGCCCACGGCGTACCGCCGGCCGGGCGGGAGCTTCGCCTCGTCGGCGGCCTGACGTGCGGGGCCGGCGAACCGTTCGTGGGCGATGAGCACCTTGGCGCCGGAGTCGGCGATGATCCAGGCGATCTCGGGCCCGACGAGGTGGTGGTTGACGGGTACGAGGTAGAAACCGGCCTGCTGGGCTGCCAGATACGCGGTGAAGAACTCGACGCCGTTGGGCAGCACGACAGCGAACGCGTCGCCCCGCTCGAGGCCGGCCGCGCGCAGCCCGTGCACCAGGCGGTTGGCGGCGGCGAGCAGGCGTCCGGCGGTCCACGGCTCGCCGTCGGGCGCGATGAGGATCGTACGGTCCGGGTTCGCGGCCGCCTGCGCCCAGAAACCTTTCGGACGCCCGCTCATGGCCGCCCCCTTCCCGCGATGCGGTCGAGGCGGTCGACGGCGCCCTCGAAGCCGCAGGTCAGATCGTCGAAGACGGCCTGAACGCTGCGTTCGCTGTTCATACGGCCGACGATCTGCCCGACGGGCGTGCCGAGCAGCGGCTCGACCTCGTACTTCTGGATACGCGAGACGGCTTCCGCGACGAGCAGACCCTGGAGGGGCATGGGAAGCGGGCCGGGTCCGGCTGGATCGTCCCAGGCGTCGGTCCACAGGGTGCGCAGCTGCCGGGCGGGCTTGCCGGTGAGGGCTCGGGAGCGGACCGTGTCGCCCGATCCGGCGGCCAGGAGCTTCTGCGTGAGCGCCCGCGAGTGCAGCTCGGCCTCTGTAGTGGTCAGCCATATAGAGCCGAGCCACACCCCTTGGGCGCCGAGAGTGAGCGCGGCCGCCACCTGCTCGCCGCTGCCGATGCCGCCCGCGGCCAGTACGGGCAACGGTGAAACGGCCTCGGCGACTTCGGGGGTGAGCACCATGGAGGCGATCTCGCCGGTATGGCCGCCCGCTTCGTACCCCTGGGCCACCACGATGTCGATGCCGGCGTCGGCGTGTTTGCGTGCGTGCCGTGCGCTGCCCGCGAGGGCGGCCACCAGCACGCCCTGGTCGTGGGCGCGCGCGACGACATCCGCGGGCGGTGAGCCGAGCGCGTTGGCGAGGAGTCTGATCGGGTATTCGAAGGCGACGTCGAGCTGGGTGCGCGCGACCTGTTCCATCCAGCCGGTGATGCGCCACCCGGAGGCCTCGCCCTCGGCGAGTTCGGGTACGCCGTGCTTGGCGAGGGTGTCCTTGACGAACTGCCGGTGCCCTTCCGGGATCATCGCCTCGACGTCGGCCTCCGTGACCCCGTCGACCTTCTTGGCGGGCATGACGACGTCGAGGCCGTAGGGCTTGCCGTCGACATGGGCCTCGATCCAGTCGAGGTCGCGTTTCAGCTCGTCGGGGGCCGTGTAGCGGACCGCGCCGAGCACCCCGAATCCGCCTGCCCTGCTGATGGCGGCGGCCACCGCCGGGAACGGCGTGAAGCCGAAGATGGCGTGCTCGATCCCCAGTTTCTTGCTCAGCTCCGTCTCCATGGGCGCAGGATGCCGCAGCAGCCCGGACGACGGAAGAGATTTTCTGATGCAGTGTCAGATTCTTTGCGCCGGCGGATGCTTGCGGATGTTTGCCACGCGGGGCCTTCACGAGCCGAGTTACTACAGCCCCCGAGTTACTACAGCCCCAGTACGGCCATGGCCGCGTTGTGACCCGGGATGCCGCTGACGCCGCCGCCCCGCACGGCGCCCGCGCCGCAGAGCAGGACGTTCGCGTGCCGGGTCTCCACGCCCCACCGCCCCGTGCCCTCCTGGGCGTACGGGAAGGCGAGGTCGCGGTGGAAGATGTTGCCGCCGGGCAGCCGCAGGTCCCGCTCCAGGTCGAGCGGGGTCTTGGCCTCGATGCACGGCCTGCCGTCCGCGTCGGTGGCGAGGCAGTCCGCGAGAGGTTCGGAGAGGTGGGCGTCCAGCTGGGCCAGGGTCGACTTCAACAGGTCCTCGCGGGCGGCGTCGTTGTCGCGCTCGAAGAGCCTCGCCGGCGTGTGCAGGCCGAAGAGGGTGAGGGTCTGGTAGCCGCGCTCCACGAGATCCGGTCCGAGGATGGTCGGGTCCGTGAGCGAGTGGCAGTAGATCTCGGAGGGCGGGGCGGAGGGCAGCCGTCCGTCCGCGGCCTCCGCGTACGCGCTCGCCAGCTGTTCGTAGCCCTCGGCGATGTGGAAGGTCCCGGAGAACGCCTCGCGCGGGTCGACGGCGGTGTCGCGCAGCCGGGGCAGCCGCTTCAGGAGCATGTTGACCTTGAGCTGCGCTCCCTCGGCGGGGGTGGGCGGCTCGTCGCCGAGCAGGGTTGCCAGCACCTGGGGTGAGGCGCCCACGAGGACGTGCCGGGCGGCGACGGTGCCGGGCCGCTCCTCGCCTCCCCCGGTCTGGTACGTCACCTCGGCGTGCTGCCGTCCGTCGGTCTCGACACGGGTCACCTCATGGCCGGTGAGGATCTCGGCGCCGGCCGTACGCGCGGCCGAGGCGAGGGCGTCCGTCAGGGCTCCCATGCCGCCGACGGGCACGTCCCAGTCGCCGGTACCGCCGCCGATGACGTGGTAAAGGAAGCAGCGGTTCTGTTTCAGGGACGGGTCGTGGGCGTCGGCGAAGGTGCCGATGAGGGCGTCGGTGAGGACGACGCCGCGGACCAGGTCGTCGGAGAACCGCGCCTCGATCGCGGTAGCGATGGGCTCTTCGAAGAGCATGCGCCAGGCCGCGTCGTCGTCGATGCGGCGGCGCAGCTCGTCGCGGTCGGGCAGCGGCTCCGTGAGGGTCGGGAAGACGCGTTCGGCGACGCGGCCGGTCATGCCGTAGAAGTCCAGCCAGGACGCGTACTCGGTGGAGCCGCCGGTGAGCTGCTCGAACGACTCCCGTGTGCGGTCTGGGCCGCCGCCGACGAGCAGTCCCGTCGCGCGGCCGCCGCGCTCGACGGGGGTGTACGAGGAGACGGTGCGCTTCCGGGTGGCGAAGGTCAGGTCCAGGTCGCGGACGATCTTCTGCGGGAGCAGGCTCACCAGGTACGAGTAGCGGGAGAGGCGGGCGTCGACTCCGGCGAAGGGCTTGGTCGACACGGCGGCGCCGCCCGTGGTGCCGAGGCGCTCGAGCAGCAGCACGGTGCGGCCGGCCTGGGCGAGGTAGGCGGCGGCGACGAGGCCGTTGTGGCCACCGCCGACGATGACGACGTCGTAGTGCGCGCGTGCGGGCATGGTTCTTCGTAACACGGGAGTGCGTGTTGTGGGCAGTCGCTCCGTGACCGTTGTGGGCAGGTGTTCCGCAGGGCGAAACGGGTGGGCACAACGCACGACGGCGGGTGCCCTTCACGCGAGGGCGCTGCCGACCGCAGGGGTGCCCGGGGGTACGACTACGGTGCCCGACGTCATCGGGGTGCCGCTGTGCCCACCCGTGCCGCCCCAGCGGCACGACTGCCCACAGCGACGGCGGCCCGGTACGGCAGAGGCGGCAGCCTAGCTGTGCCCGCCCGCCCTCTGCCGTAGCGCCGCCACCCGGCGGTACAGCTCCACCGCCTCCGTGTGCCGCCCGAGCTGCTCCAGGCAGTGGGCCTCGTCGTTGCGGCTGGCGAGGGCGTCGGGGTGGTCGGCGCCGAGGACGCGCTCGCGGGCCGCAGCGACCCGGCGGTACTCGGTGAGCGCGTCGGCCCAGCGCCCGAGCCAGCCGAGGCCGACGGCCACCTCGCGGTGGCTGACGAGCGTGTCGGGATGGTCTGTCCCCAGCACGCGCTCGCGGATCGCGCACACGTCGCGGGCCTCGGCGAGCGCCTCCTCCCAGCGACCGAGCCGCCCGAGATTGACGCCGAGGCCGTGCCGGGCGCGCAGCGTCTCGGGATGGGCGGGCCCGTGCACGCGCGTGCGGTCGTCGACGAGGCCGCGGTAGAGCGTCAGTGCCTCCGCGCTGCGCCCGAGCCGGCCGAGGCTGATGCCCACCTCGTAGCGCGCCGCGAGGGTGTCCGGGTGATCGGGGCCGAGCGCCTGGGCACGCGCGTCGGCGACCTCCCGGTAGGTCTGGAGAGCCTCCGTCCAGCGGCCCAGCTGGCCCAGCGCATAGGCGACCTCGTAGCGCGTGACGAGCGTGTCGGGGTGGTTGGCGCCGAGCACGCGCGCGCGGGCCGAGGCGACCAGGTGCGCCATGCGGTAGGAGTCCTCGAGCCTGCCGAGCCGGCCGAGGTTGAAGGCGAGGTTGTGGCGGCATCGCAGCGTGTCGGGGTGGTCGGGCCCCATACTGCGCTCCCGCTGGGCGAGCACCGCCGTGTACACCTGGTGCGCCTCGAAGTGGCGTCCGAGCTGGCCGAGGGCGTACGCCGTCTCCTGGCGGGCGGCGAGGGTGTCCGGGTGGTCCTCGCCCATGGTGCGCGCGCGGCCCTGGGCGACCCGCTCGTAGTGCCGCAGTGCGTCGGCGGCCCGGCCGGTGCGGCTGAGGGTGAAACCGACCTCGTAGAGGCTGGCGAGGGTGTCGGGGTGGTCGGGCCCGAGCAGGTGTTCGCGTTCCGCGGCGACGGCGCGGTGCACCTCGCCCGCCTCGTCCCATCGGCCGAGCCGTCCCAGACTGAGGCCCGCGTTGTGCCGGGAGACGAGCGCGGCGAGCACCTCGGGGGGCGGCGTCGGCCGCTCGGGCTGCACCGGTTCGGCGGGCCGCCGGGCATCGCCGCGCGGGATCCACTCACCGGTGAGTCCCGCCGCCGCGTCGGGCGGTGTCGTACGGAGTGAGGCGGCGGCGCTCGCCTTGTGGCCCGTGGTCATGCCGCGGGTCCACGACGGCAGGCGGGGCTCGCGGGACGCCGGCTGCTGCGGGCGCTCGGCGGGCGACCGCAGAGGCACTTCATCGGCGGAAGGAGACAGGCGCGCATCGTCGGTGGACGGCCGCACGCCGGGGTCTCCGGTCCCGTGCACCGGTGGTGACACGACGGTCGGGACGTACGTTGAGCCGCTGCGGCCCGACGCGATGCTGCGCGCCAGTTCACGGGCGTCGCGGGGCCGCCCGCCGGGTTCCTTGGCGAGCAGGCCGAGGATGAGTTCCTCGACGAATCCGGGCAGTTCCGCCCGGTGCCGACGGGGCGGCTCCGGCGGGGTGTCCCGGTGCCCGACGAGCACGGCCCAGGCGTCGTCGAGGTCGAACGGCGGTGCTCCGGTGGCGAGTTCGTACAGCACGCAGCCGAAGGAGTACAGGTCGCTGCGCTGGTCGACGTTGGTGCCGCTGATCTGCTCCGGCGACATGTAGTGCGGAGTGCCCATCGCGATCCCGGTACCGGTGAGCCGCGAGGTGAATCCGATGTCGTGGCCGAGCCGGGCGATGCCGAAGTCGCAGATCTTCACCGAGCCGTCGATGAGCCGCATGATGTTGGCGGGCTTCAAATCCCGGTGGACGATGCCCTGTTCATGCGTGTACGCGAGGGCGGCCGCGACCTGTTCGGCGATGTCCAGGATGTCGGGCACGGGCAGCGGGTGGTGCTTGTTGTCCTCCAGGAGCTGGCTGAGGTTGCGGCCTTCCAGGAGCTCCATCACCAGATAGAGCACACCGTCGTGCTCGCCGAAGTCGTGCACCACGGTGACCCCGCGGTGCTGCAGCGCGGCCGCGACGCGCGCCTCGCGGCGGAACCGCTCCCGCAGCACGCGCGTGAAGGACTGGTCGTGACCGGGACTCAGCGGCTTCAGGCACTTCACGGCGACTCTGCGGCCCAGGGACTCGTCTCGCGCACGCCACACCTCGCCCATGCCACCACGACCGATCAGGTCGAGCAGCCGGTACCGGCCCTGGATCAGCCTGGTGTCCGCCATCTTTGCGCCGTCGCCCCCGTCAGCTCTCAGCTCTCAGCTCTCAGCTCTCGCCCTCCCCGGGCCTGTCCAGTATGGCGACCCGTCTGTGGAGTTTGTATGGGGCCGGTCGGCTGCCGGGCCCGAGCCGCGCCACCGCCCGAAGGATGTGTTTGGGCGGCAGTTGCCAGCGCACACCTGCGGGAACGCAGCGCAAAAGGGTGCCGGTGAGACGCAGGCGCCGGGTGACCACAGCGGGTGGCGGGGCCGCCCGTCCGTACAGCTCATGGGCGTACGGCGGCAGGGAGGCGTACGCCAGGTTCGCCACGCGCCGCCAGATGATCGCGCGCGCCGGGATCATCAGTGCGGGGACCGGAGGCTGCCGCAGGAAGTCGTCGACGTCGCGTGCCTCGGGCCCGGCGGCCAGCTCGGGCCGCATCTTCTCGAAGTATCCAGCCAGCTCACCGGTGTTCGCCGGTACGCGGTCGGGGTCGAGGCCGACGAGCCGGGCGCTGACCCGATGCTCGTCGACGTACCGGTCGGCCTGCCCATCCGTGAGACGGATCCCGGAACGGCGTACGACGTGCAGATACGAGTCGATCTCGGCACAGTGCACCCACAGCAGCAACTCGGGCTCGTCGACGCCGTAGCGCTCCCCGGTGTCCGGGTCCGTCGCCCCCAGCATGCTGTGGATCTTCCGTACGCGGGCACCGGCCCGCTCGGCGGCCTCCGTCGTGCCGTACGTGGTGGTGCCGACGAAGTTCGCGGTGCGCATCAGCCGGCCCCATGCGTCCTTGCGAAAGTCGGAGTTCTGCATGACGCCGCGTACGGCGCGCGGAAGCAGCGCCTGCAGGTAGAGAGCGCGCACACCGGCCACCCACATCATGGGGTCGCCGTGCAACTGCCAGGTCACCGAGGACGGCCCGAAGAGACCCGGATCGGCGTCACGCATGCTCCCACCTCCCGCTTGCAGGCTCACCAGTTGGATTAGCGAAGCGTAGCGAACCTGTGGCAGGGTGCTACATGCACGCCCGGTGCCCAGGCGACATCGGACACCCTCCTCGGTTGGGTCTGCGGCCTGACGGACCAGCGTCCGGAGGGCCGTGTCACGCGGGCTGACGGCTCCTGTCGTTCAGTACCAGGACACGAAGGCGATTGGCTCCCAACACTGAGCAACGCTCAGGCTCACTAAGCCAGTCAGAGACGTTACGCGTTCTCGGATGGTTCGGCCTTCAAGGGCCTCATGCAGGCCGGGCCAGTCCTGCGTCGTACGCGAAGATCACCGCCTGGACCCGGTCCCGGGCGCCGATCTTCGTGAGGATGCGGCTGACGTGGGACTTCACGGTGGTTTCCGCCACGGAGAGGTGAGCGGCGATCTCGGCGTTGCTCAGGCCGGTCGCGATGGCGGTGAGGACCTCGCGTTCGCGCTCGGTGAGGGTGGACAACTGGCGCTGCTGCCCGTGCGTGTGGCCCGGGAGACGGTCGGAGAAGGCGTCGATGAGTTTGCGGGTCAGGCCCGGCGAGATCACCGCGTCTCCGGCGGCCACAGCTCGAATGCCGGTGACCAACTCGTCGGGCGGCACGTGCTTGAGGAGGAAGCCGCTGGCTCCGGCGCGCAATGCGTCGTAGGCGTACTCGTCCAGGTCGAAGGTGGTGAGCACCAGGACGCGTGAGCGGCCGCCGGACTCGACGATGCGGCGGGTGGCCTCGATGCCGTCCATGCCGGGCATGCGGACGTCCATCAGGACGACGTCGGGGCGTAGTTCGGGCGGTCTTGCGGACCGCCTCGGCGCCATGGGCGGCTTCGCCCACGACCGTCATGTCGGGGTGCTGTTCGAGGATCATGCCGAAGCCGAGGCGTTGCAGGGCCTGGTCGTCGACGATGAGCACGGTGGTCATGCCGGGTTCTTCTCCGTGGTCGTGCTGGCGGCAGTGTGAGGCAGGGCGGTGGTGAGGAGGGCGCGGACGGTCCAGCCGCCGCGGGAGTTTGGGCCGGCGTCAAGGCTGCCGTCGTAGAGGGCGGCGCGTTCGCGCATACCGACCACCCCGTGGCCGCTACCGCGGCTCCTGCGGCCCTGCTTCGGGATGTGGAGCGGGCCGGTGTCCTCGACGGTGACGCGGACCAAGTCGCCGTCGGCGACGACGGAGACGGTGACCGTGGTGTCGGGGCCGGCGTACTTGAGGGTGTTGGTGAGGGCTTCCTGGACGATGCGGTAGACGGCGAGTTGCAGGCCCTGGGTGAGGCCGTGCAGTTCTCCCTCGGTGTGCAGGGTGGCGGTCGGACCGGCGGCCCGCAACCGGTCCAGCAGGGCATCGAGGTCGGACACGCCGGGCTGGGGAGCGAGCGGGGCGTCCGTGCCGGGCTTGTCGTCGATGACGGCGAGCAGGCGGGTCAGCTCGCCGAGGGCGCCGCGTCCGCTGTCGGCGATGATGCGCAGGGTGTCCGCGCCGCGCTTGGGGTTGGACTCGGCGAGCCCGGAGGCGCCGTCCGCAAGGGTGACGATGACGGCGAGGGTGTGGCCGAGGATGTCGTGCATCTCGCGGGAGATGCGGGCGCGTTAGGTGGCGGCGGCCAGGCGGGCCTTCTGGTCGCGGTCCTCCTCCAGGTGGATCGCGTGTTCCTCCAGGGCCGCGACGTAGGCGTCGACCAGCTTGCCGGCCGTGCCCAACGCGCTGATCAGCAGCACCGCGGTCCCCGACAGGAACGACAGGATCACGGCCTGCGGGATGGCCTGTGCCGATTCGTCGGTCCAGAAGAAGATGCCGGACACCGTCGTCTGCACCAGGTTCACGAGGGCGCAGACGACCAGCTGCATCGGGGTGCCGAAGCGGGCCACGTTCAGCAGTGCGGTGAGCCGCGCGGCACCCACACCCGTGATGATCAGGTCGCGTGAGCGGGCCGTTGTAGCCGTCGCCGAAGCCCTTGGTGACGGTGTCGCACGCGATTCGCTCGCTGCTGCCGGGCGCGGCCATGCTGTCGTCGGGCAGCGTCAGCTTCAGTGACATCGCCGGAAGGGCCAGGAGTGCCAGGGTGGCTAGCGCGACGGCGAGCATCTTCACCGGGTTGCGGGTGACGAACTTCGCCCAGCGCACGCCCAGCGACTCGCCCTCGCCACGCTCCAGCGCCCGCAGACGGCGGGTCTTGAGCCGGCCCTTCGTGACCCGCGTCCCGACGAAGCCCAGGACGGCGGGCAGCAGGGTCAGCGCGATGACGACCGCGACGACGACCGCGACGACGACCGCGAAAGTGGCGGCCAGACCGATGGCGGTCAGCTTCTGGATGCCGATGACGCTCAGGCCCGCCAGCGCGATGACCACGGTCAGACCGGCGAACACCACCGCCGAACCGGCCGTGCCCAGCGCTCGCCCGGCGGCCTCCTCCGGCTCGTGGCCGTCCCGGATCTCGCTGCGGTAGCGGGAGACGATGAACAGGGCGTAGTCGATGGCCACCGCCAGACCCAGCATCAGGGCCAGTGTCGAGGCGCTGGAGCTCATGTCGAAAACCGCGGTGGCCATCGTCAGGGCGAAGATCGCCGTCCCCACGCCGAAGATCGCGGTCAGCAGTGGCAGTCCGGCCGCGAGCAGCGAACCGAAAGTGATCACCAAGGTGACGGCGGCGACCGCGACACCGAGCAGCTCGGCCAGTCCGCCTCCCGCGTTGCCCTGTACGGCGTTGCCGCCGAGGTTGACCGCGAGGCCCGCCTTCTCGCCCCGGTCGACGACACGGTCCAGGGCATCGTGCGCCGCGCTGCTGACGTCGGACTGACCGACCTTGTACGTCACCTGCGTGTACGCGATGCTGCCCGACTTGCTCACCAGATGGTTGGCATACGGGTCGGCGACGTTCGCCACCTGCGGCGCCGTCTGCAGAAAGTAGGAACGGCGCTCATCCTCTGAGCGCACGGACAGGTCGCGCGGCACCTCGACGCCGGACCTTGCAGCGGCTACCCGGGCCGCTCACGTGGGTTGAGGCCGACACGGGGCAGCGCCGAGGCATCACAGGGGAATGTCAGCGTTCCCGCAGGGCGACGTATGCCTCGCGCACCGTCGGGTAAACGGGCAGCTGGAACACCGAGAGTCGCACCCGCACCGCGTGCGGATGCTCACCGCCGTGAACGTCATGGTCGCCGGCGTCGACGAGGGGCGACCGCCATAACCCTCGTGGACGTCACCAGGGCGAACACCACCATCGCCCCACCGCGGTGTAGAGACCGGCCACCGGCTGCAAACCCGCTACCTGCACATACGCCAGTCCCTGCGGCACCAGCGACTGGCGGCTTCGCGCCGCCCACCGCACCGTTCCGGCCCGTCATTGCATGGGGGGACCTTCATCCCATGGCGGACGGGTTGCCGAAGGCCGACCGTAGGAGGAGAGAGACCACCGCTTCGGCGTTCAGCACCGGAAGGAGCAGACCGTGGAAGCGCACCAGCCGTTCGGGCAGCCAGACCCCAAGGCGCGCGTCCATCCGGCACGCGTCCGCAACCCCCTACGACGCACCTCCGACCGGCTGCGGACATGGGTCGCACGGGGTCTTCTGGTGATCGTCGTCGTAGGACTCCCCGCGGCAGGGATGACCACAGGATTGATGTCGTACGAGTCCCGCATGCGTGCCGTGCAGACCGAAGCCGCAGCCCGGCACCCGGTGGACGCGCGGCTCGTGGCTGTCGCACCCGAGGCAGCGCCGACCAGCGACGGCACGAGCCTCGCCAAGGTACCCGCGCAGGTGCGGTGGACAGGATCGGACGGCGCAGTGCGGACGGACACCGCACAGGTGGAGCCAGGTACCACGGCAGGCACAACCGTACGGCTGTGGGTGGACGACCATGACCGGATCGCCCTGGCACCGACCACTCCCGGACAGGCCGTCGTCAGTGGCTGGACGACCGGAGTGACCGTCTCGGTCGCGGTCGCTGTAACCACCGTGCTTGTGTGGCGGGGCTTCACACGTCTGCTCGACCGCAGGGCATACGCCCACTGGGACGCCGAGTGGGAGCAGGTGGAGCCCGGGTGGTCCCGACGGCCCCGTGAGTGAACAGCCCCTGACCCCCGGCCAGTAGAGCACCGCCTGCCGCCACGAGCTCCGATGGCTGCGGGAATCTCAAGCACCGCTCTTCGGCCGGACGAGTCAGGAGAGGAGCCGGTCATGAAGGTCTCCGAACTGATGAGCTCTCCTGCGGTGGCCACCTCGCCGAGTGCGTCCATCAGGGACGTTGCTGGCAAGATGGAGGAGTACGGCGTCGGCAGCGTCGTGACCATGGAGCACGGATCCCTCCGCGGCATCGTGACGGACCGCGATCTCGCGGTGCGCTGTCTGACCGGCAGCGTGGCTCCAAAGTCTCCCGTGCGCGAAGTGATGTCCACTCAAGTGATCAGGCGGTGGGAACCATGGAGCTCCCCCTGGTCGTAGGCGTCGACGGATCGGAATCCAGTCTGCAGACGGTTGACTGGGCCGTGGACGAGGCCGCACGCCACGGGGTGCCGCTCCGCGTGATCTACGCCTCCTTGTGGGAGCGCTACGAGGGAGCCCACCCCTTCGACATCGCGCGCCCGTCCGAGGAGATCATGGCCGAGCACATCATCGCCTCCGGCACGGAACGGGCCCGGCGCCGCAATCCAGATGTGAAAGTGTCGGGCGAGATGGTGCCGGAGGACGCCGTGTCCGCGCTGCTGCAGGCGGGCCACGAAGCGTTCGGCCTGGTCATGGGCTCCCGTGGCCGCGGCGAGCTCGCCGGGCTGCTGCTGGGGTCGGTCAGCCTGACCGTCGCTGCCCGTGCTGCCGTGTGCCCGGTCATCGTGGTCCGCGGTTCGGAACCGAACCGGCAAGGGGCCTTCCAGCGGGTCGTGGTCGGCGTCGGAGACCCGCCCGAGAACCTGGCTGCCGTGCGGTTCGCCTTGCGTGAGGCCGAGGCGCGCGGCGCTTCACTCCACGCCGTACGGGCCTGGCGCTGCCCGGCGTATGAGCACTTCGATCATCCCCTCATCGCGGACAACGCCGCGCAGGTACACGAGGAACGGGCCTCCTCCGCACTCAACGACGCACTGCGCGAGGCACTGCGGGAGCACCCGCAAGTCAAGGTGCACGCGCAGACAGTCGAGGGCGCCGCTCACCGGGCGCTGCTGAAAACATCAGCTGACGCGGACCTACTGGTCGTCGGAGCGCTGCGGAGCCATGGCCACTTCGGCCTGCAGCTCGGTCGCGTCGCTCACGCCGCACTGCACCACTCGGACTGCCCGGTCGCCGTCGTCCCGCACCGGGCATGAACCCCGGCACGTCCGCCGCACTCCCATTGGCAGGCCTGGTGCACTGCCCCGGGGCCTACGCGGCCGGGTGCTACAACCGTCTGGTGACCCGCGGTCGCAGGTCGCGTCCGGCAGGGTCGTGGGCGGCGTAGTCCTGGAGTCCGCCCTCCTAACGGCGTACGCGCGGCATCCCCAGGCCGATCCAGGAGATGATTTCGCGCTGGATCTCGTTGTTTCCGCCGCCGAAGGTGAAGATCACGGCGGACCGGTAGCCGCGCTCCAGTTCGCCGTGCAGGACGGCGCCCGCGGATCCCTCCTTGAGGGCTCCGGCCACCCCCACGACCTCCATCAGCCATGCGTACGCGTCGCGGCGCGCCTCGGAGCCGTAGACCTTGACGGCGGAGGCGTCCTGCGGGGTGAGCTTGCCCTCCTGGACGGCGTTCACCATCTGCCAGTTCATGAGTTTCATCGCGTCCAGCCTGGTGTGGGTCTGGGCGAGGCGGCGGCGCACCCAGCCGAGGTCGATCACGCGGCGGCCGTCGGCGAGTTTGGTGTCCATGGCCCAGCGCTGTACGTCGTGCAGGGCGCGGATCGCCATGGTGCCGTGTGCGGCGAGGGTGACGCGCTCGTGGTTGAGCTGGTTGGTGATGAGCCGCCAGCCCTTGTTCTCGTCGCCGACGCGGCGGGAGACGGGGACGCGGATGTTCTCGTAGTAGCTGGCCGTGGTGTCGTGCGAGGCGAGGGTGTTGATGACGGTGCACGAGTAGCCGGGGTCGGAGGTCGGCACTAGCAGCATCGTGATGCCCTTGTGGGGTGGCGCGTCGGGGTCGGTGCGCACGGCGAGCCAGACCCAGTCGGCGGTGTCGCCGTTGGTGGTCCAGATCTTCTGGCCGTTCACGACGTACTCATCGCCCTCGCGTACGGCCTTCGTCTTCAGCGCGGCCAGATCGGTCCCGGCGTCCGGCTCGCTGTAGCCGATCGCGAAGTCGATCTCGCCGGAGAGGATCTTCGGCAGGAAGTAGGCCTTCTGCTCGTCGGTGCCGAACTGCATGATCGTCGGTCCGACCGTGTTGAGGGCCATCAAGGGCAGCGGTACGCCTGCCTGGGCGGCCTCGTCGAAGAAGATGAACTGCTCCATGGGCGTGAGGCCGCGGCCGCCGTACTCCTTCGGCCAGCCCACGCCGAGCCAGCCGTCCGCGCCGAGGCGGCGGATCGTTTCGCGGTAGAACCGCTTCTGGGCCGCGGGTTCGGCGTACCGGGCATGGGCGGTGTCGGGTACCAGCCCGGTGAAGTATGCACGCAGTTCCGCGCGCAACCGCTGCTGCTCGGGCGTGTATTCGAGGTGCACGGCGCCTCCTGGCTCCCTGGCTCGCTGACCCGGACCTGACGGCGCACACAGTAGAACTCGTTCCAGAAATAAGGAATGGGAGCGGCGTGGAAGTCAGTCAGCCGAGGGTGGACAGGAAGTCCGCGCAGGCGCGCGCACAGCGGCGGCAGGCTTCGGCGCAACCCTCCGCCCCCGGGTGGCCGTCGAGCAACCGCGCGCAGTCCAGGCTGACCGACCGGCACATTTCGAGCTGGAAGCGGAGCTCGTACTCGTCCTGGCGCGCGTCCTCGGACAGCGTCCGGCAGGTCTCGTCGCACACCGTCGCACACGACATGGCCCTGCGGCGGAGCTCGTCCGCGCCCGGGTCGTCGACCGCATCGGGCTCGGCGCCGGCCTCCGGACCCGCGCTCGTCAGGCTGGCCTGCAGCGCGCACAAGCGCGCGCATTCGGTGCAGGCCTGCGCGCAGGCGAAGCGATCCTCGAGAAAGCGGACAAGGTCCTGGCGGCTGACGGCCTGTTCCTCGCCCGCGGTCGCCCTGACGGCGGCACGGTCCGGACCCGCGCCTGCGGCGGACTGGTCCGGGCGCGCGCCCGCGCCCGCGGCAGCCTCATCCCGGTCCAGACCCGCACCGGCGGCAGCCTCGTCCCGCCCCGCACCCGCGGCGGACTGGTCCCGCGCCAGACCCGCACCGCCAACAGCCCGGTCCCGGTCCAGACCCGCACCGACAGCAGCCCAGTCCCGGCTCACCCCGACCTCGTGATGGCCGAGTCCGGCCCGATCCTCCCGGCCAGTCGCCTCCTCGTGTCCGGCGGCCGCGGGGGCCTGCTCGACGTCGGCCGGGTTCCGCCCGGCGGTGTCCTGGGCCTGGTGCGCCCGAGTCTCGTCGGGTCCGACAGCGGCCGGATCTTGCCCGAGGTCGGCCGGCTTCGCCCGGACACCGGGCGTGTCCTGCCCGTCGACAGCCGGGTTCGGCCGGGCAGCGGGCGTGTCCTGCCCATCGACGGTCGCGTTCGGCCGGGCAGCGGTCTCGGCCCCTTGGGCCGGAGCCTCGTCCTCCCCGGCGGCGGCCTGCCCCTGCCGCTCCGTCGCCTGGTCTGCCGCTGTGTACGACACAGCGCCCCTCCTTTCCGCAGACATGCGCACACGCTTCGCGGGCCCGCGACGGTGCGGGCCCACGGTCCCTGGCGGGTAGCCGTGCGCCGCGCGGCCAAACCCGCATAGCCGCCGCACTCGGGGTACTCGATGCGTGCCCGGTATCGGACCCGAGAGGACCGGGAGGGTGTCATGCTGTCCACACCCGTGGCTGTGACGAGCGGCGAGGTGTCTCTTGCCGGAGACCTGACCGTGCCGGACGCCGCCACCGGCGTCGTGCTCTTCGCCCATGGCAGCGGCAGCTCCCGCCAGAGCCCGCGCAACCAGGCCGTCGCCGCCACGCTCCGCGAGGCCGGCCTCGGCACGCTGCTGTTCGACCTGCTGACGCCGGACGAGGAGGCCGAGGACGCGGTTACCGGCATCCACCGGTTCGACATCGCCCTTCTCGGCCGGCGGCTGACCGGCGCGGTGGACTGGCTGGCGGCCAGGGCCAGTGATGTGCCGCTGGGCCTCTTCGGTGCGAGCACGGGCGCCGCGGCCGCGCTGGTCACCGGCGCCGAGCGGCCCGAACTCGTCCGAGCCGTGGTCTCCCGGGGCGGCCGTCCCGACCTCGCCGGAGATCAGGCCCTGGAACAGGTCCGGGCGCCCGTCCTGCTGCTCGTGGGCGGACGCGACGAGGTCGTACTCCAGCTGAATCGCGAAGCACAAGCCAAGCTGCGTGCCCCCAGCCGGCTGCAGGTGATCGAGGGAGCGACCCATCTCTTCGAGGAGCCCGGAGCGCTGGACCAGGTCGCCGTCGCCGCCGCGCGCTGGTTCAGCGACATGGGACGGGCACCGGACACGGACCGGGGCGACGACGAGGGACGCGCTCAGCAGTAGCGCTCGGAAGGAGTGGAGTCCATGCAATTCCGTGACCGGAGGGAGGCCGGCCAGATACTGGCCGAACGGCTCCGCGTACTGCAGGAGAAGGGTGCTCTGCCGGAGCCGGTCGTCCTGGCCCTGCCACGCGGCGGCGTCATCGTGGCCGACGAGGTCGCGCGGGCGCTCCAGGCCCCGCTCGATGTGCTCGTCGCCCGCAAGATCGGGGCACCCTTCCAGCCTGAGCTGGGGGTGGGCGCCATCGCGGGCGACGATGCGCCGCTCTTCGACAAGCGAACGCTGGACCAGCTCGGCCTGAGCGAGGCGGAGCTGGCCCCCGTGGTCGCACGCGAGCGCGAGGAACTGCACCGGCGCGAGGAGCTGTACCGCCAGGGCAGGCCCGCCCCCGAACTGGAAGGCCACACGGCCGTCGTCGTGGACGACGGGGTCGCCACCGGAGTCACGGCCCGGGCCGCGCTGCGTTCCCTGCACCAGCAGCATCCCGAGCGCATCGCCCTGGCGGTCCCGGTGTGTTCGCCGGAGGCATTCAGCCTCCTGCGCCACGAGGCCGACGACGTCGTATGCCTGGACCGGCCCAGCCCCTTCACGGCGGTCGGGCTCTGGTACGAGGACTTCGAACAGGTGACGGACGACGACGTACTGGCGGTGCTGCGGCGGCAGTGACGGCCGGGCCGGCAGACCGGCGGCAGTGACGGACACGGCGGTGCCCGTCACTGCCGTCACTTCAGCCGCTCTTCAGTCGGGTCTCGGCTCAGTCGGGTCTCGGCTCAGTCGGGTCTCGGCTCAGTCGGGGTTCAGCGCTGATAGAGACCGACCAGCGTGCCGCTGGCCACTTGCTCCCGGTCGAGCACGCCGTGGATGTCGTCGGCGGTCGCGTCGTCGGGGAGCGACACGGGTGCCGGGAGGGCGTACAGCCGGAAGAAGTAGTGATGCGCCTTGTCCCCCGCCGGGGGGTTCGGGCCGCCCCAGCCGCGGCCTCCGTAGCCGTTGCGGTGGGCGCGGCTGCCGGGCTTCGTCTCGCCGGTGTCCAGGCCGTCGCTGCGGGGATCGATCCCGGTCACCAGCCAGTGGACGAAGGTCCCCGACGGCGCGTCGGGATCTTCGCACAGCACGGCCAGCTCCGCCGCGTCGTCCGGCACTCCGGACCAGGTCAGAGGCGGCGAGACGTCGTCGCCCTCCTTCGCGTACCGCCGCGGGATCACCGCCTGATCCGTGAACGCGGCGCTCTTGAGTTCGATACCAGCCATGCCGCCCGCAGTACCCCGGAAAGCGGCACGCATGCGCCCTCACGCTGTACGACGCGTCATCCCGTGCGGCCGATGCCGCCGCTGCCGAAGCCGCCGCTGGAACCGATACTCCAGCGTCTGCGGTACTGGGTCGTGCTGCGCTTGTTGGGCGTGCGGCCGAGTTCGTAGGGCATGAGGCGACCCTGGTCCGTGGGCACCTCGTCAGGCTCGCGTACCTCCCACAGGTCGAGCGGGCCCTCGTCTTCGGCGGTCACACGCGGGCCCTCGCCCCGGGACGCCCCGGCGGTACGTCGCCGGTTTCTCAGACTCATCCGCACCACCCAGACCAGAGCCGCGGCGGCGAAGAGTCCGGTCACCAGGGGCGCGACCCTGACGGACGTCGGCGCATGAAGTGGCATGTTGTCCATTTTTGTTACCTTCATGCCCACCTTGTACCCGGCACCTCGGGCACCACTCAGGTAACGTCCCGCATCCACTCCGGTACGGTCAGTCTCCCTCCGCCTCGCCCTCCCGCCTCAACGCGTTCGCCTCCCGCTGCTGGACGACCGCGCGGGGTCCTCGGCCGAGGCGATCCCCACGGCGAAGACGCCGAAGCGGAGGGCCGCTGAGCCGGCCAGCAGGGCGAGCCCGCCGACGGCGGCAGCGGCGCGGCTGCGGCCGCCCCCTCGCCGGCGCGGCGGACCGGGGGGTCAGCGCGCCGCTGTCACGGCTTGCTGCCGTGGCCGCCGCTGCCGAACGCACCGCTGGAACCGCTGCTCCAGCGCCTGCGCCGCTGCTCCCCGCCCGGTTTGCCGGACACGTTGCCGAAGCCCGGGAAGTCGTGAGGGGTGAGGCGCGTGTCTCCCCTGGGCACCTCGTGGGGCTCCCGGCTCTCGGAGACCTCGCGAACGGGCCCCGACGCGGGCGGCCTCGGCTGCTCCTCAGGGCGCGGCGGGGCGGATTCGCGGTCCCGCACCCTGATGCCGAGCCAGACGGCGGCGATCAGGACGGCGACGATGACCAGCCCGATCACGAAGGGGACGATGCCGCCCAGCAGGGGATTCGCGGCTGTGGTGTCCAGGCCCGGTGCCGTCGTGTCCAGGCCCTGCACGGTCATGCCCAGGCTCTGTGCGGTCTGTGCAAACATGCGCCGCGAGTACCCGGCCGCGGCGGGTCCACCCACCGTGCGCGTCGTCGGCGGGTTAATCCCCCGTGCGCGCGCCCGCGCACGGGGATCCGGCTGCCCGCTATTCGCCGCGGTACGGCAGCGTCGTTCCCGGCAGTTCGTACTCGTCGCGGCGCCCGCACATGCCGTAGCCGCCGTGCCGGGTGGGGCCGGCGTCGTAGGCGTCCGCGTCGGCGAGGTAGGCGGGGTCGCCGGATTCGAGGGCGTCGAGCTGGACCCCCGTGCGCTCGGCGGCGGCCAGTGCACCGGCCCGCCACAGCTCGCGCCAGGCGGGCACCTTGGCGCGTACGAGCCGGGCCGCGGCCCGCTGGAACTCCAGGTACGGGCCGTTGTCGCCCTTCTCAAGGGCCTCTCGCAGCACGAGATAGCCCTCGACGGCCAGGTCACGCCGCTTGCGGGCGGCTTCTTCGGCCTCGGGCCCGGTCTTCGCGGGCAGCGCCGCGGCGGCCGCGTACCGCTCGGGGTCGGCGAGCACCTCGGGCGGGAACGTGAAGACGGCGTCACCGGCCTCCGGCAGGCCGCTGTTCTGCATCAGCACGGTGATGCGCAGCCCGCCGCCCTGCACCATGCGGTGCACGGTGCCCGGCGTGAACCACGCGACGGAGCCGGGCTCCAGCGGGGTCTCCCGGTACCCGGCCGGGCTGAGCGTCTGGACCGCTCCCCGGCCGCCCGTGACGACGTACGCCTCGCTGCACACGAGGTGCAGATGCGGGCTCCCGCCGCACACGCCGTCCGCGGCCTCCCAGTCATACGCACTCAGGTGCGACAGCCCCACGGCCCCCGGCAACGGGTGCGGAAGCGCGGGGCTCACCGGGTCGGGGTTCACCATGGCAGGGCCTCCAGATGCGCGGCGACCCGGTCGCGGTCCCACGCGCCGTCCGCGACGACCACGCGGTAGCGGTAGGTGAAGGACTCGCCGGGCGGGAGCGCGAACTCCTCGAAGAACGCCCAGGAGAACGCGACCGTCGGGATGGGTTGCGAGCGTACGAACCAGTGTGAGTCGTGGATCGCGGTCGACGCGTCGAGGTTCTCCGGCGCATGGGCGAAGACCAGGGTCGAGTGGGCGTCGACGTCGTCGCGCTCGGCGGTGAATGCGAGCCACGGGCCCTGGGTGCCCATCAGCTTGCCCGCGTCCGCGCCGTCGGCGCCCTCCGCGCGGTCGGGGCCTTCGGGGCCGAAGACGGCGCCGCCAGTGAAGTCGCGGGGTCCCCGCCACTGCAGCCCGGTATAGCCGGCCATCTCGCGGCCCGCGGTGGTCGGGGAGCCGAAGTGCAGCGGTTCGTCACGGATGTTGGTGAGCTTGATGACCCAGTCGAGGGCCCAGGCGCCTGCCTCCTCGTCGACCGAGTGGACGATGATGCCGCGCTGCTCGCGGGCCCACTCCTGACCGCTGTGCGCGACCCAGGTGAGGTCCTCGGCGAGGGTGAAGCGGTCGTCCTCCAGCGCGAGGACGGGGAATCCGTCGTGGCGCATCGAGCCGACCCGCTCGGGCAGCTCCTGGTACCCCTCGCCGTGTATGTAGCTGTTGCCGCCCCAGAAGTTCTGCCCCGACAGATGGCTGGCGGTCATCTGCAGACCCTTGTGCCAGCGGTGGTCGTTGGGCCGGTAGCCGGTGACCTGGTGTCCGGCGAGGGTGCGCAGCGGATGAATGTACGGCTTGCGGGACTCGAAGGCGACCGGGTCCGGCTTGTACACGTACCGCAGCAGCTCGACGCCGCCGGCCTCGACCGAGAGGTGCTCGCCGTGGGTGTGGATGAGCTTGATCGTCATCGCGCGGGGCTCCAGTCGGGGTGGTTGCCGTGCATGGCCGTGTAGTACGGGTCGCCGGGACGGATCTCGCCCGCGTGCACCGGGGACCCGGTGAAGGCCGCCTTGTAGAGGGCTGCCGCGAATTCGAGCGTGCCGCGCGCGTCGGTGCCGCTGCCCGGGGGCCGTACGCCCGCCTCGTAGGAATCGAGGAACGCGCCCAGCTGTGCACCGTGCGAGCTCGGGACGTCCGCCGCGGGCGTGCGCCAGGAGTCGGTGCGCTGGGCGGGGATGTGCGGCGCTGCGGTGTAGACCCAGTCGTCGTTGGTGTGGCCGTACAGGTGCGTGAGCTCGACCGTCGCGTTGGCGCAGTCGATGCGGATACGGCTGACCTCGTCCGGGGACACGACGCTGTTGACGACGGTGGCGAGGGCGCCGTTCGCGAAGCGCACCAGCGCCGTCGAGACGTCCTCGCTCTCGGTGTCGTGGACGAGCCGGGACGCCATGGCGCGGACCTCAGTCCACTCGCCGAGCAGGTGCAGCAGCAGGTCGTACTGGTGGATACCGTGGCCCATGGTGGGGCCGCCGCCCTCGGTGGCCCAGCGGCCACGCCACGGCACCGCGTAATAGTCGCTGTCGCGGTGCCAGGTCGTCTGGCAGTGGGCGACCAGCGGGGCGCCGAGTTCACCGCTCGTGATCAGTTCGCGGGCGTGCACGGCACCGGAGCCATAGCGGTGCTGGAAGACGACCGAGGCATACGCGCCCGAGGCCTGCTCGGCCGCGGCGATGTCGTCGTACTCGGCGAGGGAGAGGCACAGCGGCTTCTCGCACAGCACCCAGGCGCCCGACTTCAGCGCCGCCACCGTCTGCTCGCGGTGCAGGGACGGCGGGGTGCCGATCAGGACGACATCGGGGCGCTCGGCGTCGAGCATGCCGCCGAGGTCGGTGTATCCGGTGACGTCATCACCCGCGAGGCCGCGGAAGGCTTCGAGCCGGTCGGGGTCGATGTCGACGGCCGCGACCAGCTCGGTCCGGTCGGCGTGGGCCCGTAGCGCTGTCAGATGACTGCCGCTGACGATGCCTCCGGTACCGACGACGGCGACACGGAGGCGACGGGGCTGGGCGGGCATGGAGGGGGCTCCTCGAACGGCTCGATCCAATTAACGCGCCATGAAAGCGCTTGCTATGGAGGACCCTAGGCATTGAGTGATCGTTCACACAAGACCCGTGCAGCGATCCGGAGGGACGGCTCTCCCCTGACGCTGCCTGCACGGTTGCCCACCTCGAATCGCGTCAGGTGACGTTTCGAGAGGTTGCAAGGGCGGCGGGGTTCTCCCGGCCAGTGTCGCGCGGTCGGTACCGGACCGGACGGTGAATTCGGACACACTGGGGCGGGTGCCGGCCAGCCGGTACTGCGCCCGAGCGCGGGCCTCAGCCCGCATCGCGTGGGCGGGCGCCTGCTTCCGGCAGTGGGCGAAAGCCGGGGTCCCGGCGGGCTGGGCGGACGCCGCGCGCGGGCTGGTGGCTCCGCGCATCCCGGGGGCGCGCGCCCCCACCCTCGACGCGGCCCCCGCGGCCACGGCACAGTGATCTCCGCACCCCGCCCGGGGCACCCGAGTGCCCGCCCCCATGCCCGAGGAGCCACCGTGACCACCTGGGTCGGCCGTACCGCCGCCGAGATCGCCGCTGCCGTACGCGAGGGGCGGGTCGCGCCGCGCGACGTGGTTGCGGAACATCTCGCGAGGATCGAGCAGGTCGACGGGCGGATCGGGGCGTTCCGTCACGTGCGCGCCAAGGAGGCCCTTGCGGAGGCCGACGAGGTGGGGGCGCGTCCCGATCTGCCGGACCTTCCCCTTGCGGGCGTGCCCGTGGCCGTCAAGGACAACCTCGCGGTACGCGGCGAGGCCACCCGTATCGGCTCCGCTGCCACCGACGAGACCCCGGCGGCGAACGACCACCCCACCGTGGCCCGGCTCCGCGCGGCCGGCGCCGTGGTCGTGGGGCTGACCAACGTGCCCGAGCTGTGCGTCTTCGGAACCACCGAGGGGGTGCACGGCACGGCCCGCAATCCGTGGGACCCCACGCGCACGGCGGGCGGTTCGTCGGGCGGCTCCGCGGCCGCCGTCGCCGCGGGCATGGTGCCCGTCGCCCTTGGCAACGACGGCATGGGTTCGCTGCGCATCCCGGCCGCCAACTGCGGACTCATCGGACTGAAGCCGGGCCCCAAGACGGTCCCGGCGGGCATCAGCAACGGCGACTGGTTCGGGATGTCCGAAAACGGCCCGTTGGCGACCACAGTGGAGGACGCACGACTGCTGCTCTCCGTACTCGCGGGTGCCGATCCGACACCCGGACCCGGGCCGTCGTCTCCGCGGAAGATCGCCGTGTCCGTACGCAGCCCGCTGTTGGGCGTGCCCGTCACCCGTCCGTACGCGGCCGCGGCACGCGAGGCGGCTGCGGTGCTGTCGGGCGCGGGCCACGAGGTTCGGCGCGCCGACCCGCCGTACCCCTGGTGGCTGGCCACGACCTCGCTCGCGCACTGGACCGCGGGTACCGCCGTGGACGCCCAAGACCTCGATCCGCGGAGGCTGACCCGGCGGACGCGCGTCCATGCGGCGATCGGACGGCGTTGCCTGGGAGCGGTGCAGCGCGGCGATCGCCGGGAGCAGCTGCGCAGGCTGATGGAGCCGTTCTTCGAGGAGCACGACGTGCTGCTCACTCCCGCGCTGGCCCGGCGCGGCCCGGCGGCCGCGCCCTGGCACGAGCGCGGCTGGCTGCGGAACGTGCTGGCCAACACCCGGTACTCCCCGCTGACTCCACCGTGGAATCTGACCGGGTGGCCCGCGATGTCGGTCCCGTTCGGGACGCTCCCCTCTGGCGCGCCCTGCGCCGTCCAGCTGGTGGGGGCGCCCGGGTACGAGCAGGGCCTGCTGGATCTGGCCGGGCGGCTGGAGGAGCTGCGTCCGTGGGCGCGCACGGCGCCGTCGGCGTGATCGCCGCGCGGCGCCCGCGCCGTGCCGGGCCCAGAGCAGCACGGCGCCGTCGTTGTGATCGCCGCGCTCCGTACCGGCCTCAGAGCGCGCGGTACATGATGTGCAGGCCCACCCGGCCGTGCCGCGCGTGCTCGTACGCGTCCGGGACGGTGCCCAGGATCGTGAAGCCGAACGAGGTCCACAGCCGGACCGCCGGGTTGGTCTCCACTACGGCGTTGAAGACCATGCCGGTGTAGCCGTCGGCCTTCGCCTGTTCCAGGACGTGCTCGGCGAGGCGGCGTCCGACGCCCCGGCCCGCGTGATCGGGGTCGACCATGAAGCCGGCGTTGGCGATGTGGGCAGCCGGGCCGCCGACGCCGTAGTTGGGTCCGACCGACGCGGTGGCGACGATGACGCCGTCCTCGTCCTCCACGACGTGGACGCGCTTGCCCGCGCCCATCCACAGGGCGCGGGCCTTCTCCTCGGGGGTGTCGGGGGCCCAGGCGTAGGTCTCCCGGGCGGCGACGATCTTCCGCCAGAACGGCCAGATCTGTGACCAGTCGGCGTCCAGGCCGTCCTGGCTGCTGCGGCCGTTCCCGTCGAGTCCGCCGTTCTTTCCGGTCCCTGCGTCTCTGATCAGCATGGACCCGAGTCTGGCACGTTCATGCTGGTCAGCGGAGGCCGGGACCACTCCGGGGGATCGCCGGGCATGCGAAGCCGGTCGGCGGGCTGCCCGCCGACCGGCACGGATCGCGTGCGATCAGTGAGTGCGGATGACGCTCAATCGACGCTCGGCAGGATGTGCGGCTCCGCGAGGTCGTCCTCGTAGCCCGCAAGCCGGATCGGGGCCGACCTGGCCCACACGTCGAGGCTGCCGAGTTCTTCGGGTCGGCGGCCCGCGCGCTCCGTACGTTCCTTCGGGCGCTTGTCGCTCTTCGCCTTCTCTGGTGTCACCGCGCACTCCTTCTGTGTCGGGTAACCCCCGGACGTACCGCCATGGCCCGCCATTGCCGGGCGCCGGCTCCGCCCGATGGGGCTGCAAATTCTGGGCAGTTCGGACGCGGTGGCGCCGGTTTCTGGTGGGAATGGGCCGTGGTGGCCGGCTTGTCCCGGGACGGACCATGGGTGTTGGTGGAACCCACTGGAAGGTCCGTCCCCTCCAGGGTAACCAAATGAGCGGGTGCCCGCTCGATGGGGCTGAAAACAGGCGTGACCGTGTCCGGTTGCCTGGACTTCATTCAGCCATGGTCTGATTCTCACCCAACTGCGCCCGATCCGCTTGCTCATCGCCGAGCCGGGAAGCGCCGCGCCGGATCGCTCGGGCGCCATGCGCACGCAGAGAGCGGGAGCGCACGGACGGCATGCGCATGCAGAGAGCGGAAGCGCACAGGCGGCATGCGCATGCAGACAGCGAAGGCGCACCGTTAAGGCGCCGTTGGCTGCCTCGAAAGACGGCCGTGCTGTCCTGACCGTACCGGCGGTCCGGAACCCGTGGGAGGAGTCGCGCATGGAGCGGATGAAGAGCACGGAGGACATCGAACTGCGCAGCGTCGAGGAGCTGATGGACGTCCTGTACGCCTGCCGTGGCGCATGGGACGCACCGGACCGCACCGGCGATCCGGTCGATCTCCACGACCACGCGCTGCAGACCGCCGCGCTGCTGCGCCGCTCCCACCCCAGCGACAAGGAACTCCAGGTGGCCGGCCTGGTGCACGACATCGGGTACCTACTGTGTCCGGGCGACGAGGCCGGACATGCGGATCATGCAGCGGCTGCGGTGCGGCCGCTGCTGGGTCACCGCGTGGCGCGCCTCGTACGGCTCCATGTGCCGGCCAAGCGCTATCTGGCGGCGACGGATCCCTGGCACGGACTGTCGCCGCAGAGCGCTCTCACGCTGGAGCTGCAGGGTGGCGCGATGACGCCGGCCGAGGCGAGGGCGTTCGAAGCCGACCCGATGGCCGAGGACGCGGTGACGCTGCGGCAGGCGGACGACTCCGCGAAGGTCGTCGGGCTCGACGCGGGGATCATGGAGGATTGGCGGCCGGTGCTGGAACTGGTGGCGGCGGCCCGGCGCTTCCCGCCCGGAGGAGCGACGTTTCGAGCCAACTCCACCCCGGCTCCCTGATATTGACGGCCGCTCAGACCAGATCCCCTGAGCGGCCGCTGCTTTTCCTGGGCGCCGTCACCGACTCCCAAGCGCCCTTACCGACTCCCGGGCGCCGTCACCACTTCCCGGGCGCGTAGTCCTTCATGAAGACGCCGTACAGGTCCTCGCCCGCCTCGCCGCGCACGATCGGGTCGTACACGCGCGCCGCGCCGTCGATGAGGTCGAGCGGGGCGTGGAAGCCGGCATCGGCGAGGCGGATCTTGTCGGGGTGCGGGCGCTCGTCGGTGATCCAGCCGGTGTCGACCGCGGTCATCAGGATGCGGTCCGTGTCGAACATCTCCTTGGCGCTGGTGCGCGTCAGCATGTTCAGCGCGGCCTTGGCCATGTTGGTGTGCGGGTGGCCCGCGCCCTTGTAGCCGCGGTCGAAGACGCCCTCCATGGCGGAGACGTTCACAACGTACGCGCGGCCGCCGTTGGTGCGGGCCGCCGCTGCCATCGCCGGGCGGAGTCGGCTGATCAGGATGAAGGGCGCCGTGGAGTTGCAGAGCTGAACCTCGAGCAGCTCGACCGGGTCGACCTCCTCGACGGTCTGGATCCAGCTGTTGGTGTCGTGCAGGTCGGGCACCAGGCCGCCCGCGTCGATCGCCGTACCGGCCGCGATCCGCTCAAGGGACGCCGAGCCGGAGACGAGCGCGAGCTCGGTGACGTCCTGCGCGGTGAGCGCCCCTCCCCCGGCCGCCGGGAGCGCGGCCACGGCGCCGGAGCCGAAGGTGCCGATCACCTCGGCTGAGGGCAGCTCACCGGCCGGCAGCGGCGCCGACTCGGCGACCACGAGTTCGCTGTAGGCCTGCGGAGAGCGGCGTACGGTCTGCGCCGCGTTGTTGATCAGGATGTCGAGCGGGCCCTCGGCGGCGACGGAGTCGGCCAGCGCCACGACCTGCGCCGGGTCGCGCAGGTCGATGCCGACGATCTTCAGCCGGTGGATCCACTCGTCGCTGTCCGGCATCGCCTTGAAGCGGCGGATCGCGTCGTTGGGGAAGCGCGTGGTGATCGTGGTGTGCGCGCCGTCACGCAGCAGCCGCAGCGCGATGTACATACCGATCTTGGCGCGGCCTCCGGTGAGCAGCGCACGCTTGCCGGTGAGGTCGGCGCGGGCGTCGCGGCAGGCCCGGTTCTCGGCCGCGCACGTCTGGCACAGCTGGTGATAGAAGACGTCGACCTCGACGTATCGCTGCTTGCAGATGTAGCAGGACCGCGGGCGCTGGAGTATGCCCGCGATCTCGCCCTTCGCGCTGGACGAGGGCAGGATGCCCTGCGTCTCGTCGTCGATGCGCTCCGCCGAGCCGGTCGCTGTGGCTTCCGTCACGGCTTTGTCGTGTGCGGTCTTGGCGGCCCGCCGCTCCTGGCGGCGGCGCTGCTTCACGGTGCGGTAGATGCCGGAGGTGGCACGCCGCACCGCGATCGCGTCAGGGTGGTCGACCTCGATCTTGTCGAGCTCCTCGAGCACCGCGAGGCAGACCGCGAGACGGTCGGGGTCGATGCCGGGACCGTACTCCTGGCCCTGGCTGTCCTGTGTCACCGTCATCGCTGTCTGTCCTCGTATTGCTCGCGCACCCTGACGTTCCAAGAGCCGAACTTTACGTAGGCACGCGTGTTCCCACCAAACCGCTCACTCCACGGCGACCCTCTTCCGCGCCTCGGCCTCGGCAAGCTCGGCCAGTTCCGCCAGCTCGTCGCGCAGGGCCTGGGCGAGCCGGTCCAGGTCGGGCACGGCGGCCGCGTCGGCCACCAGGCCGTAGTGCACCTGGCTGCGGTACGTCGACACGGCGACCGCGAGGGACTGGCCGCGGGCCAGCGGCGCGAGCGGATAGACCTCGGCGAGCGCGCAGCCGCCGAGCTTCAGGCCGAGGCTGGGCAGCGGCACGCTGGTGACCAGGATGTCGAACCACAACCGGGCCGCCTGTCCGACGACCGGCCCGCCCAGCTTGTGGCCGAGCGCCGGGACATGGTCGGCCAGCAGCGCGACGGCGCCCGCGCCCCGGTTGGGGCCGGCGTCCTTGTTGCGGTCCATGGCGGTACGCACGGTCCGCAGCCGCTCGAGCGGATCCGGATCGGCGACCGGAAGCCGTATCAGGTACCCGGAGAGCCGGTTGCCCTGCGGGTGCGCGGTGCGCGGCCTGCGCCGGGAGACGGGGATGAGCGCGCGGGGTTCGACGCCCTCGCTGCCGTCGCCGCGCTGGTCCAGCCAGCGGCGCAGCGCTCCGGCTACAACGGCGATCAGCACGTCGTTGACGGTGCCGCCGGCCGCCTTGCGCACGCGGTGGACGTCGTCGATGTCGAGGGCGACCCCGGCGGTGCGCCGCGTGCCGCTGGCCCGCGAGGTGAGTGCCGGAGAGGAGCGCACGTCCAAGGTGGCGCGGGCCACCGAGGCGCCGATGTCGAGCGCCTGCGTGACATCGGCGACGGCCCCCTTCAACAGCCCCGGCAGTCTGCGCGGGGTCAGGTCGCCGAGGGTGATCGGGCGCACGCCCGGCAGCGGCAGCCGGAGTCCGCGCGGGGGCTCCTCCGCCGGACGGGGGCGGGCCGGGGGCAGATCGACGGGGTCCATCACGGCCGCTGCGAGTGTCAGGGCGCGCAGCCCGTCGGCGAGCGCGTGGTGGAACTTGAACAGCACAGCGAAGGACGCGCCCTCGGCGGCGGGCAGGACGTGCGCCTCCCACGGTGGCCGGGACCGGTCCAGCGGGCGCTCCATCAGGGCGCCCGCGGCCGCGTGGAAGTCCCGCACGGGCCCGGTGAGGCGGACGTGGTCGAGCGGGTCGAAGCCGGGGTCGGGGACACGGGCCGCCCCGCCGACCGGCAGCAGGACGTCGCGGATTCGCATCCGCAGGCCGGGGACGGCGGCGGCACGGGTGGCCAGGAGTTCGGCCGCGTGCTGGGCGGCGGAGGGCGAGTCGGCCGTGAACACACCGAGCGCACCGAGGTGCATCGGGTGCTGCGCGGACTCGATGTTCCAGAAAGCCAGGTCGAGTGGTGCAAGCAGGTCAGAAGTCAATGGCTTGCCTCGCGTGGACGACGGGGAAGCAGCAGTCAATCGCCGACAAGCGATTACAGTCAAGTATGATCAGGCTACGCTCAGTTAACAGCAGATTAAGACCCGCTCCTGCGGGAGCGGTGTGATGCATGGGACCCATGAAATGGGTATCGGCCGTGAACCGCGGCTTCTCCACGGTTCACGGCCGACCGGCCTACGAGAGCCACTCCCCGGGCTTGACTGCCGATCCCGGGGGTTGACTAGAGCACCTGCTGCCCCTTCCCCAGCGCGATGACGCCACCCTTGGAGACGGTGTACAGCTCCTGGTCCCGCTGAGCGTTGATCCCGATGGCCGCGCCCGCCGGAACATCCACGTTCTTGTCGAGCACGGCGCCGCGTACGACGGCGCCGCGCCCGACGTGGACGTTGTCGTGCAGCACCGAGCCCTGGACGACGGCGCCCTCCTCCACGACCACGCCCGGCGAGAGCACGGACCGGGTGACCTGGCCGCGGATGACGCAGCCGGGGCTGACGATCGACTCGCTCGCGATGCCGCCCGCGACGAACTTGGCGGGCGCCAGCTGGCCCGAGTGCGTGTAGATGGGCCACTTCCGGTTGTCGAGGTTGAAGACCGGCTGGTCGGCGATCAGGTCCATGTGGGCCTCGTAGTACGCGTCGAGGGTCCCCACGTCGCGCCAGTAGCCGTGGTCGCGCGGAGTCTCGCCGGGCACGTGGTTGCCGTCGAAGTCGTAGACGTGGGCGACGCCCTGCTCGGTGAGCATCGGCAGGATGGAGCCGCCCATGTCGTGCACCGAGTCCTCGATCTCCGCGTCCTGCTGGAGCGCATCGATGAGGGTCTTCGTGGTGAAGATGTAGTTGCCCATGGACGCGAACACCTTGTCCGGGGCGTCCGGCAGACCGGGCGGGTCCGCGGGCTTCTCCAGGAAGTTCCCCACGCGGATGCCGTCAGGGGCCGGCTGGATGACGCCGAAGGCCGAGGCCTCGGCGCGCGGCACCCGGATGCCGGCGACGGTGACTCCGGCACCGCTCTCGATGTGCTGGGTCAGCATCTGCCGCGGGTCCATGCGGTACACGTGGTCGGCGCCGAACACCACGATGTAGTCCGGCTGCTCGTCGTACACGAGGTTCAGGGACTGCAGGATGGCGTCCGCGCTGCCCAGGTACCAGCGGGGGCCGAGCCGCTGCTGGGCGGGGACCGGGGTGACGTAGTTGCCGAGGAGGCTCGACATCCGCCAGGTCGTGGTGATGTGCCGGTCCAGTGAGTGCGACTTGTACTGCGTCAGGACGCAGATGCGCATCATGCCGCCGTTGACCAGGTTGGAGAGCACGAAGTCGACCAGCCTGTACGTGCCGCCGAACGTGACCGCCGGTTTGGCCCGGTCGGCGGTCAGCGGCATAAGCCGTTTGCCCTCTCCGCCTGCCAGGACGATTCCCAGCACATTGGGTCCACCGCGCATCGCGCCCCCTCAGCCGCCTACGCCGTCGCCGGCGTTCATACCGTTTTCTCGTACACCTCGACCGTGCGTCGGGCCACCGTGTCCCAGCCGAACTCGCGCACGGCCCGCTCTCGTCCGGCCTCGCCCATGCGTGCCGCTTCCCCGGCATCCCCGACGAGCCGGTTCAGGGCCTCCGCGAGACCCTCTTCAAAACGTTCCTGCTCGGTCGGCACGTAGGGCACGAGGAGACCGCTCGTACCGTCCGCGACGACCTCGGGTATGCCGCCGACCGCCGACGCCACGACGGCCGTGCCGCACGCCATCGCCTCCAGGTTCACGATGCCCAGTGGCTCGTACACCGAAGGGCAGACGAATGCCCGCGCATGCGTGAGGAGTTGGACGACCTCGCCGCGCGGCAGCATCTCGGGGATCCAGAACACCCCGTCCCGCACCGGCCTCAGCTCGTCCACCAGGGCGCGGAACTCCTGGCCGATCGCCGGGGTGTCGGGGGCGCCCGCGCACAGGACGAGCTGGGCGGCCGGGTCCAGTCGGCGCGCGGCGCGCAGCAGATGGGGCACGCCCTTCTGCCGCGTGATCCGGCCGACGAAGAGGACGTACGGCCGGTCCGGGTCGATGCCGATGCGTTCCAGGACGTCCGTGTCGTGGTCGGGGCGGTACAGCTCGGAGTCGATGCCGTTGTGGACCACGTGCACCTTCGCCGGGTCCAGGGCCGGGTAGCAGGTGAGGATGTCCTCGCGCATGCCGCCGGAGACGGCGATCACGGCGTCCGCGGCCTCTATCGCGGTGCGCTCGGCCCAGCCGGACAGGGCGTATCCGCCGCCGAGCTGCTCGGCCTTCCAGGGGCGCAGGGGCTCGAGCGAGTGCGAGGTCACCACGTGCGGGACGCCGTACAGCAGCTTGGCGAGATGGCCCGCCAGGTTCGCGTACCAGGTGTGCGAGTGGACGATGTCGCGGCCCTCGAGCGCGGCCGCCATCGACAGGTCCACGGAGAAGGTGCGCAGGGCGTCGTTGGACGCGTCCAGGACGGGCCACGGGCGGTGACGGTGGACTCCGTCGGCGGCGCCCTCGCCCCAGCAGTGCACCTGCAGGTCGGTGAGGGCCCTCAGCTCGCGGGCGAGGAACTCGACGTGGACCCCGGCGCCGCCGTAGACGTCCGGCGGATACTCCCGGGTGATCAGCCCTACTTTCACGCAGAACCCCCAGTCCTCAGCCGGTTCCTCCTTCATGGTCACCCACATACGGCCGTTGCGGAAGAGCGCAACGGAGCCTGTTCGCCGCCGGGCCGCCCGCAGCGCCGCCCGGGATCCGGCTGTTGCGGGCGACGACGCGAGGCCGCTGCGACGACGCCGGGGCGGACGGGGTGGTGAGGCACGACAGCAGTAGAGCAAGCGCCGGCAGGCACGTCGCCTGTCACGGGCGGGCCCGCTGTCCGTGTCACCCACCCAGGGGAGGACCCGTGGCCATTCGTACTCCATCGGCAGTACGAGTCAATGCCTGCCCAGGGACGACGACGTGAACGATCTCGGACGGCATCGTGGAAGGCATGACAGACGACCGTGCGCCGCAGCCCGTGACGAGGAGCGCCCCATGAGTGGCCTCGCGCTGTCCGTGCTGCTCTCCCTCGTCTCCGCCGTGGCCTATGCCGGCGGAGCGATCGTGCAGGAGCGGGTCGCGGCGGGTACGCCGGACCAGCCGTACGCGCCGATGCGCAGCCCGGGCTGGTGGGCGGCGGTCGCTCTCAGCGGCATCGGCGGCCTGCTGCACGTGGTCGCGCTCGCCTACGGCCCGTTGAGCCTCGTACAGCCCCTGGGCGCGCTCACGATCGTCTTCGCACTGCCCATGGCCGCCCTGTTCGTTCGCCGCCGTGCCGGGGCCACTGCCTGGCGCGGCGCCATCATGGCGACCGTCGGCCTCGCCGGCCTGCTGTCCCTGACCGGTACGGCCGGATCGCACTCGCTGGACGGCACGCAGCGACTCGTCGTGGCGCTGGCCACCGCGGGCGGGATCGCGGCGCTGATGGCCGCGGCACGCGCTGCGCACCGGCACCCCGCGGTGCGCAGCGCGCTGCTCGCGGGAGCGGCGGGTGTCGCGTTCGGCGTCTCCTCGGTGTTCACGAAGACGGTCACGGTGGACTGGACCGCCGCCTCGCCGACGGCGGAACTGCCGAGCCTGCTGGTGATAGCCGTGCTGGCGGCGGCGGGGATGCTGCTGTCGCAGGCCTCCTACCGCGGTGCGGGGCTCGCCGCGCCGCTGGCCACCCTCACCGTCGTCAACCCGGTCGTCGCGGCCGCGGTCGGCATCACGATGTTCGGCGAGTCCTTCCGCTATGGCACGACGGGGACGGTGGTCGCACTGGCCTGCGGCGTCGTGGCAGCGGGCGGGCTGATCCTGCTCACGACGGAACGGATCGCCGGCGACGCCAAGCGCCAGGCCGGCGCGACGACGCCGGTGGCGGCCGGAGGGCCGGTGGTCTCAGCCGAGCCGGTGGTCTCCGCCGTGCCGGTGATCTTGGCCCGGCCGGAGGTCTCCGCGCAGCCGATGGTCGGCGGCTGGCCCGTGGGCGAGCCGCTGCCTGCGGTTCCGGTGCTTCCGGGACTTCCGGTGGTGCCGGTTGTGCCGGCGCCGGTCACCGTCCCTTCCACCGCGGCGATTCCGGTGTCGCTCAGATCCTGACGCCGCCGGCCCGCAGGTAGGCGAGCGGGTCGATGTCGGAGCCGAAACCGGGCCCGGTCCGCACTTCGAAGTGCAGATGCGGGCCCGTGCTGTTGCCCGTGGAACCGGAGCGCGCTATGCGCTGGCCGCTCACCACGTTCTGCCCGGCCTTCACGGTGAGCGCCGACAGATGGGCGTACTGGCTGTACTTGCCGTCCGCGTGCCGGATCACCACCTGGTAGCCGTAGGCGCCGCCCCATCCCGCGGACACGACACGCCCGGCGGCGACGGCCTTGACGGAAGTGCCGGTGGGCACGGGGAAGTCGACACCCGTGTGGTAGCCCTTCGACCAGGAACCGCCGGCGGCGCGGTACGCCGTGCTGGGCGAGGCGGCAACGGGTGCGGCGAGCCGGTGCGTCTCGTGCGCCGTGCCCGTCCCTGCGCTCGTGCCGCTGCCACTCGGCGCCTGCGAGGGCACGGTGGCCTTCTGGTCGGACTTCTGGTCGTCGGAGTCCTTGCTTTTGTCGTCCTTGCTCTTGTCCTTGTCGTCCTGCTTGTCGGAGACCTGTGCGTCCTCCGTGCCCGGTGTGGCCGAAACCCGTAGGGCGAGCCGCTGTCCGGGGATGATCAGGTTCGGGTCGGATCCGACGGCCCTGCGGTTGGCCGCGTACAGCCGCTGCCAGCCGCCCCGCACATGCCGCGCCTGGGCGATCCCGGAGAGTGTGTCGCCGCGGACGACGGTGTACATCTCGGCAGTTCCGGCGTTCGACTGCGGTGTGGTCTCCGGTCTGACGTCCTTGACGTCGCGTTTCTTGTCGCTCTGTGGGCTGCTCGCCGTGCCGGTTTCGGAGGTGTCTCCGCCGCGCGTGAGGCCCGCGCGCACCGAGCAGACAGGCCAGGCGCCGGGCCCTTGTCCCTTGAGCACCTTCTCGGCGACGGCGATCTGCTGCTCCTTGGTGGCCTGGTCGGCGCGCGGCGCGTACGCTCTGCCGCCGTAGGCCTCCCAGGTGGACTGGCTGAACTGGAGTCCGCCGTAATAGCCGTTTCCGGTGTTGACGTCCCAGTCGTTGCTCGACTCGCAGGCCGCAACCTTGTTCCAGGTGTCCACGTCGGCGGCGTGCGCCGCGCCGGTGCCGATCAGCGGGATGGCCATTCCGGCGCTGCCCGCGGTGACGGTGAGCGACGCGCGGTTGATCCGGTTCGGCTGGTGACGGCGGTGGCGACCGCGTACGGCCATGGGAAGCCCCCCTTGCTTCTCACTGCGACGTACGAGGGCCGTCCCGCACCCCCGAGGCATCAGGAGCCGCAAAAGTAGACGCCGGGAACACGCCATGACAAGACGGCAATCGGCCGCTCAAATCACCTTGCATAAAAGCGAATTGCCGGAAACGCCCGCCTGCACTGAACGGTCCGGCGGCGCCCGACGTATGGCCGGACAGCGGGCCCGAGGAATTCCACTGCGTGCGGTTACCGCCCTCGGCGGCACAGTGTCGCCCCGGGAGGAAAGCACGCCGCGGAGCCATACTGGCCGTCACGACCGGTATTCCGATTCCAGGAGCGACAGGCATGAGCACTTCAGCCCAGATCGGCGTTACGGGGCTCGCGGTCATGGGGCGCAATCTCGCCCGCAATTTCGCACGGAACGGCTACACCGTCGCCGTGCACAACCGCACCGTTTCCCGGACACAGGCCCTCATGAACGAGTTCGGGCACGAGGGGGACTTCATCGCCGCCGAATCGGCCAAGGAGTTCGTCGCCGCGCTGGAACGCCCGCGCCGTCTAGTGATCATGGTCAAGGCGGGCGGCCCGACCGACGCGGTGATCCATGAGTTCGCCCCTCTACTGGAGTCCGGCGACATGATCATCGACGGCGGCAACGCACACTTCGAGGACACCAGGCGCCGCGAGAAGGAACTGCGCGAGCGCGGGATCCACTTCGTCGGCACCGGCATCTCCGGCGGCGAGGAGGGCGCGCTGCACGGGCCGAGCATCATGCCGGGCGGCTCGGAGGAGTCGTACGCCTCGCTCGGTCCGATGCTGGAGAAGATCGCCGCGAAGGCCCCGGACGGCGCGCCCTGCGTGACACACGTCGGCCCCGACGGCGCCGGGCACTTCGTGAAGATGGTGCACAACGGCATCGAGTACGCGGACATGCAGCTGATCGCGGAGGCGTACCAGCTGCTGAGGGACGTCGCCGGCTACTCCCCCGCGCAGATCGCCGAGATCTTCCGCACCTGGAACCAGGGGCGCCTCGACTCGTATCTGATCGAGATCACGGCGGAGGTCCTGTCGCACAAGGACGTCATGACAGACCAGCCGTTCGTGGACGTGGTGCAGGACCAGGCCGAGCAGAAGGGCACCGGCCGCTGGACCGTGCAGATCGCGCTCGATCTGGGTGTGCCGGTGTCGGGTATCGCAGAGGCGGTGTTCGCGCGGTCGCTCTCCGGCCACACGGACCTGCGGAAGGCAGCGCGCGGACTCGCGGGCCCGAAGCCGCAGCCGCTGGACAGGACCGAGGCGGAGCGGTTCGCCGACCAGGTCGAGCAGGCGCTGTACGCATCGAAGATCGTGTCGTACACGCAGGGCTTCCACGAGATCGCGGCGGGCAGCCAGGAGTACGGCTGGGGCATCGACCTCGGCGCGACCGCCTCGATCTGGCGCGGCGGCTGCATCATCCGTGCGGCGTTCCTGGACCGCATCCGGGCCGCGTACGACGCCCGTCCGGACCTGCCGAGCCTCCTCGCCGACCACGGCTTCGCGCGGGAGATCGGCATGGCGCAGGACGACTGGCGCGCGGTGCTGGTCGCGGCGACGCAGCAGGGCGTGCCGACGCCCGGCTTCTCTGCGGCGCTCGCGTACTACGACGCACTGCGCGCCGAACGGCTGCCGGCCGCGCTCACGCAGGGCCAGCGGGACTTCTTCGGTGCGCACACCTACCGGCGTACGGACCGTGAGGGTTCGTTCCACACGCGATGGGGCGGGGACAGGTCCGAGGTCCCGGCGTAGGACTCAGCCGGGCCAGGAGACGGGCCCGGGCTCCGGGTCAGGTACCGGGTCGGGGCCCGGCGGTTTGGGGATCGGGGACGGTGGCGGTTGCGGCACGGGGTCGGGTTGCGGGCCAGGTCCTGGACCGGGTCCCGGCCCCGGACTCGGACCTGGGCCGGGCCCTGGACCAGGCCCTGGTCCTGGCCCTGGACCCGGTCCAGGCCCGGGCGCCGGGTCCGGGCCCGGGTGGGGCTCAGGACTCGGCGCCGGGTCCGGGTCGGGGACGGGGCCGGGCGGCGGATCGGGGTGCCCGGGGCCTGGGGTCGGGCCAGGCCGGACGGGGTCGGGGAACGGGTGGGTCATGGCGGGCCTCCAGCCGGTCGACACGGCGCCTTTCTGGACTTGTCCCCCGCGTACCCTGCGGTTTGCCGCCCACTCACTCCGTCGACGGAACGCGCTGCGTCCGCCCGGAGGTGTGCTCAGGCCGTCGCGAGGGCACTGGCGGCCGTGGGTTGTGCCCACACTCCCGATAATCGCCCTCGTGCCGAAGGGGACGTGGCGGGATGCGCGCCCGCAGCGGCTGGCGCAAACGTACGGCTCATCTGACCGTGACGGTCCGGCGCCAGATCGAGGACGTACATCCCGGCGCGGCCCCGACCCGCCCACCGGCGGGTGTCGAACCAGCGACCAGCCGCAGGCCGCACGCGTACCCCGGCCCACCACCTGCCGCAGGCGCACCGCGCACCGCGCACCGACGAGGTTCAACGCCCCGCCCTCCCCGCAGCGCCGCCGCCGCCCCGTTCGGCGGGTGGACAGCACCGGAACCTCACGCCCGGTCAGTGCCTCCGCGTACCCGTCCGCATCCCCCGTCTCGAACCCCGCGATGCGCGCTCCGGCGGCCACCGCCGCGGCCGCCATGAGCCGGTCCACGCGCAGTACGGGCGAGCAGGAGTGATGACGCCGCGGGGCGTCACCACCGCTCCGGATGCGCCGTCGCATACCGCTTGGCTGCCTGGATCAGTTCCGGCGCGGCCGTGGGCGCCTCGTCGCGATGCCGTTCGGCCCACTTCGTGACGTACGGGCACAGCGGCGCGACCGGGACGCCTTCGCGCCGTGCGATGGCGAACAGCTCCCGCGCCAGCGACCCGGCGATGCCCTGTCCCTCGTGGGCGGGGTCCACGACCGTGTGCACCGGTACGAGGGCGTGCCGCGGCGACTCCAGCTTCAGGTAGACGATGTGGCCCACCACGTCGCCACCCGCATACGCCTCGAGCCGGCCCTGCGGACGATCGTCACGAATCTCGATGTCGCTCATCGGCTCTCCTCAGCAGTACAGCCGTACGGCGGGTAGGTGAGGACGGTCAGGCCGTGGTGGCCGCCATGGCCTGGGCCGGTGCCGCCACGGCCTGCGGGCTGCGCTCCGTTCCGCTGCCAGGCACCGGCTCCGAGGGGTCCGCGCCGAGTGCCACGATCCGGTTGCCCTCGTCCACGTGCACGACACGCGGCCGCAGCGCACGGGCCTCGGCGTCGTCGACCTGAGCGTAACTGATGATGATCACGAGGTCGCCCGGGTGGACGAGATGGGCCGCGGCACCGTTGATCCCGATGACGCCGGAGCCGCGCTCCCCCTCTATGACGTACGTCTCGAGCCGGGCGCCGTTGGTGATGTCGACGATGTGCACGAGTTCGCCGGGCAGCAGGTCGGCGGCGTCCAGGAGGTCGGCGTCGATGGTGACGGACCCGACGTAGTGCAGGTCGGCCTGAGTCACCGTGGCACGGTGGATCTTGGACTTGAACATGGTACGGAACACAGCGGCAACTCCCGGTCTAGGCTCCCTGCCTGCGTCGTCGCAGGTCAAGGGCGTTTCCTCACCCAACGTCCAGTCACAACCGCGAGCAGCCCGAGCCGGTGACACCAGGGACGTCCGAACCGAGGCCGACCAGTTGCTGACTTTGCGGATTCCACCCCGGCTGAGTACAGAGGCGCCGCCTTCCGCCCCATCCGATGTGGACCGCCCAAAGCCTACGCAACCACATACGCCGAGTCACGAGATGGTTCTCAGCTCTCAGCGGCTCGAACGCACAGCGACGCCGCGGCGCATACCCGCGCCGCGGCGTCACATTGTCCCTACGGTCAGGCCGCGGCGGGGGCAGCCTGCGCGGTCAGGCTCTGGATGACCTCGGTCAGCCCGGTGACGACCTCCTCGTCGTCAGCGGGGTGGGTGTCGGCGAAGCGGGTCACGGAGCCGGGGATGGACAGCTTGACGTCCTCCAGGACGGCGGCGCCGGCGATGCCCGCGGACTTGCGGACGTCGTCCTGCGCCCAGACGCCACCGTACTGACCGAAGGCGGTGCCGATCGCGGCGACCGGCTTGCCGGACAGCGCACCGGCGCCGTACGGACGGGACAGCCAGTCGATCGCGTTCTTCAGAACGGCCGGCATCGTGCCGTTGTACTCCGGCGAGAAGAGCAGGAAGGCGTCGGCCTGGCCCGCCGCGGCACGCAGCCGCACGGCGGCGTCCGGCACGGTCGCCTCCACGTCGATGTCCTCGTTGTAGAAGGGCACGTCGGCGAGGCCCTCGAACAGCTCGACCTCGACGCCCTCCGGGGCGTGCTTGACGGCGGCCTCGGCCAGCTGACGGTTGTGGGAGCCGGCGCGGAGGCTGCCGACGAGCGCGAGGATGCGTACAGACATGGGGATGAGCTCCTGAGGCAGGGGGAGTCTTATCGGACCGCGGTCCGGTCCAGCGCCGACCGCGGTACGGTTCAATGTTGTACCACTTATCCGGACCGTGGTCCACTTTCTGCCTTCTGACGCTACGCTTGGGTAATGACCGCCACGCCCTCGCCTCCTCTCGACGGACGATGTCTCCCTGCCGGATGCAAGGAGCTCGGCCTCGCCTCGCCGGACGAGCAGCCCCAGTTGCGTGCCGATGCCGCACGCAACCGCGCGCTCCTGCTGGAGGCCGCGTCGCGGCTGGTGGCCGAGGAGGGTATGGCGAACCTGACCATGGAGGCCGTCGCCGCGGCCGCCAAGGTCGGCAAGGGCACCGTATTCAGGCGCTTCGGCGACCGCTTCGGCCTCCTGCTTGCCCTCCTGAACCAGCGCGAGGAGCAGCTCCAGGCCGCCTTCATTACCGGCCCGCCCCCACTGGGTCCCGAGGCCCCCGCCCTGGAGCGCCTGCACGCCTTCGGGCCGGCCGTCATCCGTCACGAACACACGCACAGCGACCTGTACATGGCCGCACGGACCGACGCCGCCCGGCACTACACCGTGCCCGCCCACCGACTCCGCCTCACCCACATCGCCATGCTGCTGCGCCAGATCGGGGCGGGCGGCGACACCGAACTGCTCGCGCAGAGCCTGCTCAGCTATCTCGACCCCACCCTCGTCCACCACCTGCTCACCCAGCGCGGCATGTCCGTCGAGCGCCTGGATGCCGGCTGGCACGACCTTGTCGCTCGCCTGACGGCGGGAGCGAAAGGGTAAGGCTCGCCACCAACTCACCCCGCCGCCCAGCCTTTTACTCGTCAGAGGACCAGCGCGCAGACGACCGAGGGAAGGGCCGCTGCCGGGCGGGGCTGCTCGAGGGCCCCGGTGTCGAGGATGCGCAGCGCGGCGAGTGTGCCGCTGTGCTGGTTGGCGACCACCAGATGGCCGGCCGCCAGGGTCAGACCACGCGGCCAGGCGCCGCCGCTCGGGACCTCACCGATCGGCTCCAGGTCGGTGCCGGTGACCCGGAACGCGGCCACGGTTTCCGCGCCGCGGTTGGTCACCCATACGAAGCGGCCGCAGGGCGAGGCGACGATTCCGCCGGGCTGGTTGGTGATGTCCTTGGCCGCTGTGGCCGGAACGCTGGAGACCGCGGTCAGGGTTCCGGTCTCGGCGTCGTAGCGGTGGCCGGTGACGGTCGAGGACAACTCGTCGGCGCTCCACACCAGCTCACCGCTGGGCGAGAAGGCGAGGTGACGGGGGCCCGATCCGGCATGGAGCCGGTTCACCGCGGTCTGCTCCAGGGTTCCGGTACGGGTGTCGAGGCGGTACGTGAACACGACGTCCGCCCCCAGGTCGGTGGCCAGGACGAAACGCCCCGCCGGGTCGACGAGGATCTGATGGGCGTGGCTGCCTTCCTGCCGTCCAATCACCGGGCCGGAGCCCTCGTGGATGGCGACGTCGGTCAGACCGCTCACGCGCCCGTCCGCGTCGAGCCGGTGCACGGCCACGCTGCCGGGCGTCGTGTCGCTGCCGTAGTTCGCCGTGAGCAGCCACTGTCCCCCGGGGTGGACGGTGAGATGGCAGGGGTTCGCGCCGCCGCTTCCGACCGGGTCTCCGAGTGGCACGAGTACGCCGTCGCTCTGCCGGGCGACGCCGCTGACGGCTCCGAAATCGCCCTCGTTCGTGCTGTAGACGACGTCCAGGGAAGGGTGCGCCGCCAGGAAGGAGGCGCCGCTGACAGGCACCGGCGGCAGACTGCTGTCGGGTGTCAGGGAGCCGGTCTCCGGATCGAGGCGCACGGCGGCGAGCCCGGCACCCTCACCACCCGTGTCCGGCGTGTAGGAGCCGGTGAGGACGAGGATTCCGTCGGCGGAGGAGCGCGTTGACATGGAACTTCCTTGGGCGGTGGGCGAAGTGGTGGGTGCGGTGGCGTTCAGCGGATGACGTCGTCGTGGCGTTCAGCGGACGACGTCGTCGTGGTGGTCGAGGAGGGCCAGCTCGGAACGGTTCGGCAGGCCTTCCCAGTCGCCGGTGGTGCTGACCGCGAAGGCGCCGAGCAGGGCCGCTGTGCGCAGCCGCCGCTCCGGCGGTTCCCCCGTGAGCAGTTCGGCCAGGTACCCCGCGGCGAACGCGTCTCCCGCGCCGACCGAGTCGTGTACGCGGACGGGCACGGCGGGCTGCCGGTACTGCTTGCCGTCGAGCAGGGCGTACGCTCCGTCCACGCCCAGTTTGATCACGGCCCCGGCGGGACCGAGGTCGCAGATTCCCTTGGCGAGCGCTTCGGGGTCGTCGGCATCGGGAACCGCCAGCCGGGCCTCGTGCGGTCCTGCGAACACGAGGTCGCTCATGCGCAGCAGGGGCAGGAGGGTCGTACGGGCTTCCGCCTCGTTCCACAGCAGTGAGCGGAAGTTGATGTCCAGGGAGACCGGTACTCCGGCGTCGGCGGCGATGTCCACCGCTCTGCGGACGGCTCCCGCAGGGCCGGGGCCCAGGGCAGGCGTGATCCCGGTGATGTGCAGGACGGCCGCGCGGGCGACGATGTGCTCGGGGATGTCCTCCGCGGTCAGCCGGGAACCGGCTGTGTGGGTGCGGTAGTAGCGTGCGCGGCTGTGCGTGGAGGTGCGCCGTTCCTTCAGCAGCAGCGAGGTGGGGGCGGGGTCCCGTGTCGCGACGGTGGTGACGCCTTCCGCCCGCATCTCGCGGAGGATGAGCTCGCCGAGTTGGTCGTCACTGACGCGGCCGATCCAGGTGGCGGACCCGCCGAGCCTGCTGATGCCGACGGCGACGTTCGACTCCGCTCCGGCGATGCCGAGGCGCAGTCCGGTTCCCAGGGCGAGTGGGCCTGGTTCCGGGGCGGACAGGACCCCGAGGACCTCGCCGACGGTGACGAGGTAGGGCTCCTCGGAGGGGCTGTTCACGAGCGGGCCTCCTCGGCGCGCGGGGTGGCCCCGACTGCTTCCAGCAATGTGAGCGCCCTTCCGGTGAGGGAGTCCAGGGTCTCCGGGGTCGGGTTCTCGTCTGCTCCGCGCAGCAGTGGGGAGCCGACGCCCACGGCGTACGCCCCGGCGTCGATGTAGTCCCGCGCCTGGGCGATGCCGACTCCGCCGACGGCGATCAGCGGAACCTCCGGCAGGGGCGCCCGCAACTGTCGCAGGTGCCCCGGACCGCCGGTGGAGGCGGGGAACAGTTTGACCGCGGCGGCACCGGCCTGCCAGGCCGTGAACACCTCGGTCGCCGTCCACGCGCCCGGATAGAAGGGGGTGCCGCCTTCCGCGGCGCCTCGGATGACCTCGGTGTCCACGTTCGGGGAGACCAGGAACTCGGCTCCGGCCGCCACAGCGTCCTTCGCTTGCGCGGCGGTGAGTACGGTGCCGGCGCCGACCGCGACCTCGAGCCCCAGTTCGTCCCGGATGCGGGCCAGGGCGTCGAGGGCGCCGGCGGTGGTGAGGGTGACCTCGAGGCACGTGATGCCCCCGGCCGCGAGCGCCCGGGCCGCCGCGGGCAGCCCCGACGCGTCCGCCGAGCGGAGGATGGCCATGACCCGGGTCCGGCTCAGCTGCGGCGTGATGCCGGGACGCTGCGTCATGACGCCACCGCCGCGGCGGACTTGCCGGCGACCGGGCGACGGCCGGGCCACGTCGGCGTGCCGGGAGGCATCGGGCGGTTGAGCGGTAGCAAAAGTGACTCCTCGTCAGGTGTTTTGCACGGTGAGCTGGGTGGGAGGTGCGGTCACGGGGGACCGGCCCGGCGGGTCACGTGAGTCCGATACCGATGGGTCACGTGAGCCCGGACCGGTCCGTTACTTGAGTCCCGAGGTGGCGATGCCCGAGATGAATCCGCGCTGCATGATCAGGAAGAGCGCGAGGACGGGTAGGACGTACATCACGGCGCCCGCAGCGACGAGGTTGCCCATCGGTTCGCCGTGTGAGTTGACGTAGCCGGTGGCGAGCTTGACCGCGAGGGTGGTATGGGCATCGTCCAGCAGCAGGGCGGGGCCGATGTAGTCGCCCCATGTCCAGGCGAAGGACATGATCAGGCTGGTGGCGATGACCGGCCAGGACTGCGGCAGGAAGATCCGGAAGAAGATGCGGATGGTCCCGCAGCCGTCGACGATCGCCGCCTCCTCCAGTTCCTTGGGCATGTTGCTGAAGAACTGCCGGAACAGGAAGATCAGGTACGGAGCGCCGCACAGCCCCCAGATCACCCACGGCATATAGGTGTTCACCAGGTGGAATTTGGCGAACATCAGATACGTCGGGATCAGGGTGATGACCGTCGGCAGCATCATCGTCGACATCAGGACGCCGAAGATCAACCGTTTTCCCGGGGCGTCCAGCCGGGCGAAGCCGAACCCGGCCCAGGCCGAGGCGAGGGTCACCAGGACCGCGTAGATCGCCGCGATCGTCAGGGAGTTGCGGGCGTAACCGAGGTAGTCGAACGTGGTCAGGGCATCGACAAAGTTGCCCAGGCTGGGGTTGTGCGGCCACCAGTGGATGGGCAGGACACGCAGCTCCGCCGGACCCTTGAGCGCGGTGACCGCGAGCCAGCCGAAAGGGCTGAGGAAGAGCACGAGGAGCGCCACCAGGAGCATGTAGACGCCGCTGCGCCGGGGGAACACCATCACGCGCCTCCGATCGTCCGGGACTTGGTCTTCGCCTGCTCCGGTTCCACGGAGTAGAAGACGGCACCCTTGCTCACCTTGAAGAGCAGGAAGGTGACGGCGACGATGATCAGGAAGAGCACCCACAGCATGGCGGAGGCATAGCCGTAGCGTCCGTTGGCGAAGAACTGGGCGAAGACGTCGATCATGTAGAAGTAGTTGCTCTGGGGGACGGACGTGACGCCCGCGGGGGTGGGGTTGAGTGCGATCAGCAGCGGCGCGAAGCTCTGCAGCGATCCGATGATTCCGGTGACGACCTGGAAGAAGATCACCGGGGAGAGCAGCGGCAGGGTGATCCGGGTGAAGGACTGCCAGGGGCTCGCCCCGTCCACCCGGGCCGCCTCATGCAGCTCCTTGGGCATGTCCTGCAGGCCCGCGAGGGAGACGATCATGACGTTGCCCACGCCCCACATCGTCAGCACGATCAGCACCCAGCGGGCATACGGATCAACCAGCCAGGGCACCCCGTCGACGTGGAAGAGGTCCAGGAGGCCGTTGGCGGACCCGGAGTCCCGGTCGAAGATCAGCTTGAAGGTGAGCGCCGCACCGACCGGCGGCACGACGGCGGGCAGATACAGCAGCGTGCGGAACACGCCGCGGGCCCGTATCGGCTGGTTGACCAGCACCGCGAGGAGTAGTCCCGCCACGATCGACAGCGGCACCGTGATCCCGGTGAACAGCGCGGTACGCCCCAGGGAGGCCATCGTGTCCGGGTCGGAGAAGACCTCACGGTAATTGTCCAGGCCGACGAATCTGGAGTGGCTGGAGAGCCCGTCGGAGTTGGTGAAGCTCAGCCACAGCGCGTACCCGAGCGGGTAGCCCGTCAGTGCCAGAAAGCCCAGCACCCAGGGGCCGACGAACACGTAGAAGGCCCCGGCCCTGCGCCGCCTGAGTGAGAGGGGCCTGCGCCCCGGGCGGGCGGCCGCCCCCGAGGAAGGGGACGGCACGCGCGGCGCGGCGGTCTGTCCGGTGAGCTGGCCAGTACTCACCCCACGAGCTCCTTGCCCTTGGCGATCTGCGCGTTCATCTGCGAGTTCAGCTGATCGGCGATCTTGCCCGCGGAGGTCCCGGACTTGATGGCGCCCGGCAGTACCTTGTTGATCACCGCGTCCAGGGCGGTCCCCTGCACATACGGGGTGAAGGTCATCACCTGGAGGTACGGGAGCTCCTGCTCCTGCACCTTGTAGGCCTGCTTCTGGAACGCCGTCGTCTGCGGCATCTGCGAGCGCAGCGACTTCAGGGTCGGGATGCCCCAGCCGCTGCTGGCCCGGTCCTGGGCGGGCTTGCCGCCGAAGTACCACTCGAAGAACTTCCAGGCCGCGTCCTTGTTCTTGGCCTCCTTGGGGATCCAGTAGCCGGTGGCGCCGAAGCACGGGCTGATGCGGTGGCTGCCCAGCTGGGGCGCGGGCGCGAACCGCGACACCTTGGCGATCTTGGCATCGCTGCCGATCTGCCCGCCGAACCAGTAGCCGTCGTTGGCCATCGCCATCCGGTTGGCCTGGTAGGTGGGCCCGTCCCAGCCGTCCGGGTTCGGGTTGGCGACGCTCGGGCCGATGTCGGCCTTCGCGTACTCCAGGTACCAGTTCAGTGCCTTGATGGCCTCGGGCGAGGAGAAGTCGACGGAGGCGAGGTCGTCGGCGAGCAGTTTGCCGCCGGCCGAGGCGGTCATGTTCATGAACATCGTGAAGGGGCCGAGACCCGCGCCGTTCATTCCGTACACCTTGACCTTGCCGAGCCTGCGCTTGACCAGGTGCTTGCCGAGGTCCAGCCACTCGTCGTAGGAGAGCGGCTTGGTCTCGCTGGGGTAGTCCAGCTTCGCAGCGTCGAACATGTCAGTGCGGTACCAGAACATCGCGTCCTGGGAGTAGTCCTTGGCCATGCCGTAGCGGGGGCCCGCGCCCTGCTTCTTGCCGTCGAAGCGCCAGACGTCGTTGACCGGGTCGAGGTCGGAGACCTTGAGCGCCGTGCTCTTGGCGAAGTACGGGTCCAGATCGGTCATCACCCCGCGCGCGGCGAAGTACGGCGTGTCCAGCGCGCCACTGCCGCGCACCAGGTCCGGCGGGTTCTTGCTGGCCAGCATGGCATTGAGCTTGGTGGCGTCGAAGGTGATGAGGCTGACCTTCACGCCCAGCGCCTGTTCGGCGGCCTTGATGGTCGGCTTGTCTATCTCGCCGTTGGACATGATGGTGAGGGTCGTCTGGCCGCTCTTCCCGCTCTTCGAACCGCCGCCGTCCGAGCCGTCGTCGACGGATGCGGCACAGCCGGGCAGGGCCGTCGCGGCGAGCGCCGCGCCGGCGGAGGCGACGAGGAATTGGCGCCGTCCCAGGGACGTACCAGAAATGGACATGTTTGTCGGCCTTTCGTGCGGTATGTGCTGTTGCTGGGGGATGAAAGGGGGATGCATGCGGCACGAGACGTCGGCAGGCCTCGCAGTGGTGAGGCGTCTGCGGTCAGGAGCGGACGCGGCCACCGCGCCTTCCTGCCGCAGCCGTTCAACTCACAGGGGGTACGTGAGGCGTACGGAGGCACAGTCGACCGAAGCCGCCGTCGGCGGGCACGCGGTCACTGCGACCGGGGATCGCGGTGTTCTGCCTGGTACGGGGCAACGGGTGTCGCTGCCTTGGATGCACTCGGTGTACGGCACGTGGTGGCCGAAGTTGTACGTGGCCACGTACTGCGCCGCCTCCATGAAGCTGTTGTCGCCGTGGTCGTCACGGCGTTCTCGCCCGGGTCCACGCCGTCTCGTCGGCGTGCCCGGCTGTCGGATCACGTCAGGGAGCGGCTCGGGTTACGGCCGACTCCGGGGAAGCGGGCGAGGTCCTGAGGAGGTCATGCACAGGTGCCGGTCGGCCCTGTCCGCCGAGGCCGGAACCGACGAACAGCCCGCCGGAACCGACCACCAGCCCGAGACCGCGAACAGCTGGATGGAGATCGCGGGACGGCGGTGGCGACCGCCGGGAGTCTTCGGGAGCGCTTCATTGCACACCTCACCCATCGTCGGCTTCCGCCGACACGTCATGCCTGTTGTGGACCAACCGGCTTCTGGGGTTCTGCGTAGGTATATCCGCAGATTCCCTTCCAAGGAAACCGGTTGACTGAAGCTGCGGTGGAAGTTAGGTTGCGGCGCCAGAAGGTGTCAAGAGGTCTGTACGCGGCAAGTCGGACTTCGAAAGTTTCGCCGCGTGTAGGTCCACCGACAGGGAGGGTGCGAGATGCCGGAACAGCCCGTCAGGGCAAGGCTGGTGGACGTCGCGCGGGTGGCCGGGGTCTCCAAGGCCACGGTCTCCAAGGTGCTCAACGGCCGGCAGGACCTGTCCGTCCGGCCGGAGACCCGGCAGCGCGTCCACGAGGCCGCCGAATCGCTGGGCTACCGCCCCCATTCCGGAGCGCGGGCGCTTGCGGGCGCAAGCACGCACGCCCTCGCGCTGCTGGTCCCCGCCCTGGCCAACCCCACGTATGTCACGATCGCCCGCGGTGCCTACCAGCGGGCGCGTGAACTGGGCTATCTTTCCCTGCTGGCCGAGGACTTCGACGGGCAGGAGGCCGACGAGTCGTTCAACGACCTGGTGCAGGAGGGCCGGGTCGACGGACTGCTCATCGCCTCCGCCCGGCCGGGTCACCCCCTGCTGGACGCCCTGAGCCGCAGCCCCGTCCCGCACGTCTTCCTGAACCGGTCGGTCGAGGGATCCGGCCGGAACGTCACCATGGACGTGGCGCGTTCCAGTGTCACCGCCCTCGAACACCTCCACAGCCTCGGCCACCAGGCCGTCGGCCATATCGCGGGTCCGCCCGGCATAACCCCGAGCGAGGACCGGAAGCAGGCGTTCCTGCAACATGCCGAGAAACTGGGGCTGTCCGCCGCTCCGGTCGCCTCCGGGGACTTCACCGAGGAGGGCGGCGTGGCCGCGACGCTCGAACTGCTGCGTACCGACGCGGGCGGTTCCGGCCCGCCGGTCACCGCGATCTACACCAGCTCGCTCGCCCAGGCGATCGGCGCGATGTCGGCGATCCGCGACCTCGGGCTGCGGATTCCCGAGGACATCTCCGTGGTGGGCAATGACGACCTGCCCATCGCCGGCCATCTCGTCCCGGCGCTGACGACCGTGGCGATGCCGCTGTACGAGCTGGGGACCGCGGCCGTGGACGCCCTGGTGGCCGCCATCCAGGGGGCGCCCTTGGGCGACGTCGTCGTACCCACCGAGCCGCATCTGGTGCTGCGCGGCTCCACGGCAAGACCGGAGGGAACAGCATGACCGCCGCCGGACTGGCGCGCTTCACGGGCCGCACGGCCCTGCTGTCCGCGGCCGCCTCCGGGATCGGAGAGGCCACCGCCCACCGCCTCGCCGACGAGGGCGCCTCCGTCCTCGTCACGGACGTCGACGGCAAGGGTGCGCACCGCGTGGCCGAGGAGATCCGCGCCAAGGGAGGACAGGCGCGCGACCTGCAGCTCGACGCGACCTCGCCGGCGGACTGGGCCGCGGCCGTCGCGGAGGTCGAGTCCTGGACGGGACGCCTGGACGTGGTGCATCTCAACGCCGGCCGGAACTTCCCCGGTGCGGCGCACGAGCTGGACGACGCCTCCTGGCACGACCAGTTGCGGCTCTCCCTGGACTCGGTCTTCTTCGGTGTCCGGGCCGCGGTGCCCCTGCTCAGGGCCGCCCGGGGCGCGATGGTGATCACGTCCTCCGTGCACGCGGCCATCGGCTTCAAGGGCTACCCCGCGTATGCGGCAGCGAAGGGCGGGATCGGCGCCCTGGTGCGCCAGCTCGCCGTCGAGTACGCCGGTGAGGTCAGGTTCAACGCCGTTCTGCCGGGAGCCGTGGTCACGGCGCTGTGGGCGAGAACGCCGCCGGAAGCCAAGGCCCGGATCAGCGCGCGCACGCCGGTCGGCAGGCTCGGAGTGCCGGAGGACATCGCGGCGGCCGTGGCCTTCCTCGCCTCCGACGACGCGTCGTTCATCACCGGCCAGAACCTGCTCGTGGACGGCGGCCGCAGCATCACCTCCCACGAGTAGCCACCGGCACTCCCCCACACCGGGGGCCGCCTCGGCTCCCGGCATCCCGAGCCGCCTCGGCTCCCGAGATCCCGAGCAGTCCCGGTTCCCGACATCCCGAGCAGTCCCGGCTCCCGACATCCCGGACAGCTTCGAGTCCCCAGCCCCGAGCCGCACACCCCTGGCACAACCACCCTCGAGCCGCACACCCCTCGCACATGCGAACAACCTCCACCCCACACGGGCCGAGCAACTCTGCGCCACACCCCGGAGCGCTCTCATCCATCCGACAACTGCAGGCATCGGCCCCCGAGCCGTGTACCAGGACCCGGAGGTCCACACCATGAAGATCACTGGATACGAACTCTTCCTCGTCGAACCGCGCTGGGTCTTCCTGCGCATCGACACCGACGAGGGCATCTCCGGCTGGGGCGAACCCATCGTCGAGGGCAAGGCGGCCACCGTCGCCCGTTGCGTGGAGGAGATGTTCGACTACCTCGTCGGGCAGGACCCCGCCCGTATCGAGGAGCACTGGCAGGTCCTTGCCAAGAGCGGCTTCTACCGGGGCGGCCCCGTGCTCAGCAGCGCGCTGGCCGGCATCGACCAGGCCCTGTGGGACATCGCCGGCAAGACCCATGGCGTCCCCGTGCACCAGCTCCTCGGCGGCCATGTGCGCGACCGGGTACGCATCTACGGCTGGATAGGCGGGGCGACGCCGCAGGAGATGGCCGATTCGGCGGCCGAGCAGGTCGCCAAGGGCCTGACCGCCGTCAAGCTGAACCCGTGCGGACAGCTGGAACCGCTCGACACGCCCGCCGCGATCCACGCCATCGTGGAGCGGGTGACCGCGGTGCGCGAGGCCATCGGCCCGGACCGCGACCTGGCGCTGGACTTCCACGGCCGCTTCACGGGCGCGATGTCCCGTCGCGTGCTGCCGCTCCTGGAGCCCCTGCTGCCGATGTTCGTGGAGGAACCGGTGCTGCCGGAGTTCACCCAGGACCTCGGCGCCGTCGTACGGTCGACGTCGATCCCGATCGCCACCGGCGAGCGGCTCTACTCCCGATGGGACTACCGTTCCGTGCTCGCGGACGGCATCGCCGTGGCCCAGCCGGACATCAGCCACGCCGGAGGCATCTCCGAGAGCCGGCGCATCGCGGCGATGGCGGAGACGTACGACGTCCTGGTGGCGCCGCACTGCCCGCTCGGCCCGATCGCGCTGGCCGCCAGCCTGCAGCTCGACTTCGCCGTCCCCAACTTCCTCATCCAGGAGCAGGCACTCGGCATCGGCTACGGCGACAGCAGCGGACTTCTGGACTATCTCGTCGACGCCGAGCCCTTCACGTTCCGGGACGGCTATATCCACCGCCTGACCGCACCCGGCCTCGGCATCACCATCGACGAGGACGCGGTACGTGCGGCGGCCGAACGCGGGCACCGCTGGCGCAACCCTGTGTGGCGCAACGCGGACGGCTCGCTGGCGGCCTGGTAGCGGCCCGTCGGCTTCCTTCCAGCAAGCGGGCCGGTCACCAGGGCGGCCTGTCATGCCCGCGGACGACGGTCCCGGCAGCACGTACGGCGTTCTCAGTAGCCGGGATTGTCGGCAGAGGCACGACGACGGGCCGGGGCCCGCCGGGAGAGCCTGGGGCGGTACCCGAAACCGGGTGTGGCGACCCCGTGCCGCCTGCGAGAAGGAGAGTCATTCCATGGCAACGATGAAGTCCGTACAGACCGGCGCGGTGGGCACGGTCGACGTCATCGACATCGAACGCCCGGTTCCCGGCCCCAAGGACGCGCTGCTGCGGATACGCGCCTGCGGGATCTGCGGCACCGATGTGGCCTTCCTGCACATGGGAGGCGTGCCGTTCGGGCCGGGCGGGGAGATGATCTCGCTGCCGCTCGGGCACGAGCCGGCGGGCGAGATCGTCGAGGTGGGCGCCGGGGTCACCGGCCTGAAGGCAGGCGACCGGGTGGTCGTCAACCCGCAGGGCGCTCCTTCGGGCATCATCGGCTGCGGCGGTGCGCTGGGCGGCATGCGCGAGTACCTGCTCATCGAGAACGCCGTCGTGGGGAAGAGTGTGGCGGTCATTCCCGACTCGGTACCCTTCGACGTCGCCGCGCTCAACGAGCCCATGGCGGTCGCGCGGCACTGTGTCAATCGCTCCGAGGCGCGGGCGACGGACAAGGTCGTGGTGTTCGGGGCCGGGCCCATCGGGCTCGGAGCCACGATCTGGCTGAAGCTTCGCGGGGTGAAGCACGTGACCGTCGCGGACGTCATGCCCGAGCGCCTCGAGACGGCGCTGGCAGTCGGGGCCGACGCCGTCATCGACTCATCCCGCGAGGACGTGACGGCGCGCCTGACGGAGCTGCACGGCCAGGGCGCCAACGCACTCGGCCAGCCCCGCCCCGACACCGACATCTACATCGACGCGGCAGGCGTCGCCGTAGTCGCCAACACCGCGCTGCAGTCGGCGAAGTGGGGCGCCAAGCTCGTCGTCGTGGCCGCCCACAAGAAGCCCGAACCCATCGATCTCGGCGCGATGCTCAGGAGCGAGATGACCATCATCGCGTCCCAGGGCTACCCCACGGAGATCTTCGAGGTGACCGAGGAGATCGCCGAGCACCAGGAGCTCTTCGCGCGACTGATCAGTCACCGCGTTCCCTTCTCCGACGTCGAGCGGGCCTTCGAGCTGACGCTGACGCCGGGGGCGGCGGAGAAGGTCGTCGTCACCTTCGACGAATAATTCTGGGCGGGCGCAGCGCTCGGCCAGGCGGACAGGGCTCGATCCCGTGCGGGATCGAGCCCTGACGCATCGCGGCGATCGCTCACGAGCAGCACGGCGCGGATCAGCGCGTCTTCGCACCGACGCCCTGCGCGTGGGCCGTACGCCTTGAGGGCCATGCGGTTCCTTCCCGAGGCAGGAAAACCGATCCCGCGCCACGACTGGTCGATATATCGCACATCGATCGGATTGCCGAACCGATCGGCGCTGAAAATAAAGGCATCGCCACACGGAAGTCAACGCACAGGCGGCACTTAGTGTTTCGGGGCGCCGGAACCGGCCACACACCGCGGCCCCAAGCCGCCCAGCACGCCACCCTGCGTTACTCAAACGTGACATCGCGCTGGCGCATCGCTTCTTGACTGCCGCGGATTGTTAGCGCTCACAATGACCCTTGCATCCGCCCGGTTCGGCTTCCAAGGAGGAACTGTGGTGACACGACGGGGAGTTGTGCCGCCTTCATGACCAGTGCTGTTTGAACTTCCTGGATCAACGCCGGTCCTTCCTGGCCGGCACGCTTACAGCCCGCTATCCGACGATGCCTCGGATACGGAACCGACCGCACCTTTCCAGAGCATTACTTGACGGACAGTCACCATCGGGGGATGGGCCGCAAGCCCCTTGGCGCCACCTTCTCCACCGATGCCGCATACCTGCCCCACGACCGCCCAAGGAGGTGCGGCCATGGCACAACCATCGCTTCGGCCGCCCACCATGACGGATGTCGCCCGGCGTGCGGGGGTGTCCCACCAGACCGTTTCGCGTGTGCTGGGGGACCACCCCAACGTGCGGGACGACACACGCGCCAAGGTGCTGAACGCGATCGGAGAACTGGGCTACCGCCGCAACTCCTCCGCACGGGCCTTGGTCACCCGGCGCACGCGGACCCTGGGAGTCGTCGCCTCCAACAGCACCCTGTACGGCCCGGCCAGCACACTGTTCGCACTCGAGGAGGCAGCACGCGCCAAGGGCTATCTCGTCTCCACGGTCAGTCTGCGCAAGTTGACCGTGAAGACGCTGTCCGAGGCCCTGGACCGCCTCATCGAGGGCGGCGTGGACGGGTTGCTCACCGTCGCCCCGCAGCAGTCCGCGGCAGCCGCCCTCACCGAACTCAGCACCCCCTTCCCGGTCGTGACCGTGGGGAGCGGGAGCGGAGCGGGAATTCCCGGCGTCACCGTCGATCAGCACCTGGGCGCGCGGCTGGCCACCGGCCATCTGCTGGACGCCGGCCACCGCAGGGTCTGGCATGTCGCCGGACCGGAGGACTGGCAGGAGGCTCAGGACCGGGCCGACGGCTGGCGAGCGGCACTCGCAGCGGCGGGGATCGAGCCGCCTGAGCCGCCGCTGAGTGGCGACTGGAGCCCGCTGTCGGGCTATCGGGCAGGCCAGGAGCTCGTCGTACGAGCGGGCCGGGAGCTGACTGCGGTCTTCGTGGCCAACGACCAGATGGCACTGGGGGTGTTGCGGGCTCTGCGGGAGGCGGGGCTGCGAACTCCCCACGATGTGGCGGTGGTCGGCTTCGACGACATCCCGGAGGCGGAGTTCTTCGCTCCACCGCTCACCACCGTCCGCCAGGACTTCACGGCGGTGGGCAGGCGAAGTATCACCCTGCTTCTCGACCGGATCGAAGGCCGGGAATCCTCCCCACCCCGGATCGTCATCGAGCCTCAGCTCATCATCCGCACCAGCACCTCTCCGTCCCCTCCACCCTGACTCGGCGTCACCCTCCGCGCCCCTCCGACCTGGCCGTACGCCACGGACACGCATGACCGGTATGTCGAACACCGACCGACCAATTGAACACAGTCCAGCCTTTCCCCGACAATCACCAGCAGGTCCTTCCCGGACCGGCTCCTCAAAGGAGAAGCACATGCTCAACAGGCGCAACTTCATCGCGGCGGCAGTCGGCGTGGCGGCCGCGGGCGGGCTGGCTGCCTGCGCCAAGAAGGACGACTCCTCCTCCGACTCCTCCGGCAGCGGCGGGGACAAGGCGATCACCCTTGGCTTCTCCCAGGTCGGTTCGGAGAGCGGCTGGCGCACCGCCAACACCGACTCGGTGAAGGAGGCGGCCAAGGAGGCGGGTTACACCCTGAAGTTCTCCGACGCCCAGCAGAAGCAGGAGAACCAGATCTCCGCGATCCGCAGCTTCATCGCCCAGAACGTGGACGTCATAGCCTTCTCGCCGGTGGTCGTCACCGGCTGGGACGCGGTGCTGAAGGAGGCCAAGGCCAAGAAGATCCCGGTCGTCCTCACCGACCGCTCCGTCGAGACCTCCGACGAGTCCCTGTACGTGACCCTGGTCGGCTCCGACTTCACGGACGAGGGCAGGCGCGCGGCCCGGATCCTGGAGAAGGTCCTCGAGAAGGCCGGCCACAAGGGCGCCGTGAAGATCGCGCAGCTGGAGGGCACCACCGGTGCCGCGCCGGCGATCGAGCGCGCCAAGGGCTTCAAGGAGGTCATGGAGGCGGACCACAAGGACGACTGGAAGATCGTCGTCAGCCAGACCGGCGACTTCACGCGGGCCGGCGGCAAGCAGGTCATGGCGGCCTTCCTGCAGTCCCACCCGGAGATCAACGTGCTGTTCGCGCACAACGACGACATGGCCATCGGCGCCATCCAGTCCATCGAGGCGGCGGGCAAGAAGCCCGGCAAGGACATCCTGATCGTCTCGATCGACGGCGTCCACGACGGCTTCGTGGCCATGTCCGAGGGCAAGATCAACGCGATCGTCGAGTGCAACCCGCTGCTGGGCCCCCAGCTCATGGAGGTCGTGAAGAAGGTCCACGACGGCGAGTCGGTCGAGCAGTGGATCAAGACCAAGGAGGGCGACTTCATGCAGGACCAGGCCAAGGCCGCGCTCCCGGACCGCAAGTACTGACCGAACCGCGCGTACTGACCATCCGCAAAGTACGACCAACCGCAAAGTACTGACCGGACTGCAGGTACCAACCGGACCACCGGCAGGAGCCCCCGAGCCGAACCCTTCGGCCGAGGGGGCTCCCTGCGGACCGGCTCTCTGCGGTCCTGAACGAAATCCATGAGGAGCGCTGCCATGGCAGAGCCGCGGCCCGTCCTGGAGATGACGGGCATAGTCAAAGAGTTTCCGGGGGTACGGGCTCTGTCGGGTGTCGACTTCCGGCTCTTCCCCGGCGAGATCCACGCCCTGCTCGGCGAGAACGGCGCCGGGAAGTCCACCCTCATCAAGGTGCTGACCGGGGTCCACTCCCTGGACGGCGGCACGATCACCCTCGACGGGCAGTCCGTGCGGTTCGCCAGCCCCCTGCAGGCGCAGCAGGCCGGTATCAGCACGGTCTACCAGGAGGTCAACCTCTGCCCCAACCTGTCGGTGGCGGAGAACATCTTCATCGGACGCGAACCGACCCGCGCGGGCCGCATCCAGTGGAAGCAACTGCGCCGGAAGGCAGCGGAGTTGGTCGACCGGCTCGGCCTCGACATCGACGTCACCGCACCCCTGTCCTCGTACCCGCTCGCCGTACAGCAACTCGTCGCGATCGTACGGTCGGTGGGCACAAGCGACCGCGGCGAGGGATCGGGCACCAAGGTGCTGATCCTGGACGAGCCGACATCCAGCCTCGACCGCGACGAGGTCCTCGAACTCTTCGCTCTGATGCGGAGGTTGAAGGAGGAGGGCGTCGCGATCCTGTTCGTCTCGCACTTCCTCGACCAGATCTACGAGGTCTGCGACCGGATGACCGTACTGCGCAACGGCACCCTGGTCGGCGAGCACATGGTCACCGACCTCGACCAGGTCGGTCTCGTCCAGTTGATGATCGGCAAGGCCCTGGACCAGCTGGAGGAGCTCCACGACCACCAGTTGCACTCCGACGTCGGTGAGCCGCTGCTCCAGGCGGACGGCCTCGGCAGGACCGGCGGCATCGCCCCCTTCGACCTGGAGATCAAGAAGGGCGAGGTGATCGGGCTCGCCGGTCTGCTCGGGTCGGGCCGTACCGAACTCGCCCGGCTGCTCTTCGGCGCCGACCAGCCGGACAGCGGCAAGGTGACGGTCGGCGGCAAGCAGGTCTCGATGAGCGCCCCGAACGACGCGATCGGCGCGGGCATCGCGTTCTGCTCGGAGAACCGCAAGACCGAGGGCCTCGTACCGGATCTGACGGTGCGGGAGAACATCATCCTCGCCCTGCAGGCGGCGCGCGGCTGGACACGGCCCATCCCGGTCTCCCAGCGCGACGAACTCGTCGCCAAGTACATCAGGGCGCTGGACATCCGCCCTGCCAACCCGGAGGCCCGCGTCGGTCAGCTCAGTGGCGGGAACCAGCAGAAGGTGCTGCTGGCCCGCTGGCTGATCACCCAGCCGAAGCTGCTGATCCTGGACGAGCCGACGCGCGGCATCGACATCGGCGCGAAGGCGGAGATCCAGAAACTCGTGGTCTCGCTCTCCGAGGACGGCATGTCCGTGCTGTACATCGCGGCGGAGCTGGAGGAGGTACTCCGGCTCAGTCACACCATCGGAGTGCTGCGCGACCGCCGGCTGGTGGCGCAGCTCGCCAACGGGCCCGATATCACCACCAGCCGGATCCTGGAGACCATCGCGAGCGGAGAGCACCAGTGACCACCACTTCCCGATGGCGAGCGCTGACGCACCACCAGCTGTTCTGGCCGGTCGCGGTCCTGGTCGTGCTGCTGCTCGTCAACGTCCCCTTCACCCCGGACTTCTTCTCGGTCAAGATGTCGAACGGCCACCTTTACGGCAGCCTCGTCTCGATCGTGCTGTTCGGCTCGCCCCTGATCCTGGTGGCGGTCGGCATGACGCTGGTGATCGCCACCGGCGGCATCGACCTCTCCGTCGGTGCGGTGGTCGCGATCGCCGGGGCGCTGGCCTGCTCCTACGTCAGCGACCAGGCCGACCAGAGCGCCCTCTCCGGGGTGCTGCTCGCGATGGGCCTCGCGCTCCTTGCCGCGCTCGTCTGCGGCCTGTGGAACGGCTTCCTGGTCGCCAGGATGGGCATCCAGCCGATCATCGCCACGCTGATCATCATGGTCGCCGGGCGCGGTGTGGCCCAGCTGATCACCGACGGGCAGATCATCACCGTCAACAGCGAGCCGTACAAGCTGATCGGCGGCGGCTACTGGCTGACGCTGCCGTTCTCCATCTTCGTGGTGGCCGTCGTCGTGGCCGTCACCGTGGTGCTGACCCGCCGCACGGCTCTCGGGCTGCTCGTCGAGTCGGTCGGAGGCAACGCCGAGGCCAGCCGCCTGGTCGGTATCAGGTCCCGGCGGATCAAGATCATGGTCTATGTGTTCTGCGCGCTGTGCGCGGGCATCGCGGGCCTGATGATCAGCTCCAACACCTCGGCCGCCGACGGCAACAACGCCGGTCTGTGGATCGAGCTGGACGCGATCCTGGCGGTGGTCATAGGCGGCACCTCGCTGCTGGGCGGCCGGTTCTCCATCGGCGGCACGGTCGTCGGAGCCCTGGTCATCCAGACCCTGACCACCACGATCTACACCATCGGCGTGCCAACCCAGACCAACCTGGTCTTCAAGGCCGCCGTCGTCATCGTCGTCTGCCTGCTGCAGTCCCCGAAGTTCCGCGCCAAGGTCCTCGGCGCGAAGGCAGGCGGTAAGCGGGCCGCGGCCCCGGCGGAGACCGCCGGGACGACCGAGGCCGCACCCAAGATGGAGGTGTCGTCGTGAGTGCGACCACCCAGAGGCGCCCGGCGGCGGACAGCCGCCCGACAAGCAAGACCGCGCGACTGCTCGGCGACCGGCGCCTGCCCGTCCTGGTGACGGCCGCGCTGTTCCTGTTGATGTACGCCGCCGGGCTGAGCCGGTACCAGAACTACGGGTTCGCCGAAGCGCAGGTCTTCCTGAACTTGTTCATCGACAACGGCTATCTGCTGGTCGCCGCCGTGGGTGCCACCTTCGTCATCCTGTCCGGCGGGATCGACCTATCCGTCGGCTCGGTCATCGGCTTCACGACCATGTTCACCGCGTGGCTGGTGGAGCGTCAGGGTCTGCCCATCATGCTCGTCATCCCCATGGCCCTGGCTGTGGGCGCCTTCGGCGGTTTCCTGATGGGCTATGTGATCCACAACTTCGAGATCCAGCCCTTCATCGTGACTCTCGCCGGCCTCTTCCTCTTCCGCGGCCTGTGCCTGGTCATCAGCAAGGAGTCGATCTCCATCAGCGACTCCTCCGTGAGCAGCATGGCCCAGGCACAGGTGTCGCTGGGCGCGGGATTCCTGTCGGTCGGCGCGATCGTGTCCCTGGTCGTCCTAGGCGCCGCGTTCTACGTCCTGCACTACACCCGCTTCGGACGCCGGGTGTACGCCATCGGCGGCAACGAGCAGTCCGCCCTGCTGATGGGTCTTCCGCAGGGCGGCACGAAGATCGCCGTGTACACGGTGAGCGGTTTCTGCTCGGCGCTCGCCGGACTGCTGTTCACCCTGTACATCCAGTCCGGTGACCCGTTGCACGCCACCGGCATGGAACTCGACGCGATCGCGGCGGTGGTCATCGGCGGCACGCTGCTCACGGGCGGCACCGGCTATGTGCTGGGCACCCTGTTCGGTGTGCTCGTCCTCGGCCTGATCAAGAGCATCATCCAGTTCGAGGGCACGCTCAGCTCCTGGTGGACGAAGATCGCCACGGGTGTGCTGCTGTGCGTGTTCATTCTGATTCAGCGCGCGATGACGGCGCGTAAGAAGACCTGAGCGGGGACGGTCACCGCGCCGCACCCCCATGAGATGGGGCCCGGTCCTGCGGGACCGGGCCCCATCTCATCTCACTGGGAAGCGGGATCAGACCCGATCGAGCGGCCGATGCGGCTCGGCCGGGAGCTCGGCGCGGATCGTGTCGCCGGGCCGAATCTCGCCGCCCCGCAGGACGATGCCCATGATTCCGGCTTTGCGTACGACGTTGCCGGATTCGTCGCGGCCGACCACCTGCTTCAGCAGGCCGATCTGGAAGGCGTCGATCTGCAGGCAGGGGTTGCGCAGGCCGGTCACCTCCACGGTCGCTTCCTCGCCGATGTGCAGCACCGTGCCGACGGGCAGACCGAGCAGGTCGATGCCGCTGGTGGTGATGTTCTCGCCGAGCTGTCCCGGGGACACCTTGAACCCCTCCTCGGCGACTTCGGCGAAGAGCTCCTCGTGGATGAGGTGCACTTGCCGCAGGTTGGGCTGAGTGGGGTCCTGGGCGACCCGCGAACGGTGCTTGACCGTCACCCCGGCGTGTACGTCTCCCTCGACACCGAGCCCGGCAAGCAACGTGATGCCGTCCCGGTTCGGTTTGGTGAACGAGTATTCGCTGTTGCTGCTGACAGCCGTGACCGTTCCCTGCACCGCAGTGCCCTCCCATTCCAATGGTGACGTCCCGCCAGAAGCGTACGCGGAGGTAGTCGCCGAGGACGTCGCCAGTGCCGTGCAGCGTCTACGAGGACACGTCGGCGGTCGTGCTGCTGGTCTCGATCCAGCCGAAGGCCGTGAGTTCGTCGACGAGCCGGGCGACTGGCGCGACGGCGTCGTCGGTGTCGCAGTCGGCCGCGTCGGCGAGGATGGTCTACCAGATCCTGCTCGCTACGCGGCTCGTGCAGGGCCTCCAGGAGGATGCGCGCCGCCTTGTTGACGCTCGATCTCCACGGAGGCACGGCTATCCGCATTTCTTCGGCGATTTCGGCCGCCTCGGCGAATTGGTCGACTCTGGCGCCTTTCAATCGCGGTGTTTGGCAACGAGTACCGAGTCGATCCGAGTGTCCCCGAAACCGAAAGGGACGTGTCGACGCGACCGGCTAGTCCAGCGGCACCGCGACGGCCCGGGGCGGCGGCGCGTCGCGGCCGGACAGCAGCCCGTCGAAGGTCGCGGCCGGCACGCCGTTCGCCGTCAGCCAGTCCGCCAGGTGCACGTCGTCCGTGACAACACCCGGTCCTTTACGCAACGGAAAACCGAGAAAACCAAATCTGTCAGAACTGTTGACGCGTACACCACCCGTCCCTATCTTCTGCTCGAAGTTACGCACATTGTTCGAAATTTCGGGCATTCGTGCCGTCAGAGAAGGGGACCCGCGTGTTCCGCACCCGTCACTGGCTCACCCTCATGGCCGCACTTCTGGCGATGTTCGTTCCGGTCGTCGTCCAGCCGGCGGCCGCCGCGGAGGGGCGGCCGTACACGAACCCCATCAAGTCGGTGAAGGGCGCCGACCCCTGGCTGGAGTACTACAACGGCAACTACTACCTGGTCACCACGTCCTTCACCGGCGTGCTGACGATGCGTAAGTCACCGACGCTGGCCGGGCTTTCCACGGCACCCAGCGTCCAGGTCTGGAGCGACACCACGTCCACCCGGAACACCAACTTCTGGGCACCGGAGATCCACTTCTTCGACGGCCACTGGTACCTGTACTACTCCGCCGGGCAGAGCGGTGTCGCCTGCTGCGACTCCCAGCGCACCTACGTCCTGGAGAGCGCGGGCACCGACCCGATGGGCCCGTACACCTTCAAGAACCAGCTCACCGGCTCCAATCTCGACCCCGGCGGCTGGCTCATCGACGCCAGCGTCCTGCAGCACGGCAACAGCCTGTACCTGGTGGGCAGCGGCTTCATCAACGGCAGTACGCAGAGCCTGGTCATCGCGCCGATGAGCAACCCGTACACGCTGAGCAGCTCCACGTTCACCATCATCTCCAGCCCGACTCTGAGCTGGGAGACGTCCGGCAGCCCGGTCAACGAGGGTCCCCAGCCGCTGTACCACGGCGGCAGGACGTTCCTCACCTACTCGGCAAGCTCCTGCCAGACCGCGGACTACAAGCTGGGCCAGTTGGAACTGACGGGCAGCGACCCGCTCAATCCCGCTGCCTGGACGAAGAAGCAGAGCCCGGTGTTCCAGCGCAACGACGCGGCCGGGGTGTACGGGCCGGGGCACAACGGGTTCTTCACGTCGCCGGACGGCACCGAGAACTGGATCGTCTACCACGCCAACGACTCCGCGAGCGGCGGCTGCGGCAACGGCCGTACGACGCGGGCGCAGAAGTTCACGTGGAACGCCGACGGTACGCCGAACTTCGGCACGCCGGTCGCGACCGGAACCACCCTCGCGGGTCCTTCGGGGGAGACGGCGGCGACGCCGACGGCGTACACGCTGGTGAACCGCAACAGCGGAAAGTGCCTGGATGTGGAGGGCGGCAACACCGCGGACGGCACCAACATCTTCCAGTGGACCTGCACCGGCGGGGCCAACCAGAAGTGGCGGATCGAGGACCTCGGCAACGACACCAGCCGACTGGTGAACGTGGCCACCGGCAAGGTCGTGGACACCGCCGACTGCTCGACTGCCGACGGCGCCGACATCCGCCAGTGGTCCTGGCTGAACAACAACTGCCAGAAGTCCCGCCTCGTGTACACGGCCACCGGTAACTACGTGCGGATCGTCAACGCGAACAGCGGCAAGGTCGCGGACGTCGCCAACTGCGGTACCGCCGACGGCACCGACGTACGCCAGTGGACCTGGCTCAACAACAACTGCCAGCAGTGGCAGCTTCGCCCCACCACCTGAGTCGCATCACCTGAATCTCGCTTCACCACCCGAACCAGGAGACGCCACCCCCCATGAGACGCCTCATCGCCCGTGTGGTGACGGCTGTGCTCGCCGCACTCGCCGTACTGACCACCGGAACCCCTGCGCACGCGGCCGCGCCCGCCTCGCCCGCCGTGACGTTCACCAACCCGATCGCCGAACAGCGCGCCGACCCGCACATCTACAAGCACACCGACGGCTACTACTACTTCACCGCAACCGTCCCCGCGTACGACAAGATCGTCCTGCGCCGGGCCACCACCCTCCAGGGCCTGTCCACGGCCCCTGAGACCACCATCTGGACCAAGCATGCCAGCGGCGTCATGGGCGCCCACATCTGGGCGCCGGAGATCCACTTCATCGACGGCAAGTGGTACGTGTACTTCGCCGCCGGGTCGACCAGTGACCAGTGGGCCATCCGGATGTACGTACTGGAGAGCTCGGCCGCGAACCCCCTGACCGGCACCTGGACCGAGAAGGGACAGATCAAGACGCAGTGGGAGAGCTTCTCGCTCGACTCCACGACGTTCGTCGTGGGTGGCGTGCGCTATCTGGCCTGGGCCCAGCGCAATCCCGCGGAGAACAACAACACCAGCCTGTTCATCGCCAAGATGTCCAACCCCTGGACCATCAGCGGCACTCCGGCGGAGATCTCCCAGCCCACGCTGTCCTGGGAGACCGTCGGCTACAAGGTCAACGAAGGTCCGGCCGTCATCCAGAAGAACGGCAAGGTCTTCATGAGCTACTCGGCCAGCGCCACCGACAGCAACTACTGCCTCGGCCTGCTGACCGCATCCGCCTCGGCCGATCTGCTCGACCCCGCCTCCTGGAGCAAGAGCCAGCAGCCGGTCTTCAAGAGCAACGACGCCACCGGCCAGTACGGCCCCGGCCACAACTCGTTCACCGTCTCCGAGGACGGCAAGTCGGACATCCTCGTCTACCACGACCGCAACTACAAGGACATCTCCGGCGACCCTCTGAACGACCCCAACCGCCGCACCCGCATCCAGAAGCTGTACTGGAACGCCGACGGCACGCCCAACTTCGGCATCCCCGTCGCCGACGGCGCCACCCCGGTCCGCTTCTCCTCGTACAACTTCCCCGACCGGTTCATCCGCCACTGGGAGTTCCGCGGCAAGCTCGAACCCAACGTCACCAACCTCGCCGACTCCCAGTTCCGCGTGGTGACCGGCCTCGCCGGGAGCGGCACCGTCTCCCTCGAATCGGCCAACTACCCCGGCTACTACCTCCGCCACAAGAACTTCGAGGTCTGGGTGGAGAAGAACGACGGGACCACGACCTTCAAGAACGACGCCAGCTTCAACCAGCGCGCGGGCCTCGCCGACACGGCCGCCGGGGTCTCCTTCGAGTCGTACAACTACCCGGGCCGCTACATCCGGCATTACGACTACCTGCTCTACGTCCAGCCCGCCGACACGACGACCGCCAAGGCTGACGCGACCTTCTACGCCGAGTGACGCGTATTCAGGGCCCTTTTCCACAAGGAGGTTTCAATGAAGAGACCCATGCGAGGCCTGCTCGCCCTCGTCGCAACCCTGGCGGCCGTGCTGCTCGGCATCACCGCCCCTGCCGCGCAGGCTGCGCACCCGGCGCCGGGTTCGGCGACGCGGTACACGATGACCGCGTTCACCAACAGCAGCGAGTCCAACATGTACGTCTACGACTCGCCCGACGCCACCGGCTTCACGCTCCGGAAGGGCCCGGCGTACACCCCGCCGTCCGGCCTGATCCGTGACCCCAGCATCTTCAAGCACACCGACGGCTACTACTACCTGACCTACACCACCCGCACCTGGTCCGCGCTGTCCACCACCATCGGCTTCGCCCGCTCCACCGACCGCCTCAACTGGACATTCCTGTACGACTACACGGTCCCCATCAGCGGTCTGCAGCGCGCCTGGGCGCCCGAGTGGTTCGTCGACACGGACGGCAGCGTCAACATCATCCTGTCGGCTTCCGTCGCGGCCGACGGCGAGTGGATCTTCAAGCCGTACAAGCTCACCGCGACCAACGCATCGCTGACGGCCTGGTCCGCTCCGACGCTGCTGTCCGGCATCGGTCCGAACTACATCGACACCTTCATCGTCAAGATCGGCTCCACGTACCACGCGTTCACCAAGAACGAGACGACGAAGTACATCGAGTACGCCACCGCCTCCAGCCTCACCGGCCCGTACACCTTGCGGAAGACGGGCAACTGGGCGGGCTTCGGCTCCGGCGTCGAGGGCCCGGCTCTGGTCCAGCTCGACAACGGCGGCTGGCGGATCTACTTCGACGGGTACTCCGCAGGGAAGTACTGGTACAGCGACAGCTACGACAACTTCGCCACCTGGTCGACGCCCACCGAACTGCCCGGGCTGACCGGCTTCGTACGTCATCTCACCGTGCTCAAGGAGACGGTCGCCGGCGGAGTCACCCTCCCGACGAACACCTCGCGGTCGCTGCAGTCGGTGAACTAGCCGAGCCGTTACGGCGTCGTCCGCTCGGACAGCCTCGGTTATGTCGACCCGGTGACGTCCTCCAGCACTGCGGCCGTCAAGCAGAGCGCCACGTGGACGATCGTGCCCGGCCTGGCCGACGCCAACTGCTACTCCTTCCGCGACTCGGCCGGCCGCTATCTGAGGCACTACGCGTTCCGGGCCCGCTTCGACACGAGCAACGGCACGTCGACGTTCAACAAGGACGCGACGTTCTGCGCCCGCCCCGGCACGGCCGGCGGCTCCGTGCGGCTGGAGTCGTACAACTACCCGGGCCGCTATCTGCGCCACTACAACTTCGAGTTGCGGGTGGACCTCTATCAGGACTCGGACACCTTCCGCGCGGACAGCTCGTTCACGGCGGTCACGCCCTGGGCGTGACCGGCCCCGACCCACACCGCCGAGAGACTCGGGCGGGCTGGATCTTCCAGCCCGCCCGGGTCTCTGAGCACCCGCCCCGTGGTCAAGAGAAGGCGGGGCGGTCGTGCCCCCGGAGGACGTGCGGACGCCCGGCGTACTGCGTTCTCAGTAGCCGGGATTGTCGGTAGGCGCACGACGACGCGACGGGCCCTGGCCGGAGAACCTGTGGAGGTCCCGAAACCAGATGTGGAGGCCTCCTGCCGTGGCTGCTTTCCTGTACCGACTGGGCCGTGTGGCCTTCCGGTGGCGTTGGTTCGTCACCCTGCTGTGGGTGGCGGTGCTGACCGCCGTCGGCTTCGCCGCCGCCAAGGCGCCCGCCGCTCCCGACGACGGCTTCTCCATGCCGGGCATCGAGTCGCAGAAGGCCTTCGACCTGCTCGAGCAGCGCTTCCCCGGCTCCACGGCCGACGCGGCGGTCGCCCGGATCGTCTTCGTCGCTCCGACCGGCGAGAAGATCACCGCGGCCGACAACCGCGTAGTGATCAAGAAGACCGTGACCGAGGCGGCCGACGGCTCCCAGGTCGCCGCCGCGGTGAACCCCTTCCAGGCCAAGGCCGTCAGCAAGGACGCCTCCACCGCCTACGCCACCGTCACCTTCAAGGCCAAGGCCGACGATCTCACCGACGCCGCCAAGAACCACCTTCAGCACGCCATCGACCAGGCCCGCGACGCCGGCCTGACCGTCGAGGTCGGCGGGAACGCGCTGGCCACCCAGCCCGCGGCGGGCGGGCCGGCCGAGGTCATCGGCATCGCCATCGCCGCCGTCGTCCTGCTGATCACCTTCGGCTCACTGGCCGCCGCCGGGCTGCCTCTGCTGACCGCCATCCTCGGCGTGGGCATCAGCATGGCCGCCATCCTCGCCCTGGGCAGCGCCTTCGGGCTCTCGGAGACGACCGGCACCCTGGCCACCATGCTGGGCCTGGCCTGCGGCATCGACTACGCCCTCTTCGTCGTCTCCCGCTACCGGGAAGAGCGCGCCAAGGGCCACGCACCCCGGGAAGCGGCCGGTCTGGCCGCCGGTACGGCCGGATCGGCAGTCGTCTTCGCCGGGCTCACCGTCGTCATCGCCCTCGCCGGGCTGTCGGTGGTCGGCATCCCGATGCTCACCAAGATGGGCCTGGCCGCCGCCGGCGCCGTCGTCATCGCCGTCCTGATCTCCCTCACCCTCGTACCCGCCATCCTCGGGTTCTGGCCCAACGCCGCCCTGTCACGCTCCGCTCGCAAACGCGGCACGATCCAGCCCGCCGACGCACACAACGGCGGCAGCCGCTGGGCCCGGATCGTGGTGCGCCACCCCCTCCCCGTGCTGCTGCTCGGTGTCGTGGGCCTGGGCGCCATCGCCACCCCCGTCATGGACCTCCAGCTCGGCATGCCCGGCGACGAGGCGAAGCCCACCTCCACCACCGAACGCCGCGCCTACGACGCCCTCGCCGACGGCTTCGGCCCCGGCTTCAACGGACCGCTGACCATCGTCGTCGACGCCCGTGCGGCCGAGCACCCGAAGACGGCCGTGTCCACCATCGCCAAGAAGATCGCGGCCACTGACGGAGTCGTCTCCGTCTCCCCCGCCCGCTTCAACCCCGACGGCGACACCGCCGTCTTCACCGCCATCCCCACCACCAGCCCCACAGACGAGAAGACCAAAACCCTCGTCCACACCATCCGCGACAACCGGCCCGCCATCGAGAGCCGAGCGGGGGCGAGCTTCGAGGTCACCGGCACCACCGCCCTGAACATCGACGTCGCCCAGAAGGTCCAGGACGCCCTCATCCCCTACCTCGCCGTCGTCGTAGGCCTGGCCGTCGTCCTGCTCCTGCTGGTCTTCCGCTCCCTCCTCGTCCCCCTCAAGGCAGCCCTCGGCTTCCTCCTCTCCGTCCTGGCCGCCCTCGGCTCGGTCATCGCCGTCTTCCAGCAGGGCCACGGCGCCGACCTCCTCGGCGTCGAACAGACCGGCCCCATCATGAGCCTCATGCCGATCTTCCTCGTCGGCATCGTCTTCGGCCTCGCCATGGACTACGAGGTGTTCCTGGTCTCCCGGATGCGCGAGGCGTACGTCCACGGTGACCGGCCCGCCCAGGCCATCGTCACCGGCTTCCGCTACAGCGCCCGCGTGGTGGTCGCCGCCGCACTGATCATGATGGCCGTCTTCTCCGGCTTCGTCGGCGCCCAGGAATCCATGATCAAGATGATCGGGTTCGGCCTCGCCATCGCCGTCCTCTTCGACGCCTTCATCGTCCGCATGGCCATCGTCCCGGCCATCCTCGCCCTCCTCGGAGACAAGGCCTGGTACCTACCCCGCTGGCTCGACCGGCTCCTGCCGAACGTCGACGTCGAGGGCGACGCACTCAGCCGCCGGGACTCCACGAACCCGGCCTCTGCTCCGGGTGACACGGCCGACCGGGAGGTGGCTCGCGTCTGATCACGACCCCCGGCCTGGCTGAGGGCCGTCCGTGATGTGAACCACACGGGCGGCCCACAGCCGACCGAATCGTCCACCATTGTCCAAGCCCCCAACCGGAGAACCCGAATGACCCCCAACCTGGAGGAGTACGCAGCCCGCTATCCCCGTGCCGGGGAAGTGGCCGTGTCCATGGTGATGTTCGGCCTCGCGGTCTTCGGCAGCTCCCTCACCACGCCGGAAACCGACCAGCCCACCAGCATGTGGCCCGCCGTACTGCTCGCGGGGATCGCCTGCCTCGCCCTGCTGAGGCATCGCACCCATCCCCGTACAGCGGTCGTCGTGTCCGCGGTCTGCACCATGACCACGAGCGCACTGGGCTACCTGCTCACCCCCATGCTGCTCGCACCGGTCATGGCAGCGCTCTACTGGCTGGCCGCTCTCACCGACCGGAAGACCACACGTGTCTACGCCGTCGCCACCACCGCACTGCTGGTGGTCACGGCGTTCTTCGCCGACCCCGTCAACCATCCGCTGGTGCTCAGGACGATCGGCCCCGCCTTCTGGCTGCTGGTGCCGGTCGCCGGCGGCACCGCGTCACGGCTGCGGCGCGCCTACGTCGGGGCCATTCAGGCCCGCGCCGAGTACGCCGAGCGGACCCGCGAGGAGGAGGCACGCCACCGGGTGTCCGAGGAGCGCATCCGTATCGCCCGCGAGCTGCACGACGTCGTCGCCCACCATCTGGCCCTGGCCAATGCACAGGCCGGCACCGCCAAGCACCTGGCGCGTACCAATCCCGAGCAGATGCAGAAGATCCTGAACGATCTCGCCGCCACGACCTCCTCGGCGCTGCGCGAGATGAAGGCGACGGTCGGCGTCCTGCGCCAGGCGGACGACCCCGACACGTCGCTGGAGCCGTCGCCGGGACTCGCCCGGCTTCCCGAGCTGATCTCCGCATGCGAGTCCGCCGGGCTCAAAGTCACGGTCACCACCGAAGGCGAACCGCGGCCACTCTCCCCTGGCGTGGACCTGACAGCGTTCCGAATCGTGCAGGAGGCGCTCACCAACGTCACCAAGCACGCTGCCGCGGCGGCGGCGCACGTTCGACTCACGTACTCGTACGACCGGCTGACCATCACGGTCGCCGACGACGGGACCTCCACCTCCCCCACCACTCCCGCGCCGGGCAAGGGCTTCGGCCTCATCGGCATGCGGGAACGCGCCCACTCGGTCGGCGGCGACCTGCAGGCCGGCCACCGCCCGGAGGGCGGTTTCGAAGTCACCACCGCACTGCCGCTGCACCCCTTCGACACGGAACCGGAAGAGGCCAGAACCACATGACCATTCGCGTGCTACTCGCCGACGACCAGGCCCTCCTCCGGGCGACCTTCCGGATCCTGATCGACTCCTGCGCCGACATGGAGGTGATCGACGAGGCCGCTGACGGCAAGGAGGCGGTCGAGCTCGCCCGCACCCACCGCCCCGACATCGTCCTCATGGACATCCGCATGCCCGGCACGGACGGACTCGCCGCGACCGCCGCCCTCTGCGCCGATCCGGACCTGTCCGCCACCCGCGTCCTCATCCTCACCACCTTCGAGACCGACGAGTACGTGGCCCAGGCACTGCGCGCGGGGGCGAGCGGCTTCCTCGGCAAGGACGTGGGGGCCGACGAGCTCCTCACCGGCATCCGCACCGTGGCTGCCGGCGAGTCGCTCCTCTCCCCCATGGCGACACGCAGCCTCATCACCCGCTTCCTCGCCACCCCCGAACCCGGGAACCAGCTCGCGCCGCCCGAGCGCCTCGCCGCTCTCACCGACCGCGAGCGCGAGGTGATGGCGCTTGCCGCGGAGGGCAAGTCCAATGACGAGATCGCCGAGGAGCTCTTCGTCAGCCCGCTGACGGTACGCACCCACGTCCACCGCGCCATGACGAAGCTCGCCGCCCGAGACCGGGCCCAACTGGTCGTCATCGCCTACCAGTCGGGCCTGGTCCGTCCCGCACCGCCTCCGCAGTGAACGCCGGTGTCCGCCGGCAGCGGTGTCAGCCGGCGGCGGCGTGGCGCAGTGCGCGCCGGAGGATCTTGCCGCTGGTGGTCTTCGGCAGCTCCGTCAGCAGCTCGACGCGCCGGGGCGCCTTGTACGCGGCGAGGCGGGCGCGGCAGTGCCCGACCAGGTCCTCGGCGGTCGCCGTGTGCCCAGGCCGCAGACTGACGTATGCCGCGACGGTCTCCCCGCGGTAGGCGTCGGGCTCCCCCACCACGGCGGCCTCCTGGACACCGGGGTGCGTGTAGAGGACGTCCTCGACCTCGCGTGGCCACACCTTGAAGCCCGACGCGTTGATCATGTCCTTCTTGCGGTCGACGACGTAGAACCAGCCCTCGCCGTCCATGAACCCGACGTCGCCGGTGAGCAGCCGTCCGCCGGGGAGTGCCTCGGCGGTCGCGTCCGGCCGGTTCCAGTAGCCGGGTACGACCATGGGGCCCTCGACGGCGATCTCGCCGATGCTGCCGGGCGGCAGGTCCTCGCCGTTCTCGCCGACGATGCGGGCGCCCACGCTCGGCATGGGCAGACCGATCGAGACGGTCCCGGAGTCCGGGTCGACGGGTGCCTCACGGCCCGGGGGGACGTTGATGCAGGGGGCCGTGCACTCCGTGAGCCCATACCCGTTCAGGATGGGCCGGCCGGTGAGGTCGCGGAAGCGGCTCACCACGGCCTCCGGCAGCGGCGCTCCCCCGGAGTGGATGACGCGCAGCGAGGAGAAGGCGTCGGCCTCGAAGTCGGGGTGGGACATGAGCGCGATGAACGCCGTGGAGGGGCCGACCATGTACGCCGGGCGTTCGCGACGGAGCGTCTCCAGCATGACGCCCGGCTCGAAGCGGCCGGACAGGGCCAGGGTGCCGGTCAGGTCGATCGCGGCGAGCAACTGGCAGACCATGCCGGTGATATGGAACAGCGGCGCCATGGCGAGCACGGTGGAGCCCGTCGGGACGCCGAGGTAGAGCCGGTGCATGGCGGCGTTGACCGTGAGGTTGCGGTGGGTGTTGGTGGCGCCCTTGGGGGTGCCGCTGGTTCCGGACGTGTAGGAGATCAGGCCGATGTCGTCGGGGACGGTGCCCGGGTCGGCGACATTTGCGCCGGTGCGGGACCGGGCGGCCTCGAGCAGGTCCTCGACACCTTCGTCGGCACCTTCACCGGCCGGAACCGCGCCCCTGTCACGGCCGTTGGCGGCCGCCGTGTCGGACTCACGGACCGTGAGGGCGATGCGTACGCCCGCGGCGGTGGCCGTGGCGCCGACATGCTCGGCCCATGGGCCCTCGCCGCTGACCAGGGCGGTCACACCGGCGTCCCGCAGCATGTGGTCGAGCTCCTGGCGGTACATCGGGTTGAGCGGTACGACGACGCCCCCGGCCTTCCATGCGCCGAGCAGGGCGAGGACGAAGTGCGGGGTGTTCTGCAGGTAGAGCCCGAGCCGGTCGCCCTTGCGGAATCCGCGCTCCAGCAGATACGCGGCGACGCCGGTGCTCAGCTCATCGACCTGACGGTACGTCAGCGGCGCGCCGAAGGAGGTCAGCGCCGGGCGTTCGGGGGCGGCGGCCACCGCGTCGGCGAACATCTCGAGTGCCGTACGGGGTGACGCCGTTCCGGCCCGGCGGGCCGTCTCGGAGTGCAACACCATCCAGGGTTTGTCGTCGTACCAGCTCATTGCGGCTCGGGTTACCTTTCGCTGGGCCTCCCCCGGGCGGCGACACGGGGGCGGATTCGGTGGGGCGGGGGGACGTGCCGGACGGTCAGGCCGGGTCCTGGGGCAGGACCGGTCCCCCGATGCGGCGCGAGTGGCCCCGGTATAGGGCGACGAGCGTGCCGTCCTGCGTGCGCACGTCGACGTCGTAGACCCCCGAGCGGTGACCCTGGTGGGCCGCGCGGGCCTCGGCGGTCAGGACGTCGCCGGGCTTGGCGGGTGCGGGGTAGGAGATGGTCGCCGACGTCGACACGGTGACGTGGTTGCCGGCGTTGGCCGCGTACGCGAGTGCCGTGTCGGCGAGCAGATAGGTCATCCCGCCGTGGCAGATCCCGTGGCTGTTGAGCATGTCCGGACGGACCGTCATGACCATGCGGGCGTAGCCGTCGGCCACTTCTTCGACGCGGATGCCGTGCGCCTGGGCGCAGGCGTCGCCGTCCATGAGGTGGACCGCCACGCGGGCCGCGAGGGAGTCGTTCACCGGTTCCTGAGAGACGAGCACAGCCCCGCCTTTCCCGTGTCTGCGAACGACCCCGGGAGTGGCCGGTCCATCCCGTGAACCCGGCTCCGGAATTCAATAATCGCTCGCCATCGTGCGTTAACTGCTACATCTTCACGCCGATGGCCGTATCACTGTCAAGGGTGTCGAGGATCACGAATGAGCTTTGAGCTGTGGTTTCCCAGGGTCCGGCACATCCGGCTGCCCCATTGCAGCCGGATGTGCCGCTTGCCGCCCGATGTGCCGCCCTCAAACCGCCTCAACGACCTCCCCGGGCTCCCTGTCCTCCGCGGCGTCCAATGCCGCTTCAGAGGCGGCCACCGCCGCCACTTCTGATGTCACCCCCGCAGCGGCGTTCTGGAACTGCGTCCGGTGCAGTTCCGCATACCGCCCGTCCGCCGCCAGCAGCTCCTCGTGGGTGCCGCGCTCCACGATCCGCCCGTCCTCGACGACGAGGATCAGGTCGGCGGCGCGCACCGTGGACAGCCGGTGGGCGATCACGACGGCGGTGCGGCCGTCCAAGGCCTCGGTGAGGGCCTCCTGCACGGCGGCCTCCGAGGTGTTGTCGAGGTGGGCCGTGGCCTCGTCCAGGATGACGACGCGCTGTCGGGCGAGCAGCAGGCGGGCGATGGTCAGGCGCTGGCGTTCGCCGCCGGAGAGCCGGTAGCCGCGTTCGCCGACCACGGTGTCCAGGCCGTCGGGCAGCGAGCGGACGAGGTCCTCGAGGCGGGCGCGCCGCAGCACGTCCCACAGTTCGTCGTCTCCGGCGTCGGGCCGGGCGAGCAGCAGGTTGGCGCGGACCGTGTCGTGGAAGAGGTGGCCGTCCTGGGTGACCATGCCGAGGGTCCCGCGCAGGGACACGGCGGACAGGTCGCGTACGTCGACTCCGCCGATGCGTACGGCCCCTTCGTCGGCGTCGTACAGGCGCGGCAGCAGCTGCGCGATGGTCGACTTTCCCGCTCCCGACGACCCGACGAGTGCGACGGTCTGGCCCGGCTCGGCGCGGAAGGAGACGCCGTGCAGCACCTCGGCGCCGCCGCGGGTGTCCAGCGAGGCGACCTCCTCGAGGGATGCGAGGGAGACCTTGTCCGCGGACGGATAGCCGAAGCGGACGCCGTCGAACTCGACCGACACCGGTCCCTCCGGGATGCTCCGGGCGTCCGGCTTCTCCTCGATCAGCGGCTTGAGGTCGAGGACTTCGAAGACCCTCTCGAAGCTGACGAGTGCGCTCATGACCTCGACGCGGGCGCCTGCGAGGGAGGTGAGCGGCGCGTAGAGGCGGGTCAGCAGCAGGGCGAGCGAGACGACCGCGCCCGGCTCCAGGCTGCCGCGCAGCGCGTAGAACCCGCCCAGGCCGTAGACCAGCGCGAGAGCGAGCGCGGAGACCAGCGTGAGGGCGGTCATGAAGGCCGACTGCGCCATGGCCGTGCGCACGCCGATGTCCCGTACACGGCTGGCGCGGGCAGCGAACTCGGCGGACTCCTCGTCCGGCCGCCCGAACAGCTTGACGAGGGTGGCGCCGGGTGCCGAGAACCGCTCGGTCATCCGGGTGCCCATGGCGGCGTTGAGGTTGGCTGCCTCCCTCTGCATCTTCGCCATCCGGCTGCCCATACGGCGTGCGGGCACGACGAAGATCGGCAGCAGGACGAGCGCGAGCAGGGTGATCTGCCAGGACAGGGTGAGCATGACGGCGAGCGTGAGCAGCAGCGTGACGATGTTGGCTACCACCCCGGAGAGGGTGTTGCTGAACGCCCGCTGCGCGCCGATCACGTCGTTGTTGAGCCGGCTGACGAGCGCCCCCGTACGTGTGCGTGTGAAGAAAGCGACCGGCATCCGCTGCACATGGTCGAAGACCGCCGAACGCAGATCGAGGATCAGCCCTTCGCCGAGGGTCGCCGACAGCCAGCGGCCGAGCAGGCCGAGCCCCGCCTCGGCGAGCGCGATGAGGGCGATGAGCCCGGCGAGCCGGACGACCGTGCCGGAGTCCTTCCCGGACACGATCGCGTCGACGACGCGTCCCGCCAGGACCGGCGTGGCCACGGCGAGCAGCGCGGTGGCGATGCTGAGCAGCACGAACAGTCCTATGCGCCGCCGGTGGGGGCGGGCGAAGGCGGCGATACGGCGCAGTGTGGCGCGGGCGAAGGGGCGGCGGTCCTGCTGCGCGTTCATGACGCTGTGCAGCTGCATCCAGGCGGTGGTCTCCATGCTCATGAGTAGGACGGTAGAACCTCAAGCAACCTCGAGGTCAAGTGGCCGGGGAAAGGTCGTGACCCGGACGTCAGCCCCTGTCTGCGCGCCCGCAACCCGGAGTTGGGACGGTATGGGAACCTCTGGCGATGTGACCGCCGTACGAGTGCGACGCCCTGAAGGGCTCCCCCGGCGCCTGCCCGTGCGGGAGGTGCTCTGCCTGCTTCCCCTGGCCCTGGTGCTGGTCGTCGCGGTGCGCCACTGGCCGGTGCTCGTGGAGGGGTTCCGCAGGCTGGCGGGCGCCGAGTGGCCGTGGTTGCTCGCTGCGGTCGGGGCCACCTGTCTCACGTGGGTCGCCGCGGCGTTCACACGGCAGGGCGCGCTGGTCGAGCGGCTGCCGTCGCTCCGGCTGCTCGCCACGCAGTTCGCGGCGGGCGCGGCGAACCATCTTCTGCCGTCGGGGCTCGGCGCGGGCGCGGTGAATCTGCGGTTCATGGCGGTGTGCGGGGTGCCGCTCGCCCGTTCATCGGCCGCCCTGGCGCTGTATCTGCTGGCCGAGTCGGTCGGCCGCGTCGGCCTGCTGCTGATGCTGCTGTTCGCGTTTCCCAACGCGCTGCGGCTGGGGACTCTCCTCCCCGACGGGGCCGTGGGACCGCTGCTGGCCGCCGCCGGTGCGGTGCTCTGTGCCGCGGTCGTGGTGCTTCTTGTCGTACGCCGCCTTCGTACGGCCGTGTTCTCCTTCCTCCGCACCGCCCTCGGCGAGGCTCGCGGTGTGCACACCCGGCCGGCCCGTGCCCTGGCGCTGTGGGGCGGCTCGCTGGCCTTTCCCGCGCTGCAGGCGGCCGTTCTCGTGGCGGTCGGACAGGCGCTGGGGCTGCGGATTCCGGTGGCGCACATGGCGGTCGCGTATCTCGCGGCGACGGTCGCGGTCGCCCTGGTGCCCACACCGGGCGGCCTCGGCTCGGTCGAGGCCGCGCTCGTGGTGGCGCTGGTCGCGGCGGGCGCGCCGGCGGCCGTGGCGACCGCCGTGGTCCTGGCGTTCCGGATCATCACGGTCTGGCTGCCGCTGCTGCCGGGGGCGTTGGTGCTCGGCGCGCTGGTACGGCTCAAGGTCATCTGAGCCGTACGAACGCCCGCAGCCGTTGGCGGAAAGCGGTGCGGCGGTGACGCGCGGATACTGGACGGCGAGTGGACGAGGACGACGCCGGTGACCGGCCGTCCCGGACGCGGAGGTGTCCTTCGATGTCTGATCACCTGCCCATCGCCGTCGGCGTGGACGGTTCCCCCGAGAGTCTGGCCGCCGCGGACTGGGCGGCGCGCGAGGCGCGGCGCCGCTCGCTCGCGCTCCGTCTGGTGCACGGCTGGATCTGGCAGGCGCACGACATGCCCGCTCCGCGAGACCTCCAAGCCCAGAAGCAGTGGGCCCGCACCATGCTGAGCGACGCCGAGTTCGCTCTGCGGGCCCGTCATCCCGGGCTGACGATCACCTCCGAGGAGCTCTCCGGCCCGGCGTCCGAGGCACTGGCGGAGCACGCGGAGCACGCCGAGATGCTGGTACTGGGCTCCAGCGGGCACGGAGCCGTCGCCGGCTTCGTGCTGGGGTCCGTCGGCCTGCGGGTGCTCGCCAGGGCGAAGGGTCCGGTGGTGATGGTGCGGGCCAACGAGCAGTCCACCGCCGAGCACGACGCCGACGAAGTGGTCGTCGGCGTCCAGGATCTCGCCGAGCCCGCCGGACCGCTGCTGGACTTCGCGTTCGCCGCGGCGGCCGCCCGCGGGGCGACGCTGCGCGCCGTGCACGCCTGGCGTCTGCGGCCCGTGTACGGATACGGCGAATCCGCCGAGGAGATGTCCGCCGGCGGGAGGGAAGGCGTGCCCGCGCAGAAGGAGCGCGCCCTCGCCGCGGTCCTGGAGCCGTGGCGGAAGAAGTATCCCCAAATCGATGTGGAACAGACCGTCGACCTGGCCTACCCGTCCGGGGTCATGCTGGACGCCGCAGCCCAGGCCGGGCTCCTGGTCGTCGGCCGCCGGATACGCCGCCTCCGTCTCGGCATGCGGCTCGGCGTGGTCGCCCATGCGGTGCTGCACCATGCGGCCGCGCCTGTGGCGGTCGTTCCGCACGCCTGACAGTGACCGCCGAGCGGCCGGGTGCTCCGTAGAGGACCCGGCCGCGGGCATCCGCGTAGTCCGCCTCGTCAGGAGCCGCGCACCGCGATCTCCCGGCCGGAGATGCTCACCGTCTCGATCCGCACCCACATGTCGCTTTCGCCGCCCGCCCAGGGCGCGGTGTACGCCCGCTCCTGAAGCCGGCGTACGTCATCGGGGTCCGTCACGGCCCGGGCGTGGCCCCGGACGAGCACGCTCCAGCCCTGGCTGAGCGCGTCGTCGATCCGGTCGATCTCGAAGCCGACCTCGGTACCGGCGGCGGCCGCCGGCTCCGTGCCGTGCGCGGTGCAGTAGACGACCGCCCCGTCGATGACGCTGTAGTTGACCGGCATGATGACCGGCCCCATGGGGGTGGGTATCGCGAGTCGCCCGACGCCGTGCGTGGCCAACCGCGCCCGGCACTCCTCGGGGCTCAGCTCGACCAGCTCGGGGTGGTAGGCCGCCCGGCCGGTGCCCGGTGGGAGATCGGCGTCGCCGCCGCACAGGGCGGCCACCGTGGTGTGCAGAACGTCGGCCAGCCTGATGAGGATGCCGATGCCGGGGGCCGCTGCGGGATTCTCCTCCAGGTACTGCAGATATCCGGGCGCCGTGCCCGCCCGGACGGCCGTTCCCTTCCGGGTGAGCCCGAGTTCCTCGCGTCGCCGCTGGATGCGGCGCCCGATGTCACCCCGGGCCGTCCTCGCCCCCGCGGACCCCGCGTTCGAACGCGTCTGCTCGGACACGGCCGGTCACTTCCTTTCGTCGGACCCTCTGACCAGCAGGGCGTCGTGCTGCTCCGCGAGGACGACCTTGAGCGCGCCGGTCTCGGCGGCCCGGGCGAAGACGTCGTACGCCTCCTCCATGGCGTCCGGCGGGAAGGTGTGCGTGACCAGGGACGACACGGGCAGGCGTCCGGCGGCCAGCATGCGCAGCAGGGTCGGCGTCGAGTGCGTGTCGACCAGCCCGGTGGTGATCGTCACGTCCTTGATCCACAGGTCTTCGAGATGCAGGGTCGCGGGCTTGCCGTGTACGCCGACGTTGGCCACGTGCCCGCCGGGGCGCACCATGCGGGTGCACAGCTCGAAGCTCTCCGGCTCGCCCACCGCTTCGATGACCACGTCGGCCCCGAGGCCGTCGGTGAGGTCGGAGACCAGCTCGTCGGGCCCCTCTTCGGGGGCGGCCACCGCGTCGGCGCCGAGGTGTTTGGCCGCGTCGAGGCGGGTGGGCGCGAGGTCCACGGCGATGATCCGCTCGGGCGAGTACAGCCCGGCCGCGGCGATCGCGGCGAGCCCGACGGGTCCGGCGCCGACGACGGCGACGGTGTCCCCGGGGCGTACGCAGCCCTTCAGCACGCCGACCTCGTAGGCCGTGGGGAAGATGTCCGCAAGCAGCACGGCGTCCCTGCTGTCCATTGCGCCGGGCAGGACGTGCAGGGACATGTCGGCGTGGGGCACGCGGACGTACTCGGCCTGCGTGCCGTTGATCAGGTGGCCGAGGATCCAGCCCCCGCCGCCGCGGCACTGCCCGTACATCCCTTCGCGGCAGAAGCGGCAGCGGCCGCAGGCCGTGATGCAGGAGACCAGCACCCGGTCACCGGGGCGGACCGAGCGTACGTCGCCGCCCACCTCGACGACCTCGCCGACCGCTTCGTGCCCGAGGACCGTACCGGGCTGCACCTCCGGCACGTCGCCCTTGAGGATGTGCAGATCGGTGCCGCAGATGGTGACAACGTCGACGCGCACGACAGCATCGGTGGCGTCCTCGACGTCGGGATCGGGAACGTCCTCCCAGGCGAACTGCCCGGGGCCGTGGAAAACCATTGCCTTCATGACGCCCTCCTCCTCCCCCTCCGACCCTCCGTCCCTCCGTCGAAGCCGCCCGCACAAGCACCGCGTCCGGGTGCCGACTACAGGGCCTCCCCCGCATCCGAGAGGCACATGAACAGGCTCCCACTGGCCACCGAAGGGGACCATTCGGCCCTTTTCAGATTTTCCGGCCTCCCACCGACCCCGGCTTCCCCGGTGGCCAGGCCCGACACCTGGATCCAGCCGTCGGACCGCCTGCGATCAGGAGGTACGTGGGGCGGCACGTGGCACCCCACCTGGCATGGTCCTCGCCGAGATGCCGAGCAGGTGGAGCGGTGCCAGCCTGGAGACGCAATGGCACGTTCGGAGCAACCGTCCGAGAGAGCGGGCGCTTCTCAGGGCGTTTCTGCGGAAGGAGCCACGACATGGCCACTCATGTCAGCGGCGCAGGCAGGGGACAGGGCCGCGCGGCAGCGGGCGTAAGTCCCTGGGTAACCGGGTGGACCGCTGCCGCCGCGGTTTTGATGGTGTTCGGCGGCATCATGGCGATCTTCGCGGGCATTGCGGCGATCGCCAACGACAACGTCTTTATCGTCAACGACAGCTTCGTGTACGCGTTCAACCTCACCGGCTGGGGCTGGGTCCACATGATTCTCGGTGTGGTCATCACCATCGCCGGTGTCGCGCTGTTCACCGGCGCCCCCTGGGCCCGGGTCACCGGCGTGGTACTCGCCGGCCTCAGCATGATCGCCAACTTCGTCTGGCTGCCCTATGCCCCTGTCTGGTCGATCGTGCTGATCGTCATGGACGGCTTCATCATCTGGGCGCTGTGCTCACCGCGCCGCGAGGAGGCGACCTAGAGCCGTACTGCCGTCCGTTGCTCTGACCCCGGCAGAACCACGGCCACCGCCACCGCCGCCGGGCTCCCGCCACGCCGTCCCGGGCGCTGAAGCGAGACCGCTTCCCGAACCGAGCAAGGCCCAAGTCAGGCAAGGAGATGCCGACATGCGGGCACGGCTCTGTCCGTGTCCGCATGTCGGCTGTCCGGAGCTGTCGGTTGTCCGGGGGGCGTGCCCGGCCGAGTGGAAGCCCCTCGCTCGACGGCTCCCTGCGACGGCTCGCCACCAAGAAGCCCGTACCGGACAATGAGGACACCTCGGGGGTCTCGACGAGAGACAGTCGCATGGACCGCTATCCGCCCATCGCCGACCACGGCCTCGTGGGAGATCTGCAGACCGCCGCGCTCATCTCGGCGCAGGGAGTCGTGGACTGGTTCCCGGCACCGCGCTTCGACTCGCCCAGCATCTTCGCCGCCCTGCTCGACCACGACGACGGGGGCCACTTCGGCTTCGCCCCCGATCTGCGCGGCAGCAGCTGCAAGCAGCTCTACTTCCCCGACAGTGCCGTGCTCGTGACCCGTTTCCTGTCCCCCGACGGGGTCGGCGAGGTCTTCGACTTCATGCCGCCGAACGACACGGACACACCGTCCGACCGGCACACCCTGTTCCGGCTCGTACGGGCGGTACGCGGCACGGTCCACTTCGAGCTGGAGTGCCGGCCGCGGTTCGACTACGCCCGGGCCCGCCACGAACTATCCCTGGACGGGGAAGCGAACGGCGAATCCGTGGCCATGTTCCGCGGCCCGGGCATCACCGCGTATCTGCAGAGCAGCTTTCCGCTCGAGCGCGACCAGGACGACGTCCGCGGCCGGGTCACCCTGAACGGCGGCGAGTCCGCGGCCGCCGTGTTCACCGTGTGCGCCCCGGACAGCCCGCCGCCCCCGCCCGTCACGGCCCATTCGGCCACCGAGCAGCTGTGGGCGACCGTCGACTTCTGGCAGTACTGGATCCGTACCTCCCGCTACCGCGGCCGGTGGCCGGACATGGTCCACCGCTCCGCCATCACACTCAAGCTCCTGACGTACGCGCCGACCGGCGCCCCCGTGGCGGCGGCCACCACCGGCCTGCCCGAGCAGGTGGGCGGCCAGCGCAACTGGGACTATCGCTACACGTGGATCCGGGACGGTGCACTGTCCGTACGAGCCCTGCTGGACCTCGGGTTCGTCGACGAGGCGGCCCGCTTCACCCGCTGGCTCGGCGACCGGATGCGCGCGGAGGCGGACGGCGGCGGCGAACGCCTGCAGATCATGTACCGCGTCGACGGGGATCCCCGGCTGCCCGAGGAGCTCCTGCCCCACCTGGAGGGCTACCGCGGCTCCTACCCGGTGCGCGTCGGCAACGCGGCGACCGGGCAGTTGCAGCTCGACATCTACGGAGAGGCGCTGTACGCGCTCACCGAGGGCCGGGGGGTGGGGGTTCAGGTTGATTACCACGACTGGAAGGGCCTCGCCTCGACCCTGGACTGGCTCGCGGACCACTGGGACCGGCCCGACGAGGGCGTATGGGAGACGCGCGGCGGGCGCAAGGACTTCACCTTCAGCCGCGTCATGTGCTGGGTCGCCTTCGACCGGGGACTGAAACTGGCCGCCGAGTACAGCCGTCCGGCCGACACCGCGCGCTGGACGGCCGCTCGCGACACGATTCTCGACCAGGTGATGGAACGCGCCTGGAGCGACAAGGAACAGGCTCTCGTCCAGCACTACGGCGATGACGTACTGGACGCCTCCCTCCTGCTCATCCCCCGGCTCGGCTTCCTCGCCCCCAGGAGTCCGAGCTGGCTCTCGACGCTCGACGCCATCGACCGCACGCTCGTCTCGGACAGCCTCGTCCACCGCTACGACCCGGCCGCCTCACCCGACGGCCTGCAGGGCTCGGAGGGCACGTTCAGCCTCTGCACCTATCTGTACGTCGACGCCCTCGCGCAGGCGGGCCGGCTGCGCCAGGCCCGGTACGCCTTCGAGAAGATGCACACCTACGCCAACCACGTCGGCCTCTTCGCGGAGGAGATCGGCCCCAGCGGGGAGCAGCTGGGCAACTTCCCGCAGGCGTTCACCCACCTCGCGCTCATCATGGCCGCCACGACGCTCGACAGGGCGCTCGACGAGGCGTGGTACGGGCCCGGCGCGACCCGTCGGTGAGGCCCTCGCCCGGGAGTCCCTCGCCCGGGTCAGGGGAATGCCCGAGTGGCCCGACCACGTTGAGGATCATAGGGTGAGCTGGAGATCTACCATTGAGTAGGAACGTTCTCCCGTGAAGGACTTTCACAGGGCTCCGCGAAGGGGTACCGCAGGCTTCCGTGGAGGAGCGCCGAAGGTCTCCTTTGGAGGAGCGCCCTCAGGGCGAGGTAGGTGCTGGCGATGGCGCTGCTGTCTTCCTTCATCGCAGTCGCGGACCGGCCGGGCCGCACGGCGCGAGCGGCGGCGGCGTACGTCCGTCGCCACCTGATCGCCGGACAGCCCCAGTCCGATGGTGCGGGCCGCCATGAGGCGGGGACCGTTGTGGTTCCGCCGAGCGCGGCGTCCTTCGTGGAGGGCCGTGCCGCAGGCCTCGGGCCGGTGACTGTGGCGTACGAGCGGCAGGGCGCCGGGGAGCCTCTGGTCCTGCTGCACGGACTCGGCTACCACCGGCAGGCCTGGGGCGCGGTCGTGCCGCTGCTGGCCGACTCGCACGACACGATCGCCCTGGATCTTCCGGGCTTCGGAGAGTCACCGGACCTCGATCCGACCGTGCCGCGCGACCTGGAGACGGCTGCGGCCTGGCTGGGTGCCGTATTCGAGGAGCTGGGAGTGACCAGGCCGCATGTGGCCGGTCACTCGCTCGGCGGACTGATCGCGCTCCGCCTGGGCCAGGCCGGGCTGGCACGCAGCGTGACGGCAGTGGCCCCGGCCGGGTTCTGGACCGGCGCCGAGCGGCGGTACGCCTACGCCATGCTGACCGCGGCACGGCAGGGCGTGCGGTTGCTGCCCGACGAGGCCGTGGCCTGGCTGGCGCGGAGCCCGGCCGGACGCGCCGCCCTGACCGGCACCCTCTACGGCAAGTCCGGCGTGTGCCCGCAGGAGACGGTGCTGGCTTCCCTGCGAGCGCTGCGGGACGCGGCGGCGTTCGGGTCGACCCTCCGGGCCGGCCGCGACGGAGTGCTGTTCAGCGGCGACATCCCCGGTGTGCCGGTCACCATCGCCTGGGGCACCTGGGACCGTGTCCTGCCGCCCTGGCAGGCCTACCGGGTCAAGGCCATGATCCCCGACGCACGGCTGGTGCCGCTGCCCGGCTGCGGTCACGTGCCGATGAACGATGCTCCCGAGCTGGTCGCCCGCGTCATCCTGGAAGCAGCCGGCCTTCCGCAGGACGCTCACTAGTTCAACCAGTTCGCCCAGCTCAACAGTTCAACCAGTTCGCCCGGTTCAACAGTTCAAGCACGTACGCCCAGTTCAGCGGCGAACGGTCCTGGCTGCCCCCCTCACGAACTGAGGGTCCGCCAGATCCGCCGATTCCGGTGTGGTGCTCACGCTAAGGGGTACCCAATCGCCGCACAGCCGGACAAATCTCCGACGGAGGTGAGCTGTATGACTCATCGAGATGGGCGAACGGGAACTGACCGTCAGCGGTGAGTTCAGGGAGCGCGGGGACGCCGGCAGCGGCGCCGCGGCACCCGCCGCACCGGCCGCACCGGCCGCTTCGAGTACCGGACCGTGCTGCCCGGCGACATGACCCCAAAGTGCGTCAACGCGCCACTCCGCGACGGCGCACTGACCATCACCGTCCCCACGGCGGAGACGACGAAGCCCCGCCACACCGAGATCACAGCCGGAGACTGACACCGACACCCCGGTGCGTCCTGACAGCCGGTACGGATCCCTGCCCTGGCGGCCCCCACCCTCAGCGGTCACCATGCAGGGCACCGCCACTCGGCGGTGGCGCAACCACCGCAGCCCACGCGCACATCCCCCGGCACAGCACCATGGCCACAGCCCACAACAAGAGGCCGTCAGGGATGCGCCGAATACCGACCATCTGCTCGCCGAGCGGTCCTCGGCAGCTGCCACCGGACGGAACCGTGCCACGACCGCACGGCTGTGCCGTACGGACAGCCGCTCCTCGCACACGGCGGGCACACCAGCCGCCCGAGACCACCAGGGAAACACGCCATGACAGTGACGACCGATGTCCTCATACCGGCGTTGGAAGACGCCCGCGAGGCCCATGCCGCGGTCATCGACCGGTTCCGCTCCGACATGGCCCTCACCCCCGACGGCCCGCACCGGCAGGCGCTGGAACGCCACGTCGCCGACGCACAGGACCACATCACCCGTATCGACCACCATGTCAGCGACATCCGCCCCCACAACCCGCTGCGCAACGCCGCCGGCACGGTCCGCACCATCGCCAGAGCCACCGTCCGCACGACCACACTGCCGCTCGAGATCGGCGCGTCGATCGCGGGCCGGACCCTGCACGGCAGGCACCAGGCGGACGAACGCCGCCTGCTGAAGAACGCCGAGGACGAGTACGCGATCACGGCCCGGGCAGTGGCCACCTGCCGTGCCGGGGAGAGCATCGCCGCCCAGACCGACGACGGAGAGGCTGCCCGCCTGCTCGCCTCTCTGCGTCGCCAGGACGAGAAACTCCTGGACGCCCTCAAGGACAGCGTCGTCGAGCACGCACGTGCCGTGGCGACGACCGACGGCGGCCGAGCGGAGGAGTCCGACGGAGGCCTGACCGGGGCGGCCACCCGTGTGGTGCTCACCGCTGTCGAGCGACTGCGCGACGCCGCCCAGACCGGTGGGAGGCAGACGGCACGCACGGCCACCGACGCCATACGCAAGGTGCCCGGCATGACCGGAATGGCCAAGGAGGTCCAGGGCGCCGCGGCCCGCGAGGACGACCTGCCGCTTGCCGACTACGGCGCGCTCACCGTCGCCGACATCACCCAGCGGCTGCGTACGCTCCCCCAGGACGATCTCACCGTGGTCGAGGGCTACGAGCGTGCCCACGCCAACCGGGCGGGTGTCCTCAACGCCATCGAGCGGCTGCGCGGCGACCAGCCGTGGCCCGACTACGACACCATGAACCTCGACCAGGTCCACCGGCGGCTGCGGACCGCCGACCCGGCCCTCGCCCTGGAGACCCTGGACTACGAACGGCGCCACCGGCAGCGCAAGTCGGTGATCAGCGCCGCCCGACAGCGCACCACCACCTGACCGTGCGCGGTCGCGGGACGGCCGGCCGCATCGCGCCCGGCCGTCCGAAGACCCGACGTCGCGGGCTTGGCGCCGGCCGTCCTCCGGTCACCCGGCGGGCCCGAGCAGGGACTCCACCGGAGCCGCCCGGTATGCCGCGGTGCCGCGCATCCCGGCGAGGAACTCGTCGAGTTCTGCCATGCCGACGGGAGGCGGGATCGGATGCCGCTCGGGGAGGGCGGCGAGCGCGCGCCGGCAGGTCAGCGTACTTCCGAGATCCCCCGGATAGGCCCGCTCGTCCACGCCGATGGTCCCCCCACTCGTCCGGGCGTACCGTCGGGCGAGCCCGCGCCAGTGCTCCACCGGGACCAGACCCGCCGAGCGCAGTCCGTTGGAGAACAGGTTCACATGAATGCGCTGGTACGGGTCGGCGTGCGTCAGGTAGTCGGTGGCGCAGCGGTACGAGGGCCGGGTGGTGAACTGGAGCCAGAAGGGCACGACACCGAGGCGCAGCGCCCAGTACGGCTCCCACTGGTTGTACGTCTCGATGAGCAGCCGGTCATCCGGCAGGCCGCGCCTGCGGTACCACCAGCGGTGGAACTCGGCGACGAGCGGGCTGAGATGCTCGGGCTCGCCGATGGTGATGCGGCGCACCTGGTATCCGCAGCGGCGCGCCAGCTCCAGGACGTCGTCGGTGAGCGCGGCGTCGTAGCCCCATTCGGCCTCCGGATACAGCTCGTCCGGCGGCGGTGCGTCCCACTGCCGGACGCTCGCGCCCTGCTCGGCGAGGTGCCGGGCGATCCGTTCGCTGCCGCCCATGTACTCGTCGGCTGTCATCCCGCCCAGCGCGCCGAACTGGAACCGGTACCGCTCGCCCAGCACGGACATCGGCCAGGTCAGGGTGCAGTCGACGACGAAGATCGCCGCACCGGGGGCGAGTCGGCGCTCGAGAAAGCTCTGCAGGGTGACCCCGAGCCTGAGCCGCTTGAAGCGGAAGTAGGCGAACCGCACGATCATCGCCCGGTCCTGGTTCGGGTCGTGCATATGGCACAGCGCCAGGTCGGGGTTGGCCTCCACCATCCGGCGGCCGAGTTCCCGGCCGGCCACCATCGCCGCCCGGGGCCGGTCGGGATCGAGCCGGGTCCGCACCGGCACGAGGTAGGTCTGTGGAAGCACGGGCGCACCCAGGGCTGCGGCCAGGTGGACGGCGGCACCGCTGCTTGCCCCGATGAACACGGCCGGGTAGGGGCCGGTCCCGTACTGCCGGGCGGTCCACGCCGCCAGGTCCTCACTGGTCAGCCCCTGCACGGTGGAGCCAGGCGCGCCCTGCATACCCGCAAGGAGGACGTACGCGCGGCGCCGCGCGCGTGAGGGGAGGCGGGAGAGCACGTCGGCCAGCCACGCGGAGCCCGGTCCCATGGCGAGGGCGGGGAAGTCCTGGCCGCGCAGAGACCGGCTCACGGCCCGCACCTCCGCCACGGAGGAGTCGAAGTCGCACAGGCAGCGGGCCGTCCGCAGGTGCTGGAGCACGTGGACCGGGTTCCCCCCTCACGGGGGCAAAACTGGCCACATCGGTCCCACAAAGGCACGTGCGCACAAGCAGCGACGGCCCGCCGGGGCGATCGGCGGGCCGTCTTTCATGTGGGGTGGTGGCGTCTAGGAGGCGGTGGGAGTCCAGTTGCCCAGCCAGTCGGCGATCTCCTGGTCGGCGGCCTGCGCGTCCGTCAACTGCGGGCGGTCGCTGCTCGCGGCGCCCGCGCCGGGGCCGGTGTTCTTGTACTCGGCGAAGCGGTCGTCCTTCCAGGAGAAGCCGCCCATGTCCGACCACGGCGTCGACTTGACGGCGTTGCTGAGGGTCGAGTTGCGGACGGTGGTCTGCGGGTCGAGGGACGCGTCGCCGCCCGCGTGCCAGTTACGGCCGAGGTAGAAGCTCCCGGCGGACACGTCACCGTTCACCGTGGAGTTGGTGATCAGGAACCCCTTGCGGTCGGCGGGGGTGCTGGGCGCCGTGACGTAGCCCGCCGAGGTGCCGTCCCAGCGCTTCTTCAGGGTGATCACGGAACGGTCGATGACGGCACTGGCCCGGCCGAAGATGAAGTCGACGTTCCCGACGACGTAGGAGTTCCTGACGTAGACCCGGCCGAGCTTGTCCGAAGCGGCGGTCTCCAGTTCGAGGGTGTCCTGGTCTCCCGTGATGATCACGCTGTCGAGGAAGACCTTGTCGGCGCCGGTGCGCAGGGCGACGGCCTGGTGTCCGGCCGCGTTCTGGTTGGCCTTCTCGTCGAAGTCGTTGGACACCGTGAGGTTGCGGGCCTGGAAGTCGTCGGCCTCCACCGCGACGGTGGCGCTTCCGGGCGTGCCGTAGGTGCCGCCGCCGGGCTTGGTGGTGCCCGCTGAGTTGTTGTAGACGATGACGGTGTCCTTGCGGCTGCCGCCCGTGCCCTGGAGGGTGACGTGGGGCTTGGTGGACGGAATCTTCACCGTCTCCCGGTAGGTGCCGGGCTTGATGGAGATGACGACCCGTGAGGTGTTGTTCGCCGGTACGGCGTCGACGGCGGCCTGCACGGTCTTGTACTGGCCGGAGCCGTCCTGGGCCACGGTGAGGGTGGTCGCCGCAGCGGCGGTGGTCGTGGCCGTGGCCGTGGCCGTGCCGATGGTGGAGCGTGGCCCTGCACCCGACTTCACCTTCGACGGGACGTCGGCGGCGCTGTCGAGGGTGTAGCTGTAGTACGTCTTCGGGTCGAAGGCCGTGCCGCCGCTCTCGTTGCGGCCGCTGGTGCCGGAGAACACGTTGCCGCGCTGCACCAGAGTGGCCGTGCTGTCCTTGATGACGGGGTTGTTGAAGCCCTGGAAATAGCTGTTCTCCAGGACCATCTTGGTATTGCCGCGGGAGTAGTTGCCGTAGGACGAGGTGATGTCCGTGCCCGGGTCGTCCTGCAGGTAGTTGTTGTACAGGTGCGCGTGCGCCGCGTTGTCCGTGGACGGGTTGCGCTGTTCGGTCTCGCGGAACCAGTTGTGGTGGATGGTGATGTCGGTGACGACGTTCTCGGTCCAGCCGATGCCGAAGGTCTTGTTGTTGTTGCTCAGCTTGTTCCAGGACACCGTCACGTCGGTGGAGTCCTTGCGGACGTCGATCAGGCCGTCGGCCATGTGCCGCAGGTCGTTGTGGTCGATCCAGACGTGGTGCGCGCCGTCCATCTGAATGGCGTCGAAATCGTGTTCCTTGTCGTTCCAGATGCCCTGGTAGGAGTCCCGGATCGTCAGGTTGCGGATGATGACGTTGTGCACGCCCTGGCCGAGGAAGAAGCCGCCGCCGACGATGTGGCCCGATGTGCCCGAGCCCACGATCGTCTTGTCGGAGGCGACCTTGATCTCCTTGCCGACGGGGTCCATGTTGATCGTCGCGGCCACGACGATGACGTACGGCTCCGAGGCCGTGGCGTACTTCTCCAGGTCGGCGAGGGTCTTCACTGTGACGGTGTCGCCGTCCCGCCCGCCGTACGTTCCGTTCTGGCCCAGCGCGTTGACGGAGGCGAAGCCGTCGGCGACGTCGTCGGCCCAGGCTGCGGTCGTGGCCGCCGAGGCCTTGGGCTGTGCGTCCTCGCCGAAGACACCGAAGACCGTGCCGTACGACAGGCCGACCGCGGCGACCAGCGCCATCGGCACACCGACCGTCAGACCGAGCCTGCGCCTGCGGTGCCGCGCCTTGTCCTGAGTTCTTTCCATAGCGTCGTCTGCCCTGCTGTGTATGGGGGGTGATTACGCAGGGCAGTCGCCGCCGGGTGGCGGAAGGTTGCCGCTCAGGCCGCGGCCGTGGCCTCGGGCCGGTGAGCGTCGTGGAGGACTCGGCAGACTTCGCTCACGACCCTGCGGTGCAGCGGAAGCGACACGTGGCCCACGGCCCGTACCGGGATGTTGCTGGTTTGCAGGTCCGGATGGTCAAGCCTGGCGCTGGAGGTGGGGATGACCAGCTCGTCGAGATCGCTGTGAAACGCGACGAAGCGGGTCGGGCATCCGGGAGCCGGCTCCGCGAGCTCGGTGAGCAGGTCACTGCCCGGCCTGAGCTGCCGTATCACCGGGTGCGGCAGCGGCAGCATGGCGACCAGCGTGCCGTGATGCGGCGCGCCGAGGGTGACGAGTGTGTCCACGCGCGCGTGGCCGCCCAGACGTTGCACGTAGTAGCGGGCGATCAGCCCGCCGAGGCTGTGCCCGATCACATGGACTCGCTCGTGCCCTCCGCGCTCGCACAGCCGCTCCACCTCCGCGGCCAGTCTCCTTGCGGCGCTTCGGACGTCGGTGGTGAGCCAGCTGTAGTTGGGCACGGTCACGTGCGGGAAGCCCGCTCGGCGCAGGTCACGCCGGAGGACGTGGAAGATCGCCCTGTTGCTGCTCATGCCGTGCACCAGCACGACGGGGATGTCATCGGCGGCGGCCCGCTCACGGGCCGTACGGGCCGGCGGAGCAGCGTCGTCCGACGGCTGGACGGCCCGGAGGCCGGGTGTTGCCTCCTCCTCGCCGAATCCGAACGGATACAGGGCCAGTGCCGTGGTCATCGCCGCCATCTCCACGGCCGCGGCGCACACGGCACCGGTGAGCACGCGGAGCGGGAAGACGCTCATGGCGCGGAAGTACAGGCAGACGGGGACACGGCGTCGGCGGCGCCCGCGGCGGTGATGCCGCGGAACGTTCGTCTGTCTCGCGTGTTGGGGCATGCGAAAAGAAGCATGGGGCGACTCCCTGCTGCCTGTCGGATGAGGTGCCGGATGCGGACCGGGACCGGAATGGGCCGGCGCGCGAGGGGCGTGTCTCCGAGCCGGAGCCTTCCGGTGCCGTGCGCGTGTGTGGGGCGCGGACGGGGGAGGGCTGGGCGGCGACGGGTCAGGGTGCCCCGCTGATTTTCACGTTGCGCTCGGGGGTCCACCGGGCAGAGATGAGGACTCGACATCCGGCCGTGGCGGTTCCGCTCGAGCAGGTTGCGAGGACGTTAACCACGAGTTTCAGGCGTCGACAAGAAGACGTGATCCACCTCACGCCAGAGCCTTTTGCCGTGCCTGAATTGGCATTTGACATCCGATTTGTCGCCTCACGATCTGGAGCGGGCCGCGGGCTGTGTGTCACCGCTGCCGCGTGTTCCCCCGACCGCCGCTCGCTGTTCATGCTCACGTCAGTCTTGGGGAAGAGGCGATCAAGCACCCGGCGACACAATCCGCGGGTGGCCGAAAATCCAATCCCCCTGCCGCCGGAGGCAGTTCCCTCGGATGCTCCTGCCTGGCTCTCCCCTGACGCCGACCGCTGGCGCGCGCTGGCGCCCGGTCGATGGGCGCACCCGTTTCCGGCCGTGCTCGCCTTGGCGCTCGCCTGCTTGGCCGCGCTCCGGCTCGCCGGGGACGATGCGTACGTCTGCGACGACGCGGGCGCGTGCACTGCCGACTGGCTCGGCACGGTCATGGCGGCGCTGATGTTCACCGTCCTGTACCGCGGCATCTGGCGGCTGCCCCTGCCGACAGCCGTGATCCTGCCCGTCCTGACCCTGTGGGTGCTCCTCGATCCGGACACTCCCACCGCCGCCGGCGTCGCCGTGGCCGTTGGGGCCTGCTACGCCTGGCTCGGCTGTGTGCGACGGCTCGCCGCCGCCCGCCGGCAGCGGCAGCTCGCGCTGGAGATCGCGGGCCCCGGCCGGTATCCACTGCCCGAAGCGGCGACGACGATCCGGGCCGATGGCGACCAGCTCGGCTGCGGCATCGTCGTCGGCGTCGTCGCTCTCCTCGGGCTCGCTGTCGGCACACTTGGCAGCACACCGTTCATGGATGCCGGGTCCTGGCAGGCGATCGCGGTCGTGGGCACCGTCGCCGGCTGCCTGAGCATGGCGCACTACGTGCGGGACCGGCATGGCGCCGTTGCACTCCGCCGCGGCCCGCTGCCCGCGCTGCGTGTGCTCGTACGCGAAGGCGGCGGTCACAACGACCGGCGCACGTACGTCTTCCCGGCGGACGACCTGGATGGCCGCCGTCCGGTCCTCGGCTGTTACACCCGGCTCGCCGGCAGGGAGTTCAGGGCTCCCGTGCACAACCGGCTGCGTGAGGCGGTGCTGTTCGGCCCGCCCCACCCCGGCGGCGGCCTCGTCCTCGTCTCGTCCGACGGGCAGGAGACTCCGCGGCTGTGCGTCGAGTACGCCACCGCATCGGCGCGCCAGGAACCGCCGACGGGCCTGCCCGAGCAACCGGAGCCCGGCGCCGCCCCGGTGAGCTGGGGGCCGGGTACCGGAAACCGGCTGTTCGCATTGGTCCTCGAAGCCGCGGTGATCTCCGTCGTGGCCGCTCTCTCGGTTCATTCCGGTGTGGTGCCCTTTCCGGCCCGCGTGTTCCTCGCCTTCCTCGTCCTCGGCGGGACGTACTACATCGCGACCCAGTTCAGTTGGCGTGTCACGGCGGACGGTTCGGGCCTGTGGGTGGTGAGAATGCGTCGGGTCAAGCACGTGCCCTGGAGCGAGCTCAGCCATGTCTGGCTGAGGGACCGAGGGTTCAACATCCAGTACTCCGCGGGCGGAGACCGCAGCATCGAGGTCTACGGCGTCGTCGCAGCGTCCTGGCTCAATCGCCGCTTCCGCCGCAGGCCCGAGGCCCTGCGGGCCGTCGACGGCATCCGTGCGATGCAGGCCGACCCCGCCCTGCGCCCCACCGAGGAGAGCGCCCCTGAGGACAGGGGCAGGCCCGTGGGGGTGCCCCTGCTCGTCATCCATGCTGTGGCAGCGCTCGCGCTGCTGGTGTACGGCTGATCCGCGCGGATTCAGGGGCTCTGGAGGCGGGTTGCGGCCCCGTCAGGCGCAGCCCCGACGGCGTTGTCAGTGGCTCCCTCTAATGTGGTGATCACTGCTGAACCGCGGCGGGAAACCGCTGGTCAGCGGCTGATTCTGCATGGGGTGGACCGGTGCGCCGGTGGACGTGGAAAGGGTGGGGCGATGCGGCGCTGGGAGTATGCCGAAGCAGGCTCGTCGAAGTTCTGGGAGGCCGAGGCCGACGGCGCCAACGTGACCGTGCGCTACGGGCGTTGCGGCACCGAGGGACGGACGCAGATCAAGGAGTGCGCGTCCTCCGAGGAGGCAGCGGCACACTTGCGGAAGAGCATCGCGGCCAAGGAGCGCAGGGGTATCGGGAGGTCGGTGCGGCTTCTTCCGCCGCACAGCAGGGCGCCCCGGGGGCGGACGAAGGTGACGCGGCCTCGCCGAGCAGCGAGCCGGTGGCCGACGAGGACACCTTCGTACTGCCGAGCGCGTGGCGCCGGCACCTGCACCCGCGCCGGGGCGGGATCCGCCGGAAGCCCGCGGCGCCGGTCAAGGGCGCGGCCTGGGAAGCGGACCGGCGGCTCCGCCACGGGGCGGGCTGAGTGTAGGAGTTCCTGGACAGCCCCTCAGCGACGCGGACCTGGTGGAGGCCGCCGTGGTGCATCGCGGCGGGGCGGCCGACCCGGTGGGGGCGGCCGTGCTGGCGGCCACCTCCGCCCCCAGGCCCCGCCCTCGCGTCCCGCCACCTGCTCGGCACCACGCTGTCCGCGCTGGCCACGGGCAATCTGGTCAGCGAGACCGCACGCCGCACGCCGAGCCGGAGGCTGCCGCTGACCCGTGGTCGCCTGGCCGCCACCACAGTCACGCCGGTCGGCCGGGCCTGGTCGGAGCTGCCCGAGCCGCTCCTCGTGCGTGATGTCGCGCGGCACGCGGCATCGGTCGGCGGACGGCCGCCACGGTTGATCCGGGCACGGGTCGAAGCGGAGTCGGTGCGGGTCGTGGAGCTCTCGGAGGTCGAGCGGATCGGCTACGACCCGGCCGAGCAGCACCTGGAGGCGACCGTCCGGGACGCCACCGGCCATCCGGTGCTCGTCCACGCCACCCACAATCCACTGTGCCCTGACGCTCTGGATGCCCTCGCCGAGGCCCTCACCAGGGACGACGTGCAGTACGTGAGCGGAGCCCTGCACCATGCGCGGGGCCGGGTCGGCATCACCCCGTTCGCCCTCCTCAGCCCCGAAGGAGTGCTCGTCCCCGACCTCGCCACCGCAGCGGCAGCGCCTGCGCTCCCGCCCACCGAACCCGCCCCGCCCGACCCCACAGCCACGGCCCTCGAAGAGGCCGTCACCGCTCTGGCCGACGCGGCCCACCACGGCCTGCGCCACGTTCCCCGCTCGGCGCTCGACCGGCTCCGCGAAGCCGCGGACCATCTGACCCGCACCGGCCTTGCCGAGTCGTCGGCACGGCTGAGAGCGCTCCTCGACGCGCTGCGGCACGAGGACCGCGACATGGTCACGAAGGCATGGACCGATGCCTGCATACGCCTGCATATAGCCGCCGAGGTCACGGCTCAGGAGTGACCTGACCCGGCACAGGACGCCCCACAAAGCACTGCAGGGTGGTACGGCGTGCCGGTGAAGGCAGCCGTACCACCCTGTGCCGACGGACAGCCGTCCCGTTGGCTGCCGTGCGCCGGCTCTCCTCGGCGGTTCGGAGGTCCTACTTGGCGTACATCAGAGTGCCGAAGCCGAGCTGGTCGTAACCGCCGCTCGTGGAGCCGTAGTCACCGCCGCCGCCCTCGGGGGCGACGAGGTCGTAGTACATCTGCGAGATGTACTTGTCGTCCAGGTACAGGCGCCGGTTGTAGTGGAAGTGGAGCATCGCCCACACCGGGCGGATCTGTCCCCGCGACGCGGACGAGATCACCGTCTGCGAGTTCTGGGAGCAGTTCTGGCCGCTGCCCCACGTGTAGGTGGTGAATGGCACGTCCTGGCCGATGTTGTACTTGGCGACGTACTGGGCCGCCTTGAAGAACCTCCTGCTGTCGTAGCTGTACAGGTCGTCTCCCTGGTTCCAGGCCATCTCGCAGATCGCGCCCATCTGGCCCATGCCCATGACGGTGTGGCCCTGGTCTCGGCCCGACTCCTGCCACTGGCCGAGGTCGTATCCGTCCGAGTCGGTGTAGAGGTACGGCACCGCGTGCTGGATGGAGCCGTTGCCCGCGCCGGTCTTGAAGTAGTTGACGGCCTGGTCGTACTTGGCGCCGTCGTCGCACAGGATCCCGATGGCCAAGATCGAGGCCATGTTGCACAGGTCCCAGTTCGCCCAGTAGTTGGTGATGCAGGCGTCGTTGTGGTTGGTCAGGAACTGGTTGTTGAGGGGATAGAAGACGTTGAGCATCATCTGCTGGAACGCGGAGAGGTCGAACCCCGCGTAGCCGCGCATGAGCTCGGCGGCGTTGGCGAACTGCCAGCCGTAGATCCCAGCGGCGAGGAAGCGGTCGGCGTTGCCCTGGATGGAGGTCAGGGTGTTCGCCCAGGCGTTGAGGATGTTGACGGCGCAGTCGCCGTTCGCGGCGGTGCCGGCGACCTGCCAGCGCAGGGCGTTCTGGTAGGCGGCGGCGATGTCGTTGTAGAGAGTGCCGTAGTTCTCGGGGTAGCCCGATCCCCGGTAGACCGTGGCCTGCGGGTTGGGCGTCCAGGTGGACTGCGAGTGCGAGTTGGCGGTCAGCTTGTTCCAGCCGGACAGCCAGGGGTCGTCGCCCGCGGCGACCCTGGTTTTGGCCCGGTTGATGTCACCCCAGTTGTGCAGCATCCCGGGGTGGGTGAACGTCGCGGGTGCGGCGCTCGCGGTGCCGCCGGTCAGCGCCGCGGTGGCGCCGCCGACGGCGAGGGCGGCGGTGAGACCGCCCGCGGTCCGCAGGAGACCGCGGCGGCTCACCTCTCTTTGCAGGTTGTTCGTGTGGGGGTGTGTGCGGCTCATTGCTGTGCATCTCCAATCCCGTTGGAGGTTTTACGTGGGGGTGATGCTCACCTCGCTGAAGCGCGTGGTGCTGCGGGCCAGGGGTGCGCGGGAGCACACCACGAGACCCACGTAGTAGGGGGCGTCACCGAAGCCGGGGATCTCTCCCGCGGCGACGGACGTCCAGGTGGCGCCGTCATCGGTGGAGACGGCTGCGCTGAAGGTGGTCCCGGTGCGCTTCAGTCGCAGCAGGCACGGGAGCCCGACGGTCCCGGTGCCGGTGAAGGCGGAGGCTCCCGCCACGGTCTTGCGCAGCATGAGCTGCGCGGTTGTCCCGCCCGTGACGATCGCCCCGGCCGCCTGGTCGAACGGCGACAGGGACTTGGCCATGAGCAGCCCCACCCGGTCGCCGGTGGCGCCGTCGCGTGAGACCAGCCGGGCGGTGATCTCGCAGTCGCCGGTGACGGGCTGTCGTACGAACTGGCCCGTCATTCCCTGACCGTTGACGGTGAGATCCGTGCCGGCACCACGCACGACGAAGGTCCCGTCTTCGTATGCGGTGATCCCGGGGGTACGGATCGCCACGACCCCGAAGGTCCCGAAAGCACGGTCGTCGAAGACCACGTCTCCGAGGTCGCCGTACGTCCAGGGGTCCGGCGGAGGAGTGCCGACCGTGAGGGTGAGGGTGTCCGTCGCCGTACCGGTCGCGTTGCCCGCGGTGGTGGTGACGGTGAACTCGCCGGTCTCGTTGGACGTTCCGGAGATGAGCCCGGTGCGCTTGTCGATGCGGAGGCCGTCGGGCAGGCCGTCCGCGGTGAACCGTATGGGCTCGTGCGAGGCCCTCAGCAGATGGCGGAACGCGCTGCCCTGGTTCGCGAACGCGGTGGCCGCGGAGGTGATCACCGGAACGGAGGGTGTCGGCATCTGCGCCGAGGCCGACTCGGAGAGCGGGCCGCGTCCGCCGCAGTTGGTCTTGGCGACTGCGTAGTGGTACGTCGTACCGGGCGTTCCGGTCGCGTCCGCGTACTGGATGCGGGTACCGAAGCCCACCGGGCCGACGCCGGTCGCGATGGTCACATAAGGCCCGTCGGCGTCCGGCGCCCGCAGCACCTTGTACTGCGCCGAGAGGTCCGGGTCCGTCCAGGCCAGCTCGACGGCGTCGGCGCCTGCGGTCGCCCGCAGGTCGGACGTGGTGCGCGCCGGGCGCGGCACCGACCAGACCTCGCCGGACGAGGAGGAGACCACGCTGACGTTGTCGAAGGCACCGGTTCCGGTTTCGGCGTACTCCTCGTCGACGCCCAGGCAGGAGGTGAGGACGAGGCCCGCGTACGCCGTGTGCCCCAGGTCGACCTCGGTGGAGCCGACGTCGGTCCACCGGATGCCGTCCGGGGAGATCGCTCCGGTGAGGCGCTTGCCCTTCCGGGTGACGCGCACCCAGTACGGCATGCGCAGCCGGTAGCCGTCGCCGGCGCCCTCCACATACGGCGCCTCGAGCGGTGTCGCCGACTCCGGCAGGGTGCCGAGGCTGGAGATCGGGAAGGCGGCGGAGGTGGTGATGGACTGCTGCTGGGACGGCGGTACCGGTGTGCTGCCGGTGGCGGAGACGTCCGCTCCGGTCGACGGGCGCACGGTCCACACGCCGCTCCAGGTGTGCAGCGGCAGTCCCTGGATCAGCATGGAGGCGTGCGGGGCGTCGGCGTCGAGGGAGTCGCGCAGGGTGACGCCGATCTTGGAGTACTGCGAGCTCAGCGGATACACGACCCGCGCGGTGACGGTGCCGTCGCCGCTCAGCGGCAGGTGCACCAGCCAGTAGGTGTCCGCGGTGCCGCTCGCCTCCAGCACGAAGCGCTCGCCGTCGAAGAGGGCGGAACCGGGGATCTTCACATCGCCCACGTCCCGGGTCGACCACGGCTCGGGGAGCGCCGCGGTCGCCGCAGCCCACGCCGAACTCTCGCTCTCGCCCTGGGAGTTCGAGGCGCTGACCGTGTAGTAGTACCTCCGGCTCCCGCGTGCGTCGTGGTCCGTGTACGTCGGCGTGTCGATGCCGGACGCAACGGTCTCGTACTCCCCGTCGGGGCTGGTGGCCCGCCGAACCGTGTAGCCGGTCGCCCACGCGGACGGCAGCCAGGACACGGTGACCGCGTCGCCCGAGCCCACCGCCGTGACACCCGCCGGAGCCGTCGGCACGCTCGACGAGGAGGCCGTCGCACCGGCGTAGGCGAAGGTGCCCCAGCTCGGCAGGTCGTCGTTGCTGCCCTCCACCACGCGGGCACCGCCGGTGCCGCGGAAGACGGCGTTCTTGGTGTACTGGGCGTCCAGGCCGCGTACTCCGACGTAGTGCGCGTACGCCATCTCGTAGATCGGCGGCATGTTGCCGCGCCCGTTGGCGGAGACGGTCTGCTTGATGTACTTGCCGGTGCGGTCGAGGTCGGGGGTGAAGGGGACGTCACCGCCGAGGTTGTAGCGGGCGGCGTACTCGAAGTTCGCGAGGATGCGGTTGTCGTCGAAGCCCCACAGGTCGACGCCCTGGTTCCAGGCGACCTGCGCCGCGTCGGCGAGCAGGCCGACGGCGAGCTGCTCGTGGCCCTGGTCGCGGCCGCTCTCCTGGCCCTGGCCCGCGTCGGTGACGATGCGGTGCGGGACGCTGCCGTTGCCGGCGCCGGCCGCGGCGAAGCGCAGGGCGTCCTCGAAGAGCGTCCACTCCTCGCAGAACACGCCGAGGGCCAGGATGGACTGGACGGACGTCAGGTCCCAGTTGCCGTTGGCGTAGAGCATGTAGCCGGAGATCGCCGGATACCAGACGTTCAGGAACGAGTCCTCGCATCGCGCGATGTCCGCGTCGGCCCAGCCGTCGTAGTCGCTGTGCCGCAGCAGCTCGGCCGCGTTGACGAACTTGAAGGCCTGGAGGCCGGCGCCGAGCGGGCCGTCGGCTCCGGTGATGCCGGTCAGCGAGGCCGACCAGGCGTTGAGGATGTCGCGTGCCTTGTCGGCGTTGGCGCGGTTACCGGTGACGCACCACATGAGGGCGTTCTGGTAGGCGGCGGCCGAGTCGGCGACGGCCTGGTTCTGGAAGTTGGTGGGGCCGCGGCCCCAGGTGGTGATCTGGCCGGTGTTCTGGATCGTGTACGTGGCCTTCGACCGGGCGTGGGCCGCGAACGTCACGTATCCGTCGTAGATGGGCGATTCCTGCGCGGCGACCGCGACTTTCATGCGCGCGAGGTCGGCGGTGCTGTGCAGCAGTCCGGGGTGGGTGAAGGCCCGGAGCCCGGTCTTGTCGTCCTGGGCCCATGCCGCCGTGGCGGAGGCGGACAGCAGTCCGCCTCCGGCCACGGCCACGAGCCCCGCCGCGCCGAGGAAGGACCGTCGGCTGAGAGGAAGCACGGGGGTGACTCCTAGTTCAGAGGTGCCGCGTCACGCGTGCTGGATGGTGAGAGTGACGGTCTGCGTCGCGGTGCCCACGCTGTTGGTGGCCGAGACGGTGGCCGTGAAGGTGCCGACGTTGTCCACGGCGGTGCCGGAGATCAGACCGGTGGCGGTGTCGATGTCCAGACCCTTCGGCAGCCCGTCGGCGTTGAACGACGTCGGCAGCGCGGAGGCCGTGATCAGGTAGTTGAAGACCTGGTTCTTGGTGGCCGTGGCCTGGTCCGGGCTGGTGATCTTGGGCGCGTCGGTGGACGTGGCCTCGGTGGAGTTCAGGAACCGAGGGTTGATCACGTGCTCGTTGGCGTAGGCCGGCATCATGTCCGTGAACTTGTACCAGCCGGGCTTCTTCATCCCGTTGCCGATGAACTTGCCGTTGATGACGAGGTTCTGGAAGGTCACGTTCTTGATGGCGTGGTCCGCGTCGTAACCGACCATGATGGACGGGTTGGCGTGCGTCCCGGTGTACGTCATGTTCCGGATGTACACCCCGTCGATGCCCCGGCCGACCGAGGTGTTGTACGACTTGTTGAACATGACCCGCATGTTGATCAGCTGGCCCCAGCGGAAGTCCTCAACGCGGATGTCCTGGGCGCGGACGTTGCTCACCAGGTTGCTGTCGCCGGGGTTGAGCGCGATGCAGCCCTGGTAGTCCATCTGCGGTTCGCGGTGGTCGAGGATGTCGATGTTGCTGAAGACGAGGTTCTCGATGGTCTCCGGCTTGTCGGTGTTGCCGTGCGTGCCGACGTTGATCGGATGCGCGACGTCCGCCCAGAGGGTTGAGTTGCGGACGGTGATGTTGCGGCAGTCGCCGTAGTAGTCCCAGCGGTGGGCGTAGATCGCGATGCAGTCGTCGGCGTTGCGCATCCAGACGTTGTCGATGAGGACGTCCTCGCTGGAGAAGACGTCGATGCCGTCGCCCCACTGCCCGTGGCTGTAGGAGTGGAAGTTACGGATGGTGACCTGCTGGGACTGGCCGATGGTGGCCGCGTAGCCGCTGCTCGGGTTGAGCACCATGACGCCGTCGATCTCGATGTTCTTGGAGTACTCGACGAGGACGCCGTTCGCGGAGTTGTAGATCACGCCGCGGCCGCGCAGGCGGGCGTTCTCGACCTCGTGGAACTCCACTCGGGACGTCAGCACCGCACCGCCGGCGAGGTAGACCGTCTTGCCGCTGGGCACCTTCACCACGTTGTCGGTGGTCTTGTGCAGGCCGGGGCCGAAGTAGATGACGTCCTCGTCGTCGGGGTCGGGCGCGTTCGACTCGATCGGGTTGGCGTGCAGCTGCAGGTTGTTGAAGATCTCACCGTCGATCTCGATGGAGAGGTTGCGCGGCTCGGTGAGGGTGAAGCTCACCGTGGCGCCGTCCACCGTGAACTGGGTGTTGTACGACAGCGGGCGGATCCGCGCGGAGCCGATGGTGCCCTTGGACGAGGTGACGGCGACCTCCACTGTGCCGTCGAAGTCGAACGTGGCGACGGAGGAGTTGTAGACCGGACCGCTGCCCGTGTTCGCGTCGATCATCTTCGCCCTGGCGCGGTAGACGGGCACCGTCTGCCATTCGCCGCCCGGCGTACGGGCCTTGACGGAGAAGCTCGAGTTGGTCGGGACCCCGCTCGGGATGGGGTACACCACCAGCTTGTCGGGCGCTCCGGGCGTGTCGTCGGCTCTCGCGGTACCGGCCGCCGCGCCTATCAGGGAGTACGCCGCGGCGGTGGCACCCGCGGCCTGGAGGAGGGTGCGCCGGGTCAGTCCAGTGCCCTGGGTGTCGTTCATGGAGGAGTTCCTTCGTAAAGCGGGGGAGGTGAGGTGGTCTTCCTTGAGGCCGGAGGTGGACATCCTGCTTCGAGCTGTACGAGATATCGGCCAAGGGTCGGCACTTCGACGGCATCCGATGAGCTAGGCAACCGGTTGCCGTGCGATGGGGCAGAGCTTCTTCCTGTCCGGAAACTGCGTCAAGAGTCTTGACGAACTTTCGAAAAGACTGAGTAACCTCCTTGTCATGAGCCGAAAGCCCGGAGGGTCACTGCGGAGCCTGCGGCGATCGAACGAAGAGCAGGTCATCGCCCTGCTGATAGCCCAAGGCCCCTTGCACCGGGCCGAGCTGGCACGACAGGCGGGCGTTTCCCGGACCACCGTCTCGACGATCGTCAGCGAGCTGCTGGCACGCGGCCTGATCACCGAGTCCGACGAGGAGCCGGACGGCGACCTCGACGGCCGGGCCGGAAACCGGTTGTCGGTGAACCCGCGGGCTGCCGTCGTGGCCGGGATGAACCACACCTTCGACGGCGTCTGGGTGCACCTCAGCGACCTGGCCGCGCGGGAGGTCGCCAGCTCCGGGGCGCCCCTCGACCCGGGCACGGGGCCTGCCGAGCGCATCAAGGCCGGCGTTTCGATCCTCCAGCGGCTCCTGGCCGCGGCGGATCTGGAGAGACAGCAGGTCATCGGCGTCGGTGTCGGCGTGCCCGGCCCCATCCACCGCGGGACCGGAGTAGTCGGAGTGTCCCTGCCGGGCCAGCCCTGGTCTCATGTGCACGCCGCCGAGGAGCTGCAGCGGGCGCTCGACCTGCCGGTCGTCGTGGAGAACAACACCCGCCTCGAAGGCGTGGCCGAGGCCCGCTGGGGCGCGGGCCGCGACGTGGCGAACCTGCTGTACTTCGGCCTGTCCAGCGGCATCGGCTCCGGGCTGATCCTCGACGGACGGCTGTACCGCGGAGCGGTCGGCGCCGCGGGCGAGCTGGGCCATGTGTCGGTGAACGTCGACGGGCCGCTCTGTCCGTGCGGCAACCGGGGCTGCCTGGTCCTGCGGGCCGGCCTCCCGGCCGTGCTGACCGCACTGCGACCGGCTTTCGGCCAGGACGCAGGCCTGGACGAGATACTGGCCCGCACCGCGACCGGGGACCACGCCGGCGAGCAGGTGTTCACCGACGTGGGCACAGTCGTGGGCCAGGTCCTCGCCAACCTGTGCAATCTCCTCAACCCCGAACGCATCGTGGTGGGCGGCGAACTGTCCCGGGCCGGTGAGGCGCTCCTCGCCCCGATGCGGGACGCGGTACGCCGCCATGCCCTGTCCCTCGTCCGGGACGTGGACCTCGTACCCGCGGAGTTGGGGCTCGGCGCACGCGTCGGCGCGCTCGGCGGCGCCGCTCTGGTCCTCAGTGAGACGCCTGACCTGGCCGCCGCGCTCAACCGCATGAACGGCATCACCTGAAGCCGCTGCCCGCCGTCGGCGCCGAGGCCCCCGAACTGGTCCCGCCGCTCGGCTCTCCGCCAAGCTGGTCGGCGCCGGGCTGAAACAGCCGCCGGACGGCGCGCCAGGCACGGCCGCCGCCAGTCTCGCGAGAGCCCCAGGAAACCGATTACGAGAAATCGCCTATACCTGCCACCACCAGCCGCAAGCGTTCGGACCGCCCCAGTTCCGGCAAGACGTCCGAACTTGCCGCTCCACCTGCGACGACCTGGGCATATTCCGCCGAGCCCGGCCACGCACTGCCAACACCCGGCGATCGTCACGCTCATTGACCGGCGCTCCGCATCAGATCTACGGTAGAAGACGGTTTCTAAAACGTTTCCGACTGCCTCAGGAGAGTCATGCCCAGCGCCCAGCCGCCGAGGGCCGTGTTCGCCATGGATCCGGTGCACCTCCCGCTGCTCTTCCCTCCGCCCCTCATGGCACGACTCCAGGAGCTGACCGAGGTCGACACCGCGCTCGTCGTGCAGGACTTCACCGAACCGTCCGCCGCCGCGGCACTGGCCCGGGCGGAGGTGCTGATCACCGGCTGGGGCTGCCCCCACCTGGACGCGGACGTCCTCGCCGCGGCACCGCAGTTGCACACCGTCCTGCACGCCGCGGGCTCCGTCCGCTCGCTGGTCGGCGAGGCCCTGTGGGAGGACGGAATCACCGTCTGCAGTGCGGTTACGGGCAACGCGCTGCCCGTCGCGGAGTACACGCTCGCCATGATCCTTCTCGCCGGGAAGGACACCTTCGCCCACCGCGAGCGCTTCCGGGCGACCCACACCTACCCGTCCCCCGCAGAGACCGCGGCCACGGGCAACCTCGGCCGCCAGGTGGGGATCATCGGCGCCTCACGTGTGGGCCGCCGGCTCCTGCAACTGCTGCAGCCGCTCGACCTCGCGGTCGCGTTGTACGACCCCTACGTCGACGCCGGTGAAGCAGCCGCCCTGGGCGCCGAACTCCTCTCGCTGGAGGACCTGTTGCGCGGCAGCGACATCGTCAGCCTGCACGCTCCCGACATCCCCGAGACCTACCGCATGCTGGACCGCGACAGGCTCGCCCTCATCAGGGACGGCGGCATACTGATCAACACCTCCCGCGGCGCCCTGGTCGACCCGGTCGCGCTCACCGACGAGCTGGTCTCCGGCCGCCTCAGCGCGGTGCTGGACGTCACCGAACCCGAGCCGCTGCCCACCGGATCCCCGCTGTACACCCTCCCCAACGTCTTCCTCACACCGCACATCGCAGGCTCGCTCGGCAACGAGCTGGGACGCCTCGGGCGCATCGTCGTCGAGGAACTGGAACGCCTTGTCGCGGGTTTGCCACCGGCCCACGAGGTGCGGCACACGGATCTGTCCCGTGTCGCCTGAACCCCGCACCGGCACCCCGCTCTGCCTTGGTGAAACGATGGGATACGGTTTCCGCACGGGCGGGCGGCGGGACCCCGGCCCGTCCGGTGCGGGAGTCGCTACGGTGAAGGAGCCGCAACGGTGAGTGAGCGCAAGGCGTCGGGCGACTCCGGACGAGCGACCATCCGGGACGTGGCCGAGCGGGCGGGCGTCTCGGTCGCCAGCGTGTCGCGCGTGCTGTCCGGCAACTACCCGGTCTCGGACGAACTGCGCCGCCGGGTGATGAAGGTCGTACGGGACCTGGACTACGTGACCAACGCCCACGCCCGTTCACTCGCGGGCGGCGGCACGCCGACGGTGGCCATCCTCATCAACAACATCACCGGCGCCGCCTTCACACACGTGGCCAAGGGGGTCGAGGGCGCCGCATCGCTGCGCGGCTGGCTCTCACTGGTCGGCACGACCGGAGACGACCCGGAACGGGAACTCGCGCTGGTGAACCTCATGCGCCAGCAGGGCGTCGCCGCGGTGATCCTGCTCGGCGGCGCCTACGACTACGACGAGTACCAGATGCGAATGGCCCGGTTCGCCCGCTCCCTGGACGCGGCCGGCTCGCATCTCGTACTGGTGGGCAGGCCTCCGCTCGAGGGCGACGTACCGGCGACGACGGTCGACTACGACAACGAGGGCGGCGCCTACGCCATGGCCAGCCATCTGCTGTCCGCCGGTCACCGCCGCGTCCTGGTGCTGCCGGGCCACGCGGAACTCACCACGGCCCAGGGCCGGTTGAAGGGCGCACAGCGGGCCTTCGAGGCGTACGGCGTGCCGTTCGATCCGGACATGGTGCTGCACGGCCCCTACGACTACGAGCACGGATACGACGCCGTTGAGGAAAGCCTGCAGCGCAAGCTGGACTTCACGGCGGTGCTCGCGGGAACCGACGTGGTCGCCGCGGGCGCCATGCAGGCCCTGCGCGCGGCAGGGCTCAGGGTGCCCGAGGACGTGTCGATCGTCGGCTACGACGACATCCCGCTGGCCTCCCAGCTCACTCCCCAACTGACCACCGTTCATGTGCCGTACGAGGAGATGGGCCGTGTGGCGCTGCGCGCGGTGGCCGACCGGCGCGAGCGAGGCGCCGGCCGCCGCAAGGGCGACGGCGACCACTTGGTGCTGGGCACGCATGTCGTCGTGCGGCAGTCCGTCCAGCCGCCTGCCCTGCAGTCGTAGCGCCTGATGACTTCTGTTACGTAAGCGTTTTCGACGACGTCCTGAAGCGCCGTGCACCGTCCGCCCGGCGCCATGGATCCGGCCCTGCACGTCTCTGACCTGCGCTGACGTGGCGTCATGCCGATCAGGCAGGGCAACATCGGCGCGCAACGTGGCGGACAATCCGGCGTAACAATTTGCCGTACGCCTCTTGCGTGAAGCGGAGCACGCCACCTACGTTTCACAGCAACCGTTTTCTACACCTTCCGCAGGGGTTTCGAGACGCGAGCCGACGGTTGCCTCGCTCGCTGTCGCCCCACCGAGCTGCCCCTCTCTTCCGCGATCGTCTACGTCTCTAAGGATGACCGTACGATGAACTCCACCAGCCCCCGGAGAAGGTTCGCCCACGTCGCAGTCGCGAGCCTCGCGCTGACAGGTCTGCTCTCCGCCTGTGGCGGATCCGATTCCGGAGACTCCGACTCCGAGTCCAAGTCCGCCGGTCCGGTCACCCTCGACTTCTGGGGCTGGGCCAACGGCCAGGAGGCCGTCGTCAAGGCGTTCAACGCCAGCCACAAGGACGTACAGCTCAAGTACACCAAGGTCACCGACCAGCTCACCATGCAGAAGCAGCTGACGAACGCCGTCAAGGCCGGCAACGCGCCCTGCCTGCTGCAGAACACCGGCGAGTACGTCACGAGCTGGGTCTCGCAGGGCGCCCTCGCCGACATCACCAAGTACGTCGAGTCCAGCAAGGACAAGTTCAACCCCGGCTCGTGGGCCGTCGGCCAGGTCCAGGGCAAGGTCTACGGCGTCCCCACCGCCTCGGCGCCCGCCTTCACCATCTACCGCACCGACATATTCAAGAAGTACGACCTGGAGCCGCCCAAGACCTGGGACGACTTCATCGCCGCGGGCAAGGTACTGAAGAAGCACGACATCAAGATCACCAACTACGCCGGTGAGGACCCGAGCACTCTTGAGGTGCTCGCCATGCAGGCCGGGGCGCACTGGTACTCCGTCGACGGAGACTCCTGGGTGGTCAACTTCCAGGACGAGGGCAGCCTCAAGGCGGCGAAGGTGATCCAGGAGATCATCGACAACGACCTGAACTCCAAGCTCTCGTTCGCGGACTACGCGGCCGTGCAGCGCAACTACGACAATGCCGGCACCGTGACCCGCCAGATCTCCACCTGGCAGATGTCCGGCATGGTGCAGAACTTCACCAAGTCCTTCGGCAAGTGGGCGCTGGCCCCCTGGCCCACATACAAGGGCGAGGCGCCCAAGACGCCGGCCGGGACCAACCAGAGCGGCAACCTGACCCTGGTGACCGAGCAGTGCAAGAACAAGGAGCAGGCCGCTGAGGCGGCGCTGTGGATGTCCACCGACCCCGGTGCGGTCAAGACCATGGCGAGCCCCGAGACCGGTAGCGGTGTGATGCCCGCGCTGGCCGACACCAGCGCGTACGTCCCTCAGGCGATCCCCGAGAAGCTGCTCGGCAAGAACTACGAGCCGGCCCAGAAGGTCGTCACAGACAGCATGAGCACCATCACCGACGACTGGACCTTCGGCCCGAACTGGACCGCGATGTTCACGGAGATGCAGGACGAGTGGGCCAAGGTCGTCAGCAAGAAGGAGAAGGTCACCGACCTCCTGGCGCACATGCAGGAGTGGACGGTCAACGACCTGAAGCAGCGCGGCATCAGCGTCAAGGGCTGAGGCACACTCGATGATTCGCTCCCAGCGCTGGAAGGGTGCCGCGTTCACGGTGCCCTTCCAGCTCGGCTTCGTCTTCCTCTACCTGCTCCCGATCGGTTACGCGGTCTACCAGTCGCTGTTCCTGCAGAAGCAGTCCGGGCTGGGGCTCGGCGGCGCGACCACGGAGTTCGTCGGGCTGGAGAACTACCGACACGGCCTGACCGACTCGGCGTTCATGACCTCCATCCTGCGGGTGGTGCTGTTCGCCTGTGTCCAGATCCCGTTCATGCTGCTCATCAGCCTGGTGCTGGCGCTCCTCCTGGACGCGGTCACCTCGAAGGTGGCCGGCCGGTTCCGGATCCTGCTGCTGGTCCCGTACATGATCCCCGGGGTGGTCGCGGCCATCGTGTGGATCAACCTGTACAGCCCTGAAGTGGGCCCCCTGACGCCGCTCGGCGACCTGTTCGGGTTCCACTGGAACTTCTTCGCGCCCTCGATGGTGTGGCCGGCCATCGGCAACCTGCTGACCTGGCACGGCATCGGCTACAACATGGTGATCATCTACTCGGCGCTCCAGGGCGTGCCCCGTGAACTCTTCGAGGCCGCGCGGCTGGACGGCGCCTCGGAGCTGCGGATCGCGCTGAGCATCAAGGTCCCATTCGTGCGCGGCGCGCTCGTCCTGACCGCTCTGCTGTCGATCATCCAGATGCTGCAGATCTTCAACGAGCCCGCACTGTTCCGCAACGTGACCCCGCAGACGGTCAGCGACAGCTTCACCCCGATCATGATCATCTACAACCAGGCGTTCAACGCCGCCAACTACCACTACGCCGCGGCCCTGTCGGTGCTGCTCGCCCTGATCCTCGGTGTCGCATCCTTCCTCTTCTACCGGCTGACCTCGAGGGAGGCGGACTGATGGCGCTGACAGAAAACCGTAAGGAAAACGGCACGGAAACCGGCACCGTGCCCCCCCGCGGGCGCACCGTTCGGCGGCGCACCCGCCCGGACCCTGCCGCGCGCTCCCGGGGCGGCCAGCGCTTCCTTCTCGTCGGTCTGGTCCTGGCCAGCGTCTACAGCCTGTTCCCGGTGTACTGGCTGATGGTCGCCGCGACCAAGGACCGCGTCGGGCTGTACCAGAGCAACGGGCTGTGGTTCTCGGGCTGGCACCTATGGGACAACCTGCACCAGGTGTTCACGTACGAGGACGGCATCTTCCTGCGCTGGACCGCCAACTCGTTCCTGTACGCGGGGGTCGGCTCCCTCGGCGGCACCCTCATCGCCCTCGCCACGGGCTACGGGCTGGCCCGCTTCGACTTCCCCGGGCGGGGCGTGGTGTTCGCGGCCGTGGTGGGCTCCTTCCTCATCCCGATCGCGCTGCTCACCCTGCCGCTGTACCTGCTGTTCTCGGCGATCGGTCTGGTCGACACCCCCTGGGCAATGCTGATCCCCTGCCTGATCAACCCGTTCAGCGTGTACCTGGCCAAGGTCTACACCGAGGCCACGATCCCGTTCGAGCTCCTCGAGGCGGCCCGCATCGACGGCGCCGGTGAGCTGCGGATCTTCTTCAGCATCGTGCTGCGGATGATGACCACGGGCGGCGCGACGGTGTTTCTACTGGCCTTCGTCAACACCTGGAACGCGTTCTTCCTCCCGCTGACAGTACTGCGCGGCGAGGAGAACTGGACGCTCAATCTGGGTCTGTACAACTGGACCGGCAAGCGCCTGGAGTCGGGCGTCGACGTGACCAGCCTCGTGCTGACGGGCGCGCTGCTGTCCATCGTTCCGATGGCCATCATGATGATCGCGATGCGCCGCTACTGGCGGAGCGGCGTCACGCTGGGAGCCCTCAAGTGACCCTGAGGGCAACCCGTTTCACTGATGGGCCCTGCGGGGCGGTGGCGAAGCCTTCGTTGTTCGAGGTTTCGAAGCCTTGGTCCGGGCGCAACCCTGTGAATTCCCTCTTCTTCACGCGACGTTGAGGCGGGCTTAGTGTAGGTAACGGTTGCTACGCGGCGTGTGTCTGCGCCGTGAGCGACGCGTTCGTCGATTTCGCCGGCCCTCGGGACGGGGCCTGGGAGGTGGAGCCGCGATGGTGCGTGGCGGGAGCGCGACGACCGGGCCGACGCTGGCGGTCGTGGCTCGCGAGGCCGGGGTGTCCGTGCCGACCGCGTCGAAGGTCGTCAACGGCCGGGAGGACGTGGCGCCGGAGACGCGCCGCCGGGTCACCGAGGCGCTCGAAAGGCTCGGTTACGTCCGCAGACCCCGGCTGGACGCGACGAGGACGCCCGGCCTGGTCGACCTCGTCGTGCACTCGCTGGAGAGCTCCTGGTCCGCCGCGGTACTGCACGGCGTGGAGGAGGCGGCGCACGACGCGGGCCTGGAGGTGGTGGTCTCGGCGGGCCTGAACCGTACTTGGGGCGGGCGGCCGGAGCGCGGCTGGCTGGACAAGCTCACCGCGCGCGGCTCGTCCGGAGTGCTCTTCAACCTCGCCGAGCTGACCCCGTCCCAGTACGCCTGGCTCGAGCAGCACCGCATCCCGTTCGTGATGATCGACCCGGCCCACGAGCCGCCGCCGGGCGTGGTGTCCGTGGGCGCGGCCAACCACCAAGGCGGCGCCCGCGCCACCGAGCACCTCCTCTCCCTCGGGCATGAGCGCATCGCCGTCATCGGCGGCTACCAGCGCAAGCTGTGCAGCAGCGCTCGCGTCGCCGGCTATCGCTCCGCGCTCGCGGCGGCGGGTGTGCGCCACCGCCCCGAGTACCTCCGCTACGGCGACTTCGACGAGGTCGTCGCCCAACGCCGGATGCTCGAGCTCCTCGATCTGCCCGAGCCGCCGACCGCCGTCTTCGTCTGCTCCGACAAGATGGCCCTCGGTGCCTACGAGGCCGTGGCCCTGCGCGGCCTGCGGGTGCCGGACGACATCAGCGTGGTCGGCTTCGACGATCTCCCCGAGGCACGCTGGGCGACGCCGGCCCTGACGACCGTGCGGCAGCCGCTCTCGGAGATGGCCGCCACGGCGGTACGCCATCTGGTCGGGCTCATGGTGGGCCAGGAACCGGAGAGCGCCCGCACGGAGCTGCCGACGCGGCTGGTCGAGCGTGCGAGCACGGCTCCGCCGCGCACGTAGTCCGGGCCGCGCCGCAGCTGACACGCGCGTCGTCAGGTTGCCTACGCCGCCGTCGGCCGCGGCTCCGGAGGCGTCGGCGGCAGCGAAATTTTCGAATGACCGCAGGCGGCCGTGAGGGCGTTGACTCGACAGCAACCGGTTTCTAGATTGATTCCGTGTCACGGCTGCCCGGGGCTTCGGCAGTTCACGGGGCGCCGGGGCTCGGAACTTCGACGCATCGGGCCGGCACCTACTGATGACCGGGGCCGGACGAAAGGACTCGTATGCCTTCGGGCCAGATACACAACCCGGTGCTGCCCGGATTCCATCCGGACCCGAGCATCCTGCGCGTCGGTGGCGAGTACTTTCTCGCCACGTCGACTTTCGAGTGGTACCCCGGCGTGCCCGTGCACCGTTCGACGGACCTCGTGAACTGGGAGCCGGCCGGTCACATCCTGGACCGCCCGGATCTGCTCGATCTGCACGGAGTCGCCGACTCGGCCGGGGTGTGGGCGCCGTCGCTGTCGTACCACGACGGCCGGTTCTGGCTCGTCTACACCATCGTGCGGACCGTCGGGAGTCCGTACAAGGACGTCGACAACTATCTGATCACCGCCCCCTCCATCGAGGGCCCCTGGTCGGAGCCGGTCTTCCTGAACTCCTCCGGATTCGACCCGTCCCTCTTCCACGACGAGGACGGCCGGACCTGGCTGCTGAACATGCAGTGGGACCACCGCGACGGGCACCCGTCGTTCGCCGGGATCCTGCTCCAGGAGTACGACGCCGAGAAGAAGGCCCTGATCGGGCAGGCGCGCACGATCCTCACGCACGACGAACTCATCGAGGGGCCCAACGTCTACCGCCGCGACGGCTGGTACCACCTGATGCTCGCCGAGGGCGGCACCGGCTGGAACCACGGCATCCTGATGGCCCGCTCGCGCGAACTGACCGGCCCCTACGAGCTCGACCCCCGGGGCTCGCTCCTCACGACCCGGGACGTCCCGGACTGGCCGCTGCAGAAGGCGGGGCACGGCGAACTGGTCGAGACACCGGACGGCGAGTGGTACCTCGTCCATCTGGCCTCCCGCCCGGTTCAGACGCCCGACGGCCCGCGCTGCGTCCTCGGCCGCGAGAGCTGTCTGCAGCGCGTGACCTGGACGGACGACGGGTGGCTGCGCCTCGCCCACGGCGACAACCGGCCCCGCGTGGAGGTTCCGTCGCCCACAGGGGTCGAGCCGGGACCGGCCGTCCCGCCCGCCGTGCGCGACGACTTCGGCACCCCGGCTCTCGGGGCGGAGTGGAGCACTCTGCGCGTCCCCGCCGACGACTCCTGGCTGAGCCTGACCGAACGCCCCGGATGGCTGCGGCTGCGCGGCCGGCAGAGCCTCCACTCACGCTTCGACCAGAGCCTGGTCGCCCGGCGGCTCACCTCGGTGCACTGCGAGGCCACCACGGTCGTCGACTTCCGTCCGTCGCACTTCTCCCAGCTCGCGGGCCTGATCTGCTGGTACGACACCACCACCCACTACTACCTGCGGATCACCCACGCGGAGGGGCGCGGCCGCGTCCTCGGGATCACCGTGGCCGACGACGGCAGGTACCACGAACTCCCCGACGCCGGCATCGACATCGACGCATGGCCGCAGGTCCATCTGCGTGCCCGCTTCGACGGTGCCGAACTGCGCTTCTCCGCTTCGCCCGACGGGTCCGTGTGGCAGCGGATCGGCCCCGTCCTGGATGCCACCAAGCTGTCCGACGACTACGGCGACCGGCTCAGGTTCACCGGTGCGTTCGTCGGCGTCTGCGCCCAGGATCTCGGCGGCACCCGAACCGAGGCGGACTTCGACTTCTTCGAGCTGCGCGAACTCCCATGAGGCTCCGAACCGCGCCGGCTCCTTGGTGAACGCCGGCTCCTTCGAGGAACAGTGAGGCCATGTACCGGGACCCCGTACACGACGGAGCCACCGACCCCACGCTCATCCGGCACCGTGCGACCGGCGAGTGGTGGATGTTCTACACCGCACGCCGCCCGCATCTGGAGTGCGACGGTGCCGAATGGGTGCACGGCACCGACATCGGCATCGCGACCAGCGCGGACGGCGGCCGCACCTGGACGCATCGCGGAACGGCCGAGGGCCTGGAGTTCGAGCCGGGCCGCAACACCTACTGGGCGCCGGAAGTCCTGTGGCACGACGGGACGTACCACATGTACGTCTCCTACCTGAGCGGCGTACGGTCCGACTGGAGCGGCGACGCGCAGATCCTGCACTACACATCGCAGGACTTGGCCCACTGGGACGTCGCGTCCGTACTCGACCTCGGCAGTGAGCGGGTGATCGACGCCGCCGTGTACGGACTGCCCGGCGGCGGCTGGCGGCTGTGGTTCAAGGACGAGCGCGACGGCAGCCGCATCCACGGCGCCGACTCGTCCGATCTGTACTCCTGGAAGCGGCGCCCCGGTCCGGCCGCGGGCGACCAGCCCCAGGAGGGGCCGAGCGTGTTCCGGCTGGTGGGCTCGTACTGGATGGTCACCGACAACTGGTCGGGCCTGTCCGTCTACCGCTCCGACGACCTCGACACCTGGGCGCGTCAGCCGTACCAGTTGCTCGCGCCCCACGGCCATCACGCCATGGCTGTCGAGCAGGGCGATGACCGGGCGCTTCTCGTCTACTTCAGCCATGTGGGCGACGAGCACGTCACGCATGCCGCCGACGGGCGCCGCTCAGTTGTCCGCGCGACACCGTTGACGGTCAGCGCCGGCCGGCTGGTCTGCACCCCGGACACCGCTGACGGCGCCGCCTTCCCGCCGCTGCGAGCGAAGCTCACGTCAGTCATGCGCGGCGGCACCCGCCCGGAGGACCGCACCGGCTGACGGCTCCCGGCCCGGTACCGCGGCTCCGTACGTCGTCGCCCGGAAATGCGTGAGGGGCCACTCCTCGGTGGCCCCTCACGTGCAGTTGATGTCGCCGGGAAACGACGACCCCCGCGACGTGCCCGGTTCAGCGGGCGGTGTACGCGCCGTCGACCAGGTGGTAGCTGCCGTGCACGAAGGACGCGCGGTCGGAGAGCAGGAAGGCGACCAGTTCGGCGACCTCCTCGGGGCGGCCGAGGCGGCCGGTGGCGTGCAGGGCGGTGAGGCCGGCGTAAGCCTCCTGGTCCATGGCCTGCAGGGCAGGGGTCTCGATGAAGCCGGGACCGACCGCGTTGATGCGGATGCCCTTGTCTGCGTACTCGAGGGCCGCGGTCTTCGTCAGGCCGATGACGCCGTGCTTGGCGGCGACGTAGGCGGAGGAGCCGGCCCAGGCGACGGAGCCGAGGATGGACGCGACGTTGACGATGGCGCCGCCGCCCGCGGCCTGCAGGGCGGGGATCTCATAGCGCATCGAGAAGAAGACGCCGTCGAGGTCGGTGCGGACCACACGGTTCCAGACGTCGATGTCGTACTCGCCGACGGGGGTGCCGTCGGCGCCGATGCCGGCGTTGTTCACCGCCAGGTGCAGGGCGCCGAAGGTGTCGACGGCGAAGCGTACGCCGGCCTCGACCGATGCGGCGTCGGAGACGTCGACGCGCACGGCGGCCGCCTTGATGCCCTCCGACTTGAGCTGCTCGGCGGCCTGTTCGGCGCCCTCGAGGTTGTAGTCGGCGATGACGACGGCCGCGCCTGCCTGGCCGAGGCGGCGGGCCACGGCGAGGCCGATGCCCGAGGCGGAGCCGGTGACGATCGCGGTCTTGCCGTCGAACTCGGTGGCGTATTCGGTGGTGTTCAAGGTACCCAGTGCTTCTTTCTGCTTCTTTGTCGCTTTAGGGCTTTAGTGCTTGAGTGCGCGCTGCGCGTCGAGGTGAGGGGGAACGGATCAGCCGTTGGGGAGGATCACGGCGCGGCCGTTGATCTTGCCTGCGTGCAGTCGCTCGTACGCGAGGGGCGCCTCGTCGAGCGAGAACGTCTCGGTGTGCACGGAGACGGCGCCCGCCCGGGCGAGGTCCAGGACCTCGAAGAGCTCGCCGCGGCTGCCCCAGTACGGGGCGGCGACGGAGACCTCGAACGGCAGGTGGCCGAAGCCGACGGGAAGCCCGGCCCCGCCGATGCCGACGATGGTCACGTCGGCCTCGACGGCGGCGACGGCACCGGCGGTCTTCACGGTGGGCTCCACGCCGACGAAGTCGAAGACGGCCTGCGCGCCGAGGCCACCGGTCAGCTCGCGGACCTTCGCGGCCGCCTGCGCGTCGGACAGTACGGCCTCGTGGGCGCCGACGGTGCGGGCGAGGGCGAGCTTGTCCTCACTGACGTCCAGGGCGATGACGCGCGCCGCGGTCATGGCGCGCAGCAGCTGGATGGCGACGTGTCCGAGGCCGCCGGTGCCGATGACGACCGCGGTCGAGCCGGGCACCAGCTTGGGCAGCGACTTCTTGATCGCGTGGTACGGGGTAAGGCCGGCATCGGTCAGCGGCACGGTGGCGACCGGGTCGAGACCGCCGATCGGCACCAGGTGCCGCGCGTCGTCGACCAGCATGTACTCGGCCATCGAGCCGGGAGCGCCGAGCCCGGGCGGGAAGATGCCCAGCTCGCCGGCGCGCAGGCAGTAGTTCTCCTTGCCCTCGGCGCACTTGGCGCAGGTCCCGCAGCCCCACGGGCCGTACACGGCGACCGCGTCGCCCTCCGCGAGACCGGTCACGCCCGCGCCCAGCGCGGCCACCGTGCCGACGCCTTCATGGCCGAGCGTCAGCGGCAGCTCGTACGGGAAGCCCTCGGCGGGCCACTCCATCACCGCGATGTCGGAGTGGCACACGCCCGCGGCGGTGACCTTGAGCAGAACCTGTCCGGGGCCCGGCTCGGGATCGGGGACGGTGACGACCTCGGGTGCTGCGCCTATCTCCCGGTACTGCAGTGCCTTCATGATTCGACCTCTTTGTCCATGGTCACTTCGTTGTTTTCGACGGTCACGTCGGGGCCGGCCGCTCCGGCCGCCTGTTCCTTGAGGGCGTCGTAGGCCTGGTTCACCCACGTCACAAGGCCCCGGCCGTCCTCGTGCTCCTGGCGCGCCCAGGTACGCAGGGCCGCGGTGAGCACTCCTGCGGCGGCGCCCACCACGACGGCGGGACGCAGGTCCCGGTCGGGATCGGTGCCGAGCCGTTCGGCGATGATCGCCACGGACTCGTCCTGGGCATCGACCCGGATCCGCTCGTACGCGGCGAAGAGCGCCGGTTCGGTGTCGGTGAGCCGCAGCAGTGCCTGCCACCGCGCGTAGGGCTGCCCGCCGAGAGTCTCCCGCGCGGCAAGCCACTCCTGCACGGCGTTGCGGTAAGCGACGAACGGCGGCTCGTCGGCCGGACGCGCACGCAGGGCGGCGTTGATGTGGTCCCCGTCCGCCCGGGTGAAGTCGAGCGCCGCGTCCTCCTTGCCCTTGAAGTGGCGGCTGAACGTGCGCCGGGTGACGTCGGCACGCTCGGCGATCGCCTCGACGGTGACGGCCGCGAGGCCGCGCTCGAGGATCAGATCGATGGCCGCGGCGGCCATCGCTTCCCGGGTCTGCCGGGCCTTTCGCTGCCTGCGGTCCTCGACCGGAGGCGTGCCGCGTGTGGTGCGGCTGGAGGGCTTGGAGGGCTTCGTCGCCGTCATGCCCTCGATCATACTCCCGTCATGTCCCAATGGGACATGAGTCCCGAGAGGACTTGTGTCTCACTGGGACATCATCGCGTTAGGCTCGGTACCGAAGATCCGATCTCGAGGAAGAGACAGCTGTGCGCAACAGATTCACCAACCGGGCCGTGCTGATCACGGGAGCCGCTTCGGGCCTCGGGCAGGCCGCCGCGCTCCAGCTCGCCGACGAGGGCGCCCGTCTTTCGCTGGTCGACGTCAACGAGAAGGGGCTCGCCGAGACCGCCGCGGCCGTCGAGAAGTCCTCCCCCGGCACCGAGGTGATCACGGTCACCGCCGACGTCTCCTCCGAGGAGGACGTCGAGCGCTACGTCGCCGAGACCCTGGCCGCCTACGGCCGCATCGACGGCTTCTTCAACAACGCCGGCATCGAGGGCAAGCAGAACCTGACCGAGGACTTCGGCTCGGACGAGTTCGACCGGGTCCTGTCGATCAATCTGCGCGGCGTCTTCCTGGGCCTGAAGCACGTCCTCGCCGTCATGAAGAAGCAGGGCTCCGGCAGCGTGGTCAACACCGCCTCCGTCGGTGGTATCCGCGGCGTCGGCAACCAGTCCGGGTACGCCGCGGCCAAGCACGGCGTCGTCGGTCTCACCCGCAACTCCGCCATTGAATACGGCCAGTTCGGAGTGTCGGTCAAGGCGATAGCGCCGGGCGCGATCATGACGCCCATGGTTGAGGCCTCTTTGCGGCAGCTCGACCCGGAGAACCCGGAAGAGGCCGGCAAGCAGTTCGTCAGCGTGAACCCGATGAAGCGCTTCGGCAGGCCCGAGGAGGTCGCCCACCTCGTGGCGTTCCTGCTGTCGGACGACGCCCAGTTCATCAACGCGGCGGTCGTTCCGATCGATGGCGGGCAGTCCTACAAGTACTGAGCCTTCAGCGAGGGACACGCAGGTTCACGGGCGCGCCGGGTCGCTCTCCTCGTATGAGACGACCGGGGGCCGCGCGCCCACGATCCGCAGCGCGATGTCGCCGTACTGGTACGCGAGTTGGTCGACGGAGAACTCGCCACCCTCGTGGAACCAGCTGGCCACGCCGATGCCCATGTCGAGGATCGAGTACGAGGCGATCCTGGCCGACTGGACGTGGAAGGCACCCTCAGCGGCACCCCGCTCGATGAGCTCGCGGAAGCGGCGCTCGTAGTCGCTGCGGCGCTTGAGCACCCGCTCCTGGTCGGGCTGTTCCAGGCTGCCGATTTCCCGGTTGCCGACGAAGGCCTCCAGGCGATGGCGCGCGTGGTAGCGGATGTGCGCCTCCACGGCGCGCCGCAGCTGATCCCGCACATCGTCGGCGCCGGCGACGGCCGCCGTGTTGTCCGCGATGAGCTGCTCCATCGTTCCGATCATGATCTCGGCCAGCAGCTCGTGCTTGGAAGCCACGTGTTTGTAGAGGCTCGGACCGCGGATGCCGACGGCGGCGCCGATGTCGGTCATGGTGGTGGACCGGTAGCCCTGCTCGGCGAAGAGACGCAGCGCCGCCTGCCGGATCGCCGACCGGCGGTCGGCCGTGGGCGCGCCCTCCGGCCGCGCGGGCCGGTGCGGACGCTCGTAGGGCCCGCCCTCAGATGCGCTCACACGACCCCCTGAAGCTACTGGCAATTAGCCAATCTTATCTGCCTGGGCCAGCCACTATAGCCCGCACCCTTGACACAACGCTCCCTCCACCCCTGTCATGGCTAATGGTCAGTAGCCAAGATCAGGGGTGAGAAGTGTCCATCAGCTTCGAGATCGACGAACGGGTCGCCGGCATCGCGCGGCGCACCACCGAGTTCGTACGCGATGTGGTCATACCCGAGGAGCAGACGTGCGGCGGGAACGTCCACGACGGACCGGAACCGCTGCGGCGGCGCCTGCAGGAGGCGGCCCGTGCGGCGGGGGTGTTCGCTCCGCATGTCGGCGAGGAGTTCGGCGGACTCGGGCTTGACCTGCGCGGGCAGGCGGTGGTGTTCGAGGCGGCCGGGTACTCGCTGCTCGGGCCGCTCGCGCTGAACTGCGCGGCGCCCGACGAGGGCAACATGCACCTGCTCGAGGTGGTGGCCACCGAGGAGCAGAAGGAGCGGTTTCTGCGCCCATTGGCCGCCGGTGAGGTGCGTTCCTGCTTCGCGATGACCGAGCCGGCGCCCGGCGCGGGATCCGACCCGCGTGCGCTCACCACGACGGCGACGAAGACGGACGGCGGCTGGCGGATCGACGGCCGCAAGTGGTTCATCAGCGGCGCCGACGGAGCGGCCTTCGCCATCTGCATGGCACGCACCAGCGGCGGGCCCGGCGACGCGGGCGGCGCGACGATGTTCCTCGTGGATGCCGGCAACCCGGGTATGAAGATCGTCCGGAACATCGACACTCTGGACCAGGGCCTGTTCGGCGGACACAGCGAGGTCGTCTTCGAGGGCTGCGAGGTCGCGGACAGCGATGTGCTGGGCGAGGTCGACCAGGGCTTCAGGTATGCGCAGGTGCGCCTCGGCCCCGCGCGTATGACCCACTGCATGCGCTGGCTCGGGGTGGCGCGCCGGGCCCAGGACATCGCCCTCGAGCGCGCGGCGAACCGCTCGGCCTTCGGCGGACCGCTGGCCGAACTGGGCATGGTGCAGCAGCTGCTGGCCGACTCCGAGATCGACATCGAGACCAGCCGTGCGGTGCTGTGGCGCGCCTGCTGGGAACTGGACCAGGGCCGCTCGGCCGCCCAGCACACCTCGATCGCCAAGACGTACGTCTCCGAGGCGGTGAACCGGGTGGTCGACCGCGCCGTCCAGGTGTGCGGCGCGCTCGGTATCTCGGGGGACGCGCCGCTGTCGCGGCTGTACCGGGAGGTGCGTCCGTTCCGTATCTACGACGGCCCCTCCGAGACCCACCGCTGGGCCATCGCCAAACGCGCGGTGCGGGCGGCAAAGGACCGGAGGGCCGCGCAGTGACGGAGACGGCCGTGGTCGGGGTCGACGTGCCCGCTCTGCAGGACTACTTCGAACGCAACGTGCCAGCCTGCGCGGGCCCGTTGACGGTGCGTTTGATGCACGGTGGCCGGTCCAACCTGACGTACGAGGTGACGGACGGGACTCACCGCTGGGTGCTGCGCCGGCCGCCGCTGGGGGTGCTGACGCCGACCGCGCACGACATGGACCGCGAGTACCGCGTCGTCGCCTCGCTCGGCGACACCGGCGTGCCGGTCGCCCGGGCCGTGCTGTCGTGCACGGACCCGGAGGTGATCGGAGCGCCGTTCTGCGTGGTCGACTTCGTGGAGGGCCCCGTGCTGCGCGACGGCGACGAGGCCGTCGCGCTGGCGCCCGGCGATGCCCGGCGCGCCGCCGAAGCGCTCGTGGACGCCCTGGTGGCACTCCACGCGGTCGACGCCTCCGACGTCGGGCTCGGCGACTTCGGCCACCCCGACGGCTATCTGGAACGGCAGGTGCGACGGTGGCGCGGGCAGTGGGACAGAGTCGCCACGCGCGCGCTGCCGGACCTCGACGAGCTGCACGGCAGGCTCGCCCGCGCCCTGCCCGCGAGCGGCGCCCCGGCGATCGTGCACGGCGACTACCGCCTGGACAACACCATCCTCGCGCCCGGCGACCTCGGGCGGATCGCGGCGATCGTCGACTGGGAGATGGCCACCCTCGGTGATCCTCTCGCTGATCTCGGGATGCTGCTCATGTACTGGGATCCGGCCTGCGAACCGGTCCTCGGAGCACGCCACGTCCCGACGGCCAACCCGGGATTCCCCTCGGGCCGCGAGCTGGCCGAACGGTACGCCGAGAAGTCCGGCCGGGACATCGAAGCCGTCGACTACTACCAGGCGCTGGGGTGCTTCAAGCTCGCCGTGATCGCGGAGGGCATCCACGCCCGCTACCTCGCGGGACAGACCGTCGGCGCCGGCTTCGAGCGCGTCGGCTCCGCGGTGCCCGCACTGCTGCGCTCGGGCTTGGAACTGCTGCCATGACCACTGACGCGTCGACCGGAAGGAAAGAACTCGTGCACGAACGGCTGTCCGGACATGTAGCACTGATCACGGGCGCGACCGGCGGCATAGGAGATGCCGTCTCGCGCCGGCTGGCCGCCGAGGGCGCCGCGGTCGTGGTGACCGACGTCGATGCCGGCCGCTGCGAGGAGCTGGCGAAGGAGCTGTCGGCCGAGGGGGCGCGTGCGCTCGGCCTCGCGCTGGACGTCAGCGACGAGGAGGCGTGGCGCGGGGTGGTCGAGCGGGTGGTCGCCGAACTGGGCGGCCTGTCCGTGCTCGTCAACAACGCGGGTATCGCCGAGATGCGGACCGTGGAGACGGAGACCCGGGAGTCCTGGGACAAGGTCATCGCGGTCACCCAGACCGGTGTCTGGCTCGGCATGAAGCACGGTGGGCCCGCGATCGAACGGTCCGGTGGCGGCTCCATCGTCAACATCGCATCGATCTTCGGCACGGTCGGCGGCTTCGGAAGCCAGTTCTCGTACCACGCCGCGAAGGGCGCGGTACGGCTGATGACGAAGAACGCCGCACTGCACTGGGCCACGCGCGGCGTGCGCGTCAACTCGATCCACCCCGGCTTCATCGAGACGCCCCGCTCGCGCGAGCTCTGGCAAGGCACGCCCCGGCACACCGCCATGGTCGAGGGCACTCCCCTGGGCCGGCTGGGCAGGCCCGACGAGGTCGCGGGAGCGGTGGCGTTCCTCGCTTCCCAGGACGCGAGCTTCGTCACCGGCTCCGAGCTGTATGTGGACGGCGGCTGGACGGCCCGCTGACATCAAAAGAGGGGGCCGCAGCGACTGCTGCGGCCCCCTTTTCGGCTCAGTGCGGCGTCACTGCACGCGCGTGTACTGGTTCACCCCGTCAACGAACGCCACCGCGACCTGCCCCCGCAGCACCAGGACGTCCAGGTGCGCTGCCGTCTCGTTCACCGCGAGCATCTGGTTGAAGGCGCTGAGCTCGCCGAACGGCACCTCCCGGCGCGTCCAGCCCAGCTCGCGCGCCACCGCGTGCGCGTCGCGTGTGCCTTCACCCAGCGCCGTCAGGCTCTGCGCCAGCCGGTTGTCGTGGTGCGTGAGCAGCTCGGCGACGCGCGTGTGGGCGCTGTCGGCGACCGGGCCGTGCGCGGGCATCAGGCGGGCGTCGGCGTACCGGGTCATCAGCCGGAGCGAGTCCAGGTAGTCGGCGAGCGGCCGGCCACCGGGCTCGGCCAGTTCGAAGCCGATGGACGGGGTGATGTGCGGCAGGACGTGATCCCCGGAGAACAGCAGTCCGCGCTGCTCGTCCAGGTAGACCACGTGTCCCTTGGTGTGACCGGGCGTCGGTACGACGTGCAGCTCGTGGTCGCCGAAGCGGAGGGTCTCCGCGCCGAGCCAGCGGTCGGGGGTCTCCCACACGCTCGGGTCGTAGCCGCCGTGGTCCATCGCCTGGATGCGGTCGGCCAGTTCGCCGGCGCCCGCCCTGCGCAACGTCTCCAGTGAGCCGGCGGGTTCGTCGCTGCGCAGCCGGTCGAGCATCTCCAGGCCCGGCCGTTCGCCCGCGCCCAGGTACACGCGTGAGCCGAGCAGCCGGCGCAACTCCACGGCGTTCGTGTAGTGGTCGCGGTGGATGTGGGTGACCAGGATGTGGCTGATGTCGCCGAGGTCGCGGCCGATGGCGGCCATGGCCTCCTCGAGCGCCTTGCGTGCCTCCGGGATCGCCCAGCCGCCGTCGATCATGACGATGCCGTCGTCGTCCGCGAGGTTCTCCAGCAGATAGACATTGACCGCGTGAAGGCCGTCGTTGGGCAGCGGCAGAGGAACGCGGTGCACCCCGGGCTGCACGGTCTGGACTCCGGCTGCGGCCCATGGGCCCTGGTCGAACCGCGTTGTCATGACTCTCCCTTGCTCGTGTGCCGCTGTGGTTCAGGGCCGGGGGTGCGTGTGAGCCTGCCGACCGGTGTGTCCTTGTGTCAGGCCGGATCGGGGGTGCGCGCATGCATTCGGCGAGCCAGTTCGCGGGCACCGAACCGGTCGAGCTTTCCGACCTTGGTCTGCGGCAGTTCCTCGATGCCGTACACGTACTCGGGCCACTTGGTCTTGGACAGGCCGACGCTCTCCAGGTGCCCGGTCACCTCCGCGAGGTCGATGCCGCCGCCGTCCTCGGTGACGACGAGGAGCGCCACACGTTCGCCCAGCACCTCGTCCGGGACGGCCGCCACGCAGGCCCTGGCCACGCGCGGATAGCTGGCGACCGCCCGTTCTATCTCGGTGATGTCGATGTTGCGGCCGCCGCGGATGATGACGTCCTTCTCGCGGCCCATGATGCTGATGGTGCCGTCCTCGTGGGTCATCAGCAGGTCGCCGGTGGGGAAGTAGCCGTCGTCCGTGAGCGCGGGCGGCTCGACCCTGCCGTCGCGAGCGTAGCCGAGGAAGAGGGAGGGACCGCGGACCTGTGCGCGGCCGGACGTGCCCGGTCCGGCTTCGATCCCCTCGGGCGTGATGGCGCGGAGGTCGGTTCCAGGGAAGGGACGGCCGTCCCTGCCGAGCCGGATCTCCTCGGGGTCGTCGGGACCGGGCGAGGTGTGGCCGAGGCACTCGGACATGCCGAAGACCCGGAGAATCTTCGTGCCCAGGGACTGTTCGGCGCGCGCGAGAGCTCCACGATCCATGGGGCCGCCGCCCACGGTGATCGCGCGGACTCCCGCGAGGATCCCGGAACCGGCCGCCTCGGCGCCCATCTGCAGCGCCATCGTGGGCACGCACATGGTCCAGCGGACCTCGGCATCGGCCATCCGCCGCAGCGCTACGGCGCGGTCCCACTTCGCCGTCAGAACGAGCGGGCCGCCCAGCAGAAGCGAGAGGTAGACGCCGAAGCAGTACGCGGCCGTCGATGACAGCGGCACGATCGCGGCCACCGCGTCGCCGCGGGTCAGGCCGTTGATCTCGATGGTGCACGAGCCGGCGTAGCGCAGGGCCTCCTCGGACTGCACGACGCCCTTGGGCCGTCCGGTCGAGCCGGAGGTCAGGCCGATGAGGACGCCACCCGACCAGCGTGAGACATCAGGCTGCCCGGCCGCGGAGAGGCAGGTCCAGCCGTCGAGCACCGTGCCGTCCGCCCGTCCCGGCAGCAGCCCGGGCACCGCCCATTCGTCCATCGCCGAGGGCTCGGCGACGACGGCGTCGGGACGGATGTCCTCGAAGGCCGCGGCGAACTCTGCACGAGTGTTATGCCGGTTCACCACGGCGAGTACCCCGCCGCTCATTCCCACCGCGAGGGAGGCGGCGACGGTACGCCACGAGTTGTCGGCCTGGACCATGACGGTGCCGCCGGCCCCGTCGGGGAACATCACCTCGGCGAGCCGCGCCGCTTCGGCGAGCAGCTTGCGCGCCGTATGGCTGCCTTCGTCGTCGATCACTGCGACGAAGTCCGCCTGCTCGGCGTTCTGTTGGAACTCCCGCACTACCTGTCGCATCCCGCTTCCTCGCTACGCTGTGCCGAACTCCGTCATGAACCCTGCTGTGAACGGCTGCTGTCGATGCCGTGCCGCGACCCCCGACGAACTGGTCAACGGTGGATTCGCGTGCCTCAGCCGGTGAACATCTCCGCCTCGTGACCCATCACCGCGATACGGCGGCCCTTCATGTCCCCCACCTGTGCGACCGCATCCGCCCACTCCTGGCTCGCGAGGGCCTTCTTCAGGTCCTCCGGCGAGTCGAAGCTGAGCACGGAGATCCCGTCCCAGCCCTCGGAGCGCTTCTCCATGGCCTGGTCGATCTCGGTGTGCCGCCAGGCGCGGAGGCCGGGCAGATGGTAGGTCAGCTCGGCGTGGTCGCCGCGCCACCAGTCGATGAACTGCTCGTGCGTCCACTCGGGGGGCCGGGCTGCCAGCAGGACGAGGTTGTACATGACTGTCCTCCGTACGAGGTCGGTTGCAACGTGTTCAACGGAAGGTGTTCAACGGGTCGTGTTCAGTCGAATCGGATCTCGGACGACCGGCCGATCAGCAGACGGCTCAGGCGGCCGTTGTCGTCCACCCGCCCGGCGGCGACGAAACTCGCCTCGGGAACGCCCCCGCGCCGCACCTCTCCGAGGAAGAGCTCGTCCTGGCCGAGGGTGGTCGCGGACAGCAGATGGTGGGTGCGTGTGCCCTTCTCGCGCTGCTCGAGGTAGCCGACCAGTGCGGCGCGGTCTCCGGCGAAGTCGCTCGCGTTGCCGTCGCCGGTGGAGAACAGGATGGAGAGGGAGAAGTCGTCGCTGATCAGGTCGAGGATCCGGTTCGGCTCGTCACTGTCGAGGATCTCGAACCATGCGGTGAGGAAGGGTGCGGCGGCAGCGGTGGCGGTGTCGGTCATGTCAGCCTCCTTGCGGCTCCGTTGGTGCGGGTGTGGTGCGGCGTACGGCGTACGGCCCGGCGGCTACTCCGGCTGATCGATGAGGTCGAACGTCGTCGTGAAGAAGGACTGGTAACGCGCCATCTGGCCGTCGGGCGTGACAACCGCCGCCGACAGGAAGGACCCGACGGGCTTCCCGGACTCCTTCACCACTCCGTACGCGGTCTCCAGATCACCGTCGGAGCTGTACCTGAGGATTTCGTGGACCCTCTCGACCGCGTTGCGGCCCGCGATGTAGTCCGCGAAGTCGACCTTGGACCAGCCCGTCGCCTCGCGGCCCGGCAAGGCGATCAGGAAGCGGAAGTCGGGTGCGATGAGTTCGAGCGCCTGCTCGGGGTGGTCGCTGTCCATACGTGCCATGTAGGCGCGCAACGCGCTGGCCATGGGTGTCCTCTCGCTGGTGGGAAGGTTGCAACCGTGGTCGGGGAAAGACATCAGCCGCGGGCAGGCGGCGTGAAGAAGTCACCCAGCGACTCCCAACGGCCGTTCCTGGCCACGATCTTCTGTACGTCGCGGGTGCCCAGGTGACGGTCGGCGGAGTAGGTGAGCACCGGCCCCACGCCCGTGTCGACGTGGCGCGCGTTTTGGTAGGCCCGGGTCAGCGACGCGGCGGTGACCGGCCCGTCGATGGTAGCTGCGACCTCCACGAACGCCTTGGCCGCTTCCCAGCCCCACAAGGTGATGAAGTCGGCAGGCTGTCCGGGCTCGTACTTCGCCATCGCCCTGCGGAACTCCTTGATGGCCGGGTCGTCGTCGTGCGGCGACTTGACCAGCTGCACCGACTTGAGGCCTTCGGCCGCCTTGCCGGCCAGCGTCAGCGTGGACTGTGCCGCCACGGGTGCATAGCCGTACGAGGGGACGTCCAGTCCTTGCAGCTTGGCTTCCTTCAGGTAGGACGCGGCTTCCGAGGCTTGCAGGATCAGGACGACGGCGTCGGGCCGCTGGGCCTTCACCTTGCTGATCACCGGGCTGTAGTCGGTGGTCGCGAGCTTGACCTTCAGGCGTTTCACCTGGACGGACGGATCGGCGTTGCGGGCAGCGGGGCCGACCTGCTTGGCGACGTTCACGAAAGCCGCCGGGTCGCTGTGCACGACCAGCACCTTCTTCGCTCCGTCGCGCGCCACCCAGTCCCCCAGCGCGGCCGCCTGGTCCTCGTACAGGGTCTGCAGCCCGAACAGTCCGTCGCGGGCCGGCCGGTACCAGGACGCGTCTCCGCCGAGCGTGTTGAGGATCGGCACCTTCGACTGCTCGAGCACGAAGGGGAACGTGGCCTGGGTCTGGGACGTGCCGTTCGCGGCGACGATGGCCACGACCCCGTCCTGGTCGACGAGTCGACGGGCGATCTGGACCGTCTGCTGCGGGTCGGCGGCGCTGTCCTTGACGATCCACTTGATCCTGCGGCCGTTGATCCCGCCCTGTGCGTTGACGGACTTGAAGTACGCGTCGGCACCGGCCCTCTCAGGAACCCCGAAAGTGGCCTGTGGTCCAGTGAGCGGTAGCCACGCACCGATTTTGATGATCTTGTCGTCCCCTGCCGCCGAGGGGCCTCCGGTGCCGCAGGCACTCGCCACCACGGCGAGCATGGCGGCGAGTACGGCGATGAGCGCGCGTGTCGTGCGTCGTCGCATGACCCCTCCTCAGATCAACCTGAGTTAAGTTCAATTCAGTTGGGATTTTAATCCTGGGGAAACACAGCTGGCAATGGCTGGTTACGTTCTCGATCACTGCGAATGCGCACGGGACAACAGAGCGGCCCCCTGACGGACAACCGTCCGTCAGGGGGCCGCGAAGTACAGCTCCGCTCAGCGCATCAGGAGGCGACCATCCGCACGCAGGCGCCCTCGATCAGCTCACTGATCTCCGAAAGCGGCGTCGGTCCGGACGGCCGGTACCACCGCCACACGCTGACGATCAGGCCGAGTACGCTCGCGCCGAGCAGCTGGGCGTCCCGCAGCGGGAAGGCGCCCTGGGACATGCCCTTCACCAGCAGGGTCGTCCAGTCCCTCTCGACGACCTGCACCAACTGCCGGGCCGCGACCCGCTCTGCCTCCTCGCGCTTGGACCTGCGCGACCCCGACAGCAGGTCCATGTGGTTCTGCAGGATGCGCATCTGCAGGACCTCGTGCGGGGAGACGTCGTACGCCGCGCGGACCGCGGCCCGCAGCGCCTCGACCGGGTCCGCCTTGTCCGTGGTGGCCTCGACGAACCGGTCGTGGGAGCGCTGCAGTTCGAGCCGCATGATCGTCAGCAGGCAGTGGGTCTTCGACTCGAAGTAGTGGTAGAGGGCGGTCTGTCCGATGCCGACCCGCTCGGCCACCGTGGACCACTTGGTGGCCTCGAAACCGGTCTCGCCGAAGCAGTCGACGGCCGCCGTGAGAATGGCCGCGCGCTTGGACCGCGGTCCCGCCTCCGGTTCAACGATCCTTGTCATGACCTCTCTCCTGGCCGTCACACACCGTGTCCGTACACCGAGAGTAAACCCAAGTTGAACTCAGTTGCCAATCGCCTTCACAGAGTCTCGACCACGGTTGCGTTCGCCATCCCGCCCCCCTCGCACATCGTCTGCAGACCGTAGCGCCCGCCGGTCCTGCGCAGCTGGTGGACGAGCGTGGTCATGAGCCGGGCGCCCGTGGCGCCGAGCGGATGGCCGAGTGCTATGGCACCGCCGAAGGCGTTGACTCGCTCCGGGGCGACCTCGATCTCCTTCTGCCAGGCGAGGACGACGGAGGCGAAGGCCTCGTTGATCTCGACGAGGTCGATATCGTCGATCGAAAGCCCGGCCTTGTCCAGCACCTTCTCGGTGGCGGGGATCGGACCGGTCAGCATGAGGATCGGGTCCGAGCCGACCACGGCCATGGTGTGCACGCGCGCGAGCGGGGTCAGACCGTGGCGGCGCACCGCATCCTCGGAGGCGATGAGCAGGGCGGCGGCGCCGTCGGAGATCTGACTGGAGACGGCTGCGGTCAGCCGGCCGTCCTCGGTGAGGGTCTTCAGTCCCGCCATCTTTTCGAGCGTGGTATCGGCGCGCGGACCCTCGTCGGCGGTCAGCCCGAAGGCCGGGACGATCTCCTCGTCGAATGCCCCGCCGGCCTGGGCCGCAAGGGCACGCTGGTGGCTGGTGAGCGCGAACTGCTCCATGTCCGCGCGGGAGATGCCCCACTTCTCGGCGATCAGCTCGGCCCCGCGGAACTGCGAGACCTCTTGGTCCCCGAAGTGCTCGCGCCAGCCGTCCCCCGCGTACGGACTGCCCAGGCCGGCCTGCTCGCCTACGAACATCGGGCTGGCGATGGGCACCAGGCTCATCACCTCCACGCCACCGGCGACGACGAGGTCGGCGGCGCCCGAGCCGACCGCCTGGGCGGCGAAGTGCACGGCCTGCTGGGAGGAGCCGCACTGGCGGTCGATGGTGGTGCCGGGGACGTGCTGCGGCAGCCCGGCCGACAGCCACGCGGTGCGGGCGATGTTCCCGGTCTGTGCGCCGATCTGGCCGACGCAACCGAAGAACACGTCGTCGACCGCGCCCGGGTCGACACCGGTGCGCTCCAGCAGGGCGCGCAGCACATGGCCGCCGAGGTCGGCGGGGTGCACGCCGCTGAGCGCGCCCTTGCGGCGGCCGACAGGGGTGCGGACGGCGCCGACGATGAATGCTTCCGACACGGTGGACTCCATTTGGGATTCGAGTACGGGATCAGGGCCGGGGCCGGGTGCGCGTGAAGTCGGGCGCCCGCTTGCCGAGGAACGCGGCGACGCCCTCACGGCCCTCGTCGGAGGCGGCCGCGGCGGCGAGCGCGCGGGCCTCGCGGTCCAGGTGCGGGCCGAGGTCCGCGGTCAGTCCGGCGGCGACGAGCCGACGGGTGGCGCCGAAGGCCCCCGTGGGCCCACGGCGCAGGGCTTCGGCCGTGCGCGCGGCCTCCGCGGCCAGCTCGTCGGCCGCGACCACCCGGCTCACCAGACCGATCGCCGCGGCTTCGGCCGCCTGGATGCGACGGTTCGTCAGCAGCAGGTCCAGGGCCCGTTTGGGTCCGATGAGGCGGGGCAGTGACCAGCTCGCTCCGGCGTCCGGTGAGTAGCCGATGCCGGTGTACGCGGCGGTGAACGAGGCGTTGTCGGCGGCGAGGGTCACATCGGCGGCCGCGGCCAGTCCGATGCCCGCGCCGGCGACGGCGCCCTGCACGGCGGCCACCAGGGGCGCGTCGATCGCGGCGAACGTGCGCAGGGCATCGTGCAGCGCGTCGGTCACCGCGATGAGGTGCTTCTGCAGCGCCTCACCAGAGAGCTGCGAGAACTCCCTGAGGTCGCCGCCGACGCAGAAGGACTTCCCCTCGCCGGTGAGCAGCACGGCCCGTACGGGCTCACGAGCGCAGGCCCGGGCTGCCTCCAGCAGTCCGCGCGCCATCTCCAGGTCGATGGCGTTTCCGGCCTCGCCCCGGCGCAGGGTGACGCGGGCGAGACCGCCGTCCCGTATGTCGATGCCGACCCTCATCGCGCCGTCCATCCACCGTCGACGGTCAGGACCTGGCCGGTGCAGTACGTGGAGGCGTCCGAGGCGAGGAACAGCAGCGCGCCGTCGAGTTCGTGGGCGTCGCCGCCGCGGCGCAGCAGCGTGTTGCGGTCGACCCAGCGGCTGGAGCGCTCGTCGCCGAAGAGGTCCGCGGTCATCTCGGTGCGGAACCACCCCGGGGCGAGGGCGTTCACGCGGATTCCGTCACGGCCCCACTGTCCGGCCAGCTCGCGGGTCAGGCCGATGAGTCCGGCCTTGGACGCGGAGTAGCTCGCGCCGCCGAGCGGTGCGGCTGTGACGAGGCCGAGGATGGAGGAGACGTTGATGATGCTCTTGCCCGTGGTCTGGGAGGGCGTCTCGGCGGTGAGCCGGGCGAGGTGGAAGGGCGCGGTGAGGTTGACGCCGAGCACATCGGCGAAGGCGTCCGACGACTCGTCCTCGGCACGTGTCTCGCCGGAGCTGGCCGCGTTGTTGACCAGGACGTCGATGCGGCCGGTTCCGGCCAGCGCGGTCTCGGCCAGCCGCGTGCGGTCGGCCTCGAGCGAGACGTCGCAGGCCACGGGGTGGATGCGTGCGTCGGAGTCGGCGAGTTCCTTCAGCCGGTCGATGCGGCGGGCGGCGGCGAAGACAGTGGCGCCTGCCTGCGCGAGGACGGCGGCGAAGCGGGCGCCGAGCCCCGCGGAGGCACCCGTGACGATGGCTGTCCTGCCCTCCAGCGAGAACAGCTCGGCGGCGGATCGAGGCGCGCTCACTCGTCAACGCCGATCGGCAGGGCGGTCGCGCCGCCGTCGAGCACCAGGGTCTGGCCGGTCATCCAGGAGGAGGCGTCGGAGGCCAGGAAAAGGGCCGCGTTCGCCACGTCCTCCACCGTGCCGAGGCGCCGCAGCGGCAGCTTGGCGGTGAGGATGGGTTCGCGGACCTCCCACACGGCCCGCGCCAGCTCCGTCTTGATCAGTCCGGGGGCGATGGCGTTCACCCTTGCCCGCGGCCCGAGTTCGTACGCGAGCTGTCGGGTCATGTGCAGCATGGCGGCCTTGGTGGCGTTGTAGTAGCCGATGTGCGGGTCGACGATCAGCCCGCCGACGGAGGCGATGTTGATGACCGCTCCCCCGTGCTCGGCCATCCAGGCCCGCCAGGCGCACCGGGTCCAGGCGATCATGCCGTACTGGTTGACGCGGACGGTCTTCTCGGCGCGCGGCAGGTCGAGATCGAGCAGGTCGCCGTTGTACGGGTTGGTCGCCGCGTTGTTGACGAGGACGTCGACCTGGCCGAAGCGCGTCATGGTCTCGTCGATGCAGGCCTCGGCCTGGTCGGGTTCGCCGGCGTTGGCGACCACCGTGTGGATGTCGCCGTCGCCCTTGACGCGCAGCAGCTCCTCGCGGGCCTCGGCGAGTCCGGCCGCCTTCCGGGCGGCGATGACCACGTGAGCGCCCGCTGTCCGGTAGGCGGTGGCGATGCCGAGGCCGATGCCGCGGGATCCGCCGGTGATGACGGCGACCTTGCCGTCGAGGGTGTTGGCGCTCACGCTGCTCCTGCCTTCGTGTCGGTCTTCTGCTGCTCGGCCTTCGGGTGGCTCTGCTTGTACTTGGCGAGTTCCTGGCGGGCCACCGTCCGTAGATGCACCTCGTCGGGGCCGTCGGCGATGCGCAGCGCCCGCGTGATGGCGTACAGCCGGGCCAGTACGGTGTCGTCGCTGACGCCCGCCGCGCCGTGCGCCTGCACCGCGCGGTCGACGACCTTATGGGCGACCTCCAGTGCCGCCACCTTGATCGCGGCGACTTCCATACGGGCGGCGGCGTTGCCGACGGTGTCCATCAGCCAGGCGGACTTCAGGACGAGGAGGCGCAGCTGCTCGATCTCGATGCGGCTGCGGGCGATCCACTCGCGTACGACGCCCCGGTCGGCGAGCGGCCCTCCGAAGGCGACGCGCTCGGTGACTCGCTCGCACATCAGCTGCAGGGCGCGCTCCGCAAAGCCGACGGCGCGCATGGCGTAGTGCATGCGCCCCGGGCCGAGCCGCCCCTGGGCGAGCGCGAAGCCCTCCCCTTCGCCGCTGAGGATGTTCTCCACCGGTACGCGGACGTTCTCGAAGAGCACCTCGCCGTGCCCGCACCGGTCGGTGTAGCCGAACATCGGCAGGTCGCGCACGACCGTGACGCCCGGGGTGTCACGGGGGATGAGCAGCATGCTCTGCTGCCGGTAGGTGGGCGCGTCCGGGTCGGTCTTGCCCATCAGGATGATCAGCTTGCAGTCCGGGTCGAGGATCCCGGAGGTGTACCACTTGCGGCCGTTGACGACGTAGTGGTCGCCGTCGCGGGTGATGCGGGTGCGGATGTTGCGGGCGTCGGAGCTGGCGACCTCGGGCTCGGTCATGGCGAAGCACGAGCGGATCTCCGCCTCCAGCAGGGGCTTCAGCCAGCGCTCCTGCTGCTCGGGCGTGCCGTACAGCGCGAGCAGCTCCATATTGCCGGTGTCGGGCGCCGAGCAGTTGAACACCTCGGGACCGATGATGGACCGGCCCGCCAGCTCCATGAGCGGCGCGTACTCGAGGTTGGTGAGCCCCGCGCCCCAGTCGCCGTGCGCCATGAAGAGGTTCCACAGGCCGTCGGCGCGCGCCTTCTCCTTCAGTTCGGTCATCACCGGCGGCAGCGCGTGCGGATCGTCGGCCTCGGCGAGCTGCCGGTCGTAGACGGCTTCCGCCGGATAGACGTGCTGTTCCATGAACGACCGCATGCGGTCCTGGAGTTCACTCGCCCGTGGCGAGAATCCGAAGTCCACGATTGCTCCTCTTCGCCGAGGGCCTGGCCGGCTCGGCGTACGTCCCAAGTGCTGTGGCGTGTGCGGTGCGTCCGCTTGTGCGGGCGGCCCGCGTGTGGTCGTTCCGGCGGCTTGTGTAGCCGTTCCGGATCAGCCGAGGATGTCGCGCGCCGTGCGGATCATCGCGGCGATGGTGGGCGGCAGGCGCTCCTGGTCCGGGTCGTGGTGCTTGCCCTCGCGGTGCCGGCGCAGGTTGTGGCCCATGATCGCGGCCATCTTCATGCGGCCCAGCGCCCGGAACCAGTCCATCGAGGGCAGGGCGGGCCGGCCGTCGAGGTAGGTGTCCAGCAGCTCGGCCTCGGTGGGCAGGCCGGGCACGGCGCGGCCCAGTTGCGGAAAGTTGCGGTGGTCGGCGAAGAGCAGGAACCAGCCGAGGTCGATGCGCGGGTCCCCGACGCTCCAGATCTCCCAGTCGACGACGGCCACCGGGCGCTCACCGGCGCACAGCACGTTCCCGAGGCGGAAGTCGCCGTGCAGCAGCACCGGAGCGAGGCCGCCGGGCACCTCGTCGGCGAGGCGTGTCAGCAACTCCTCGCCACCGGGGCGGAGTTCGGCCGGTACGGCGTGCATGGTGCGGCTCCACCGCTCCAGCTCGCCGGCCGCGTCAAGTGGTTCCGGCGCGTCCAGCCCGGGCGTACGGACGTCGGTGTCGTGCAGCCGCCGCAACACCGAAGCAACCTCCAGCATCCGCGCCCGCGCCGTCGCGGGAGCCACCTCGGGCTCATCGAGTACGGGCTCGACAGCCTCCCCGGCGGCGAAATCCATGGCGAACCAGGCAGGTTGTGTCTCATCGACGGCCCCGACACCCGGCACCGGCACCGGCGAGCCAGACAGCGCTCTCAGTACGCGCGCCTGACGCAGCACATCGTTGCGCCCGACGGGCCGCTGCCCGGGAGGCACCGCCTTCACGACGTACTTCGTGTCCCCCGCCGTGACCGAGTACGTCAGCCCCGAGTGCCCGCCCGGCAGGGTCCGCAACTCACCGATCGGCGCCCCTGGATGGCGGCGGGCGAGACGGTCGCGGACGCGGACGGCCAGCTCCGGCACCTGGGTCGCCGTGCTCATCGGACGGGCTCCTTGGGCAGTCCGAGCACTCGCTCGGCGAGGATGTTGTGCTGGATCTCGTCGGTGCCGCCCGCGATGCTGTAGCCGGGCGCCCCGAGGAGGTGCTCCGTCCAGGCGTACGTCCCCCACTCCCCCGTGTCGGCGACGAGGCGAGAACCGAGCAGCTCCGACACCAGGTCGCTCGTACGCCGCATGGTTTCGGTGGCGTAGAGCTTGCCGACCGAAGCCTCCGCGCCGGGCTCGCGTCCGGCGACGAGGGCGGCGGTCACCCGCAGTCCGATGAGCCGCTGGACGAGGGTGCGGATGTACAGGTCGGCGGCCTGCTGCTGTTCACTGCCGGTGAAGGGGCGGCCCAGGTTCCCGGCCAGGTCCAGCGCGCGGTCGGCGTTGTCCAGGCCGAGGTTGCCGGAGTCGAGCCGTTCGGCGGCCAGCACGCTGAGGGTGACCCGCCAGCCCTCACCGACGGGTCCGAGCCGGTCGGTGTCGGGCACGACCACGCCGTCGAGATAGACCTCGTTGAAGCTGGCGCCGCCGGTCATCTGCTGGATGGGCCGCACGGTGACGCCGGGCGCGTCCATGCGCACCAGGAAGACGGTGATCCCCGCGTGCTTGCGGACGTCCGGGTCGGTGCGGCACACCGCGACTCCCCAGGTCGCGACCCGGGCCCCGGAGGTCCACACCTTGTGGCCCTGCAGCACCCAGTTGTCGCCGTCGCGCACCGCCCTGGTGCGCACCGCGGCGAGGTCGGAGCCCGCCTCGGTCTCGGAGAACAGCTGGCAGGCCAGCTCGTCGGTGCGCAGCATGGGGCGCAGCCAGCGCTGCTTCTGCTCCTCGGTGCCCCAGATGCCGATCGCCGGGGCGACGAGCTGCTGCGTCACCGGGAAGATCTCGGTGCGGTGCGGCACGTCGAAGGCCGCCTCTTCGGCGCGGTAGAGCTGCTCGTAGTACGCGGGCAGGCCACGACCCCCGTACGCCTCCTGCCAGTTGAGCGCACCCCACCCCTGGTCGTAGCGGGTGCGCTCCCACTCCTGGGTGCGGGCGGTGTGCTCGCGCTCCTGCTCCTCGGTCCAGTTCTCGAACACGGCGACCGAGTCGGAGCCGCTGCCCCACTCTCCGTCGGCGGCGCGGGGCCGGGCGACCGTGGCGAGCCACTGCCGGGCCTGGGCGCGGAACTCGTCGGGCTCCGGGATGCCGCTCATCTCTGTCTCCACCTCCTCGTTCAGCGGGACTCTCATCGGGACGTTCAGCGGGACAGCACCGTGCAGGCGCTCACGCCGGGTGCGCCGTACACATGGGTGAAGCCGATCCTCGGTTCGCCGGGGACCTGGCGTTCACCGGCCCGGCCGCGCAGCTGCTGGACGACTTCGTAGACCTGGCGCAGCCCCGATGCGCCGATGGGTTCGCCGTTGGCGATGCAGCCGCCGTCGGTGTTGACCGGCAGGTCGCCGCCGATCTCCGTGGCGCCGGAGGCGATCAGCCGTTCCTGCTCGCCGTCCTCGCAGAACCCGCACTCGGCCATGTGCATGACCTCGGCGCCGCTCTCGGTGTCCTGGAGCTGGCAGACGTCGACGTCGCCTGGGCCGATCCCGGCCTCCTCGAACGCGGCCGCCGACGCGTCACGGCTGACGCTGGTCAGGTCGCCGCCGGGGATCCAGGGGCTGAACACCTCGAACGAGCCGAAGCGCCGAGTGCGTACGGCCGCCGAGCGCAGGGTGACCGAGGGGCCGTCCAGGGTGCGGGCGACCTCGGGCGAGCAGAGTACGAGCGCGGCCGCGCCCGCTCCCGGGGAGCAGAACATGTAGCGGGTCAGCGGATCGCTGACCATGCCCGAGTCGAGGATCTCGGTGGCGGACAGCGGCTTGCGCCGCCATGCCTCGGGGGTCAGGACCCCGTTGCGGTACGCCTTCTCGGCGACCAGCGCGAGAGTCCCCGGCGTGATCCCGTGGTCGTGCATATAGCGCTGGATCTTCATGCCGAAGAACTGGGTGGTCACCATCAGCCCGTCGCTGCCGTACTCATCGCCCAGCCCCCAGTCCTCGGGCCTCGGGTCGAAGGCGCCGCGCGGATGCTTGTCGAATCCGACGGCGAGGACGACGTCCGCCATGCCGGAACGGATCGCGTTCACGGCGGAGATCAGCGCGCTGCCGCCGGTAGCACAGCCGTTCTTGACGTTGACGAACGGCAGCCCTGTCAGGCCGAGTTGGGCCACCAGGGTGTCGGCGAGCCCGGCGCTGTCGCTGCCGCCGAATGCGGCCCGCACCCGTGACCACTCGATCCCGGCGTCCGCCAGCGCGGCGTTCACCGCGCTGACGGCCAGCTGACGGCCGCTCGCCTCCGACCGGCCGAACGGGGTGCGCCCGGCACCGCAGATCAGGACGTCGCTGTTCATGAGCCCTCCTCGCCGGGCGTTGCGGGCCTGGCCCGCGGGACGCCGTGGCCCGCGGTCACCGTGAGAGGCATGCCGATACGGACGTCGTCGAGGTCGTCGACCTCCAGTACGGCGGCCACCCGTACGCCTTCCTGCAGCTCGACGTAGCCGACCGCGAACGGCTCGAAGCCCGCAGGCGGGATCTGGTACGGCGGGGACTTGGGTGCGTACCGCTGCACGGTCCAGGTCCACAGGGTGCCCGCGCCGGACAGGGCCGCCGGATCGGCCGGCCCCCCGCAGCGCGGGCACGCCGCGTCCGCGGGGTAGACCGTCACCGAGCAGCCGGAGCAGCGTGCACCCTGGAGCCCGGTGGCCGGACTCCGCGGATCCGTGGTCATCCGGATCAGCGCCCCTGCCACTTGGGCTCGCGCTTCTCCAGGAACGCCGACACGCCCTCGGCGGCGTCCTCCGAGTTGAGCGCCACACCCACAGCGAGGTGCTCCATCACCATCAGCGACTGGGTGTCTGCGTCCAGGCTGCGGTCGATCGTCATCTTGGTGAGCCACATCGTGAACGGGCTCTTGTCGGTGAGGTCACCGATGAAGTCCTCGACCGTCTCGTCCAGCTTGTCGGCCGGCGCGGACTTGTTGATCAGGCCGAACTCGGCAGCCTCGACGCCCGAGAGCAGCTTGCCGGTGAGCATCAGCTCCTTGGTCTTGCGGATGCCGATCATGCGCGGCACCCGGTAGATCGGACCCGCGCCGCCGAACAGCGAGCGGCGGATGTGGAAGTCGCCGATCTTGGCATCGTCCGCGGCGATCGCGAAGTCGCAGGAGATCATGATCTCGAAGCCGCCCGCGGTGACGTAGCCCTCCAGGACCGCGACCGAGGGGGTCTTCATCGAGTAGAGGCGGTCGCACACCTTCGCGGACTTCACCGCGACATCGATGGCGTTCGACTTGCCGACGAAGTCGGCCTTCAGGCTGTCGAGGTCGAAGCCCGAGCAGAAGGTGCCGCCGCGGCCGCGGAACACCAGGACGCGCAGCTCGGGGTCCTCGTCGACCTCGGTGATGATCTCGTCGAGCCGGTCCAGGATCGGCACCGTGACGCAGTTCTTCTTCCACGGGCGGTTGAGCCAGACGCGGGCGACATGACCGTCACGCTCGAACTGGATCTCGTCCTCAACTGCCATCGCTTGGTCCCTCCGATTTCCGAAACTGAACTGAATTCACTACGAGTCTGGGGAGCTGGTGATCCACTGTCAACCCCTGGACCGAGATTGGTTCAGTGGACACACACCGGCCCCGCGCCGGCTCAACTCCGACTGTCCGCCGGGATGTCGACGAGGACCTTGACGCGCCGCCCGTCGCGTACGTCGTGCAGCCCCGCGACGGTGTCGGCGAGCGGGATGTGGTCGAGCCAGCCGTCGGTCGGGTAGCTCCCGGCGGCCATGTGGCCGATGACGCGCTCGAAGACGCCGTCGGGGTACGCCTCCGAGCCGAGCAGGGCGAGTTCGGCCAGGCGCACGACGGAGGCGTCGATGGCGACCGGGCCCGAGTACAGGGCCACCATCACGATCGGAGCCTGGGCGGCCACCGAGCGGATGGCGGTGTTCAACGCCTCCGGCCGGCCCGAGCACTCGACGGCGGCGTCCACACCGCGGCCTCGGGTGTGGCTCATCACCTCCTCGACCACGTCGACGGCGCCCGGATCGAGTACGCGGGCGCCATGCCGTTCGGCCGCCGCGCGCCTGGACGGCGAAGGCTCCACCACCAGCACGTCATGGAGTCCGTGCGCCCTGAGCGCGAACAGCGCGCCCATGCCGACCGCACCCGCGCCCGTCACCAGGGCACTTCCACCGGCGGGCACACGGGCCCGCTCCACGGCGTTCAGAGCCACCGCCATGGGCTCGACCAGGGCTCCCCGTTCCAGCGACACGGCGTCGGGCAGCGGATGCACGGATCCGGCCGGAACGACCACGTACTGGGCGAGTCCGCCCCCGGGGGACGTCACCCCGATCGCCGCCAGGGCCCTGCACAGATGGGACAGTCCGGACGTGCATCGCGGACACGTTCCGCAGGTGCGGATCGGCCGCACGCAGACCCGGCTGCCAGGGGCCACCCGGTCGACACCTTCACCGCAGGCCACGACGGTACCGGCGAACTCGTGCCCCAGAGTCTGCGGCAGCGTGGCGCCGGTCAGCGGATTGGGCTCATGCGTGGCGCGCGGGGTCTCGAAGTACTCGTGGACGTCGGTTCCGCAGATCCCCGCGTACGCCACGCGGATCTTCACCTCGCCCGGCCCCGGCTCGGGTTCGGGCATCTCCTCGATCCGCAGGTCCTTGGCTCCGTACAGCCTGGCAGCAAGCATTGGCTCCTCCTCGGCGTCATTCCCGAACGACACCCTCGAGCCTGCCACCGAACTGAACTGACTTCAATGGATCTGCTTGAGACCCGCACCTACTTCGGTTCAGTATGGAGAAGTCTTTTGGTGCGTACGTCTGTTGGTGCGTACGTCTGTTGGTGCGGGTGGAAGGATCTTCATGTCTGACATGACACGTCTTGGCGTCGTCGGCTGCGGCCTCATGGGCTCCGGCATCGCCGAGGTCGCCGCACTGCGCGGCCTCGACGTCACCGTCGCGGAGTCGACCCCGGAGCTGGCCGCCGCCGGGCGCGACCGCGTCACCGCGTCCCTGGACCGCGGTCTGCGGCGCGGCAAGCTCAGCGAGGCCGCCCGCGAACAGGCCCTGGCCCGGCTCTCGTTCACCCACGATCTGGGCGAGCTTGCGGACCGGCAGTTCGTCATCGAGGCCGTCGCCGAGAACCGGGAGGCGAAGCTCGAGGTCTTCCGTCAGCTGGACAAGGTGGTCACCGATCCTGACGCCGTCCTCGCCACCAACACCTCTTCGCTACCCGTCGTCGACCTCGCCGTCGCCACGGGCCGGGCCGCGCAGGTCGTGGGCCTGCACTTCTTCAACCCCGTACCGGTGCAGAAGCTGGTCGAGGTGATCCCCGCCCTCACCACCAGCGCCGACACGCTGGCCCGCGCCCGGGACTTCGCCGGCCGGCGGCTCGGCAAGAAGGTCATCCAGGCACCCGACCGCTCGGGCTTCGTGGTCAACGCGCTGCTCGTGCCGTATCTGCTCTCCGCGATCCGCATGGTGGAGTCCGGCGCGGCGCGTCCCGAGGACGTCGACAGCGGCATGGAGCTGGGCTGCGCCCACCCGATGGGCCCGCTGCGGCTGCTCGACCTGATCGGCCTGGACACGGCCCAGGCCGTCGCCGACTCGATGTACGAGGAGTTCAAGGAACCGCTGTACGCCGCTCCTCCGCTGCTTCAGCGGATGGTCGCCGCGGGGCATCTGGGGCGTAAGAGCGGACGCGGGTTCTACGAGTACGACGCCTGACCGCATGTGCCAGCCCCTGGTTCGCAGGTTCGTTGCATAACCATCCCCGACTGATGACATCCCAGGAGGCAATCGATGTGGCCGACGCATCCCCCCATGGTCGAACTCGCCGCGCAGTACCGAGCTATTGGGGCATGGCGGGATCGCCCGGTCGGCTGGTACCTGACGCGGGCAGCCGCCCTGTGGCCGGACGCGCTCGCCGTGGTCGACGGTGACCGCCACCTCACATTCGCCGAAGTCGACCGGCAGGCGGCGGCGCTGGCCGCGGCCCTCCACGCTCGCGGTATCGGTCAGGATGACGTCGTCTCGTTCCAGTTGCCCAACCGAGCCGAAGCGGTCGTGTTGTTCCAGGCGATCATGAAGGTGGGTGCCGTCGCCAACCCGATCGTGCCCATCTATCGCGGTCACGAGCTCCGCTTCATCCTCGGCCAGGCGCAAACGAAGATCGTGTTTGTGCCGAGCCGTTACCGGGGCTTCGACTATCCAGAGCTCTACAAGGGTCTGGGCGGTGACCTTCCCGAGCTGCGGGACGTGGTGGTCGTCGGCGGCCGCACCGGTGACAGCACGGGAGAGTCCCTCACGATCTCCTGGGAGGCGTTCCTCGACTCTGCCGGCCCCGATCCGGCAGCCACAGTGCGTGCCCTGCCCGAGCCCGATCCCGACCAGGTTTGCCTGCTGCTCTACACCTCGGGTACGACCGCAGACCCCAAGGGGGCGCTGCACAGCCACAACACGCTGGTGTTCGAGAACTTCTCCATGATCGACCAGTTCACGTTGAACGAACGCGACGTGATTTTCAACCCGTCCCCGGTCACCCATGTCACGGGGGTGAACTGCGCCCTCATTCTGCCGTTCCTGCTCGGCGCTCCGGTGGTCCTCCAGGACCTGTGGGACCCGAAACTCGCGTTGCACCGGATCACCACCAGCGGAGCGAGCTTCATGATCTTCTCGACGCCCTTCCTGACCGACCTGCTTTGCGCCGCCGAGGCCGCGGACGTGATAACGCCGACGATCCGCTACATCGTCTGCGGCGGCGCGGACATCCCCGACGAGCTCACCCGCCGGGCCACTGATCGGCTCGGTGTGGTGACCCGAATGTACGGGGCGACCGAAGGCCCCTCAGTGACCGCGGCCAACCGCTGGGACCCGTCCGGGATCCGCACCCACACCGACGGTGTGCCCCTCGCCCCGACCGAGGTCGTAATCTCGGACGGGGCGGGCGCATCGGTCCAGCAGGGCGTCATCGGGGAGGTGCTGTGGCGCGGGCCGGACACCTGCCTCGGATATCTCGACAGCCAGCTGAACGAAGCCGCATTCACCTCGGACGGCTGGTTCCGCAGCGGCGACCTGGCCCGGTTCGACGCGCACGGCGCAATCCATATCGAGGGGCGGATCAAGGACATCATCACCCGCTCGGGCGAGAAGATCAGCGTCCACGAAGTGGAGAACCTGCTCGGCGAGCATCCCGCTGTCGCCGAGGTTGCCGTCGTTGCCGGACCCGACCGCCGGACAGGCGAGCGGGGCTGCGCGTTCGTGGTGACCACCGAGGGACGGGAGCTCACTCTCGAGGAGGTCAGGGCCCACCTGACTGAGCGTGAAATTGCCACCCAGAAGATCCCTGAGAGCCTCATTGTCGTCGACGCCCTGCCACACACGGCAAGCGGCAAGATCAAAAAGTTCGCCCTCCGGGAGTGGCTGCACAGCCGCGGAAAGATGCCGCAGCGGATGGCCGACATGACAGTCCTTGCCGTCCACGAAAGGTGAGATGAAACAACCGCGCGGTGATCGCAGCGGTGCACGGGCCGGCACTCGGCTGCGCCTGGGCTTGGTGGCCTGGTGCGGATGCGGCAAAGGAGCACCGCACCCGCACCCCCAGCCAGTCGCTCACGGCTGCGAGCCGCCGACGTGGAACCACGCGGGTACCCGCCGACCCAGCGCCCAGCCGACGTCTGGTCTCTGGTGCGGGGTCACAGCGGCCTCACCGCGACCGCCTCCGCCGCCGCCCGGCCCTCCGCGACCGCGTGCGCGATGCGGCGCGGCACGACGCAGTCACCGACCGCGCGGACGGTCTGGCCGTCAGCCGGAGTGAAGTCGGGGCGCCGAGGGAGGCGTTCGCCGACGGTCACCAGGACGTCGGCGGCGAGGTCCGTCTCCTGGCCGTCCAGCACATGGCGCAGCCGCACACTGTCGGTAGTCGTCGAGGTCACGGTGCTCATTGCGACGACGCGCAGGGGCGCACCGGTGAGGCGGTTCATCAGCTGGGTGCGGTTCTCCGGCGACAGGCCCGTCGCGAAACCGTTGCCGGGCGTGATGACCGTGACCTCACGGGCGCCGGCCGCCAGCGCGCTCTCGACGGCGCTGATGCCCTGCCACCAGCCGAACCCGTCGTCGAGCACGGCGACCCTGGGCGCGCTCGGTACCACCTCGGCGTACCGGTGGAGGAAGTCCGTGCTGGTGAGCGTGGGGAGTTCGCCCGGCACGGGCACGACCGCCTCCTCCGCCCCGGTGGCGAGCACGATCTGGGAGTACTCGGCGAGTTCGGCGGACGTCGGTGACGTACCGAGAACCACGCGGACGCCAAGGTCGGCGAGCTGGTCTCGCTGGTAGTCCACCAACTTCTGCCACCCGGAGCGGTGTGCGGCGAGGGACGCGAGGCGCGCCTGGCCGCCGACTTCCCCAGCGGAGTCGAAGACGACCACCCTGCCGCCGCTGCGGGCGAGCGCCATCGCGCACTCCATGCCCGCGGGGCCCGCGCCCAGGACGGCGACGGAGCCGGTGCGGGAGCCCGGCCGCGTGATCATCAGCGGAACGGCCGGGCGGGTCGCGGCACCCGGCGGGCCGAGTTCGGGATTCACCGAGCAGGACCCGGTGGGTTCGAAGGTCCGGCAGCCCTCGTTGCAGCCCGTGCAGGGGCGTACGGAGCGCTCGTCGCCGGCGATCACCTTGCGGGCGAAGTCCGGGTCGGCGATGAACGGCCGCGCCATGCCGACCAGATCAGCCCCCGAGTCCAGCGCCCGCTCGATGTCGGCGCCCGACCGGAACCCCTGGCTGACCAGCAACGGCAGTGCGACCGCCGCGCGCAGCCGGGCCACGGCGTCCAGCAGCGGCGGACGGGCGGTGGCCATGCCGGGGACGTAGGTGTTGCGGACGCCGGTGGTGACGTTGACGTACGCGAAGGGGGAGGCGGCGCTCAGGCGCGGGAGGAGTTCGATCAGGTCGTCGAGGCCGAGTCCGGAGTCCTCGCCGGGCTCCACCGAGACCCGTACGCCGATGGGGAGTTCACCGATCTCGGTGCGGATCGCGTCGATCACCTGGGCGAGCAGGGCGATCCGGTCGCCGTACTCGTCGTCGCGGGTGTTGTTGACGCGGGAGAGGAACTGGGCGAGCAGATAGCCGTGTCCGGCGTGCAGCTCGACGCCGTGGAAGCCGGCCTGCACGCTGTTGGCCGCCGAGACACGGAAGGCGTCGACGACACGGCGTACCTCTTCGGTGCTCAGCGCGTGCGGCGCGGTCGCCTCACGGGGTGAGCGGACGGCGGCCGCGGACACCGGCGCGTAGTACGTACCCGCGCCCAGGGTCTCCCGGCCGAGGTGGACGAGCTGGGCGATGGCCACCGCACCGCCGTCGGTGATGGCCTCGGCCCGCCGGCGCACGGAGTCCTTGATCTCGGGGCGCCATGCCTCGGTCAGGTAGCGCTGCGGCAGTGTCGACTCCGGGGCCACGGCGGTGCCACCGGTGATCACCATGCCCACCCCGCCCTGTGCCAGGCGCCGCCAGTAGGCCGCATCGGCCTCGGTGGGGGCGCCGTCGGCGACGGCGGCGGTGGCGTGGGCGGTGGCGACCAGGCGGTTGCGGAGGGTGAGACCGCCGAGCGTGAACGGCGTGGCGAGGGCGAGGTCGATGGGTTGCGTCATGTGGCTCACTTCCTGCTCAGGCGGCGGACCGGGTGGCGAGACCGATGAGTTCGGCGAGCCGGGCCCGGTGCCGGTCCGCCGTGCCGAACAGCACCTCACTGCTGCGCGCCCGGCGCACGTACAGATGCGCCGGATGCTCCCAGGTGAAGCCGATCCCGCCGTGCAGCTGGACGTACTCGGCGGTCGCCAGGCGGAAGGTCTCGGAGCAGACAGCGGCGGCGGCGCTCGCGGCCACCGGCAGCTGCGGTGACGCGGTGGCCACGCAGGCGGTCGCGTACGAGGATGCCGAGCGGGCGGCCTCGAGGACGACCAGTACGTCGGCCAGCCGGTGCTTGACCGCCTGGAAGGAGCCGATGGGGCGCCCGAACTGCTGGCGTTGCGCGACAAATTCGACGGTTGCGTCGAGCGCATGGCCGCTTCCGCCGATCTGCTCGGCGGCGAGCGCTGCCCGCCCGGCGTCGAGGGTCGCCGTCACCTCACCCGAGTCACCCACCGGTGTGGCGGGTGCGCCGCGGAACTCCACGAGGGCCTGGCGTCGCGTCTCGTCCAGGACGCGACGCGGTGTCCGCGTGCAGGTGTCCCCGTTCGGCTCGCATGCGAACAGCCGTGGGCCGTCGGTGGTCCGTGCCCGTACCACGATCAAATCTGCACCGGCTCCGTCGAGCACGAAGCCCGCTGCGCCACGCAGCACCCAGCCCGAGGCGCCGCGCTCGGCGCTGATGAGGGGCTCGTCGTCGTGGAAACCGGCCACCGTCGCGGTGAGCGTGCCGTCGGCGATCCGCGGCAGGTAGCGCTCGCATGCCTGCCGGTCACCGCTGTTCAGCAGGGCGTACCCGGCGAGCACCACGGTGGGCAGCAGCGGGGCGCAGCACAGGGCGCGCCCGGACTCCTCCAGTGCCACGGCGAGTTCGGCGAAGGTGAAGCCGGATCCGCCGTACTCATCGGGGATCGCGAGCCCGTGCACACCGATCTCGCCGGCCATCCGTGCCCACAGGGCTTCGTCGTGTCCGCGCGGGGTGGCCAGATGCTTGCGGACGTCCTCGGGTCCGCTCGCTTCGGTGAAGAAGTCACGCAGGACCGTGCGGAGTTCCCGTTGTTCCTCGGTCTCGGACAGCAGCTGGGGGTCGATCTCGGGATGACGACGGTGCATGGGGCCTCCAAGGCAGGAAACTGGTTGAACGGTCTGGTGGCCGCGCGCCGACGGCGGGGACAGGCGGTGATCCGAGGGCGCTCTGCCGCCGGGGCTCGGCCGCGGCGGTGATCCGAGGGCGCTCTGCCGCCGGGGCTCGGCCGCGGCGGCGAGCCGGGCGGGTCAGCGCGCCCCGGGTCCGGTTCCGTGCGGAACGTTCCGGGTCACCGACTGCGGAAGCTCTTGGCTCGGGTCGATCGAGATCGTCTTCGTCAGCAGGTACTCTTCGACGGCGTCCGGGCCGTGTTCGCGCCCGAGCCCCGACTTCTTGAAGCCGCCGAACGGCGAGCCCAGGTCGGCCGCGAAGGTATTGACCGAGAACGTGCCCGTGCGCACCCGCCGGGCGATCTCGAACCCGTGTGTCGTGTCCGCCGTGAACACGGAGCCCGCCAGCCCCAGATCACTGTCGTTGGCGATACGCACGGCGTCGTCCTCGCCGCGGTGCGGGATGAGGGAGGCCACGGGCCCGAAGATCTCCTCCCTCGACACCCTCATCCCGTTGTGTGCATCGGTGATGAGGGTCGGCTCGAAGTACCACCCACGGTTCAGGTGCGATGGCCGACGGCCGCCCGAGGCGATGGTCGCGCCCTCCTTGCGGGCCACGTCCACGTAGTACTCGGCGCGGTCACGCTGGCGGGATGTGACCAGCGGGCCGACCACCGTGTCGGCTTCCATGGGGTCGCCGACCTTGAGCGAGGCGAACGCGTCGGCCAGGGCCTCCGCGTAGGCCGGGTACTGGGATTCGGGAACCAGCAGTCGTGTCTGGGCGACACAGCTCTGGCCCGAATTGGTGCCGACGCTGGCCCCGACAAGGGTGGGCAGCACGTCCTCCATCTTTGCGTCCTCGAGCACGATGGCCGCGGACTTGCCGCCGAGCTCCAGCACGCACGGCCGTACGAGTTCTCCGCAGGCCGCAGCGATCCTGGCGCCGACGTCGACGGAGCCGGTGAAGCTGACCATGTCCACACCGGGGTGGCGGACCAGGTACTCGGACTCGGGTGCCCGCGCAGCGACGACGTTGAGGACACCGGGAGGCAGGCCGATCTCCTCGCAGATCTCGCCGACCACGAATGTCGCCAGCGGGTTGGGCTCGGTGACCTTGACGATGACGGTGCAGCCCGCGATCAGCGCCGGTCCGGCCTTCTGGCCGATCGCGGGCAGCGCGAAGTTGTACGCCGGGAAGGCGGCGACCAAGCCGACGGGCTCCTTGACGACCAGGCTGGACCCGGCCATGGGGATGATGCTTCCTCCTGCCGACTTGCCCGAGAGCGGGGAGAGGTCGCTGATGCGCACCTCGTCCGTCTGCAGGCTCCGGCCGATCTCGGCGGAGTAGTTGAAGCTCATGACGGGCGACACCGTCTGGTAGACCTGCGACAGGAACAGCGTGCAGCCGAGCTCTTCGGTGATCAGCTCGGCCAGCTCGTTCCGTCGCCTCTCGATCCCGTCCGCCAGACGGGAGACGTAGTCGGCTCGCTCTGCCGGGGTGAGCCTGGGCCACTCCCCTTCGTCGAACGCGTGCCTGGCCGCGGCGACCGCGGCGTCGATGTCCTCCTTCGAGGCGGCGGGGACCCGCCCGATGCGCTGCTCGGACCTCGGGGAGATCACGTCGAAGTTGTCCGTGCCCTCGGCCGCTCGCCAGGACCCGTTGATGAAGAAGGCCTTGTGATCGATGGCTGTCATCTTTCCCTCCCGCAGGGCAGTAGTGGTGACGACGGGTCCTGCTCAGGAGCGGTGTGCCGTCTCGGTGGCCGTGTCGGCGGCTGTCAGCCCGAAGACGAGGGCTGAGGCGAGGCCGCCCGCGTAGGCGCGGTGCCACAGGCCGCCGGTATCCGATCCGGCGGCGAGGAGCCCTCCGATCGGCCGGCCGTCCTCGCCCAGCACGCGAGCCCGGTCGTCGATGCGCACGCCGTGGAACGGGAAAGTGATGGCCGGCACCGTCTCGATGACGTAGTACGGCGGTTCGTCCAGCGGCAGGCGGTCCAGTTCCCGGCCGGGCACCGGCTCCGCTCCTACGGAGGCCTGCTCGTTGAAAAGCTTGACGGCGTTGCGGATGGCCTCGCCCCGGTAGCCCCATTCCTCGGGCAGGTAGGCCAGTTCGTCGAGGTCTTCGGCGAGTCCGACGCGGCCGCCTCGTTTGCTGGCCAGGGCGAACTTGTCGACGGCTACGGCGCCCTCGACGTACGAGCCGACGATCCAGTCGCGGAACACCCGGGCATCGGCGATGAGCAGACCGCGGCCTTCGGGCTGTTCCAGCAGGGCCATGGCCGTGAGGTGGTCGCCCAGCGTCTCGTCCACGAACCTATCGCTCTGCAGATTGAACAGCAGGGCGTGTTCGCTGTAGTAGAGCGACATGTCGACGAAGTCGGCCGGGTCGGCGAAGGGGATGCCGCTGGGGATGAGGTGGCCGTAGAAACCGGCGTCGTCGCCGCCGGTGGCCGCGCCGGCCTGGGTGGCCAAGCGGTAGCCGCCGCGGCTGTGGGGGTTGGAGCGGAGCTGCATGCGGTCGGCGTGGGGGTGCACATGCGCGGTACGCAGGGCGAGGTCGCCCTGGAATCCGCCGGTCGCCATGAGCGTGGTGCGGGCCCGCACGTGCCTGCGCGTGCCGTCGGCTGCCGTCAGGTCGGCGCCGACCACGACTCCGTGCTCGACCACCAGCCGTTCGGTGTCGGTCCCGAGCAGCAGCTCGCCACCGCCTTCGACGATGAGTCGTCGGCAGGTGTCGACGTAGTGGTTGGTGTCGAACTGGTGCCCGCGGCCGAAGCTGAGGATCCGTTGGGCGTCCTTGGCCTCGACGCCGATGGAGCGGATCCAGGCGATACCGTCGGCGAACCTGTCCACCAGCGCGCGCTTGAGCGCGATGTCGCCGCGCGGATTGTGCTCGTCCATGACGTCGTGGCTCGGAGCGGTCCACGCGTAGCCGGCGAAGCGTGCGGAGCCACCGACGTCCGTACCGATCTCGACAATCACCACGGACAGGCCGTTGCGGACTGCGCGGGCGCCGGCGGTGAGCCCCGCCATTCCCGCACCGATGATCAGCAGGTCGACGTCGTCCGTGTGCACGCGGCTCTCCTCCGGGCCAAGGGATCGGCTCTCCAGCGAGTCCCGCTGGTGTTCGCCCTGACAACCAGCTAGCAAAACCGAATCCAATTCAAAGTGCAACAGTCGTGCTCGGATCAGTGCATGCTACTTCTACCGGCAAAGCGCAGAACACACTGCGTTGTGGGGGCACAAGTCTCGGTTCGCCAGCCCGGGCGACCGAAAACCGGCTCCGGCACACTTCTTGACGCCAGTTCAGTTCAATTCCTAGCTTGAGGGGCCTGCCAGGGATCCATTTCGCGCGGCGCTGTCCGCACGACCGGACCGGCATCTCGGGTCGCCATCTGCGGAGGAGAAGAGAATGGGAACCCTCGACGGAAAAGTCGCCTTCATCACGGGAGCCGGCCGCGGCCAGGGAAGGTCGCATGCCTGCCGGCTGGCGGAGGAGGGCGCTGACGTCATCGTGCTGGACATCTGCGCGGACGCCGTGGAGACGGTCGGCTATCCGCTGGCCACCAGCGATGATCTCAAGGAGACCGTCGCGCAGGTCGAGGCACGAGGGCGTCGCGCGTTCGCGGGCACAGCGGACGTACGCGACCTCGGTCAGGTTCAGAAGGTCGTCGACGGCGGCCTCGCCGAGTTCGGCAAGATCGACATCGTCTGCGCCAACGCGGGCATCGGGTCGTGGTCCGTCAGCTGGGAGATGCCCGAGCGCGTGTGGAAGGACATGATCGACGTCAACCTGACCGGTGTCTTCAACACCGTCCGTGCGGCGCTCCCCTCGATGGTCGAGCGCGGAGAGGGCGGCTCGGTCGTCCTGACCAGCTCGACGGCAGGCCTCCTCGGCTACCTCAACACGGCGCACTACACGGCGGCCAAGCACGGGGTCATCGGGTTCATGAAGGTGCTCGCACAGGAGCTGGGGCCGCACGGCATCCGCGTGAACGCCGTCTGTCCCACGACCGTGAACACACCCCTCGTCGTGAACGCCCCCACCTTCGAACTCTTCGCCCCCGCCGTCACCAATCCGACGGCAGCCGACGTCCACGAGCCCTTCGCGGCCCTCAACATCCTTCCGGACGTCCCGTGGATCGAGCCCGAGGACGTCTCGGAGGCCGTGGCCTGGCTGTGTTCCAAGTCTGCGCGTTACATCACGGGCGTCGCCCTGCCCGTCGATGCCGGCAACACCGTCAAGAAGGGCTGACAAAGAGAGCGGCGAAGGCGGATGCTCCTGGAGGCCGCTCACGGCACAAGACCGTGAGCGGCCTCCGCTTGCCTCCGGGCGTCTCGCCGGGCGTCGGCTTCACCCCTGTGCGGCGGCCATGGGAGCGTCGTCCTGCCCGTCGAAGTAGGCCTGTTCGGCGCGGGCGAGGAACGCCGGGTCTGCGGGTTCGCCGCGGACGGCGATGCCGCCTTCGTGCAGCACGACCACCTCGTGGCAGGCGGACGCGGCGCGGCCGAGTGACTGCTCGAGGAGGACGACGGTCATGCCCTCGCGGGCGAGCCGGCCGACGCGGGCGTACACCTCGTCGACCATCGCAGGGGACAGGCCGAGCGCCGGTTCGTCGACGATCAGCAGGTCCGGCCGCGCCATCAGGGCGCGGGCGATCGCCAGGATCTGCTGCTCGCCCCCGGAGAGGCCGGCGGCGGGTACGCCCATCCGGTCGCGCAGTCGCGGCGGCAGCCACTCGGCGGTCTCCTCGAGGCGTGCCTTGAGATCTGCTCCCTTGATGCCGGCGGCGTATGCGGCCACCTCCAGGTTCTCCCGCAGCGACAGCGTCTTGAACAGGGCGCGGCCCTCGGGCACCAGCGCGGTGCGCAAGTCCTGGGCTGCCGCGCGCTTGCCACGGGTGGGCGGGAGTGTGCCGTGCAGGATGCGGCCGAGCGTGCTCTTGCCCGCGCCGTTGGCACCGACGACGCCGACGATGCTGCCCTGCGGAATGGTGAGGTCGACCCCGTGCAGCGCGGTCACCCCGCCGTAAGCGTGGTCCACGCCGTCCAGGTGCACGGCGGCCCGCTCGGTGCCGCCCAGGTGCGGGAGTTCCTCCCGCGCACCGCCTTCGCCCAGGTATGAGGACCGCACCCGGGGATCATCCAGGATCTTGCCGGGCTCGCCCTCGCCGATGGGCCGGCCGAAGTCGAAGGCGACCACGCGGTGGGCCACGGCGAACAGGTCGTCGAGGACGTGGTCGATGATCACGACGGCGGTGCCGCGCTGCTGCTGCCGTACGATCTGCCGCGCCAGCAGGGTGCGTTCACTGGCGTCGAGACCGCCGAACGGCTCGTCCAGGATGAGCAGTTCGGGCTCCTCGGCGAGCGCCCTGGCCAGGTCGAGGCGCTTGTGGAGGCCGAACGGGAGCTCGCCCGGGTAGCGGTCCGCGACATGCGCGAGGCCGACCCTCTCCAGGAGTTCCGCGGCTCTGGCCCGGTTGTGCGCGGTGATACGGCGACGGGTGCAGAGCACGTTCTCCTGGACGGTCAGCTCGGGGAACGTCTCGGCGTGCTGGAAGGTTCGGCCGATGCCGAGCCTCCGGCGGGCGGTGGCACGAGATTTCAGCAGGGGCTTGCCGCCGTACCGGGCGCTGCCCGCGACGCGTCCGCCTCCGACCAGCCCGGACAGCACGTTCAGCAGTGTCGTCTTGCCCGCGCCGTTGGGCCCGATGATCGCGAGGGTCTCGCCCGCCCGTACCGACATCGAAGCGCCTTCGAGTGCCTTGAGGCCCCCGAAGGTGACGGACACCTCGTCAAGTTGCAGCAGCTCCGGGCCGGCTGTGGTGGGAGCGGGCACGTGCGGCACGGGCTCTTCGGGCGGTTCGACGAGGGTGGAGGTCTGCGGCGCGGGCCGCCGCACCAGCCTGCGCGCCATCCGCCCGAGGAAGAGCACCACGCCACCCGGCAGGAACAGCAATGCGGCGATGAGTACGACGCCTTGGAGGATCGGCTGCGGAACCCCTGCGCTCTCGGCGGCCGTCGGAGCCCAGGTCAGATACGCGCCACCGACGACGGCGCCCAGCAGCGTGCCCGCGCCGCCGAGTACGCACGCGGCGATCAGGGAGATGGCCAGGGCCAGCGAGAACGGGTCCGGGCTGACGAACCCGACGACCAGGGCCAGCAGTACCCCCGCCAGCGCGGCGAACGCGGCGCTGACCGCGAAGGCGAGCGCCGACTGGGCCTCCGGCGCGATGCCGATCGAACGTGCTGCCATGGGGTGGGACTTGGCGGCGACGAGGCGCATCCGCAGTGCGCTGGGCCGGGCGAGCGCGGCCACCGCCAGGGCGATTCCGGCCACGCCGACAGCGATGTACTGCGCCTGTGAGCCGGCGCTGGCCAGCGTGCCAAGGCCCAGGGCGCTGTCCAGCTTCTCCATCGGAATGCCCTGGTCACCGCCGGTCACGGTGGTCCACTGGCCCATCACCTCCAGCGACACCATCGTGAACGCGAGGGTCAGCAGAGCCACGTACAGCATCGAGAACCGGGCGCCCGCAGACCCCAGAAATGCCCCGAAAGCCGCACTGCACGCGATCGCGCCGAGCACCACGGTCTCCAGCGACCAGCCGTGCGTACTGCCGTAGGCGGCGAAGTAGGCGCCCATGGCGAAGAACGCGGGATGGGCGATCGACCAGATGCCGGCCCAGCCCGCGAGCAGACTGACCGAGAGGACGAGGACGGTGTAGACGGCCGCGAGCCCTACGGAGTACGCCTGGTACGGCGGGATGGCCCCCGCGGCAAGCACGGCTATGAGCGCGGCCGCGGCGAGCGGCCCGAGCGCCGCCCTGGCGAGGTTGGAACGACTGAAGACAGACATGGACCGCTCCCTCAGACCCGCTGGAACGTACGTACGCCGAACAGCCCCTGCGGGCGTATCAGCAGCACGAGGATGGTGAACGTGAACACGAAGGTGTCGCGGTAGCCGGCCGAGACGTAGCTCGCGGCCAGGTTGTCCAGCACGCCGACCGTCAGCCCGCCGATGACGGCTCCGTACATGCTGGTCAGTCCGCCGAGGAAGATCCCGGCGAAGGCGCGGAACAGGGGTGCGCTGAGCACCGTCGGCACCAGGCCGGCGCGGGGCGCGTAGAGGAAGGCTGCGAGCGCCGCGAGGCCGAGCCCCAGCGCCCAGGAGATCCGGGCGATGCGCTGCGAACCGAGGCCGAGAATCTGCGCGGTGTCGGCGGACTCGGCGACGGCACGCATCGCGGACCCGATGGTCGTACGTCCGAAGAGATACGCGACCAATGCCATCGCGACCGCTGCCACGGCGATGGTCAGGAGGCTCTGGGCCGGTATCGCCGAGCCTCCGAACGAGACGGATCCCTCCACCAGGCTGGGAAAGAGCCGCGGCTGGTCGTCCCAGATCGTGCTGATGACGCTCTCCGCGATGAGCGAGACGCCCATGGTCATGACGAGTGCCGAAAGCAACTCCCCCTGCGCGAGCGGCCTGATCACCGTCTCGCGGGCGGCCAGGCCGGTCGCCACTGTCACCGCGATGGCGGCCACGGCCGCCAGGAGCAGCGGCAGTCCGCTGTCGTGCAATGTCAGCGCGGCGTACAGCCCGACGGTCGCCAGGCTGGCGAGGGCGAAGTTGACCACGTCCGTCGCCCGATAAATGATCACCAGCCCGAGGCCCATCAGGCCGTACACCGCACCACTGGCGAGACCACTCACCAGTACGAGCAGAAACTGATCCACGTCGACCGTCTCCTCGTGCCGAGCGCCCGCGGGCCCGGCACCTCGGCGCCACCGGGGCGCATTGCAAACTGAACTCAATTCGTGAACCGTAAGCATCGAGCTGCGGGCGGGCAATACCTGTGCACGAGTTGATTCGGCCGGGCGCGGAAGCCGGTCAGGCCGTGAAACGGCCGCCGTTGGCGAGCAGCACCGCGCCGACCAGGTTCGCCGCGGCGTCGCTCGCCAGGAACAACGCGATGTCGGCTATCTCCTCCGGCGTCGCGTAGGGACGCACCCTGGCGTCGGCGAGGCCGGTGCGCAGCGCCGCCGGGGTACGCGCCGCCATGCCGGTCTCGGTCGGGCCGGGCGCGACCACGTTCACCCGGATCCCGGACGCGATGACCTCCTTGGCCACGGCCTGGCTCATGGCGTGGACACCCGCCTTGGACGCGGCGTAGTGGGGGTAACCGACCGGGGTGTCGAAGGCCGAGGAGGAGCCGATGACGACGATCGCCCCCTCCCTGGCGGCCCGCATCGCCCGTACCGCGGCACGCAGCACGTGGAAGGTGCCGTCCAGGTTGACCCGCATCACACGCCGCCAGGCCGCGTCTGCGAGCCGGTCGGTCACCTCGGGCGGACGCCCCTCGGCCAGCGCGTCCGCGATCCACTGCTTGGCCTCCGGGTCGTCGACCCCGGCAGCGTGCACCAGTAGGTCGAGCCGCCCGTGCTCGCGCAGTACGTCCTCGACGGCGCCGTCGACCGCGGCAGCGTCCGCCACATCGAGTGCCAGCGCCCGACCGGCCGGCAGGTCCTTGGCGACGACTTCGGCGGCCTCGCCGTTCACGTCGGCCAGGACCACGGCCCTCGCCCCCTCTGCGGCCAACTGCCTGGCGACAGCCGCGCCCATGCCCGATCCGGCTCCCGTCACCATCGCGACCTTGTCCGCGAACCGGCCCGGTTGTGCGTCCTTGCTCATCCTCGTGCTCCTTCTCCTGTGCCCTGAGTACGTGCGCCCTGATACCTGCGCCCGGATACGTGCACCATGAATACTGAACTGACTTCGTCTCTGTTATCGTCGCCGGCGTCGAACTGACAAGACCCTGGACGGTGACCATGAAGGCGGTGCGGCTGACAGCGTGGGGACGGGAACCGGCGCTCTGCGAAGTCGAGCGGCCGGTCCCCCACGGGGCCGACGTGCTGGTACGGGTGGAGGCGGCGGGGCTCTGCCACTCCGACGTCCACGTCATCGACAGCTCCCCGGGCGCACTCCCCTACCGGCCGCCGTTCACCCTCGGCCACGAGGTCGCCGGGCACGTCGCGGCCCTCGGCCCTCACGCCGAGAGTCCGGCGGTCGGCGAACGGGTGGTGCTCTACGGGCCGTGGGGATGCGGGTCCTGCGCTCGCTGCGCCGCGGGCCGGGACAACTACTGCGATCGGCGCGAGGATCTCGGCTGGCACGGGGTCGGACTGGGCCGGGACGGCGGGATGGCCGAGTACGTGCTCGTACCGGCAGGCCGACATCTGGTGCCGATCGGTGACTTGCCGGCCGACCAGGCGGCGCCTCTCTCGGACGCGGGCCTGACCTCGCACCATGCCGTCGCCGGAGTCCGCCATGCCCTCGGTGATGACAGCACCGCGGCGGTCATCGGTGTCGGCGGCCTCGGCCACCTCGCCGTCCAGATACTCCGCGCAACCACGCCGAGCCGCGTTCTGGCAGTCGACATCCGTGAGGAGGCCCTTGCGCTCGCCCGACGCAGTGGCGCGCACGCCGGCACTCTGATGCGAGCGGACACCGCCCGCGTGCTGAGGACGCGAACCGGAGGCGTGGGGGTGGACGCCGTTCTCGACTTCGTCGGCAACAGCGCAACCCTTGAACTCGCCGCTGACATCCTCCGCCCGGGTGGGGAACTGGCGCTCGTCGGCAGCGGCGGAGGGCAGATGACGGTACGCAAGCCGGGCTTTCTGCCGCCGGGGTTCCGGCTTTCGCTGCCGTTCTGGGGCACCCGGCCCGAGCTCGCCGAGGTCATCGCACTGGCACGCTCGGGAGCGCTGCACGTCGAGGCGGAGCGCTTCCCGCTGTCCGCCGCACCGGAGGCATTCGACCGTCTACGGCGGGGCCGGGTGTCGGGGCGGGCTGTGCTGATACCCGGCTGACAGGTGCCGGGGTGAAATTCAAGGTTCCGAAGTCCGGTTTTTTCTAGGCATTCCTCTGTTCACTTCTCTATTTCATTCCTCTGCGCACAAAATGCCGCCTCCATATTCGCTCAATTCCGCCTCGAGCGCCCAGGCGCGAACCGAATGCGCTGCGGGCCGCCAGGTCCGCCCCGGCTCACCTCCCCTCCGGAGCAGGCTCCCTCCACCCACCCGCATGCAGTAATGCGAAACCGGGGCGCCTGACCTGCGCGGAGGCGCCTGAGCAGCGTCGGCCCGCCACACCCACGAGCCTCGTGTCGTGCCGACGCGCTCGCGCCCGGTCCAGGCCGAGTGGCACCCCGACCGTGGACGACGGAAACTGATCGCAATGGTTTCGTGAAGGCAATCACTCACGACCTCGTGGCTTCCGAATCCTTTCAAATTGCTTTAGCTGCTCGGCGCTCATCCTTCAGCGCGAGGACATCGAGCGTCGGTCCCCCGGCCGATGGTGGTCGAGATTCCTCAAGGAGCTTGCATGGTAGAGAAGTCTGCCGAGGTCCTCACGACCGGGCCGGATGAATCTGCAGTCATCAAGCGCGGTACGGGTACGACCGGCCTGTCGACAGACAACGCCCCGTCGACAGACAACGCTCCGTCGACAGACAACGCCCCGTCGACGGACACCGAGAGGAACTTCGCAGAGATCCTGGCCGGCGTCGTACGCGTCGAGCGGGTGTCGGTCGACAGTAATTTCTTCCATGACCTCGGCGCTAATTCGTTGGTTATGGCTCAGTTCTGTGCACGAGTCAGGAAGCGGGCGGATTTGCCGTCCGTGTCGATGAAGGACGTCTACAGCCACCAGACGATCCGGAGCCTGGCCACGGCGCTGGCCCACGCCGCACCGACCGAACCAGCCGAAACCGCCTCCGCCCCCGCCTCCGTACGCTCGTCGGTCGCGGCATCATCGGAAGCGAAACCGGCCGGAACTCTGCAATACACCCTTTGCGGAACGATGCAGCTGCTGCTTTTCCTGGGGTATTCGTACCTGGCCGCGCTCGTCACCGCCCGAGGCTATTCATGGATAGCCGCCGGGGCAAATACGATCGATATCTATCTGCGGTCGGTCGTGTTCGGCGGCGCCGGTTTCATCGCTCTGTGCACCTTCCCGATCGTGGCCAAATGGATTCTGATCGGCCGCTGGAAGACACGTGAGTTCCCCGTCTGGGGCCTCACCTATCTGCGCTTCTGGACCGTCAAGGTGCTGCTCCACGCCAATCCGATGGTCTTCCTCGTCGGCAATCCCCTGTATGTGCTGTATCTGAGGGCGCTCGGCGCGCGGATCGGCAAGGGTGTCACGATCCTCTCCCGCAACGTTCCGGTCTGCACCGACCTGCTCACCATCGGCGCCGGCACGGTGATCCGCAAGGACTCGTTCTTCCACTGCTACCGGGCGCACGCCGGCCGTATCCAGACGGGCCCGGTCATCCTCGGCCGGGACGTGTTCATCGGCGAGAAGACCGTGCTCGACATCGACACGTCGATGGGTGACGGGTCGCAGCTCGGTCACACGTCCTCGCTGCACAGCGGCCAGGCGGTCCCGGACGGCCAGCGGTGGCACGGCTCCCCGGCGCAGGCCACGGAGCTCGACTATGTGAGGGTTCCGCCCGCCAAGTGCGGCACGCTGCGGCGGGCCGGCTTCGGCCTCGTCACCGTGGGGCAGCTGTTCCTCCTCGGCGTGCCACTGGCCGTCGGGGGCCTGTACATGCTGCTGACGGAGATCCCGGTACTGAGCGACCGGCTGCGCCCGGGCTCGGCGGGGCTCACGTCGCGGGAGCTCTACGTCGACGCGCTGATCGTGTCCGCCATGCTGTTCTTCGGCTTCGTCGCCTTGGGCCTCGCCCTGTTGTTCACCGTTCCGCGTCTGCTGAACCTTGTCGTCAAGCCGGACAAGGTCTATCCGCTGTACGGCTTTCACTACTCGACGCACCGGGCGATCGCGCGCATGACGAACGTGAAGTTCTTCAAATGGCTCTTCGGTGACAGCTCTTACATCGTCCACTATCTGCGCGGCCTCGGATACGGCCTGTCCCGGGTCGAGCAGACCGGGTCGAACTTCGGCACGGAAGTGCAGCATGAGACCCCGTATCTGGTCTCTGTCGGCAGCGGCACGATGGTCGCCGACGGTCTGTCGATCGTCAATGCCGACTTCTCGAGCACGTCCTTCCGGGTGTCCCGGGCATCGATCGGGCAGCACAACTTCCTCGGGAACAACATCGCCTATCCGTCAGGGGCGAAGACAGGCGCCAACTGCCTCCTCGCGACGAAAGTGATGGTCCCGCTCGACGGCGAAGTACGCGAGGGTGTGGGTCTGCTCGGCTCGCCGTGCTTCGAGATTCCCCGTTCGGTGGAGCGCGACTCACGGTTCGACCACATGCGGACCGGCGACGAATTGCGCCGCAACCTCGCCGCGAAGAACCGCTACAACATCCGGTCGATGGTCTTCCACCTGCTTGTGCGGTGGCTGTACTTCTTCGTGCTCACGGTCATCGCCCTCGCGGACGTCGATCTGTATGCCGCCTCTTACGGGCACGTACTGATCGCTGCGTTCCTGGTGTTCTCCCTTGCGTTCACTCCCCTGTACTTCGTACTCGTGGAGCGCGCCATCGTGGCGTTCCGCGGGCTGCAACCGCGGTTGTGCTCCATCTACGACCCGTACTTCTGGTGGCATGAACGGCTGTGGAAGGTGCCCGACGAATGGCTCAACGTGTTCAACGGAACCCCTTTCAAGAACGTGATCTGGCGGCTGCTTGGGGTGCGGATCGGCAGCAGGGTCTTCGATGACGGCTGCTATCTGACGGAGCGGATGCTCACCACCATCGGGAACGACTGCACCCTCAATGCGGGTAGCAAGATCCAGTGCCATTCGCAGGAGGACGGCACCTTCAAGTCCGACCGCAGCACGATCGGCGACGGCTGCACCCTCGGTGTCGGCTCCCACGTCCACTACGGCGTGACGATGGGCGACGGCGCACTGCTCGCGGCCGACTCCTTTCTCATGAAGGGCGAGGAAGTCCCACAGCACGCACGGTGGAGCGGAAATCCGGCCGCGGAGATGCGAGATGCCATCCGTCAGCCCCCGGCACTCGTACAGAAGGGGTAGCCGGACCGTCTCGGTCGGCGGGCTCGACTGGGTGGACGACACGGTCGACCCGCCGTTCTGCCGGGAGACAACGACGACAGACGGAGCCGCCCAGACCGGCGGCGGCCAACAACACGGTGGCAACGGTGAGCGGAGAGGGACGGATCGATGGCAACGCGAGTGGATGCTGACCGGGAGTTCTGGCGCGGTGTGCTCGTCGCCGGTGGATCCACCACGATCCCGCGGTGGACGCTCCATCCGGTGCCGGGCGTCGGCGAGTACGAGGCCACGGTCCCGGACGATGTCGCCGGGGCAGTGCGCCGGTTGGCTGACGACCTCACGGTGCCGCTCGACTCCGTGCTGCTGGCCGCGCACGCCAAGGTGCTCGCCGCGTTGTCCGGCGAGCACGAGGTCACGACCGGCTACATAGCCGAGGAGCGCGGCCGGCCGTTGCCCTGCCGGCTGACGACCGAGCCCGGCTCGTGGCGGGCGCTGCTGCTCGACACCCATCGAGCGGCGTCGGAACTGCTGTCGCACAAGGACTTTCCGGTCGACGGTCTCAGGCGTGAGCTCGGCCTGACAGAACCGTCGATCGAGACGGTGATCGAACCGAATGCGACCGGAGTCGGCGGCGATCCCACCGGAGACGGTGATCTCGCCGACGACACCGTGCTGTGGCTTGGAGCCTCCCACCACGGTGACCGGCTCATACTGCGGCTGCGATACCGGACCGACGCGCTCGACACGGACTGCGCCACCAGGATCGCCGGTTATCACCTCTCCGCGCTCGCGCTCATCGCCGCGGACCCGGATGCCGAGCACGGGCGGGTGAGCCTGCTCCCCGCCGACGAACTCCGGTTCCAGCTGGAAGGGCTCGCCGGACCGCGCCGGGACCTGCCCGACGCCCGTGTGCACGAGCTGTTCGAGCAGCAGGTACGAGCGCACCCGGACGCCGTCGCAGCCATACACGGCGACCGGCAGTGGACGTACCGGGAGCTCAACTCCCGTGCCAACCGGCTGGGTCGGGCCCTGTTGGCGCGAGGACTGCGGCGCGAAAGCGTCGTCGCCGTGGTGACCGAGCGGAACCTGGACTGGATGGCCGCCGTCCTCGCGGTCTTCAAGGCCGGAGGCGTCTACCTGCCCATCGAGCCGCATTTCCCGGCCGACCGCATCGGGGCCATGCTCTCCCGCGCGGAGTGCGGGCTTGTACTGACCGAACCCGGCAGCACCACCACCCTCGACCAGGCCCTCGACTCCCTGCCGGGAGTCACGAAGCTCTTCATCGGCAGTGCCTGCGACGAGGACCATGCCGACGACGACCTCGGCATCGCGGTCGCGCCGGACCAGCTGGCCTACATCTACTTCACCTCCGGTTCCACCGGTGAGCCCAAGGGCGCGATGTGCGAGCACGCCGGCATGCTCAACCACCTCTACGCCAAGATCGACGACCTGGAGATCGCCGAGGGGCAGGTGGTCGCCCAGACCGCGCCGCAGTGCTTCGACATCTCGCTGTGGCAACTGGTCTCCGCGCTCCTGGTCGGCGGGCGGACGCTGCTGGTCGAGCAGGACGTGATCCTCGACGTCGAGCGGTTCGTCGACAAGATCGTCCGCGGCCGGGTCTCCGTGCTCCAGGTCGTGCCGTCGTACCTCGAAGTCGTACTGACGTACCTGGAGCAGCACCCGCGTGAACTGCCGGACCTGCGGTGCGTGTCCGTCACCGGTGAGGCGCTGAAGAAGGAGCTCACGCAGCGCTGGTTCACGGCCGAGCCCGACATCAAGCTGGTCAACGCCTACGGCCTGACCGAGACCTCGGACGACACCAACCACGAGGTCATGGACCACGTGCCGGACCGTGAACGGGTCCCGCTCGGTCTCCCCGTCAGCAACGTGCACGTCTACATCGTCGACGAGCACCTGAACCCCGTGCCGCTCGGCGCCCCCGGCGAGATCGTCTTCTCCGGGATCTGCGTCGGCCGCGGTTACGTCAACGACCCCGACCGCACCAAGCAGGCGTTCATGCCCGATCCGCACCGCGAGGGCGCCCGGCTCTACCGGAGCGGTGACCACGGCCGCTGGCTGCCCGAGGGCAAGCTGGAGTTCCTCGGCCGCCGCGACACCCAGGTCAAGATCCGCGGGTTCAGGATCGAGATCGGTGAGATCGAGAACACCCTGCTGCAGGTGCCCGGTGTCCGCGACGGTGCGGTGGTGGTGGCCGAGCGGGCCGACCAGAGCAAGCACCTGGTGGCCTTCTACTCAGGCCCACAGGCGCTCCCGGTCGACGTCCTGCGGGACCGGCTGGGTGAGTCGCTGCCCGCGTACATGGTGCCGTCGGCCTTCCACTGGCGGGAGAGTCTGCCGCTGACCGCCAACGGCAAGATCGACAAGAGGGCGCTGGCGTCGCTCGCGGGAGAGCTCGACGTCGTCGAGGAGTACGAGGAAGACGATCACGCGCCGAGTACGCCGACCGAGCAGCGGCTGGCCGCCGCCTGGGCGGAGGTGCTCGGCATGCCGCAGACGCAGATCGGCCGGCGGGACCATTTCTTCGACCGGGGCGGCACATCGCTGTCGGCGGTGAAGCTGGCGATCACCCTGGACCGCGCGGTGTCCCTCAAGGACGTCACCCGTCACCCGGTCCTCGCCGATCTGGCCGCGCTGGTCGACGGCAGGTCCGAGCGGCGCTCCGGGCTGCTCCAGTCCCTTTCGGAGCCGGACGGAACACCGGCCGGTGCCCTGGTGTGCTTCCCCTACGCCGGCGGCAACGCGGTGAACTTCCAGCCGATGGCCAAGGCGCTGCGGAGCAGTGGGATCGCGGTCCACGCCGTGGAGCTGCCCGGTCACGACGTGGCCGCCCACAGCGAGCCCTTCGCATCGATGGCAGACGTCGTCGAGCAGGTCGTCGCCGAGATCACCGAGCGCGGGCTGACCGGGATCATGCTGTGGGGTCACTCCTCGGGCACCGCCTTCGCCGTGGAGACGGCCAGGCAGCTTCAGGAGCGCGGGGTGGACGTGCAGCGGGTGTTCCTGGCCGCGCAGTTGCTCGGTGATGCCGCCGAGCGGCGCGACGCCGTCACCGAGCTGACCGGGCAGAGCGACACCGAGATCGCCGCGAGGCTGAGCACGGACCGCGGCTACACCGAACTCCATGAGCTGGACGCGCAGCGCGCCGAGCATGTCGGTGCCGCCTACCGGCACGACTGCGTGTCGGCACACCGCTACTTCGCCGATGCCCTCGACACTCCCCCGGCCGTGAAGGTGTCCGCGCCGGTCACCGTGGTCGTCGCCGACGACGACCCGATCACGGCGGACCACCCGCGCCGCCACCGCGACTGGCGGCTTCTGGCCGACCACGTCGACCTGCACGAGCTCGCCGAGGGGGGCCACTACTTCCTGCGTACCTGTCCGACCGAAGCGGCACAGGCCGTGTTGCGCACCGCCGAACTGCTGCCTTCTTCCTGAGCGGCACGCTGAAAGGAAACCACGATGTCGTCCATATCCCCGGAATCGGTGCTCGACGTGGAGTTGCAACCGGGCAGACCTCCGATGCTGCGGGCCGACGCCGGCGGCGACGCGCCGGGCTGGGCAGCCGGGCACCGGGACGCGCTGCGTGCCGTCGTCGCCGAGCACGGCGCGGTCCTGGTGCGCGGCCTCGGGCTGCGCGACGTGGCCGCGTCCGGAGCCGTCTTCGGGCGGCTCAGCACCGGACTGATGGCGGAGAGGGAGGCATTCGCGCCCCGGCAGACCTACGCCGACGGCGTGTACTCCTCGGCGCAGTGGCCGCCCAACCAGCCGATGTGCATGCACCACGAGCTGAGCTACACGCTCGAGTTCCCCGGCATGATGATGTTCGCGTGTCTCACCGCGCCCGCCCAAGGCGGGGCGACCGGCGTTGCCGACGCGGCGACTGTGCTCGACGCGCTGCCCGCCGAGTTGACCGACCGGTTCGAGCGGGAGGGCTGGCTGCTCACCCGCAGCTACAACGACGAGATCGGGTCGTCCGTCGCCGAGGCGTTCGGCACCGACGACCGCACGGCCGTCGAAAACTACTGTCGTGCCAACGCGATCGACTTCGAGTGGCAGCCCGACGGATCCCTGCGCACGCGCCAGCGGCGCAGCGCCGTGGTGCGCCACCCGGTCACCGGCCGCCGCTGCTGGTTCAACCAGATCGCGTTCCTCAACGAGTGGACGCTGGCGCCCGAGGTCCGCGAGTACCTCGTCGAGGTCTACGGCGCCGACGGCCTGCCGTTCAACACCCGCTTCGGAGGCGGCGACCCGATCGGCGAGGACGTGGTGCAGCTGCTCAACGAGGTCTACGAAGCCAAGACCGCACGCGAGCCGTGGCAGGCCGGCGACCTGATGCTCGTCGACAACATCCGCTGCGCACACAGCCGGGAGCCGTTCGAGGGGCCGCGCGAAGTGCTCGTCGCGATGGCCGACAAGGTGCACCTGTCCGACTGCTCGCCGACCATCGAGGTGGCCGCACGATGACCACCACCGTCCGTCACGCCGCAATGGAGTCCCCCATGCCCGAGCCGACCACTGTGCGACCGTTCGCGGTGATCTCCGGTGCCCAGGTCCAGAAGGTGCTGGAGGGCCACGAGAAACAGGTCGTCGAAATGGTCGAGGCCACCTACCGGTTGCACGGCGCCGGTGATTCGGTGAACCCGCCGTCGTACTTCCTGCGCTTCCCCGACCGGCCGTCCTCCCGGATCATCGCGCTGCCCGCCTCGATCGGCGGGCAAATAGCGGTGGACGGACTGAAGTGGATCTCCAGCTTCCCGGAGAACGTGCAGGCCGGGATCCCGCGGGCGTCTGCCGTGCTGATCCTCAACGACCACGACACCGGCTATCCGTTCGCCTGCCTGGAGAGCTCCATCATCAGTGCCACCAGGACGGCCGCGTCGGCGGCGCTGGCGGCCGACCGGCTCACCAGAAACCGGCCTCGGCCCACGCGCGTAGGGTTCCTCGGGGTCGGCCTGATCGCCCGCTACATCCATACGTTCCTGGCCGGCAGCGGCTGGTCGTTCGACGAGATCGGCGTGCACGACCTGTCCGCCGACAGCGCGTCCGGCTTCCGTTGCTACCTCGAGCAGTCGGGCACCACAGGCCACATCACCGTGCACGACAGCGCCGAGGAGCTGATCCGCCTCAGCGACCTGGTGGTCTTCGCCACCGTCGCCGGTGAGCCGCACGTCAGCGACCCTGCGTGGTTCGCCCACAATCCCGTGGTCCTGCACGTGTCGCTGCGCGACCTCGCGCCGGAGATCATCCTCGCCTCGGCCAACTTCGTCGACGACGTCGAGCACTGCCTGAAGGCCAACACGTCGCCGCATCTTGCCGAGCAGCTCACGGGCAACCGGGACTTCCTGGACGGCACGTTGAACGACGTGATGTCCAGAGAGGTCACGGTGCCGACGGACCGGCCGGTGGTGTTCTCGCCCTTCGGCCTCGGGGTGCTCGACCTCGCGGTCGGCAAGTACGTCTACGACGAGGTGGTCCGCTCCGGAGAGCTTCATGTCATCGACGACTTCTTCCACGAACTGCGCCGGTACGGATGAACGGCCGACGGCCCTTTGCGTCAGCTCCGGCATCCGATGCGCGGTCCCAGCCCTCAGCGACGCGCAGGGCTCCCCCGTTTGCTCGGGTCGGCCACAGGTCTCGCCCAGCAAGCGTGACACCCAACGCCATAGCGGATGGATGTTCGGAAGAGTCCTGCTGCACATGAGGAGGCCATTGTGCCTGTCATATCCGCTCCCCATGCCTTTAACGAAGCACAGCTCTATGTCGACCTTCGTCCCATCTTCGGGCGCTCCCTCTATCTGAAGTGCGAGGGCTTCAACTTCGCCGGCTCGATCAAGCTGAAGGCGGCGACCGAGATGGTGGAGACCGCCGAGCGGGAAGGGGTGCTCAAACCGGATTCGATCCTGGTCGAGTCCTCGTCCGGGAACCTCGGCGTGGCGCTCAGCATGATCGCGGCGAGCAAGGGCTACCGGTTTCTGTGTGTGACGGACTCCCGCTGCAATCTGTCGACCAGGCTGCTGATGGAGGCATTGGGCAGTGAGGTGCACGTCATCGCGGACCTGGATGCCAACGGCGGCTTCCTGGGCGCGCGGATCGACTACGTCCGCGCGCTGGTCGACTCCGATGACCGGTACGTGTGGCTCAGTCAGTACACCAATCCCGGCAACTGGAAGGCGCACTACCGCAAGACGGCGCCGGAGATAGCCCAGCGCTTCCCGCGCCTGGACGTGCTGTTCGTCGGGGCCGGCACCACCGGAACCCTGATGGGCTGCGCGCGCTACTTCCGGCGGTGGCACCGGCCGGTGCGGATCATCGCGGTGGACAGCGTCGGCTCGGTGATCTTCGGTGGTGAGCCGGGCCGCCGCATGATCCCCGGTCTCGGCATGAGCATGCGTCCGCCGCTGCTCGACGAGTCCTATGTGGACGAGGTGATACACGTCGAGGAGACGGACACCATCCGTGCCTGCCATCGTCTGGCCAGACGCGGATTCCTGTTCGGCGGCTCCACCGGCACGGTGGTCAGCGGCGCGATGCGCTGGCTGGCGGAGAACGACTCGCGTGGCCTCACCGCGGTCGCAATCGCCCCGGACCTCGGCGAGCGCTACCTCGACACCATCTACCAGGCCAACTGGCTGCAGGATCTCTACGGCGAGGACGTGCTCAACTCCGAGGAAATGGACGACGGTTCGCGGGCGGCGGATTCCGCGCCTACACGGTCGCCTGGCCGGGGGCCGCATCTGCAGACCGGCGACCACGGTGGTGCCCGGCGCCATCGCCACCGGGACCGCGAGTGAGCAGGTGCATGCCGAGCGCCAGCCGTTCCGCCCCGACGCGTCCCTGACGAGGAACGCCTCCACAGCTTGGCTTTGCCCTCGGGATACCCGTTGTGCAAAGCGTTTTGCATCTCTACCTTGTGCCGCATGAACCAAGGGATGAGTGCGAGCACGTCGGCAGGGCGCCTGCTGGTGACCGGCTGCGACGTGCTGCGCGTCCCCGTGGAGGGCGAGTGCGAGGTCCTGCGCGGGCAGGACATCATGGTGGCGGGCGGTGTCATCGAGGACATACGGCCCACTGGTCCGGTGGAGCCGGCGGCCGGTGCGGACGTGGTCGACGGCCGTGGCCTGCTGGCCGTACCCGGCCTGGTCAACGCGCACACCCACAGCCCGATGGTGCTGATGCGCGGTGCGGCCGAGGACGTGACGGTCGAGGCGTGGTTCAACGAGCGTGTCTGGCCGATGGAGAGCAACCTCACCGCGGCGGACGTCCGGCTCGGCGCCCGGCTGGCCTGTGCGGAGATGATCCGCTCAGGTGTCACGACCTTCGCCGACCACTACTTCTTCCCGGAGCAGATCGCCGAGGCGGTCGCGGAGACGGGACTGCGGGCGGACATCGCGCCGACATACTTCAGCAGCCGCGGCCAGGAGGCGCTGGAGGCGACGGTGAAGTTCGCGGAGGCCTGGCACGGTGCCGCGGACGGGCGCATCACCGTCTCGCTCGGCCCGCACGCCCCGTACACCGTGAACGACGCGGACCTGCGGACGCTGGCCGGGCATGCCCGGCGGCTCGGTCTGCGGACGCACATCCACGCCGCAGAGCACCTGGAGCAGACGCAGTCCAGCCTGGAGCGCCGCGGCAGCACGCCGATCGGTGTGCTGTACGAGACGGGGGTGCTGGAGGCCGGCGCCCTGATCGCGCACGGCTGCGGCATCGTCGAGCAGGACCTGCCGCTGCTGGCGGAGTTCGCATCGACGACCGGGGTGGCCTGCTGTCCCAAGGTCTATCTCAAACACGCGCTGTCCCCGCTCACTCCCGTCCGGGAGCTGCTCGACGCCGGGGTCGCGGTGGCGGTGGGGACGGACGGCGCCGCCGGTCACAACACCCTCGACGTGTGGGAGGCGCTGCGTCTGGTCGCGCTCACGCAGAAGCAGGCGGTGCGGGACGCCACCTGGATGACCGTGTCCGACACTCTTCGGCTGGCCTTCCGAGGAGGCGCCCGCGCCCTGGGACTCGCGGACCGGGTCGGAGCGCTGGAGCCCAGCATGCGGGCCGACATCGTGCTCACCGACCTGTCCGGGCTGCACTGCCGTCCGCTCCACGACCCGCGGGCCGCGCTCGTCTACAGCGCCCGCGCGAGCGATGTCCGTACGGTCGTCGTCGACGGCCGGGTCCTGATGCGCGACGGCGTGCTGCTGACCGTCGACGTTCCCGCCCTGTTGGAGGAGACCGACGCCCGGGTGGCCCGGATCCTCGACACCTCCCACGGAAGGGCGGTGCAGCACTATGACCCGTGAGCCCCATGGACCCGACGGCGGCAGATCCGCGGTCCGCAAGCCCGCTTCCATCAAGGACGTGGCCGCGGCGGCCCGGGTCAGTCCGACCACGGTCTCCCATGTCCTCAGCGGCAACCGGCCGGTCAACGAGCAGACCGCCGCCCGGGTGCGCAGCGTCGTCAACCGGCTCGGGTACGTCCCGGCGTCGCTGGCCCGCAGCCTCCAGGCCGGCTCCACGTCGGTGATCGGCCTGATGATCCCCGACATCAGCAACACGTTCTTCGCCGAGCTCGCCAAGGGCGCCGAGGACGCCGCGCACGATCTCGGCTACGGCGTGATCCTGTGCAACACGGAGTTCGACGCGGAGCGCGAGGACCGCTACCTCGGCATGATCCGCAGCCGGTTCATCGACGGCATGGTGTACGCCTCGGGCTCACCGCCGTCGCGGCGGCGGCTGGAGTCGCTGCTGGGCCGGTTCCCGATCGCGCTCGCCGACGAGGAGGTCGACGGGCTGGAGGGGGCACTCATCGCCACCGCCGACCACGAGGCGGGCGGGCGGCTGGTCGGGGAGCATCTCAGAGTGCTCGGCCACCGCCGGGCGCTGATGGTGACCGGTCCGCTCGAACTGAAGAGCGGTGTCGCCCGTGCCGGCGGCTTCGTCAAAGCCTTCCAGGGGCATGTCACCGAGCGGGTGGGCGACTTCAAGGAACACTCCGGCTACCGCCTCGTATCCGAACTCCTCGCTGCAGGGCATCCGGACTTCACGGCCGTGTTCGCAGCGAACGACCTCATGGCCTTCGGAGCCCTCATGGCCCTGCGCGAAGCGGGACTGTCGGTGCCGCGGGACGTGTCGGTGGTCGGCTTCGACGACATCCGCGCGGCCTCGCTCGCCCATCCCTCGCTGACCACCGTCCACCAGCCTGCCTACGACGTGGGCCGTACCGCCACCGCGCAGCTGCTCCAGTACGTCTGCCGGGGCGAGGTACCGCCCGCATCCCGGCACACCCTGCCCGTCGAACTCAAGGTGAGGGCCAGCACGGCGCCGCCCGCCCGCTGACGGCTCCGGCCGTCCTCGCTCTCGTCCTCAACTCCCGGCCCGTACGTACGCGTCGTCCTGGCCGCACCTGCCGCAACCTGTCGCTCCCGACCCGCTCCATGCCAACTGCGGGCCGGTTCTCCCCTCACGCCCCGAAAGGACGGTTCCGCATGCCCAGAGTGCTCGTCGTCGGCGAGTCCTGGTTCACGTACACGGTGCACCAGAAAGGTTTCGACGCCTTCCACACCGCGGAGTACACGGAGGGCGGAGGCGTGTTCCTCGACGCGCTGCGCTCCCGTGGTCACGACGTGACGTACGTGCCGTCGCACGAGATCCCGACCCGGGTTCCCGGCTCGGCCGACGGCTTCGACCGGTTCGACGTGGTGGTCATAAGCGACGTGGGCGCCAACAGTTTCCAGCTGCCGCCCGAGACCTTCGGCCGCTCCATCCCCGCTCCCGACCGGTCGGAGCTGGTGCGCGCCTTCGTCGAGCGGGGCGGCGGCGTGCTCATGATCGGCGGCTATCTGACCTTCAGCGGCATCGACGCCCGCGCGCGGTGGGGACGGTCCCCGCTGGCGGCCGCCCTGCCGGTGGTGATGGCGGACCGGGACGACCGGGTGGAGCTTCCGGCGGGAGCCGTGCCCGAGGTCGTGGGCGAGCACGGAATCGTACGGGGACTGGAGCGGCTCTGGCCCGCGCTGCTCGGTCTCAACGAGGTGACGGCGAAGCCCGATGCGTCGCTGCTGGTCGAGTGCGCCGGGCATCCGCTGCTCGTCGTGGGCGGGCACGGCTCCGGCCGGTCCGCGGCGTTCACCTCGGATGTGGCGCCGCACTGGGCACCGCCGCCGTTCCTGGCCTGGGAGGGGTACGTCGAGCTGTGGGACCGGCTGGTGCGCTGGCTCGACGGATCGGACCTGTGATGGCGACGCCCCATATCGCTGCCGCGCCCGGCGACCTGGCCCCGCTCGTGCTCATGCCCGGCGATCCGAATCGCGCCCGGCGGATAGCCGAGACGCTGCTCGACGACGCCCGGCTGGTCACCGAGGTACGCGGCATCCTCGGCTACACCGGCAGCTTCCAGGGCGAGCCGGTGTCGGTCCTCGCCTCCGGCATGGGGATCCCGTCCATCACGATCTATGCGACGGAGCTGTTCCGTCACTACGGCGTCCGCAGGATCGCCCGGATCGGCACGGCCGGTGCGATCACGGCCTCGGTGTCCGTACGGGACGTCGTCATCGCCTCCGCCGCACACACCGACTCCAGCGTCAGCAGGCTGCTGGTGGAGGGGGTGACACTCGGGCTGGCCCCGTCCTACCGGCTGCTGCGCGCGGCGGCCGACGCAGCCGAGCGGATGGTGACGGAGCCCGGCGGCGGCGCGGTGCACATCGGCCCGGTGTTCAGCAGTGACCACTTCTACCTCGACCGCCCCGCCGTCTTCGACGCCCTGGACCGCCGGGGCACACTCGCCGTCGAGATGGAGGCGGCGGGACTGTTCGCGGTGGCGTCCGCGGAGGGCGGCGAGGCCCTCGCCGTGCTGACCGTCAGCGATCATCTGCGCACGGGCGAGGCCCTGTCGTCAGAGGAACGCGAGACGTATTTCACACGGGCTCTGCGTATCGCGGCCGAGGCGCTGCTCGACGACGCCTGAAGTTTCCCGAGCGGAAATAGAACGGCAACACATCACTCATAGCCAAAACGTTTTGCACATCTTACTGTCGGGCGCAGCCAGGCAGGAGATAAACCGAATCAAGCGAATGGGAGGTCGATGATGAGATCCGTGAAGGGCACCGCCCTGGTGATCGCGAGTATGGTCGCGCTGGCGGCGTGCGGGAGTTCGGGCGGGGACGGTGACAAGTCCGGCTCGCAGTCCTCTGGCAAGCCGCGCATCAAATTGGTGATCAATGGCGGGCTGGGCGACAAGTCGTTCTTCGACTCGGCCTACGCGGGTCTCAAGAAGGCTCAGAAAGACCTCGGCTACGAGCTCAAGGTGGTGGAGCTCGGCTCCGACCGCACCAAGTGGGAGCCCGGCTTCGAGGACGCCGCCGCGGCCGACGACTACGACATCCTCGCCGCCGGCACCTTCGACGTCACCGACTACATCGGGAAACTCGCCCCGGAATACCCGGACAAGAAGTTCTGGGTCTTCGACGCCCCTGTCGACTACAGCGGCAAGAACGGCACCTGTTCCAACAAATGCGAGAACGTGTACTCCGTCACCTTCAAGCAGAACGAGGCCGGTTATCTCGCCGGATTCCTCGCCGAGAAGCTGGTGGCGGCCAAGGCCCTGAAGGGTACGGAAAAGCTGTCGAAGGTCGGTGTCATAGGCGGTGTCAAGATACCCGTCATCGACGACTTCATCGTCGGCTTCAAGGAGGGATTCAAGGACGCGGGCGGAAGGAAGTCGGGCGTGCTCGTGCAGTACGTCGGCGGTGACAAGCCGTTCGGTGACCCGGCCAAGGGCAAGGAGATCAGCACCTCGATGTACGGCCAGGGCGCCGCTCTGGTGTGGCCGGTCGCGGGCCTGTCCGGGCTCGGCACCTTCGAGTCGGCGGTCACCGCGAAGCGCTACACGTTCGGGGTCGACTCGGACCAGTACCAGACCCTCACCGAGGACGCGCAGAAGAACACGGTCGTCACCTCGATCCTCAAGAACGTCGGCAACGCGCTGTACAAGGCGGCGCAGGAGGACCAGTCGGACTCGCTGAAGTACGGCGCCGTGGACAGTGTCGGCCTCAAGGACGACGCCGTCGGCTACGTGGACGACGACCACTTCGAGCAGCTGGTGCCGGAGAAGATCCGCACCGAGCTCCAGAAGGCCGCCGACGAGGTCAAGTCCGGCTCCGTCTCGGTGCCTTCCGCCTTCTAGGCGCACGACGATGCAGAGGGAATGGGATGCGTCCGGGCCGGCCATCGGTGCCCGCGCGGTGACCAAGACGTACGGCAACGGGGTCCGCGCCGTCCGCGGTGTGGACCTCGATGTCCCGGTCGGTGAGATCCGCGCTGTCGTGGGCGAGAACGGTGCCGGCAAGTCGACGCTGATGAAGATGTTCTACGGCCTGGAGCAGCCCAGTTCCGGAGAGGTCCTGGTCGGTGGGCGGCCGCGTGTACTCAACGGTCCCGCGTCGGCCATCGGGTTGGGCGTGGGGATGGTGCACCAGAACCTGATGCTGGTGCCCTCCTTCACGGTCGCGCAGAACGTCGTACTCGGCGTCGAGCCCGGCCGCCGCGGCCGCGTCGACCTCAAGGCGGCGGCCGAGACGACGGCCCGGCTCGCGGAGGAGTCCGGGCTCGCCGTCGACCCGAACGCCCGCGTGGACGAGGTGTCGGTCGGGATGCGGCAGCGCACGGAAATCCTCAAGGTGCTCCACCGGGGCGCGCGCGTCCTGATCCTCGACGAACCCACCGCCGTCCTCACCCCGCAGGAGACAGAGGACCTCTTCGCGGCCGTCCGCCGGCTGCGCGACGGCGGGATGACGGTGCTGTTCATCTCGCACAAGCTGCGCGAGGTGCGGGAGATCAGCGACCGGGTCAGTGTGATGCGGGCCGGTTCCCTCGTGGGGACCGTCGACACGGCCGACGCCACGGAGCGGTCGCTGGCCGCCATGATGGTCGGCCGCGATCTCTCCCTCGACGTGGACCGGGCCCCGGCCCGCCGGACCGGCGTCGCCCTCCAGGTCCGCGACGTGCAGTACGCGGCGCCTACCGGGCAGTCCTTGCACGGCATCGAATTCGACGTGGCCGCCGGGGAGATCGTCGGCCTGGCCGGCATCGAGGGCAACGGCCAGACGGAGCTGGCCGAGATCCTGGCGGGGCTGCGGCGCCCCACCTCGGGCGCGATACGCGTCGGCGGCATCGACACCGCCGGGCTCGACGTGGCCGGTCACCGCAGGGCGGGCATCGGCTACGTACCGGAGGACCGGCTGCGCAACGGCGCCGCGCTGGACGAGTCGATCGCCGACAACCTCGTCGTCGACCGGCACGACCGGGCCCCTTTGGCCCGGCGCGGCCTGCTGCGGCCGCGCGCCGTGCGGGACCACGCCGAGCGGCTGATCGAGGACTACGCGATCCGCACCCCCGACGCCTCTGTCCCGGTCCGGGCGCTGTCGGGCGGCAACATGCAGAAGGTGATCGTCGCCCGTGAACTGTCCGCACATCCCAGGCTGTTGATCGCTTCGCAGGTCACTCGCGGCGTCGACATCGGCGCGATGCGGTTCATGTACGAGCGGCTGGTCGAGGCGCGCGACGCGGGCGCCGGCGTGCTGCTGATCTCCGCGGACCTGACCGAACTGCTCGCACTCGCAGACCGGTTGCTGGTGATCAAGGACGGCCGTCTGGTGGCCCGTTTCGACGACACCGGCGGCCTCACCGAGAAGCGGGTGGGGCTCTACATGCTCGGCGTGGAGTGCCACGAACGCGACCACATCACTACCGGCCTCGAGGAGGTGAACGCAGCATGACCGGCACCCTGATCGAGACCGAGGACCGCCGCGAGTACAAGGCGACCCGCCGGCGCGACTTCGCCATCGACCTCAGCATGACCCTGGCCACCATCCTGGCCGCCCTGGTCATCGGCTTCCTCGTCATGCTGCTGACCGGCAGCGACCCGGTACGGGCGTACGAGGCGATGCTCACGGGACCGCTGGAGCGCTCCTTCCGCGTCGGGCGCTGGCTGGAGGACGCCACCACGCTGACCCTGCTGGGCCTGTCGGTGGCCATCCCGTTCCGGGCCCGGCAGATCAGCCTCGGCGCCGAAAGCCAGCTCTACGCCGGTGCGCTCGCGGCCGCCGTCGTCGCGGTCTTCGTGCCGCTGCCGCCGCTCGTCGCCGTGATCGTCCCGCTCGTCGCGGCCGCCGCGGCCGGGGCCGGGATGGGTCTGGTCCCGGGCTCGCTGAAGGCCCGGCTCGGCGCCAACGAGATAGTCGCCACGCTGATGCTCAACGCCATCGTCGTACGGGTCTACGACTACCTGGTCAACGGCCCGCTGAAGGAGCCCGGCAGCAGCGCCGTGCACTCGAAGTCCATCCAGCCGGACTCCGCGCTCACCCCGCTGAGCGACTGGTTCGGGATGCCTCTGGGCAGGGCCAACGTGGGCCTGCTGCTGATGGTTTTGACGGCTGTCGCACTGTGGCTGCTGATCACCCGCACACCGCTCGGCTACCGCATCCGGATGACCGGCTCGAACCCGGAGTTCGCCGAGTACGGCGGCATTCGCGTGCCCCGCGTCATCGAGTGGAGCTTCGTCATCGGCGGCGCCGTCGCCGGACTCGCCGGAGCCCACCTCGTGCAGGGCGTGTACGGCCGCCTGGAACCGGGCCTCGCCGGAAGCCTCGCCTTCGAGGGGATCGTGGTGGCCCTGCTCGCGAGGAACAACCCCCTGGTCGTCGTGGTCGCCGGCCTCTTCTACTCCTACCTGCGCGCCGGGGGAGACATCATGGAACAGCAGACGGACGTCGGCACCGAGATCGTGGTGGTCATCCAGGCAGTCATCGTGCTGCTCGTCACCGCCCAGGCCCTGCCCGACCTGCTCAAGCGGCGGCTCGCCCGGAGGCAGGTGGCGGCCCGATGAGCGCGGTCCTCGACGTCGTCCTCAGCAGCGCCTTCCTCGCTGCCGTCCTGCGGGTCTCGACTCCGTACCTCCTCGCGGCCTTCGGCGGCCTTGTCGCCGAGCGGGCAGGGGTCAGCAACATCGCCCTGGAGGGCCAGATGCTGAGCGCCGCCTGCACCGGCGCGCTGGTCGCCGGCTACAGCGGGTCGGTCGCTGTCGGCGCGCTGTGCGGCGTCGGCGTGGCGACGCTGCTCGGTCTGCTCCTCGCGGCGCTGCGGCTGGAGCTGGGCGCCGACGTGATCATCGCCGGCATCGGCCTCAACCTGCTGGCCTCCGGGGCCACCGCCTATGCGGTGTTCACGCTCCTCGACGACAAGGGCGGCACGTCGGGTCTGAAGAGCGGGAGCCTGCCCGCGGTGCGCCTTCCGGGCGTCGAGAGCATCCCCGTCCTGGGCGACGCGATCAGCGGTCAGAACCTGGTCACCTGGCTGGCGTTCCTGACGGCGCCCGTCATCGCCTGGCTGTTCTACCGGGCCCGCTTCGGCTTCCATCTGCGCGCGGTCGGCGAGATGCCGGACGCCGCGGCGTCGGTGGGCATCCCCGTCCGGCGCGTGCAGTACGCGGGCCTCGCGCTCAGCGGCGCCCTCGCGGGGCTCGCCGGGGTCTTCCTCAGCATGGGTTATGTGTCCTTCTTCGTACGGGACATGACGGCGGGCCGCGGCTTCATCGCACTCGCCGCCGTCTTCCTCGGCGGGCTACGGCCATGGGGCGTCTTCCTCGCCGCACTCGGCTTCGGCGCGGCGGAGGCACTGGCCGTACAACTCGGCACGCTCGATGTGCCGCCGCAGCTGGTCTCGACGATTCCGTACGCGATGACGCTGGTGGCGCTGGCGGTGTACGCCTGGCGCCGCAGGAGGCATGCGGGCGGGGAGGTGGCCGCCTCAGTCTGACGCCCGGGGATTCCGGGCGCCTCCGCCAAACCGCCTGTTCTGAACGCCGTACCACGTGAGCACCGTGCGGTGGCGATACCGCACGCCCTCATTACCTCTCATCCGTCACCCCCCATTTCGTCATGCCCTCGTCTTCTCATCCCGAGGCACCCTCACGACCTGGAGCAACGCATGCGACACAGACACCGGGCGCGCCGCAGACGCGCCCTGCTCGCCGCCCTCGCCGCCACGGCACTGCTCGGCGGCCTCGCCCTCGCGAACAGTTTCGCCGCCGAGACGGAAGCGGCGGAGCAGCCGGACGTCCGCCTGCTCGACACCCTCACCGTCCCTGCCGGGACCACCGAGTTCGACATGCCCTTCGGCGGCCTGTCCGGCATCGACTACGACCCGGAATCCGGCGAGTACGCGGCTCTCAGCGACGACCGCTCGGAGAACGGCAAGGCCCGCTTCTACACGCTGCGGCTGCCGCTGGACGACAGCGGCTTCGCCGACGACAAACCCGCACTGGACGGCCTGACCGTCCTCAAGGACACCACCGGCGAGCCCTTCGCCACCAAGGCCGTCGACCCCGAGGCCATCAGATGGGCACCGGACCGCAAGAGCCTGCTGTGGACCAGCGAGGGCGCGTCCTCCTCGGGCCAGCCCGCATTCGTCCGCGAGACATCCCCGTCCGGCGCGTACGTGCGCGAACTGCCGCTCCCGAAGGCGTACGCCCCGGTCCGCTCGGCCTCGGGCACGCTGACCGCGGGCGTCCGCAACAACCAGGCGCTCGAGGGGCTCACCTACTCCCCCGACGGCACCAAGGCCGTCGCCATCACCGAGAACGCCCTCGTCCAGGACGGCCCTGCCGCAAGCCTGACGGCGAAGAGTCCGTCCCGCCTGCTCGTCATGGACGCCGCGACGGGCAAGCCGGAGGCCGAGCACGTCTACGAGGTCGACCCGATCTCGGACGCGCCGAGCGCCCCGCTGCCCTCGCCCGTCGGCGTCTACTCGGCGGACCGCGGAGTCTCCGAGATCCTCGCGATCAACGAGACCGACTACATCACCGTCGAGCGCTCCTTCGCCTCCGGCGTCGGCTTCTCCATCCGCCTGTACTGGACCAGCACCATCGGCGCCACCGACGTGAACGGCAAGGACGCCCTGTCCGGCGACGAGAAGCCCATGCCGAAGAAGCTGCTCTACGACTTCACCACGTCCGGCACCGACGCCGACAACGTCGAGGGCATCACCTGGGGCCCGAAGCTGCCCGACGGCTCCCGCTCGCTCGTGCTCGTCTCCGACGACAATTTCGGCTTCAACGGGGGCATCACCAAGTTCCATCTGCTGTCCGTCCGTCCGGACCTGCTCGCGACCCGGACCCCGGACGTGAACGGCGACGGCACCGTCAACGCCAAGGACGTCGCCGCCATCCCGACCGCCGGCCGGGCAGGGGACCTCGACGGCAACGGCAAGACGGACGCCCGGGACGTCAAGCTGTGGACCTCGTACACACACACCTTCCCCACGGCCCAGGCAGGCCCGTCCACGGCCACCGTCCAGCTCCTGTCCTTCAACGACTTCCACGGCAATCTCGAACCGCCCTCCGGCCGTGACGCCACGCTCGGCAGCAAGCTCGACGCAAAGTCGACGCAGGTCGGCGGGGCCGAGTACCTCGCGGCCCGGCTCGAGCAGCTGCGCCAGGGCACCGAGGGGTCGCTGACCGTCGCCGCTGGCGACATCATCGGCGCCAGCCCCTTCCTTTCGGGCCTCTTCCACGACGAACCGACCGTGGAGTCCATGGAGAAGCTGCACCTGGACGTCACCAGCGTCGGCAACCACGAGTTCGACGAGGGCACCGACGAACTGCTGCGCATGCAGAACGGCGGCTGCCACCCCGACGACGGCTGCTACATCAAGGACGAGCCGTACGACGGCGCGAAGTTCCCGTGGCTGGCCGCCAACGTCATCGACCGCTCCACCGGCAAGCCCCTCCTTGCGCCCACCTGGGTCAAGAAGGTGGACGGGGTGAAGATCGGCTTCATCGGCATGACCCTCGAGGGCACGCCCGAGGTCACCGGCCAGTCCGGCATAAAGTCCGTGCGCTTCCTGGACGAGGTCGAAACCGCCAATGCGTCCGCTCGCCGGCTGCAGAAGCAAGGCGTCGAGGCGATCGTCGTCCTGCTCCACGAGGGCGGCGTGCAGGCCGGCTCGTACGGCCAGTGCGACGGGATCTCCGGGCCGATCGTCGAGATCGCGAAGCACCTGGCCCCGTCGATCGACGCCGTCGTGACCGGCCACACCCACCAGCCCTACATCTGCACGATCCTCGACCCGGACGGCAACCCGCGCTCGGTCACGTCGGCGTCGTCGTTCGGCCGCGTGGTCACCGAGACACGGCTGCCCGTCGACCGGGGCACCGGAGACGTCGTACGGGATCAGGTCGCCGCGATGAACCACCTCGTCACGCGCACCGGCCCCAAGGACGCCGACCAGACCGCGGTCATCGCCAAGTGGAAGGAGCTGTCGGCACCGCTCGCCAACCGGGTCGTCGGCCGCGTCACCGCCGACATCACCCGGTCCGAGACCCGGGACGCCGAGTCGGACCTGGCCAACCTGGTCGCCGACGCGCAGCTCGCCGCGACCTCGTCGGCCGACCGCAGCGGCGCCCAGATCGCCCTGATGAACCCGGGCGGCGTGCGCGCCGACCTGACGTACGCGTCCTCCTCGGGCGATGAGGAACCGGGCGAGATCACCTACGCGGAGGCGTTCGCCGTACAGCCCTTCGCAGGATCCCTGGTGTCCCTGGACCTGACAGGGGCTCAGATCGAGCAGATCCTGGAGGAGCAGTTCAACGACTCCGGCACCCGCGCACCCACCCTCATGCTGGGCGTCTCCAAGGGTCTGACGTACTCCTTCTCCCGCAGCGCCCCGGTCGGCGACCGTATCGACCCGGCATCCGTCAAGCTCAACGGCGAGACGCTGAAGCCGGACGCCACCTACCGGGTCACCGCCAACACCTTCCTGGCCGCAGGCGGCGACGGGTTCACCACCTTCGCCAAGGGCACCGACCTCGTCGGCGGCGGGGACGACATCGACGCGCTGACCGACTACCTCACCGCCGACAGCCCGGTAGCCCCGCCCGGCACGGACCGGGTGAACGAACTGCCGTAGCTGCCCAGCCCCGCCCAACCCTACGTATCGAATACGCGGGTTCGCCGACGCTTTCAGAGACGCGTCTCTGAGAGCGTCGGCATCCGTGTCACTACCGGGAACGGGGGATATGCGGGGTGGCGCAAGGCATTTGGCGCGGGACGCCGTCAGTCTCCGCTGCGCAGGAGGTGCAGCAGGGCGACGCGCGATGACACGCCGAGTTTGCGATAGACGCGGGCCAGGTGCGTGTCCACGGTGCGCGGGCCGAGGAAGAGCCGCTCCGCTATCTCGCGCGTACGCAGTCCCGTCGCCGCGAGTTCGGCGATCTCGCGTTCGCGGCTGCTGAGGAGGGCGAGGGCCCCCGAGGCCTGGTTGTTCTCGGACAGTTCCGCGCGTACGCGGGCCGCCTGCTCCTGTACGAGCAGCGTTCCGAAGGTACGGGAGACCGTCTCGGCGGCGTCCAGCTGCCGGTGTGCTGCGGCCTGGCCCTGGGCTTCGTGGGTGGAGCGGGCGCCGATCGCCAGCGTCCAGGCATAGTGGACCGGCATGTCGGCGCGCCGGAAGGCGTCCGCCGACAGTTCGAACAGTTTGGCCGCCGCGTCGTGTTCACCGTCGGCCATGTGCAGCAGGGCACGGGCCCGGCGTACACACGCTTCCTGGGCCGGCAGCCCGAGCCGCTCGGCGTCCGCCTCGGCGTCCCGGATCAGGCGGCGCGCCTGCTCGCGGTCTCCGGCCGCCAGCACGGCTGTCGCTGAAGGCCGAGCAGGCATCAGTAAGTTCGCGGACTTGGTTACGTAATTCGGGCTGTCGAGGCGCTCAACAGGCGGCGGGGCCGAGCCTGTACGGCACGGGGCGCGGCAGAGGTGGGGGACCTTCCAGCGCGCTCAGACGGCGGCTGACGCCTCTGTGCCTTCCTGGGTCTCCTCCCCGCCCTTGTAGGCGAGGAAGTCGTCGACCATCCGGTGGAACAGGGTGGCAAGCTGCTGCAGCTCCTCGGGCGACCACCCCGCCAACGCCCCCGCCATACCCCGGCGGCTGACGTCGCGGACGCGCGCGACGGCATCGCGGCCGAGGGGGGTGAGCTGGATGAGCTGTGCGCGGCGGTCGTCGGGGTCCGGGACGCGGGTCAGGTAGCCGGCCTTCTGCAGGTGCTGTACCTGCCGGGTGACATGAGACGCCTCCACGGCCAGCCGACCGGCCAGCTCGCTGGGGCGGAGAGGCTCGGCATCGTCGACCTGCCGCAGGAGCGCCACGGCCGCACGGTCGAGCGGCACTCCGGCCCGGGCCATGATGCGGTCGTGCTCCCGGACTCGGCTGGTCAGGTACACGATGCGGCTGAGGGCTCGCTCGATCTCGACCACATCCGTCGAGACGGGTGTGGTTGCTCGCGGCGCTGTGGTCATGTTTCACATTCTACATTACTTGCTTGACTCAAGTAATACGCCCATGCTTACTTGACTCAAGTAAGCGAGCTGTAGCCTCGTCCCACCGCGGGCGACACCTGCAGGGCGATCGTCTCCTGCGCCACGCACAGCGCACCCGGCGCACGCAGAGCGACACCAAGCACGACAACAAGGAGCACCATATGAGCACCACCGGCCTTCAGGGACGCGGCGTCATCGTCACCGGAGCGGGATCGGGGATCGGCCGGGCCGCGGCCCTGAAGTTCGCCGTGGAGGGCGCGAAGGTCCTCGTCGCGGATCTGAACCGGGACAGCGCCGAGGAGACCGTCAAGGCGATCAAGGACGTGGGGGGCGCCGCCCACGCGGTCGTCGGTGACCTCAGCGACCAGCAGGTGGTGGACCAGGTCGTCGCCTCGGCCGTGGAGACGTTCGGCGGCGTGGACGTGCTGGTGAACAACGCCGGAATCATGGACCGCATGTCGGCCCTCGGGGAGACCGACGACGCCGAGTGGGAGCGCGTCATCCGGGTCAACCTGACCGCGCCGTTCCTGCTGACCCGCGCCGTGCTGCCGCACATGCTGTCCGCGAGCAGCGGCTCGATCGTCTTCACCGCGTCCGAGGCCGGCCTGCGCGGCAGCGCGGCGGGCGCCGCCTACACCGCCTCCAAGCACGGCATCGTCGGCCTGGTGAAGAACCTCGCCGTCCTGTACCGCAAGCAGGGCATCCGGGCCAACGCCATCGCCCCCGGCCCCACGATGACCAGCATCCAGGTCGACGCCAGCCCGGAGGCCCACGGCCCCGCCCTGATCGGCCAGTTCGTCGGCGGCAACATCGGCAGGATGGGCACCGCCGAGGAGCAGGCCGACGCCATCGTCTTCCTCGCCTCCGACGCCGCCGCCTTCGTCAACGGCGTCATCCTCCCCGTCGACGACGGCTGGGCCGCCGTCTGACGCACGGCACCCGGGGTCGGTACGGGCGACGGCGGTGCCGAAGCCGTGCCGACCCTCCCCTCCATGGGTGCGCTATAGGCGGGTGTTCCCCGTGATCGCGCGGGCTGAACGTTTCCTCAGGGAAGCGACTGCTCCGAGGCCAGCGCCTGCGAGGCCCGGGCGGCGAGAGCGTCGGCGCCGCAGGTCTCGGCCAGCTCGAGGCCCCGGCGGAGCTCGGCGGGGCTGCGGACCAGCAGGCCGTACTCGACGCGCGCGAGGGCATGTTCGTACGCCGACGGGGACGCGGCGAGGCGGGCGACGGCCTGGGCCAGGAGCGAGGCGGCGTCGTCCGGGCCCGCCACGGCGGCGGCGCAGCGCAGCGCTTCGCCCACGGCGGTGTCGGTGCCGAAGCGCTCTGCGTGCTGCCGGGCTTGGGCAGCGAGCGACGCGGCGCGGCCGGGGTCCTCGTGGGCGAGAGCCCGGGCCAGTTCGAGGGCCCAGGGGGCGCACACGGTGTTGTGGTGGCCGCGGGCCTCGAGGGCGGCTCCGGCCGCCTCGAGTTCCACGACCGCGTCCTTGGTGCGGCCTTGGGCGAGCAGCAGCCTGCCGCGGACGGTGCGGACGTCGGGACACACGAGCAAGTCGGGGTACGGGGGTCCGAAGTCGTACTCGTCGGCGATCCGCTGCGCCTCGTCGGTGTGTCCGCGGGCCAGCAGGGTGTCGATGAGCGTGCATACCGCGTCCCAGTGGACCGGCAGTCCGCCCCCGACCCGGTCGGCATGGCACAGACCCTCCCGCAGGAAGGTTTCTGCTTCGGCGAGCCTGCCACGGCGCCGGTGCACGCCGCCCATGAGCGTGTACACCAGCGCCAGGTGAACGCCTTTCCAGCCGGATATCTCGTACGAGAGCAGGGCTTCGGTGAACAGGTCCTCGGCCCGGTCCAGCTGGTCGGTGTGGGTACAGGTGATGCCGATCAGCACGGGGTATTCGCTGCCCCACTCGGTGTTCGTCCAGCCGAGGCCGCGCGGCGGGCGCCCTGAGTCGAGGACTCGGTCGCAGAGCCCTGCGACATGGGCGGCGTCCTCGCCGCGCAGCATCGCGTCGAAGGCGCGGACGGTGAGCAGGGCTCGTTCGGCGTTGGTGTTGCCGGGCAGGTGGTCGGCGAGGGCGGCCAGCCGCCGTGAGCGGCCCGGGCCGTCGTCCTCTTCGCCGCGGCACGCCTCGTACATGAAGTGCGCGGCCTGCAAGCGTATCCGGCCGAGCCCGGGCGGAGTGTGGGCGAGAGCTGCCTTGACGGAGGCGGCGGCCTCGCGCATCTCGTTGTTGTGGGCGAGGGTCTGGGCGAGGCGGCAGGTGGCGTCGACGCGCACGTCGTCGTCGAGGCCCGGCAGATCAAGGGCGGCGCGCAGGTGGCGCACCGTGGCCGGCAGCGAGGTGTGGAGCGTGGCGCAGCCCAGTTCGTAGTGGACGTGGGCGCGCACGCGTGCGTGCGGGGGTTCGCGCAGGGCCCGCTCCAGGCAGCGCCGGGCGGCGTCCGGGGCGCCGACCGCGAGGTGTTCGGCGGCAGCCGCGCGCAACTGCTGTACGACTTCGGGGTCGTCGTCCGGCTGTACCTCCAGGAGGTGGCGGGACGCGGCTGCCGGACCGAGGCCCGCCTGGGTGGTGAGCCAGGCGGCACGGCCGTGCATGGCGGTGCGGGTGGCCGGCGGGATCGCGCGGTACACGGCGGTGGCGATGAGCGGGTGCACGAACTCCAGCGGGTCGGTGCCCGTCAGTATGCGGGCGGCGCGCAGCCTGGCCAGGCAGTCGGCGGCCTGCGTCTGTGCCATCCCGGCCAGGCTCTGGACCAGTGCCGGCGAGATGTCCGTGCCGAGAACGGCTGCGGCCCACGCGAATCTGGTGGCGTCGGCGCCGATCTGCTCGAGCCTGTCGATGAGCCCGCGTCCGCGGGCCGTGGCGCCGATCCCGCGCAGCAGATCAGCGGATTCCGCGATGGGCTTGATGGCGCGGGCCCGGATCTTCTCCAGCAGTTCGACGGTTTCGTACGGGTTGCCGCCGGTGACCGCCCACACCTCGCGGCAGAAGGAGGCGTCGGCACCTGCGCCGAGCGCGTCGCGCACCAGTTCCGCGGTGGCCTCCGGAGTGAAGGCCCGCAGGGCGACGCGCAACCGTGCGGCCTCTCCCACGGCGGCGAGATGCGCGAGCTCGCTGCCGTACAGCTCCGGGGGGCGGTGTGCGACGACGAGCAGCAGGGGCTGACCGGACAGGTCCGCGCTGAACGACGACAGCCAGCACAGAGATTCGGTGTCGGCCCAGTGGGCGTCGTCGACGATGAGGACGAGGGGGCCGTGGCTGCGCGCGAGCCGGCCGACGAGCCGGTCGAGGCCGTCGCATACGCCCTGCGGGCAGGCGGGCGGACCGCTTGCGGCGGCCAGGCCCACGGCGGGGCCCGCGATCTCGTAGTCCTCGCCGAGCAGTTCGCGTGCCTCGTCCGGGGCGAGCCCGTCGATGACGGGGTGCAGCAGTCGTCGTAGGAGGTGGAAAGGAACCGACGTGGTCGCCTGGCTGCCGCGGGCCGACCACACCGTGCAGCGGTCCTCGGCCGTGGCGCGCACCACGCCGAGCAGTGACGTTTTTCCGACGCCTGCCTCTCCTGTGTAGACGAGCACGCCACCTTCCGGGCGAGCGGGGCACAGGAGGGTGTCGACGGCTCGGGCTGCCGCGGCGAGCTCCAGTTCGCGTTCGAGCAGCAGGGGCGGCGTGGGCGGCTGAACGAGCGGAGTGGCGGTCATGCTGTCCCAACGAAGCCGGTACGGACGGACGTTGTGGGGATATTGAGGGTAGCCCGGCAGGACGGTGTGAGGACAGGGGTGTTGCGCGCGGGGGTGGACTTGGCGTAATGGCGGCTTTCGCGCTGACCGCCGCGCGCCCCTGCTCGGCGGGGCGACCGCCGCCGATTCTCGGCCGGCGCGGCCCCGGACCGTGCTCCAGGGCCGGCGGGCGTCGGCCGTCTCAGTCGCCCAGGACCTCGCGCAGCCAGGACAGTTGGTTGCGTACGTGTACCGCGTCGCCGTGCTCGTGGCCGTTGAAGGGATAGGTGTGTATCTCCCGGGACGGGGTGCTGCCGCTCAGTTCGCCATAGCGGTTGAAGGCGGAGTACGCGCCGCTGGGCGGGCAGACCGTGTCGCGCAGGCCGACGCCGAAGTGGACCGGGGCGTGGGCGCGGCGGGCGAAGGAGGCGCCCTCCATATAGGAGAGGGTGCGCATGGCGGCGTCGACGGCCTCGCGGTGTACCGAGAGGTAGGCCGAGATCTCGCCGTACGGAGGGGCGTCCGTGAGGTTCAGCGCCCGGTGGATGCCGCACAGGAACGGGGCGCTCACCGCCACCGCCGCCAGGTCCGGGACGAGTCCGGCGACGGCCAGTGCGAGGCCGCCGCCCTGGCTGTTGCCGACAGCGGCCACGCGCGTGCCGTCCACGCCCGGCAGCGCGCGCACGGCGGCGACCGCGCGCACCGCGTCCGTGATGAGCCGCCGGTAGTGGTAGTCGTGTGGTGAGAGCAGGCCGCGCGCGGCCGGTCCCGGGCCGCCGGGCGCGGAGGCGTGCGGGTCCGGAGTGTCGCCGCCGCAGCCGTACTGGTCGCCCTGGCCCCTGTTGTCCATGAGCAGGTGCGCGTACCCGGCGGCGGCCCAGGTGAGCCGTTCGTGCGCGAGGCCGCGCCCGCGCCCGTAGCCGGCGTACTCGACGACGGCGGGCAGGGCGTCCGGCACCCCGGCGGGGCGGCTGTACCAGGCGCGCACCGGTTCGCCGGCGAATCCGCGGAACGTCACGTCCCAGCCGTCCACCAACCGAAGGCCGTTGTCCACGGGATGCACCGAAACAAGCGGTTCGTCTTGTTCCGCCTGCTTCAAGGTGTCCTGCCAGAAGGCGTCGAAGTCGGCGGGCTCGTCGAGTGCGGGGCGGTGTCGCTCCAGCTCGTCCGGGGGGAGGTCGAAGGCGGGCACGGAACCTCGCAGGCGATCGGGGACGGCGGGCGGTCGTCCGGTCGTTACGGTCACTGATCAAAAATTTCCGGAAGACAGTAACAGCACCGCCCGGGATCCGACCCTTCCGTGAAACGTTGCAGTTAGGGCACGGTCCGCTCAACATCCCTGCTTGTGAGCACCATTGACAAGCGCGCGGAGCCGCCCCTAAGTTGCCGCCACGTTACCGGAAAGCTTCTGAAAACGTATCGGTCCCGGGATCCCTGTGATGCCAGATGCCTCCGGACGTGCCCGCATGTCGCGCACCACCCCCTTCCCACCTGGGCCCATCGGGCCCGTCAGCCCGTCCCGCACACGCCACGGAGGCCTGAGCATGAGCACCTCCACTGCCCTGGATCCGCCGCACGGCACCGAGGATCCGCCGTCGGCCGGTTCCCCGGCCCCGCCCCGCCGGCCGCTGCCGCCCGCGCGCCGCACCTGGCGGCAGGCGCTGGGCCGTGACTGGCAGCTGTACTCGCTCGCGGTGCTGCCGCTGCTCTTCTTCCTGATCTTCCGGTACTTGCCGATGATCGGGAACGTGATCGCTTTTCGGCGGTTCGAGCCGGGGGGTTCGATCTTCGGCGAGGAGTGGGTGGGCCTCCAGTACGTCCGGATGTTCCTCTCGGACCCCACGTTCTGGCAGGTCTTCACCAACACCCTCGTCATCGGGCTACTCACTCTGGTCTTCTGCTTCCCGGTGCCGATCGTGCTGGCGTTGCTGCTCAACGAGGTCCGCACCCGCGCACTGAAGCGCTTCGTCCAGTCGGTTTCGTACCTGCCGCACTTCCTCTCGATGGTGATCGTCGCGGGCATCGTGATGCAGGTCCTGGCCTCCGACGGCCCGGTCAACCAGGGGCTGAAGGCGCTCGGCCACCAGCCGATCACCTTCCTGCAGGAGCCCGAGTGGTTCCGCACGATCTACGTCGGCTCCGAGATCTGGCAGACCGCCGGCTGGGGCACGATCCTCTACCTCGCCGCCCTCACCACCATCGACGAGGACCTCTACGAGGCCGCCCGGATCGACGGCGCCAACCGCTGGCAGCAGATCTGGCACGTCACCCTGCCCGGCATTCGCCCCACCATGATCACGCTGCTGATCCTCAACATCGGCACGTTCATGGCGGTCGGCTTCGAGAAGGTCCTGCTGCTGTACAACCCGCTGACCTACCCGACCGCCGACGTCATCTCGACATACCTGTATCGCACGGGACTTGAGTCCAACAGCTTCAGCTACGCGGCCGCGATCGGCCTCTTCGAGGCGATCATCGGCCTGATCCTGATCACTACCGCGAACCAGGCTTCGCGCCGAGCCGTGGGGACGAGCCTGTGGTAACGCTGGCCCATGACACCGATCGCCGCCCCGACCCGAAGCCGACCGGCAAGGCGCCCCGGCGCCGCGGCTCCGTCCACCAGGTCAGCCGCGGCTACCGGGTCTTCCAGGGGATCAACGCCCTGATCCTCACCGGCGTGGTCGCGGTGACGTTGTACCCGTTCCTGAACATCCTTGCCCGCTCCTTCAGTTCGGAGGAGCACATCCGGGCCGGCGATGTGCAGCTGTGGCCCGTGGGCTTCAACCTCACCACGTATGACCTCGTCGTGTCCGACGGCATGTTCTGGCGCAATTACGGCAACACCGTGCTGTACACGGTGGTCGGCACCGTGGTGTCGATGATCTTCACCACGATGTACGCCTACGTCCTGTCGAAGCGGCATCTGCGGGGCCACGGGGCACTGGTGGGTATCGCCGTCTTCACGATGTTCTTCTCCGGCGGCCTGATTCCGAACTACATCCTGATCAGCGAGCTGGGCCTGAAGAACAGCGTGTGGGCCCTGGTGCTGCCGAACGCGATCAGCGTCTTCAACCTGCTGGTGATGCGGGCGTTCTTCGAGAACCTGCCGCGCGAGCTTGAGGAGGCCGCCGAGATCGACGGACTGTCCACGTACGGCATCCTGCTGCGCATCGTCCTGCCGCTTTCCAAGGCGGTGATCGCGACGATGACGCTCTTCTACTCGGTCTCGTACTGGAACTCCTGGTTCGGCGCGTTCCTGTACATGGACGAGCGGGAGATGATGCCGGTCACTGTCTACCTGCGGAACATGATCGCGGGCGCCACCGGCGGTGCCTCCGTCGGCGCCGACACCGAGCAGATGATGGAAGTCGCCGCGAACATCCAGTCCGTGACGATCATCCTGACCGCGCTGCCGATCCTCCTGGTCTACCCCTTCGTCCAGCGCTACTTCGTGTCCGGCGTGATGCTCGGCGCCGTCAAGGGCTGACCTCGGGCAATCGCCCACCCACCATCAGATCCATTTCATGAGCAAGTCCTTCTTCAGCAGCAAGACCCTACGGAGACAAGGGAGTTATCGGTGCAGAACACCGGAGGGCTTTCCCGCAGACAACTGCTCGGCGCCGCGCTCTTCGCCGGCCTGAGCGTCACCACGCTGTCCGCCTGCGGCAGCGGTGAGAACGACGAAGGCGGCAAGAGCCTGGACAAGAAGCGCGTCGGCGCCATGGACAAGTACGGCACCGGCGACCAGTTCAAGGCCACGAAGGCGCTGACCTTCTCCCTCCTGCACCTCGACATGCCGCACTACCCGCGCAAGGACAGCTGGCTGCTGTGGAAGGAGGTCACCCGCCGCACGAACGTCACTTTCAAGGTCACAGGCGTCCCCGCCAGCGACTGGGACAAGAAGAAGAGCCTGCTGATCGGTGCCGGTGACGCGCCGCTGATCATTTCCAAGACGTACCCGGGCCAGGAGTCGCAGTTCGTCGCCTCCAAGGCGATCCTCCCGGTCAGCGAGTACCTCGACCTCATGCCCAACTTCCAGGAGAAGGTGAAGAAGTGGGGTCTTGAGGGGGACCTGGACAGCATCCGCCAGGCCGACGGCAATTTCTACCTGCTGCCCGGCCTGCACGAGAAGGTCAAGGTCGGCTACTCGCTGACGATCCGCGGCGACATCCTGGAGAAGGAGGGCCTGTCCGCCCCCACCACCTGGGACGAGGTGCACACCGTCTTCAAGGCCCTGCGCGAGGCCTACCCCGACGTCTACCCGATGTCCGACCGCTGGGGCCAGCCCAACCCTGGCGGCGCTTTCCTCAACTACCTCGGCCAGGCGTACGACACTGCGGGCGGCTGGGGCTACATCTCCAACGCCGGCTGGGACCCGGACACCAAGAAGTTCGTCTTCACGGGCGCCACCGACCAGTACAAGAAGATGCTGACCTTCCTGCACCAGATGGTCAGCGAGAAGCTCATCGACCCCGAGGGCTTCACCCAGTCCGACGACGACGCGAAGAAGAAGCTGCTCAACGGGAACTCCTTCGCCATCAGCGGCAACCCGCAGGAGCTCGTCACTTACAACACCGACATCGCCAAGAAGATCAAGGGCGCCCGGATGGACCTGCTGCCGCTCCCCGTCGGCCCGGCCGGGGAGGTCCTCGCCGGCAGCCGCCTGGAGAACGGCATCATGATCAACGCCGACGCGCTGAAGCGGGACGACTTCGTCGCCCTGATGCAGTTCGTCGACTGGCTCTGGTACTCGGACGCGGGCCAGGAGTTCACCAAGTGGGGCGTCGAGGGGACCACGTACAACAAGGCCGGGGCGGGCTCGTACACGCTCGGCAAGGGCGTGAACTTCCTCAATCTCAACCCCGATGGCGGTGACAAGGACCTCCAGCGCGACTTCGGCTTCACCGACGGCGTGTTCTCCTACGGCGGCAAGTGGTCCCTGGTCTCCTCGTCCTTCACCGACGCGGAGAAGAAGTTCCAGGAGTCCATGGCGAACCGCAAGCTGCTGCCCATCGCGCCGCCGCACCCGCTGCAGGCCACCGAGCAGGAGCAGGCCGCCCTGTGGGAGACCCCGCTCAAGGCCCACGTCGACCAGAACACCCTCAAGTTCATCCTCGGCAAGCGCCCGCTGTCCGAGTGGGACAAGTACGTCGCCGAGCTGAAGGCCAAGAACTCCGACCGCCTGATCGACATGCACAACAAGGCGTACGAACGCTTCCAGAAGGAGCATGGATGACCACCTCGGCCACCGAGGTCCCCGTGCAGGCGTCCGGGATCTTCCCGGACGCCTGGCGGCGCTGCGTCGGCACCGGCCGCATGGAGCTGGCCCTGCGCCGCGACTACCAGGACTCCCTCGCCGTGATCCAGCGGGAGATCGGCTTCCGGCACATCCGTGGCCACGGCCTGTTCAGCGACGGCATGGGCATCCACCGGCCCTACACCTGGCAGGGCGAGGAGCGCACGCACCACTCCTTCACCTATCTCGACCAGGTCGTCGACGCCTATCTGGAGCTCGGCATCCGCCCGTTCCTCGAGCTGGGCTTCATGCCCGAGGCGCTGGCCTCGGGCGGCCAGACGGTGTTCTGGTGGCGGGGCAACGTCACGCCGCCGCGCGACATGGGCGAATGGACCGCCATGGTCCGCGCCACGCTGCGGCACCTCATCGACCGGTACGGCCTGGACGAGGTCCGCACCTGGCCGATCGAGGTCTGGAACGAGCCGAACCTGAAGGACTTCTGGGAGGGCGCGGACGAAGCGGCGTACCACCGGCTCTACGAGGCGACCGCGCATGCGGTGAAGGAGGTGGACGCCGCCCTCCAGGTCGGCGGCCCGGCGATCTCGCCGGGTTCGGACGAGTGGATGGTGCGGTTCGCGGAGTTCGCCGAGAAGCGGGAGGTTCCCGTCGACTTCGTCTCCCGGCACGCCTACACCTCGGGCCCGGCCCAGCACGTGCCGTTCGGTGTCCACCAGACGCTCGCCCCGGCAGAGCGGCTGCTTGAGCAGTTCGCGACCCCGCGGCGTCAGCTCCAGGGGACCCGGTTCGCGGACGTCCCCGTCCACATCACCGAGTTCAACTCCTCGTACCGCCCCGACAACCCGATCCACGACACCGCGTTCCACGCCGCGTATATGGCTCCGGTCCTCGCGAACGGCGGCGACCTGGTGGACTCCTTCTCGTACTGGACGTTCAGCGACATGTTCGAGGAGGTGGGGATCCCGACTGCGCTCTTCCATGGCGGTTTCGGTCTCTTGACGCATCGCCAGGTCAAGAAGCCGACCTTCCACCTGTACGCGTTCCTGGCGCGGATGGGCGAGCAGCTGCTCGCGCGCGGGGACGACCACCTGGTGACCAGGGACACGGCGAGCGGCCGGGTCACGGTGCTGGCCTGGGCGCCGGTCGACGAGACGGCCGTGAGTGCCGGCCCCGAGCGGCACCAGGTGCGCCTTTCCGTGCCGGTCGGCGGCGCGGGCGTGTACGCCCACCGCTCCAGCGTCGACGAGGAGCGCGGCAACGCGTACGCGGCCTGGCGCGAGCTCGGCAGCCCGCGTTCGCCCGGCAGCCGCGCGCTCGACCTGCTCCACGAGGCCGCCGAGCCGGCCCGCACCCACTGGCGCCCCGCCGTCACCGCCGACGGTCGCGTCGACCTCGATCTGACGCTCGCCCGGCACGAGGTCACCCTGGTCGAGCTGGAACCGGCCGCGGACGAGACGCCCGAATGGTGGGACGAGCGGCGGCTGCTGGGGCGGGAGGCGCAGGCGTGAGCACGGTCGAGGCGCGGGCGGACGCGGAGGCAGAGGTGCAGGCTCAAGGCGCGCGGGGCGGGAAGGGGCAGGGTTTCGGTACCGGGCTGCTGTCCCGGGGGTCGGCCTTCGTCCACACCCTGCTCATCATTGAGGCGCTGCTGCTCGCAGCCGCCTCGCCCGGCCTGGTCCCCCTGCTGTTCCTCGGCGCAGACCCGTCCAACCTGCCGCTCGCCGCCGTCTGTCTGGTGCCGCTCGGCCCCGCTCTGTCCGCCGCTCTGTACGCTCTCCACCACCGCAGCCGCGACCTCACCGAACTCCACCCGGCCCGGGCCTTCTGGCGCGGCTGGCGGCTCAACGCCCTGCCGGTGCTGAAGCTGTGGGCGCCGCTGCTCGCCTGGCTCACCGTCATCGCCGTATCGCTAGCCCACTTCCATGCCACGGGCCTGCCGGGCTGGTGGGCGGTGCTGCTCGTGGTGATCGGCCTGGCCTCGCTCCTGTGGGGTGCGCACGCGCTCGTGCTCACCTCGCTGTTCGCCTTCCGCGGCCGCGACACCGCGCGCCTCGCCGCGTATTTCCTGTTCCGGCATGGCAAGGCCACCCTGGGCGCACTCTCGCTGCTCGTCCTGGCAGGCGGGCTGACGGTGCTGCTCACCGAGGCTCTGCCCGCCCTGCTGGCCGCCCCACTGCTGCTGTCCCTGCTGAACACCAGCCGCCCGGTGATCGCCGAAACCCAGGAGGACTTCACCGCATGACCGTGCCCCGCTCCGACAAGATCCCCTACGGCGGCGACTACAACCCCGAGCAGTGGCCCGAACCCGTCTGGGACGAGGACCACCGCCTTTTCGACCAGGCCCGCATCGACACCCTCACGGTCGGTGTCTTCTCCTGGTCGCTAACGCAGCCCGCCGAGGACGCCTACGACTTCACCGTCCTCGACCGCATCCTCGACCGGGCGGCCGCCGAGGGCCGGCGCGTGTGCCTCGCCACCGGCACCGCCGCCCTCCCGCCCTGGCTGGCCCTCGCTCACCCCGAGGTCAACCGCACCGATTTCGAAGGCCGCCGGCACGGCTACGGCCAGCGGCACAACTTCTGCCCCAGCTCACCGGCGTACCGCCGGCTCTCCACCGCGATCGCGGGCCGCCTCGCCGAGCGCTACGCCGACCACCCGGCCCTGCTCGCCTGGCACATCAACAACGAGTACGGCGGCGCCTGCTACTGCGACCTGTGCGCCGCCGCTTTCCGCACCTGGCTGCGCGAGCAGTACGTCACGCTCGACGCCCTCAACGACGCCTGGTGCACGACCTTCTGGTCGCACCGCTTCACCGACTGGTTCGAGATCGAGCCGCCGAGCGCCCTCACCGAGCACTGGCGGGGCCCCGACCACACCGCATTCCAGGGCATCACCCTCGACTACCACCGCTTCATGACGGACGCCCTCCTCGGCTGCTTCCGCGCCGAGAAGGAGGCGATCCGCCGCCACGACGCGGAAACCCCGGTCACCACCAACTTCATGGGCATGTACCGTCCGCTGGACTACCACCGCTGGGCGCCCCATCTCGACTTCGCGTCCTGGGACAGCTACCCGCCGCTCGACGCCCCGCCCACCATCGCCGCCCTCGGGCACGACCTGATGCGCGGCCTCAAGGACGGTGCGCCCTTCTGGCTCATGGAGCAGACGCCGTCCACGACCGCCTGCCGCGATGTGAACCCGCTCAGGCGCCCGGGTGAGCTGCGTCTTGCGACCTGGCAGGCCGTCGCCCACGGCGCGGACGCCGCCCTCTACTTCCAGATGCGCGCCTCGCGCGGGGCCTGCGAGAAGTACCACGGGGCGGTCATCGGCCACGCCGGACGTGACGACACCCGCGTGTTCAGCGAGGTCGCCGAGGTGGGACGGGAGCTGGAGGAGCTGGGGACGGTCGCGCTCGGCGCCCGCACCCCGGCCCGTACTGCCCTGCTTTTCGACTGGGACAGCTGGTGGGCCCTGGAGATCTCCGACGGGCCGTCCCGCCTGGTCCGCTACCAGCAGGTCGTCCACGCGTACTACCGCGCCGCCCGTGAGGCGGGCGCGGACGTGGACGTCGTCCCGGTCACGGCCGATCTCACGCCGTACGACGTGGTCCTCGCACCCGCCCTGCACATGGTGAAGGGCGATCTCGCCACCCGTCTGGAGGCCGTGGCGGAGCGCGGCGGCACCGTCCTGACGACCTTCCTCTCCGGCCGCGTCGACGAGCACGACAACGCCTTCCTCACCGACGTCCCCGGACCGCTGGCCGGCCTGATGGGCGTCCGTGTGGACGAGTGGGACTCGCGCCCGGCCGAGGTCGTCAACCCGGTCGTGCTCGGGACCGGCGACGAGGCGCTGAGCACCGACGCACGCCTGGTGTTCGAGATCGTGCTGCCGCAGGGCGCCGAGCCGGTCGGCACCTACCAGGACGACTTCTACGCGGGCACCCCGGCCGTGACCCGGCACCCGTTCGGTGAGAGCGGTGGCGAGGGTTGGTACGTCGCGACCGCGCTCGACCAGCCCGGCGTCGACTGGGTGGTACGCCGCGTCCTCGCCCGCCACGACCTGGTCGGCCCGTACGCCGACCACTCCTCCGTCGAGACCGCGTCCCGCACCGCGCCCGACGGCACCCGTCTGTTCTTCCTGCTCAACCACGCGCCCGACTCGGTGTCCGTGACCACGCACGCGCCCGCCGTGGACCTGCTCACCGGCAAGCAGGTGGAGCGCGGGGAGGCGATCACGCTGGATCCGCGCGGGGTGTCCGTCCTGCGCCTTCAGTAGTTCCAGGGCCTTCAGTAGTTCCACCGCTTTCTCCCGGGGCTGAGCCGCTCGGCCCAGTCCCATCAAGCACGCATTGACCAGGGGTTTTCGTGACTGCACCCATACCCGTACCCGCGCTGCCCAGCGGCGTCGCCCCGGCGTGGCTGCCGCCCACCGCGTTCCGCCCGCTCGGCTCCCGGAGGACGCTGATCTCCGGGACGGGCCCGCTGGTGGACACGGTGCACGGTGAAGTGGCGTACGCCTGCGACCGGTTCGGAGGTCAGGTCGTACGAGACGGGCAGGAGCCGGACGCGCCGTATGACCTGGTGCTGGAGCTGGTCGAGGGCGACCCGGACGGGCTCGGGGACGAGGGGTTCGCACTCGTGCGGGCCGACGGCGTCACATCGGTGACGGCGGCCGGTCAGGCCGGGCTGCTGTACGGGCTGTTCCACGTGGTGCGGCTCGGCGAGGCCGTCTTCCAGGGCGAGCGGACGCGCGAGGTGCACCGTCCGGCCCTGGCGCTGCGGATGCTCGACCACTGGGACAACGTGGCCGTGCATCCGGTGATGGGCCAGGTGGAGCGCGGCTATTCGGGCGGCTCGCTGTTCTGGCAGGACGGGCGCGCGCGGGGCTCGCGGGACGAACTGGAGCGGGTGCGCTGCTACGGCAGGCTGCTGGCGGCGTGCGGCATCAACGCGGTCTCCGTGAACAACGTGAACGTGCACGAGGCGGAGGCGCACCTGCTGACCGACCGTATCGGCGAGGTGGCCGCGATCGCGGACGCCCTGCGCCCGTACGGAATCCGGGCGCACCTGTCCGTCTCCTTCGCAGCGCCCGTCGTACTCAGCGGCCTGACCACCGCCGACCCGCTGGACGAGGGGGTGCGTCGCTGGTGGGCGGAGGCGACCGGCCGGGTGTACGAGGCGATTCCCGACTTCGGCGGGTACGTGGTGAAGGCCGACTCCGAGGGGCAGCCGGGCCCGTTCAGCTACGGCCGCAGCCACGCGGACGGCGCCAACATGCTGGCGGCAGCCCTCGCCCCGTACGGCGGGACGGTGCACTGGCGGGCCTTCGTCTACAACCACCGGCAGGACTGGCGGGACCGTTCGACGGACCGGGCGCGCGCGGCGTACGACCACTTCGCGCCGCTGGACGGAGAGTTCGCGCCGAACGCGGTGCTCCAGGTGAAGCACGGGCCGATGGACTTCCAGACGCGCGAGCCCGTATCGCCGGTGATCGGAGCGATGCCGAACACCCGGCTCGCGGTCGAGATTCAGGCCACCCAGGAGTACACGGGACAGCAGCGGCACGTGTGCTGGCTCGGGCCGATGTGGAGCGAGGCGCTGCGGTTCCAGCCCGAGGGCGGGGATGGGCCGAGCGTCGGGGACCTTGCGCGCGGCGGCGGACTTGTCGCGGTGTCGAGCTCCGGCGACGACCCGTTCTGGACGGGGCATCCCCTGGCGCAGGCGAACCTGTACGCGGTCGGCCGGCTGGCCTGGCGGCCGGACGCGGACGCCCGCGCCGTCCTGGACGAGTGGATCGAGCTGACGTTCGCTCCGGAGGAGAGCGCCGATCCCGCGCGGCTGCGGAGCGGGCTGCACGCGGTCCTGGACGGCTCCTGGCCGACGTACGAGAAGTACACGGCGCCGCTCGGCGTGGGCTTCATGGTGCAGCCGGGCCACCACTACGGGCCGAGCGTGGACGGCTACGAGTACAGCCCCTGGGGCACCTACCACTTCGCCGACCGGGACGGGATCGGTGTCGACCGCAGCCAGGCGACCGGCACCGGGTTCGCCGGGCAGTACGCCAAGCCGTGGGCTGAGGTGTACGAGTCGCCCGCGACATGTCCGGACGAGTTGCTGCTCTTCTTCCACCACGTGCCGTACGAGCATGTGCTGCACGGCGGTGAAACGGTGATCCAGCACATCTACGACACGCACTTCGACGGCGTGGAGGAGGTCGAGGAGGCACGCCGGGTGTGGGCCGGGCTGGCGGGCCTGGTGGACCCGGCGGGGCACGCGCGGGCGGCGGAGCGCTACGAGGAGCAGATCCGCAGCGCCCGGGAGTGGCGCGATCAGATCAACACGTACTTCTTCCGGAAGTCCGGGGTGCCGGACGCTCGGGGGCGCCGCATCCACTGAAGGCGCTACCCCGCCGGTTCTTCTCGTGATCTTCGGTGCCTCTCGACGCCGTGCCGCGTTCCATATGCCCCTTTTAGCAGAGATGCTGTCCAGTACTGCCCCCGCCGCAGTGATCACTGACCAGGCGGCGGGGCAGGGCAGCACCGCCGAGGTATGGCGTCGGGAAGTCCGGGAGGTGGGTGGTGGCCGCGGGTGCGACTCGGGCCTTGTGGTCTCGGCTGGCCGCGCAACCGACCCGTGCCGCTGTACTGGCCCTGGCGCTCTTCATCGTCGTGGGTGCGGCCCTGTTGATGCTCCCGGCCGCCACCGCGCCCGGCAGAAGCACCACCGTGCTGACCGCCCTGTTCACCTCCACGGGAGCGGCCAGCGGCGCCATCGCCATCGTCCCCACCGGCAGTCACTGGAGCGTGTTCGGCGAAGTCGTGGTCATCGCCCTGATCCAGGTCGGCGGGTTCGGGATCATGACGCTCGCCTCCCTCCTCGGCCTGCTCGTGGCGGGCCGGCTCCGGCTGGGTGCGCAGCTCAGCACGCAGGCCGAGACCGGGACGGTCGGCGTGGCCGACATCCGCCGAGTGCTCCTGGGCATCGCGGGTACCACGCTCGTCATCGAGTTCGCCCTGGCCGCGTATCTGACGACTCGGTTCCACTTCGGCCACGGAGAAGCGCCCGGCGAAGCCGTCTACCACGGCGTCTTCTACTCGATCTCCGCCTTCAACAACGCCGGTTTCGCGCTGCGCGATGACAACCTCATCGGTTATGCGCACGACGGCTGGATCATCGTGCCGATCGCCGCCGTCTGCCTGCTCGGCGCCCTCGGTTTCCCCGTGCTGCTGGAGCTCTTTCGGGTCGGCCAGGCCGGCGTACGCGGCGGGGTCAGGCACCGCTGGTCCCTGCACACCCGGCTCACGCTCGCCACCTACGCGGCTCTGCTCGTCGTCGGCACCGTGATGACCTGCCTACTGGAGTGGAACAACGCCGGGACGCTCGGCCCCATGACCTGGGGGGACAAGCTGCTCAACGGGTTCTTCGCCGCCGCCAGTGCGCGTACCGCGGGCTTCAACACCGTGGACACCGGCGCGATGCACCCGGCCACCCTGCTGGGTATCTGTGTGCTGATGTTCATCGGCGGCGGCAGCGCGGGCACCGCGGGCGGCATCAAGGTCACCACGTTCGCGGTGCTGGGGGCTGCGATCCTGGCCGAGATCCGCGGGCGTACCGCCGTGGACGTCATGGGCCGCCGGATCCCGGAGTCGGCGCTGCGCCAGGCCCTCACCGTGGCGCTCCTGGGCGTGGCGCTCGTCATGTCGGGCACGCTGGTCCTGCTCACCACGACGGCGGAACCGCCCGAGGCGGTCCTGTTCGAGTCCGTGTCGGCCTTCGGCACGGTCGGGCTGAGCACCGGCATCACTGGCGACCTGTCCGCGGCAGGCCAACTCACCGTCATCGTCCTGATGTTCGCCGGGCGCCTCGGCCCGATCACTCTCGCCTCCGCACTCGCCCTCCGAGCGCGTGACCGCCGCTACACACTTCCCGAGGAGCGACCCGTCATTGGCTGACCACCTCAAGAACCTGCGTGTGCGGCGCCGTCGGCACCCCGTCCCAGGCGAGCGTCCGGCCGGCGACTCCAAGGTCGCCGTGCTCGGCCTCGGCCGCTTCGGCCGCTCGCTGGCACTGGAGCTGATGCGGCGCGGGTGGGACGTGCTCGGCATCGACTTCGCCACCGGCATCGTGCAGAAGACGGGCGACCAGCTGACCCACGTCGCCGCCGCGGACTGCACCGACCCTCAGGCGCTGGAACAGCTCGGCATCGGGCAGTTCTCCCGGGCGGTGGTCGGCATCGGTACCGACCTGGAGGCGAGCATCCTGGCCACGTCCAACCTCGTCGACGCGGGCGTGCCCAACATCTGGGCCCGGGCGACCACCCGCCAGCACGGCCAGATCCTCGAACGCATCGGGGCGCACCATGTCGTCCTGCCGGAGCACGAGATGGGCGAGCGAGTCGCCCACCTGGTCACCGGCCGCATGATGGACTTCATCGCGTTCGACAGCGACTACGCCCTGATCAAGACGCTCGCCCCGAGGGTCGTCGGCGGGGTGCCGCTCGGGGAGAGCCGGGTGCGCAGCACGTACGGGGTGACGGTCGTCGGCATCAAACGCCCCGGTGCCGACTTCACCCATGCGACCGCGGAGACGGTCGTCCAGCCGGGCGACGTCATCATCGTCACGGGCAAGACGCGGGCCGTGGAGGCGTTCGCGGAGCTGGAGTCGATCGGCCCGGCGCCCGGGTGAGTACGGCACCAGAGCCGCATGGACGCTCCGCGAACCCGAAGTGCAGAGGCAGTGCCCCGGGTGCCGGACCCGTCACGCCAAACGGCCGTGCGCGTTCACCCGACCCCCCGTCCGCCCGGTGCGGCGGCAGCGCTCAGCGGGTTCACTTCCTTGCATGACAGGCCGCAGGATGCCCCACGGCCCGCGCGAGTGGTGGCGCGGGCGCAAGCTCGTCATGCGGATGGATCTCGACCGGAGGTACGAGGATGCGGCCCAGCGCCTGAGAGCGAGCGAGGTGGGCACGCTGTGGAGCCGGCTGAACGCTCTCGACTTCCTGGGCAACTCGTTTCAGCTGTCCGCGCTCGCACTGATGTGCTTCTTCCCTTCCCTCATCGTCGTCACTGCGGCAGCCGGTACTGACGCCGCTGTTGTGGTCGCCAAGTGGCTCGGCCTGAACCATGAGGCGGCTCAGGCCGTGGCATCCCTCTTCACACACGGCGACGGCGGAGTCACACTCACGGCGGCGAGCGCCGCCCTCCTGGTCGTCGGCGCCGTGGCGGTCGTCGGGGTCCTGCAGACCTGGTACCAGAAGGTTTTCGACGTCCCGGTCCGGGGCTGGCGGGACGTCGTGGCACAGCTCTGCTGGCTCGCATCCCTGCTCGCCTACGCTGCGGTACAGACCGCGATCGGCAGGGCGCTCGGCGGCGCGATCGGCGGGGCGCTGCTGCAGACCCTGTTCGGCCTCGTCATGGCGACGCTGTTCTGGTGGTGGAGCATGGACGTGCTGTTGGCGGGAGCGGTCCGTTGGCGCACCCTGTTCCCGGCGGCCCTGGCCACCGGCGTCTGCTGGGCGGGACTCGGGGTCTTCTCCTCCTTCTACTTCTCCTCGGCGATCGTGGTCAACGAGAAGAAGTACGGCCCCATCGGCGTCGTGATGATCATCCTGTCCTGGCTGGTGGCGGTGGGCGTGGTCATCCATCTCGGGGTGGTCGTGGGCCGTCTGTACGTCGACCGCCGCTCACGACGTCGCCCACGGGAATAGCCCGGGGACAGCCAGTGCAGACGCAGGGGGCCCGGCGTGCTGCCGGACCCCCTGCGTCAGATCGTCCTCATCCTCTCAGCTGGCCGAGCCGACGTCCTCCGCCACGGCCTGCCGCTCCAGCGTCTCGTGTTCCCGCTGTTCGGGGGCCTGGCCCGCGGCCTCGGCGACCTGGGCGCGCTCGGCCGCGGCGAGCAGCTTGTGGCCGGTGGCGAGTACGGCGATGCCGAGTGCCACTGCCAGGGCACCGACGTAGAACGGCGCATGGATGTCGTAGTGCTCGGCGAGCTTGCCCGCGGCGTACGGGGCGAGGCCGCCGCCGATGAAGCGGACGAAGCCGTAGGAGGCCGAGGCGACGGGCCGTTCGACCGGTGCCACGGTCATCACTGCCTGGGTGGTGATGGTGTTGTTCACGCCGATGAAGGCACCCGCCACGATCACCGCGATGATCAGCGTCGCAAGGGAGTCGGTGAACAGGGCGATGACCAGGATGTCCACGGCGAAGAGCGCCAGGTTGAGGTAGAGAGCCTTGGCGATGCCGAGACGCGCCTGCAGCCAGGGAGCGCCCCAGACGGAGAAGACGGCGACCATCAACCCCCATCCGGTGAAGACCCAGCCGAGCTGCAGGGTGCCCAGGTCCATGGGGAAGGGCGCGTAGCCGAGGACCGTGAAGAAGCCCCAGTTGTAGAGGAGTGCCGTCAGGCCCATGGTCAGCAGGCCGCGGTGGCGCAGGGCCTTGAGCGGGGCGGCGATCGACGTCTTGCGGGCGGGAGTCGGCGTGGGCTCGACGAGGACCAGGGTGGCGATGAGGGCGATCGCCATCAGCACGGCGACCCCGAAGAACGGCCCGCGCCAGCTGATGCCGCCGAGCACACCGCCCAGCAGCGGGCCGACGGCGATGCCGACGCCCAGCGCCGTCTCGTAGAGGATGATCGCCCCGGCGAAGCCACCGCTCGCGGACGCGACGATGACCGCGAGGGACGTGGCGATGAACAGGGCGTTGCCCAGGCCCCAGCCGGCCCGGAAACCGACGATGCCGCTGATGCTGCCGGAGGCTCCGGCGAGGGCGCTGAAGACCACGATCACGGTCAGGCCCGCGACGAGGGTGCGCTTGGCGCCTATCCGGCTGGAGACGAAGCCGGTGAACAGCATGGCGACGGCGGTGACCACGAGGTAGCTGGTGAACAGCAACGACACCTGGCTGGGTGTGGCGTGCAGGTCGTGTGAGAGGGACGGCAGGATGGGGTCGACGAGGCCGATGCCCATGAACGAGATCACGCAGGCGAATGCCACGGCCCACACGGCTTTGGGCTGCCGGAACGGGCTGACGGTGCCTTGATGCGAAGACAAGCGAATCTCCAGTCGGCGTGCGTGTACTGGCGTTGGGTCAGGAAGAGGTGTCGTCGGCTGGGTTCTCGGCGCGCAGAGCGCTCTCCACCAGCCGCCCGAGCACGGGCAGCCCGACCCGGGCCGCGTCGGCGAGTGCCTGCCTGTCCTCGGCCGGCAGGGTCTCGAGGAGGTCGGCAAACCTTTCGCCACGCTTGCGCCGGCGCTCCTCCGAGAGCCGGCGGCCGCTGTCGGTGATGCTCACCAGCACGACCCGCCCGTCGTCGGGATCGCTGATCCGCTTCACCAGGCCCTGCTTCGTCAGGCGTTGGACCAGCTGCGTCATCGACGGCTGGGAGACCCCTTCACTCTCGGCCAGTTTCGTCAGCCGAACGGGGCCGCTACGGGCCAGGCGGCTCAGCGTCGCCGCCGCCGTGATGCTCATGTCCCGGACCGTGAGATGCCGGACGGCCAGCAGCGCCAGACCGTCCAGGAACGCGACCACATCGCCCGCCTGGTGTTCCTCTTCCATAAATGAAGATGTATCACGCACCTATATAGACTGCCAGTGTTTTCCGCCACCAGGCCGCCGCCAGACGCCGGCCGAGGAGGCCCCGTCGGCGAGCCCGCCACAAGCTCACATGGTTCGCCGCGCACCGCCCGCGCCGGGCAGGAACCGGGCGCATTCACGCAAGGCAGCGGCGCTCTGCGCGACGGCGGCCTCGATGAGTTTGCGCCCGGACTCCGCGTCGGCGCCGGTCGGGTCGCCGATGACGCCGTTGCCCGTCTCGAAGTCGTCGCTCGTCCAGCCGAACGACACGGACTTGCCGAATCCGATGTGCTCGTACGCCGTGAGGTGCTCCGGGACGCTGCGCCGGGCGAGCTCCATGTCGACCAGATCGGGGTGCAGATGGAGCATGGCGGAGGTCTCCTTGAGCCCGCCGTGCACGCCGAGCCCGAGTTCACCGGCGGCCGAGGCGCCGCCCTGGTCGGCCGGGAGGCTGGCGTGCAGCAGGAAGGTGCGCAGACCGTGGTGGGTACGCAGCTCGCGCAGCGCGACACCCAGCAGGGCGCTGTTGCCGCCGTGGGCGTTGAGGAAGGCGAGTCGGCGGATCGGGCCCGCGGCCAGGGAGCGGCCGATGTCGTCGAGGACCGCAAGCAGCGTACGGGCGGTGAGCCACAGCGTGCCGCCCGACCAGGCGTGTTCGTCGGACTTGGTATAGGCGAGGCCGGGCAGCAGCGTGACGTCGCAGGTCTCACCGGCCGCGCGGGCGGCTCCCTCGGCGACGGCCTGGGCGATGTAGTAGTCGGTGGCGACCGGCAGATGGGGACCGTGCTGCTCGATCGCGCCGACTGGCAGGACGGCCACCGTGTCCTCGCCGAGCTGCTCGACGGCCGGTCCGCTGAGGTCGATGAAGTTCGTGAACGCCATGGTGCTCAGCTCCGTTGCAAGTCAGGGGGTGGGGGCAGCGGGCAGCTTGCCGGGGTTGAGCAGCCCCAGCGGGTCGGTCGCGCGTGCTGCTTGCCGGACGAGCTCGATGCGGCGGTCCACGTACCAGTTGTGCGGGTCGTGCACCCCGACCCCCAGGGCGGCAAGGGCAGCGATGCCTTCGTACACCGTCCGTTCGTCCTCGTACCGCGCCATGAGCATCCCTACCGTGCCGGAGCGCATCCCTTCGAGGTGCAGCAGGGTGTCCGGGAAGACCTTCCTCACCTCGGCCGGGTCCCCGAGGAGTGCGTCACCGGAGATCTCCAGATGGAAGTAGCCGTCCTTGGCCTTCATCAGGTGGTACGTGGGGTGGTTGAAGGAGAGTGAGCTGATCAGCGCGGGTCCCTCGGGGGCCGGACGGACCTCGAGGACGCGTCCTCCGTGCCGGAGGACGATCTTCCGGGCAGCCGGTTCTGCCTCGGCCTCGATGATGGCGCGGACGCTGAGCGCGGCCGGGTCGAGGGCGGGGTCGGGCTGGAACGTCTCGACCAGTCCTGCCTCGTCCAGCGACACCAGGCGCGGGGCGGGTTCGAGACGCACCAGGTCCGCGAGGGCGGCGGTCGCGGATGGCCAGTCGTCGAACGCCGCGAACAACCCGGTCCAGTCACGGGCCCGCTGCAGGCTGACGGTCGCGGTGGCGATGACGCCGGAGGTTCCGTACGCATGGATGTACGGCAGCGCGTCCTGGCCATTCATCGTGAACGGCTCCGCGTTCTCGGTGCACGGCACCACCGTCAGTTCCCGTACGAAGCCTTCGGCGTTGGTGCGGTGCACCAGCGAGCCCGTACCGCCGCTGCCGCCTGCCAGGAAGCCGCCGACCGTCGTACCGAACGTGGACGGGAACATCCACAGCTCCTGCCCGAGGCTCCGGGCATGCGCCTCGAGGTCGGACATCTTCGCCCCGGCCTCGGCGCGGATCCAGCCGTCGCCGGCGTCCAGGATGCGACCGCAGCCGGTGAGGTCGAGGACCACTCCCCCGCGCAGCGGGATCGCCTGCCCGTAGTTGCCGGTGCCCTTGCCCCGCGCGGTGACCGGCACACGGTGGCGGTGGGCCAGAGCGAGGATGCCTGGGATCTGCTCGTGCGACGTGGGGCGCAGCACGACTTCGGCGCGCCCGGCAGGCAGCTTCGCCGACAGGATCGGCGACATGTGCGCCCAGTCGACCGACGCCTTGTCCAGGGACGTGTCGTCGCGCACGACGGCGTCGGCGCCGATCAGTTCGGCGGCGGCCGCGCAGAACTCCTCGAGCCCCGGTGTCGCCCGGTCGGCAGCGGCGGCGACGGGCTGCTCGTCGGCGACCAGGCCGGTCAGCCGTTGCAGTTCCTCTTCGGAGAGTGCGGCAGGGGTGCGGGGCTCGGCCATTACTTCAACCCAATCGATGTGTCGATGAACCGGTTGGTGGCGAGGTCGTCGGCGGTCAGGTCCGCGGGGACCTTGACGCCGTCCTTGGTGAGCAGCGGAGTGACGGTGTCGAGGATCTTGCCGACCCGGTCCATGTCGAAGCTGCCGATGCTGCCGTCGGACTCGTTGGCGAGGATGCCGAGCTTCACCATCTCCTTGGCGGCGTACTCTCCGGTGCCCTTGCTGTAGACCCAGCTGGTGTTGTACTGCTTCACCAGGTCGTCGATCAGGCCGATGGCGGCATCCGGCTTCGCCGCGAAGTCGGCGGCGGACTGCTGCACGATGGGGACGAGCTTCTTCAGGCAGGGGGCGAGCTCGTCGACCGCGCCGCTGCGCACGGACAGCGCCTGCGGGTAGACGTTGTAGCCGACGTCGGCGAGCAACTGGTACTTCACCGGCTTCTTCCAGGCGGCGACCTCGTGCTCGTAGATATACGGCTCGGCCGTCGCGAAGCCCTGCTGCACGATGTCCGGGTTCGCGACGAAGCGCGACGGCGAGCCGTCGTAACTGGCGTCGAGCTGGCTCTTCTTGATCAGGCCCTTGTCGACCAGCATCGGAATGAAGACGTTGCCGTCGCGGTAGACGACCTTGGCGTTCGACTTGCCGATGTCGGCGACGGTGCGCCAGTCGGGATGGGTCTTCGGGTCCCACATCAGGATCTGCGGGCTCTTCTTCATCAGTGCGGCGACCGCCGTGACCGGGCGTTCGGCGGAGGACTCGATGGCCGCGTCCGTGGTGACGGTCGCCAGGGTGATGCTCTTGTCGAGGTAGAGCTGGGAGGTGACGCTCTGGTAGCCGATCGCCGAGCCTCCCGCGCGTATCTCGATCTTCACGCCGGTGTCCTTGCCGCCGATGACGAGCGGCCCGGTGACGCGCTTCTTGTCGGTGTCGACGGTGTAGCCGGGGCCGACCAGGTTGTAGAGCGGCCCGTGCTCGGCCTCCGGCTCCCAGTCGATCTGGACGACGACCTTGTCGGGACACACACCGTCGAGGCGCTGCGCAGCAGGGGCCGCCTTGAGATCCTCGGTGGATCCCGTGGCCGCTCCGGCACCGCAGGCGGTCGCCGACAGCAGGACGAATATGGAGGAAACGCCCGTCAAGGCAAGGCGTTTGGAGGAAGGTGGCAAGGAAGTCTCCATGGAGAGGTGGGGCGGCGGTTCAGCGCTCGTCCGCCGAGGCGGAGGCGTGCCAGGAGCCGACGGCGAGGCGGCCGATCAGGCTGAAGACGGCGAAGACGGTGACGCCGAAGAGCGAGGCGAGGATGATCGAGGCGAACAGCTCCTCGGACTGGAGCCGGGAGCGGTAGACGTCGAGCAGCGTTCCGATTCCCGGGCTGCCCTGCTTGAAGAACATGTCGCCGACGATCGCGCCGATCACCGACAGGCCGGACGAGGTCCGCAGGCCGGTGAAGACAGAGGGCAGCGCGGCCGGCATCTCCAGTTTGCGCAGGCGGTCCCAGCGGCTTGCCTTCTGCAGGGTGAACAGGTCGTGGAGGGACCGGTCCACGGACTGCAGCCCGAACAGGGTGTTGGCGATCATCGGGAAGAGCGCGATCAGGACGCAGACCACCACGCGGCTGGTGAAACCGAAACCGAACCACAGGCCGATCAACGGCACGATCGCCAGGATCGGCACCGTCTGGAGCACGACGGCATACGGGTACAGCGACCGCTCCAGCCAGGACGCCCGGCTCATCAGCACCGCAGCCGTGATACCCAGAGCCGCGGCGATCACCAGACCGACGAGGGCCACCTGCGCGGTCAGCGACAACGCGAGCAGCATCGGCTCCAGCCGCGCCCAGTCCAGGAACGCCACGCTCAGCACCTGGTGGGGCGGTGGGACGAGGAAGCGGCGCTCGGGCGTGAGCAGCAGGTAGCTGACGGCGTACCAGATGCCGACGAACACGGCCAGCGAGGCGACGGGGGCGAGGCGCACCACCCGCTGGCGACCCGTGCGCGCCGTGTCGGGACCGGGCGGCCCGGAGGGCGCTCCATGATCCGTTCCTGGGGCGGTTTTCGTGACGGCATCCGCTGCGGGAGTCGTGTCCGTGCTCACTGGCTTCCTCCTCGCAGTGCGGCCGACACTTCGCCCGCGATACGCGCGAACCCCGGGTCGTACCGCAGCTCCGGCGGCCTCGGATGGGGGAACGGCACATCGAATTCGGCGACGATGCGGCCGGGTCGCGCCGACATGACCAGGACACGGTTCGAGAGGAACACCGCCTCCGTCACCGAGTGGGTGATGAAGAGCCCGGCGAACCCGGTCTCCGCGAAGATGCGCTGCAACTCCTCCTGCATACGCATACGGGTCATCTCGTCCAGCGCACCGAACGGTTCGTCGAAGAGGAACAGCGTCGGCTGCATCATCAGCGCCCTCGCCAGCGAGACCCGCATCCGCATGCCACCGGACAGCTGTCCCGGCAGTTGCTTCTCGAACCCCTCGAGCCCGACGAGCCGGATCACGTCCCTGGCACGCTCGCGGCGCTCCGCCTTGTCGGCTCCGGCCAGCTCGGCCGGGAGTTCGACGTTGGCCAGGACGCTGCGCCACGGCAGCAGGGTGGCGTCCTGGAAGACGTAACCGACCCGGTCTCCGGAGGTGTGCACCGTGCCGGCCGTCGGCTGGTCGAGCCCGGAGGCAAGTCGCAGCAGGGTGGACTTGCCGCAGCCGGAGGGCCCGACGATGGAGACGAAGTCCCCGGGGGCGACGGCGAGTTCCACCTTCTCCAGGGCCGTCGTCCCGTTGGCGAAGCGCTTTTCGACGCCGTCGAGGCGCAGCGCCGTCCCGAGTGTGGCCACCATGTCATCCCCATTCCGACGGCCCGTTGGACGAATACGTTGGACGAATGTTGATAGCATGAACATTCATTGTTTCGCCGCGATGTCTCCGACGTGACCGTCGTCGACTTGGACGATGGCTAGAAGAACTCGCGAACCATCGTCGTACGACTGATGATTCGGCCCGCCTTGAACACGATGCGATCCGGGCACGCGGCTCCGAGCGCCTCCGAGAGAGAGCCCGCGCGCACGGCCAACAGGTCGGCGACGGCACCCTCGTACGGACCGGCCGCAGGCAACCCCAGCACGGACCTGGCCCCGTGCGTCACCGCGTGGGCCGCTTCGTCCAGGGTTAGGTGCCCCGCCGTCACCAGCAGCCCCGCGGTCTCGAGAGGGTCTGCGCGGCCGACCGGGTTGAAGGGGTCGCGGATGTTGTCGCCGCCGGCGGCGAGTGTCACTCCCGCCTCGAGCAGGGGGCGAACGGCCGTCAGTCCACGAGGAGTCAGCGACGGACGGTCGCGCCCCTGGAGGTAGAGGTTCGTGATCGGCAGTGCTACGACGCCGATCCCGGCCTGGGCAGTCTCCTTGGCGATATGCGCGGCCTTCTGCGGATCAGTGGCCCCCAAGCTGACGCAGTGACTGGCGGTCACCGGCCCCGCGAAAGGGCGTCGCCGCACGGCATCCGCCAGCAGCCGCAGATCCGTCGCACCCGGGGACAGGTTCTCGTCCGCGTGAAGGTCCACACCCACGCCGTACTGCTCGGCGAGCCGCAGCACGCGCTCGATGGCCGCAGCGGGGTCCGCGGACAGGTGCGGACAGCCGCCCAGCAGGTCGGCCCCCAACTCGACCGCCTGGCAGAGCACTTCGTCGGGCGCGTCGGTGTGCAGCACGGCGACCTGCAGATCGATCCGGCCGCGCAGCTCCTCGCGCAGCCTGACCAGGGCCCGCAGGCCGCGCAGCGGGTCGGCACCGGGCAGCACATCGGCGTGGGTGCGTACGGCCGTCACGCCGTTGGCCAGCATGTCGTCGAGTGTGCGCCGGGCCCGAACGCGTACGTCCTCCTCGGTGACGTACTCGGCGTAGTGGCGCCAGGCGGCGACTGCGGAGGGCAGATCGCAGGGCGGTGCGCCGGCCAGATCCCAGGTCCCGGCTTTGTCCAGGTGGGCGTGGGGCTCGGCCGGGGCGGGCAGCAGGAGGTATCCGGAGAGGTCCAGTTCGGACGGGCCGGAGGGAAGCTCGCCGGGAGGGGCGACGGCCGTCACCCGGCCACCGTCGAGGAGTAGATCGCAGATGGAGCGGTCGGGGAGCAGTGCGCCGCGAATCGTCGTGGGCGTCATCTTGTCGCTGTGCCTTTCGCCGGGGGCTGGTGCGCGAAGCCGCCGAAGCGCTCTCTGAGGGGGTCGGAGGTCTACGGGATCGTGTGGTACCGACGGCCGAGGTGAACCAGCGCTGTCGCCCCGCCCAGCCCGGGCGTGATCGCCTCCACGGCCGCGATCAGGAGACGATGGTCGCCGGCCGGCACGTCGTCCTCGACGCGGCAGGCGAGGACGTGCGAGCTGTACTCGGTCAGCAGCGGCAGGCCGTTGTGGTCCGGTGTCCATTCGAGCCCTGCGAATCGGTCCGCGGTGCGGCCGGCGAACCGCCGGGCGACGCTTTCCCCGTCCGCGCCCAGGATGTTGAGGGCGAACCGGCCGCTGCGCCGGATGAGCGGAAGCGTACGGCCGGCGCCGTCCACGCCTATCGCCAGCAACTGCGGACTGCGGCTCAGACTCATGGCGGCGGTACTCGTGAACCCCGCCGGGCGGCCGCCCTCGCCGAGGGTGGTGACGATGCAGACGCCCCCGGCGAGGGCGGCCATGGCATCGAGGAAACCGGCGTCCATGGATGCGCTCGGCGGGCGGTCGGCGGTGGCCGGGGGCATGCGAACTCCTCGTGGCTGGGAGGCAGGAGCGGCGAGCGACCTATGTCTAGAATGTTGGTCACATCAACATTGACCGTAGCGGTCGGCTGTTTCCTGGGAGTAACACATTCCCGGTAGTACGTAGTACGCAGTCCCGACCGGAGCGCTCACCGAGACCGCAAGGATGCGCCATGCCAGCACAGTCCGCAGGTCGTAAGGACCGCACCACGGGCACCAAGTCACAGGCGGATCTGGACATGGCGATGCGCACCGAGCTCGGTGCGGCCATCCGCCGGCTACGCAAGGAGGGCGGGCTGACGCTGGTGGAACTCGCCGAACGATCGGAGCTGTCCCACCCCTTCCTCAGCCAGCTCGAGCGCGGCCTGGCCCGCCCCAGCATGCAGTCGCTGCACCGCATCGCCAGGGCTCTGGGCACGAGCCAGCAGGCCCTCCTGGCGCTGTCGGCCGGGCCGCCCGCGACCGGCAGGGCGGAGGAGGGGGTCCACCTGGTCCGCAGCGGAGAAGGGATGCCGGTGGCGGCCAGCTCGTCCGGTGTCGCCCGTGTGCTCGGCGCTGCCGGCTTCGCTGTGCACCCTGTGGAGTTCACCCGCGCTCCGTCGGTCTTCGAGGAGTACTACGACCACGCGGGCGACGAGTTCCTCTACGTGGTGGACGGCGCGATCGAGGTCGACCTGAAGACCTCTCGAGGGCAGCAAGTGCACCGCCTGGGCCCGGGCGACAGCCTCTGCTACACGGGGCGTACTCCGCATCGGTGGCGTGCGGTGGGCGACGCCGACTGCGTACGCGTCCTCATGGTGCAGAACGTCGCGGGTTCCCCGGCCGAGGCGCACGGGGATGCCAAGTGAGGTCCGTCAACGGGCGGACCGACGACGCAAGAAGGGGTGTTGCATGACGAAGCGAGGGCTCGGTGCACTGACCTATGGAGGCGTTGTGCAGCCGTGGGGCCGGGGCGCCGCGGCAGGAGGCTTCGTCTTCCTCAGCGGGATCGACGGTGTGACCGACGAGCAGGGCGATCCGGTGCACGGAGTCGCCGCGCAGACCTGGGTCACCCTCGACCGGGTGCGCGCGCTGCTCGCCGACGCGGGCGCGAGCATGGACGACATCGTCCAGTTCGACCAGTACGTGGCCGACCCCGCGGAGCGGACGGAGTACATGCGCGCTCGCGACGCCTGGTTGTCCGAGCACGCGCCCCGGTTGCTCGACGAGCGGTCCTACGCGTCGCTGCTGATCTATCCACGACTTGCCACTCCGGAGATGCGCGTCGAGATCCGCGCTGTGGCCTACGTCGGCTGAGCGGGGACCGGCCGGACGGCGGCCGTCTACGCCGGCTGGAGCGCGCACCGGCCGGACAGCCGCCGCCTACAGAGTGACGGCGACGGTGCCCGTGCTGCCGCCCGTGCGCCGCGCCTCGATGGCATCGGCGAGCCGGTCGAAGGGGAACGCCGTCGCGTTCAGCCTGAGGCGGCTCTCGGTCAGGTCGGTCAGGAGCGCCGAGAATGTGGCGTCGGGAACGGGCTGGCGGACCATGCTGACGGGCAGGAGGCGGACGTCGGCCGCGAAGAGGCTGGGCAGGTCGACGGTGAGGGTCTTGCCGCGCACGTAACCGATGAGGACGGCTCGGGCGCCCGGGTTGAGCGCGGGCAGGAACACGGGGACGGTGTCGCCTCCGACCGGATCGAGGAGCACATCGGCTCCGCCGGCCTCCTTGATGCGGGTGACGGTGTCCTCGTTCCAGCCGACCAGGATCTCGTCGGCGGCTTCGGGTACGGCCGCGGTCCGGGCTTCCCGGCTGACGACGGCCGTGACATGGGCTCCAACCCGGGCGGCCATCTGGACGCACATCGAGCCGACGGCCCCGGAGGCACCGGTTACGACGACGCGTTCTCCACTGCGAATCTTCCCGACGACCTCGACAGCGGCCCACGCAGTGGTCAGCGGCGAGTAGCAGGTGGCGGTCAGCGGTGCGTCCGCCTTCGCGGGGACCTCGCGCAACGCGGTGACGGGGACGGTGACGTGCTGCGCCCAGGTGCCGTCGCGCTCCAGGCCGATGCCGCCGCCACGGACCAGGACCCGACGGCCACGCCAGGTGTCGTCGCCTGCGACGACAGTGCCGACGCCGGAGGTACCCGGGGTGAAAGGGAGAGCGGGCCGGTAGGCGAAGGTCCCGGACATCAACGTCAGATCGAGGTGGGTGACCGCGGCCGCCTCCATCTCCACCACGGCCTCGCCGTGCGCGGGCGGTACCGGGTCCGGCACGTCCTCGATCTTGGCCCCGACACCCCACTCATGCAGCCGGGCTGCCCGCATCGGACGTCACCTCGTCTTCCCGCTCTTTCAGAATGCGAACGACGCCAACCGTACAACTGGCCGTCGCCCCGGCACTGCGGAGGGCCGGGTTCAGCAGGCCGAGTCCTCAGCCCTGCGCCAGCCCGGGCGACTCCGCGATCTCCCGCTCTGCGGAGTCGATGATCCCCAGCACGGCCGCCGACGCCGCCGCGGGATCGCCGCCCTCGACGGCCTCCACTACGGCGCGATGGGCCGGCAGCGAGGCTTCGACAGCGCCGGGCGTCTGCGTGCTCACCGCGAAGCTGTGTTCCAGCGCGATGTCGATCGCCCGGCCCAGCGAGCCGAGGAGACGGTTGCCGCTCGCGTCCAGCAAGGCGCGGTGGAAGGCCGTGTCGGCCTCGACATAGCCGCTGCGCCCGGGCCGGGCCGCCGCGGCTTCCATGGCCGCCAAGGCGTCGTACAGGGCCTGTATGTCCCCGGGGTCGGCCCTTCCGGCCGCGAGCCGGGCGGCCTCCGGCTCGACGATCCGCCGCAGTTCACCGGTGTCGCGCAGCAAGGCCGCGGAGTCACCGGCCTGTTGCCAGCGCAGCACGTCGCGGTCCAGGTGGTTCCAGTGCTCGGGTGGCAGCACGCGCGTGCCCGTGCGCGGGCGTACGTCCAGCATTCCCTTGGCCACGAGGGCCTTGACCGCCTCCCGCAACGCACCGCGGCTGACGCCGATTTCGGTGGCGAGCACGTCCTCGACGGGCAGTGGCTGCCCCGGCTCCCACGCGCCGCCCACGATGCGCAGGCCGAGCTCGTCGACCACGCGCTGATGCATGGTCCGGTACTGCACCACGATCTCTGCACACCCCCTGGACGAGTTTCGTCGAATCATTTAATGATTGCTGTCATGTTACGTGGCCGCCAGTCCGACCGGACGAAGAGAGGCGTTCCCCAATGACGCACGCGGACGACGAAATAGGCACGCCCCACCGTGCCGCCGCACCTTTCCCCTTGAACAGCCGCCACCTGCCGCTGCCCGAAGTGCGCACGCTGCCCGCCCCGCCGCTCAAGACCTGGCGCATCATCGGCCCGGGCATCGTCGCGGCCGGAGTGGGCCTGTCCTCGGGCGAGTTCATCCTCTGGCCGTACATCGCGTCTCAGGCCGGACTCGTCTTCCTGTGGGGAGCGGTCGTAGGCGTTGTCACCCAGTGGTTTCTCAACATGGAGATCGAGCGCTACACGCTCGCCACCGGAGAGACGGCCATGACCGGCTTCAACCGCTACTGGCGGCACTGGGGCGCGGTACTGGCAGCGCTGACGTACGCGGCGAACCTGTGGCCGGGCTGGGCCACCGGCTCCGCCACCATGCTCTCCTACGTCTTCGGCGGCGAGCCGACCGTCATCGCCGTGTGCCTGCTGCTGCTCATCGGCGCGATCCTCACCCTCGCCCCGGTCGTCTACACAGCGCTGGAGCGGCTGCTGTTCGTCAAGGTCGCTCTGATCGGCGGGTTCTTCGTCCTTGCGGTGATCTTCGCGATCAAGGCGGCGAGCTGGAAGGAACTGCCGCAGGCCGCTACCCACATCGGTCGGTTCCCCAGTGAACTCGGCGTCGCCGTGCTGATGGGAGCGCTCGCCTACGCCGGTGCCGGCGGCGGGCAGAACCTGTGCCAGAGCAACTGGATCCGCGACAAGGACTTCGGCATGGGCCACTACGTGCCCCGGCTGGTCAGCCCGGTGACCGGCAAGGAGGACGCCGGGTCGGGTTCGGCCGCCGGATACGTCTTCGTCCCGGAAGGCGAGAACCTCCTGCGGTGGAAGCGCTGGTGGCGCTTCGCCAACACCGAGCAGGCCATCACCTTCGGCCTCACCACCATCGTCACCATCGTGCTCGCCTCGCTGCTGGCGCACTCCACGCTCTTCGGCACGCCGGGTCTCTCCAACGATGTGGGCTTCATACGGGAGGAAGGCGAGGCGCTACAGGGCCAGGTGGGCAGCTGGTTCGGGGTGCTGTTCTGGCTGATCGGCGCGTTCTCCCTGTTCTGCGCGGCGACCGGGATCGTCGACTACACCAGCCGGCTCGCTGCGGACGTCCTCAAGTCGACATATCTGCGCGGTTCGCGGCTGCCGGAGAGCCGGCTGTACTTCTGGCTCGTGTGGGGGCTCGTCGCCATCGGCGTCGCCATTCTGGCGCTCGGCCTCGACCAGCCGCTGGTCCTGCTGGTGGTGTCCGCCTGCGTGGCCGGGCTGATGATGTTCGTCTACTCCGGCCTGCTGCTCTACATGAACCGCAAGGCGCTGCCGGCACCGCTGAAGGTGCGCAGCTATCGGGCGGCCGCCCTGGTGTGGGCGGTCGGCCTCTTCGGCGTGCTGTCCGTTCTGACCGTACGGCAGCAGATCGAGAACCTCTTCGGCTGACGGCTACTGAAGTCACGTGAGCCGACCGCAAACCGAGCGACACGAGAACCACGGGAGTGCGTACATGACCGACGGGAAGCAGACGGGCCGCCGCAGCCAGGCGTGGTTCGGGGCGAGTGGCCGCAGCGGGATGGTGTACCGGTCCTGGATGCGCAACCAGGGCTTCGGTCCCGAGGTGTTCGACGGGCGTCCGGTCGTCGGCATCGCGACCAGCGCCTCCGAACTCGCCCCGTGCAACGCCCATCTGACGCGCGTCGCCGAGGCGGTGAAGCGCGGCGTGTGGCAGGCCGGCGGCTTCCCGCTGCAGTTCCCCACCATGGCCACCGGCGAGACGCTGATGCGGCCCACCGCGATGCTCTACCGCAACCTCATGGCCATGGAGGTCGAGGAGCTCATCCGCGCCAACCCGCTGGACGGCGTCGTGCTGCTGTCCGGCTGCGACAAGACGACGCCCGCCATGCTCATGGGCGCCGCCAGCGTCGACCTGCCCGCCGTCATGGTCACCGGCGGGCCGATGCTCAACGGCAAGTACCGGGGCCAGGACGTCGGTTCCGGCACGCACGTGTGGAAGTTCGAAGAGGACCTGAAGACCGGCCGGATGACCCAGGAGGAGTGCTTCTTCGCCGAGGGCTGCATGGCCCGCTCCAACGGCCACTGCATGACGATGGGCACGGCCTCCACGATGGCGTGCATGGCGGAGGCGCTCGGCATGCAGCTGCCGGGCTCCGCGAGCTGGCCCGCCGTCGACTCCCGGCGTATGGAGACCGCGCAGGCGGCGGGGCGGCGCATTGTGGAGATGGTCTACGAGGAGTTGCGGCCCTCGCAGATCCTGACCCGGGACGCGTTCGAGAACGCCATCCGCGTCAACGCGGCCATCGGCGGCTCCACGAACGCCATCATCCACCTCACCGCACTCGCGGGGCGTGTGGGCGTCGGCCTGACCCCCGAGGACTTCGACACGCTGGCCCGTGTGGTGCCGACGCTGGTCAACCTGATGCCCAGCGGAAAGTACCTGATGGAGGACTTCTGCTACGCGGGCGGGCTGCCCGCGGTCATGAACGAACTCCTCGGCGGCGGACTGCTGCACGGCGAGCAGATCACCGTCACCGGCCGGGACATCGCCGAGAACGTGGCGGACGCCGAGCGCATCGATTCCGACGTCATCACCGGCCTGGACGCACCGTTCCAGCCGCCGGGCTCCGGCACCGCCGTCCTGCGCGGCAACCTGTGCCCCGACGGCGCGGTGATCAAGCAGTCCGCCGCGTCACCGCATCTGCTCACCCACCGTGGCCCCGCGCGTGTCTTCGACTCCCCCGAGGCGTACCACGAGGTCGCCGACGACCCAGATCTCGACGTCGACGAGAACACGGTGATCGTCATCCGCAACGCAGGACCGAAGGGCTACCCCGGCATGCCGGAGGTCTCCAACGTGCCGCTGCCCGCGAAGCTGTTGAAGGCGGGCGTCACCGACATGGTGCGTGTCTGCGACGGCCGGATGAGCGGTACCGGCTACGGCACCGTGGTGCTGCACGTGGCGCCCGAGGCCGCCGTCGGCGGCCCCCTCGCGCTCGTACGCGACGGGGACCTGATCGTTCTCGATGTTCCGAACCGCACTCTGCGCCTGGACGTGGACGACGCCGAGCTGGAGCGGCGCCGGGCCGAGTGGAAGCCGCCCGCGCCACAGCACACCAGCGGTTACGCCTGGCTCTACACCCAGCACGTCGAACAGGCCGACCAAGGCGCCGACTTCGGCTTCCTGCGCGGGTGCCGCGGCCACGACGTACCCCGCGACTCCCACTGAGCGCGCGCCCAGCGACCTTTTGAGCCCTCGCCCCCCACGACTCCAGGAGAAACACCGTGGAATCGGCAGCCCGTCCCCGACTGTCCCTGACCCCCGACTCCGTCCTGCCGGAGGACGCCGGCCAGGCCGCCCTCATCGCGCGCGTCCAGGAGCCGGAGTGGGCCGGACCGTGTGTGGCCGCGGTGCGCGGCGAGCACGTCGTCGACCTGACCGCCATCGCCCCAACCGTCTCCGACCTGCTGGAACGCGACGACGCGGAGGCGATCGTACGGGAGGCGCCCGGCGGACGCGCGTGGCGCCTGGCCGAGCTGCTGGACGCGACCGCCGGGGGCCGCCGGGACCGCCCGCACCTGCTCGCCCCCATCGACCTGCAGGTGATCAAGGCCGCGGGCGTCACCTTCGCCCGGAGCCTGCTGGAGCGCGTCATCGAAGAGCGCACGGGCGGCGATCCGGCGCAGGCCGCCCGGGTACGCGCACGTATCGGGCAGGTGGTGGGCGGTGCCGTCGACCGTATCCGCCCGGGGTCGCCAGAGGCCGAGAAAGCCAGGGAGCTGCTGGTCTCCGAAGGGTTGTGGTCGCAGTATCTGGAGGTCGGGATCGGCCCGGACGCGGAGGTGTTCACGAAGGCGCCGGTGCTGTCCGCGGTCGGCACGGGAGCCGACATCGGCGTGCTCGCCGCCTCCATGTGGAACAACCCGGAGCCCGAGGCCGTGCTCGTCGTGGACTCGCGCGGCCGGGTGCGGGGCGCCACGCTGGGCAACGACGTCAATCTCCGGGACGTCGAAGGGCGCAGCGCGCTGCTGCTGTCCCGGGCCAAGGACAACAACGCCTCATGCGCGATCGGCCCGTTCGTCCGCCTGCTCGACGACGACTTCGACCTCGACGCCGTGCGCGAACTGGACATCGAGCTGCGGATCGACGGCCCGGACGGTTACGTACTGCACGGCAGCAGCTCGATGCGTGAGATCAGCCGCGACGTGCTGGATCTCGTCGCCGCCGTGCACGGTGCGCACCACCAGCACCCCGACGGCTTCGTGCTGTTCACCGGGACGCTCTTCGCCCCCACCGATGACCGGCAGGCACCTGGAGCCGGCTTCACCCACGAGCGCGACGACATCGTGCGGATCTCCAGTGCGCGGCTGGGTGCGCTGGTCAACACCGTCAACTCCAGCGAGCAGGCGCCGCCGTGGGAGTACGGCCTGCGCGCGCTGATGCGCAACCTGGCCGGGCGCGGCGTGCTTTAGGGCCGCCCGCGTCGGGCCCGTCCGCGTCGGGCTCGCCCAGTTCACCGTACGTCCTGATCGCCGCATGTCCCGTTCTCCGTAGGAGGTCCTCCGTGCACACCGCGAGCCACACGTCCGGCACGGCCGCGGCGCTGGCCGCCCTCGCCGCTCGGCTTCCGCCGCACGCGCTGATGACCGATCCCGACGTGCTCGAAGCGCACCGCACCGACCACGCCCCGTTCTGCCCCAGCGGCTCCCCCGCCGCCCTGGTACGCGCGCACAGCACCGAGGAGGTCTCCTTCGTCCTGCGGACGGCCAACGACCACCGCGTCCCCGTGGTCCCGCAGGGTGCCAGGACGGGTCTCGCCGGGGGCGCCAACGCGGTCGACGGCTGCATCCTGCTGTCCGTGGAGCGCATGGACCGCATCCTGGAGATCGACACCGCCGACCAGGTCGCCGTCGTCGAGGCCGGGGTGGTCAACGCCGTGTTCTCGCGGGCCGTCGCCGAGCAGGGCCTGTTCTACCCGCCGGACCCGTCGTCGTGGGAGATGTCGACGCTGGGCGGTAACGCCGCGACGAACGCCGGGGGCCTGTGCTGCGTGAAATACGGAGTCACCGGCGACTTCGTGCGCGGCCTGACCGTCGTACTCGCCGACGGCACCGTGCTGCGGACCGGCCGCCGCACCGCCAAGGGCGTGGCCGGCTACGACCTCACCCACCTGTTCGTGGGCTCCGAGGGCACGTTGGGCGTCATCACCGAAGTCGTCCTGGCGCTGCGGCCTGCCGCGCAGGCACCGCTTACCGCGGTCGCGTTCTTCCCGACACCGGCTGAGGCGTGCGCCGCCGTCGCCGACTACATGGCGGACGGCACACGGCCCAGCCTGCTGGAGCTGATGGACCGTCCGACGATCGACGTGGTTTCGGCCTACCGCGACCTCGGTTTCCCGCCGGAGGCGGGCGCGGTGCTCATCGCCCAGTCGGATCGGGGTGATCAGGCCGCCGAGGATCTGAAACGGTTCGCACGTATCGCGCAGGCGCACAGGGGTGACGCCGTGGTGGCCGACGATCCGGCGGAGGCCGACATGCTGCTGGAGGCCCGTCGCGTGGTCGGCATCGCGACCCAGAGCCTCGGTGCCTACCTGGCCGAAGACGTGTGCGTGCCGCGCCGCGTGCTGGCGGACCTCGTCGACGGCGTGGCGGACATCGCCCGCCGCCACCGTGTCCTCATCACGTGCGTCGCACACGCCGGGGACGGAAACCTGCACCCCCATGTGATCTTCGATCCGGCCAGGAAGGACGAGGTGGAACGGGCGCAGCAGGCCTTCGGCGCGGTGATGGACCTGGGCCTGGCACTGGGCGGCACGATCACCGGCGAGCACGGTGTCGGCGTACTCAAACGCGACTGGCTCACCAAGGAGCTCGGCCCGGCCGGCCTGCGCGTCCACCACAGCATCAAGGACGCCCTGGACCCGCGCGGCATCCTGAACCCGGGCAAGGTTCTCGCCGATCGGGTGTGAGAGCAGGTCGGTTGTTGATCACAACCGAGGTGACCCTGGACGAGATCGCCGCCTACTTCGAGGACACAACTAAGGACACAACTGTGCAGACCACGCACCCTGTACGCCTGTTCCGGCGCGCAGGACGTCGCACGGCTGCACGGCCTGCGGGACGGCAACTGGTCGTAGATGCCGGACGCCATCCCGACCTGGTTTTTCGATCTCAAGGCGCTCGCTGCTCAGACCGGCCATCCTGAGCTGCCGGAGCAAGTTGCCGACGAGCACCACCCGCTCGACGAAGCCCGTCACAACGGGGCGAAACACCAGTAGTTGCTGACTCTGAAGGAGAACCGACCATGCGTATCCGCCTTGCCCTTGCTGTCACCACGGCCGCCACCCTCGCCCTCGGCCTCACCGGCTGTTCTGAGCAGCACGATGCCGGCCCCGCAGGGAAGGTCATAGCGAAGGACACCGACCGGGAGTGCAAGAGGACGGGAACAGGCAAGAAGAAGCGCCGCTCGTGCCACACCGAGTACGAGCTGACCGTCCGTACGCCCAAGGGCGACGAGGTCGAGTTCGATGTGTCTAGTTCGGACTACGACAAGTGCTTCCGGGGTTCGTCGTACCCGAAGTGCACGAAGCGGTGACAGCCTACGACGGCCTGTGCATCACCGGCATCGGCGGACCGGGTCGCCGACCCTGACGCCTGAACTATGCCCCGCTGGTTTCGTAAGCGAGAGCGAGAAACGTTTATCGACGGTATTGGGCATACTCAGCGATCAGACAGCTCGAAAATGTCGTTGCGGACTGGCAACGCTGGGGGCCGGGCCTCACCCAGGTGCGGCCTCCGGCGACCGCGGCGCCGGATCGCTGGATGGCGTCCGCGTATCCTGGCGCGACCAAGGGGGGAATCTGATGGTGGTGCTGCTCGGTGTGGTCCTGGCTCTCACGGTGGCCGGGTGTGGCGCGGTGGTGTGGGCGGCGCGCGGCGGCCCTCGGTGGGTGCGTGTTGTGGCGACCGCGACCCTTGTAGCGGGCGAACTGGTGAGGCGCTCCGGTAAGAGCAGCAAGCGGAGCATCGAGGAGTAGGGCCGTTCCTCGATGCCAGGGATGTCGGCCGACCTCAGGACCATGTCAAGATCGCACGTCCTCGCACTGGCCGACACCGCCATCTCGGGCCTCGATTACAGGCTCGTGCCCGCAAGCTGGCACCCTGACCCCGACTGCAATCACTGCTGCGCGTTCGCAGGAGCCGGGCCCTTCTGTGTTTCGGGGGCGCACGGCGAGTCGTGCCGCCTGGCGTGGCACGGAGGACGGCGAAGGATCCGGGATTATCACGCCGTGACAATCCCGCTGTCCTGTCCCAGATAAGTCTGGGCAACGCCAGAGGTCGGCGTCAGCCGTCGTCGGACGCTCAAAGTAGGCTCGCGGGCAGAAGGTGGGACGCGGAAGGTGGGACGCGCCTATTGCTTGATCACGACGGGTTCGCGGAGACTCCGGTCGCCTTGCCGATGGCCTCCATCACGTCCGCACGCCTGGGTTGCCCGGACGCCCTGCCGACAACCCGGCCGTGCGGGTCGAGGACGAGCACGGTCGGTGTGCGCAGGATGTCCAGCCGTTTGACCAGATCAAGGCGGGCCTCTGCATCGATCTCCACGTGCGCCGCTCCCGGCACCGTCCCGGCGACCTCGGTCAGCAGCCGACGCGTGGCCCGGCAAGGCGAGCAGAAGGCGGTGGAGAACTGAACCAGCGTCACCCGCTCCCCCAGCTCGGCCTCGAGCTCCTCCGCCGACAGACACACCTCACCGTCGCCGGCCCGCTCCCGGACCCTGCCGTTGCGCGCAGCCCGCACCAGCCCGAAGACGCTCGCCAGAACGAGCACCGCGACGCACACCACCAACCCGGTCATACGACCAGTCTCCACCACCCTCAAGCCCTCCGAACCCTCCGCCCCCTGCGAACCGTAGGCGCCAACCGGCCATCGACCGCTAGGTACCGCACCGCTACCATGACGGCCATGGACTCCCCTCCCCGGCCGCTGCGGCTGACCACCCGTCGCGTGGTCGACCTCTGCCGGGTCACAGCCTGCCGCTGTCGCTGACACCTGTGCCGGCCCGATCGCCATCCCCCTCCTCCCGGAGTCCCCCTCATGCAGATCGACCCGCGCGGCCCGCGCTTCGCCGCCGCGCTCACCACACTTGTCCTCTGCGCGGTGCTGATCACCGGCAGCGGCACCCTGCTGGCCGTACAGACCGCGGTCTTCGCGCTCGGAGCGTTCGCCGGCCTGCAGTACTCCCCGTACGGCTGGCTGTACCGGGTCGCCGTCCGGCCCAGGCTCGCCCCGCCGCGCGAGCTGGAGGACGTCCGGCCGCCCCGTTTCGCGCAGGGCGTCGGCTTCGGCTTCGGCCTGGTCGGCACCGTCGGCTATCTGGCCGGCGCCGAGTGGCTGGGCCTCGCCGCGACCGCGCTCGCCCTGGCCGCAGCCTTCCTCAACGCGGCCTTCGGCTACTGCCTCGGCTGCGAGATGTACCTGATCATCCGCCGCCTCCGAAGCGCCTGAACGAGCGGGAGGCCGGTGACGGCGCCCCGTCGCGACGGTACGGTCGGTTTCCGACCACGCCTTGGCGGCGGTGTCGCGGGGGATGACGCGCAGCCGGAGGCCGAAGCGCAGAGTGCGGCCCACGTGTGCGGCTTTGGCCCGCACCCTGCGATGGGCTCGGCGAGCGCGGCCGGGGGTTCGCCCCCACAGCAGCTGCACCTCGGCGTGGCGCGCCGCGACGTCCTCGGCGGCCGGGGACGCGCCGCCGAAGTAGAAGGGGGCGCGCGACTCCACAGCGGTCGCATCCAGGCGAGCACCCTCCGCCCGCACATGGCGGCCCCAGGAAATCGATGAGTTTACCGTCGAGCAGTTCGCCTACCACGTACACGAGTTCGCCGCGCCCGAAGTACCGCTCGTCCTTGGGCAGATGGTCGCCGTACCGGGCTGAGGCTCGGGCTCGCACAAGACTGGCTCTTCCTCGTCGCGGCGGAACTCATCGCGCTCTCCATGGGGTTGGGCTTCCTGCTGATCGACAGCGAGAACACCGGCCGCACGGACATCCTGCTGCTCGCGATCGTGCTGCTGGCCTTGGCAAGGCGAGCGACCCCCTTCTGGGGGTGGCGGAGCGCGGAGTCGTACGACGGTGTAGCTAGCCGCCCGTTCCGCGCCTGGACGGGGGGCGGGTCATGCTCTGGCTACGAGGGGCGCCGCCCGTTTCAGCGCCGGTCCAGCCACTCCTGCAGGATGTCGCAGAGGGGCTTCAGGTCCGCGTCCAGGCGCCGCGCGAACGCGGGCGCGGGATCGGCGGCGGTGCGCCACCCGCGGAGGGTGGCGAGGAAGGCGGCTTGGACGGCGCCGCCGATGCTCGCCGGGGCCAGGGCCCCCGGGTCGTCTTCGGTCCGCCGGGCCACGTGCTCGGCCACGGCCCCAGCCCAGCTGATCCACTGGGCGGACTCCTCGGCGCGCAGTGCCGGGGAGGTGTCGAGAATGACGAAGCGCTTCATCCAGGTGCCCTCGTCGTCCATCGAGGCCCGGAAGGCTTCGACGACGGCGGTACGGACGGCGGTCATGACGGGGACGCGGGGGTCCGCCTCGCGGAGCAGTCGTCGCAGGATCGCGGTGTGCTCCTCGAAGGCGGACCAGATGATCGCGGCCTTCGAGGTGTAGTAACGGAAGAAGGTCGTCTTGCTCACGCCGCACGCGTCGGTGATCGCCCCGAGGGTGGTGCCTTCGTAGCCGTGCTCGAGAAACAGTGCGATCGCCCTGGTCTCGATGTCCTGCCGTGACGACACCGCGGGACGCCCCCGGGACCGCTTGCCCGTGACCACGTGGACGCTCCTCCTCTTCTCGGCCTCCGGTGGGCCGTCGTGAGCCTAGCGGGCCCTGCGCTCTGCCACCGGCGCTATTTTCGGTACCGAGTACCATTATTCCTGAGGACGCGGCACGAGCGCGGACCGGCAGGCATCGGAAGGACCGGAAGCATGAAGGCATGGCAGTTCACGGAGGTCGGAGCACCTCTGGCCCTCCACGAGGTCCCGGAGCCGGACCCACAGGAAGGCGAGATCGTCATCGAGGTCAGGGCGGCGGGGCTGTGCCACAGCGACGTGGGTTTCCTCGACGGCACCCTCACCCCGCTCCTTCCGTACCGGCCGATCACCCTCGGCCATGAGATCGCGGGCGTGGTCGCAGCGGTCGGCCCCGACGTGACCCGGTTCGCGGTGGGCGACAAGGTCGTCGTGCCGGCCGCGATCGAGGGCCCCGGGACCTCCTCCCACGGCGGATTCCAGAGCAAGGTGCCGGTGCGTGAGTCCCTCGTCATCCCGATGCCGGACGGCATCGCCTGGGACCAGGCGGCCGCCGCGAGCGACGCGGGCATGACCTCGTACCACGCGATCATGGTCCAGGGCGGCGTGCGCGCCGGACAGAAGGTCGGCATCATCGGGCTGGGCGGGCTCGGCTCCCTCGGCGCCCAGATCGCCCGCGGCGTGGGCGCCGAGGTCTATGTGGCCGAGAAGAACGAGAAGGTGCACGACTTCGCCCGCGAGCTTGGTGCCGCCGACGTCGCCACGAGCATCAAGGCGTTCGCCGACCTGCAACTGGACGTGGTCGTCGACTTCGCGGGCTTCGGCGTGACCACGTCCGAGGCGGTGGAGACCGTGCGCCGCGGCGGACGCGTGGTGCAGGTCGGCCTCGGCGTCGCCGAGGGCACCATCAACCTGCAGGCTCTCACCCTCAACGAGGTCGAACTCTTCGGCTCCCAGGCCGGCACCCTCCAGGACTGCGCCGACGTCCTCGACCTCATCGCGGCAGGCAAGGTCACCTCGCGGATCACCCAGATCGGCTTCGACGAGATCGGCGACGGTGTCGGCAAGCTGGAGCGTGGCGAGGTCATCGGGCGACTCGTCGCCGTCTACGCCTGAGGCGGAGCTGCGACCGGCACCGGCCACGGTGACGGTCGCAGCCAGGTGTTTGCCGCCGAAGCCCCAACCCCACACTCCCCCGATCACCGCACTCCAAGGCTCGAAACTCGCCGAATACCCTTACGAATAAAGGGAATTGATACCTACTCGAACCGTCAGGCGAGGCCGGTCGAGGGGAGTGGGGTGGCTGACGACAGAGCCGGCAGAACCGAGCGGGATGCCGCCATACGCCGGCATCTCGCCGAGAACCTGCACAGACCGCAGGGACCGCTGCGACCGCTGCCTGCGCTCGTGCTGCTCGGCGCGCGCGGCAGTGGCAAGTCGGCGCTCACGGGGCAGCTGCGCGAGTGGGCACAGCGCATCCCGCTGGCCGCGCTCGATCTGGCGCCCATCGGCGAGCGCGGCGGCACCAGGATCGACGTACTGACCGAGCTGGCCTTCCAGCTCAGCGCTCACCGCGACGGGCTGCCGCAGCTGGGCTTTCCCGCGCTGGGCTCGCTGCTGGCCGCGGTGGGCACCGCGGTCGACGTACGCAGCCGCGAGCGCGCCGTGCGCGACATGGCCGAGGCCCTGCGGCAGGGCCGCGCCCGCGAGCACTCGTACGAGGAACTGCAGGGCATCGCCGACGGGATCGCCCAGCTCGCCGGGCTGCCCGGGTGGACGTCCGCCGTTCTGCCTCTGGTCCAGGGCGGAATGCGGATGGGCCGCTGGATGCGGCTGCGCCGTCGCTTCTCGGAGACCTCCGCTGCCGGACCGGGCCGAGGCTCCACGGCCGACTTCCTGGTCGGCGTCAACCGTCTCTACCACGGCTATCCGGCCCAGCGCGCCGAGGCCGAGCGGGTGCTGCTCGACGCCTTCCTGGCCGATCTGCGCGGCGCCTACGCGACGAAGCGCGCCGACCGGCTGCGCACCACGCACTGCCTCGCCCTGCTCGACAACGTCGACTCGCCCGTCGGCGAGTCCTTCCTCAACCTGCTGCTCGACGCCCGTACCCGTTCCGGCCGCCCCGATCCGCTGCTCGTGGTCGCCACGGCCCGCCGTCGGCCCGAGGCCCTGGTGCGAGCCGAGACCGGCGGCGGCCGCCGCCTCGACTACCGTGAGAGCTGGTCGCAGGACGGGGAGTTCCAGCCCCTGTCGGCGGGCCTGTTGAGTGCCGGACGGTTGCGCGACCTGGAGCGGCGCGAGGTCGAGGCCCAGGCCGCCACCGCGCTCGACTCGCTGCCGCCCGGCTCTGTGCTGCCCCGCGCCGACAACGCGGTGCGCTGGCTCGGCTGGATCATGTTCGAGCTCACGCGCGGGCACCCGGCCGGTACCGCCGTCGTCCTCGACACCCTGCGCCGCATGCCCGCCGACATGCCCTGGGACGAGCGGGTACGCCAGTGCCTCGCCCCGCTTGACGGCAGTGTCCAGCCGCACCCGGTGCTGTCCGCCGCGCCCGCCCTGCTCGACCTGCTGCTGCGCGACTGCTCCGCACAACTGGCCCGCGTCCTGCCGCGCACCGCCGCCTGCACCACCTTGGGCCGCGCCGAGACCTGCGAAGGGCTGTGGGAGGGGCAGGAGCCGGTGCTGCGCGAGTTCGTCAGCCTCAGCGCCGACGACCTGCGCACCGTGCCCGATCCGGACGAAGAGCTGCCGGCGCTGCACCGCCTTACCCGCTTCCTGCTGCTGCGCCGCCTCGACGCCGTGCAGGGTGACGCCGTCCAGCCGGACACCTGGACGGGCGCGCACCACGCGCTGCGCGCGGCCGCCCGCGCCCGCGGCGACCTGCGCGCCGTCGCCTACCACGATCTGGCCCTGGGTGACCTGGGCGCCGCGGCGGACTACTTGAGGGAGCGGTTCGACGAGTGCGGCGCCGACGACTGGTGCGCCGACCTGGCCTGGATCCAGCGGGCCCCCGCCCGCTGGGGCGGCGCCCTGCCCGAGCCGGCGCGCGAGCGCTACGAACGCCTCGTCGGGGTCGCCGAGGGCGACGCCGCGCGGCGCGCCATCACCCGCCTTCTCGCGGCCGGCTGGATCACCGCGCACCCGCGGCACGACGGTATGGGCCCGCAGCCGTACGCGGATCCGCTCGGCGATCCCTACGCCGAGCTGTACCCGGACATCGCCGAGGAGTTCCTCACCCTGCGCCGGCCCATCGGCAACGAGCACGACCGTCATGTGCTGCTGCGCATGGCCCAGCGGTACGAAAGGAAGCCCTGGTGGTAGCGATGACCGACGACCGCCCCTTCGTCCCGCAACCCCCGCGGCGCCGCACGGCCCTCTGGATCGCCGTGGGCGCCGTGGTCCTGGCGGCCGCGGGGTGGGGCCTCTGGAAGGCGTACGAGATCTGGCAGCACAACCAGAAGGAGTGCGCGCCGGGCATCCTCAAGCAGGGCCCGCGCGAGGAGTGCATCGGTGTCAGCGACGGCTCGTATCGCTTCGACGACTCCCTCGCGGACGTCATGGGCAAGATCGAGGCGGAGAACCGCCGGGTCGAGAAGTCCGACGCCCCGTACGTGTCGATCGCCTATGTCGAACCGCTGACCACCGTGAAGGGCGAGGAGGAGGCGAAGTACGGGCTGCGCGGCGAGCTGGTGGGCGCCTATCTCGCCCAACGTGAGCTGAACGACCCGGAGTTGGGTGCGGGCCGCGGCGACCTTCCGCAGATCCGGCTCCTCGTCGGCAACCTCGGTCTGCGCTCCGAGCAGTGGAAGCCGCTCACCGACGACCTGATCGCCATGTCCAAGGACGACAAACACCTCGTCGCCGTCGCGGGTTTCGGCCAGAGCCGCGGCGGCACACAGAACGCGGTCGACGCGCTGCGCACCGCCGGCATCCCCATGATGGGCGCGACGGTGACCGCCGACAGTCTCAGCAGCGCCGCCAAGCCGGGCTTCTTCCGGGTCTCGGCACCCAACCGGGACCAGGCGAGCGGCGCCGTCAACTACCTCAAGGAACAGCAGAAGAAGGACCGCGACTACAAGGTCGCGGTGATCCGCGACCGCAACACGGACGACATCTACAACACCTCCCTTTCCGCGTCCTTCGAGTCAGCCGCGAAGAAGCGCGGGCTGCGGCTGCAGGGCGCGCCGCTGGAATTCCTCTCCGGAGTCGACGGCGTCTCGAACGCGTTCTCGTCCGTCGCCGACAAGGTGTGTGCCCTCAAGCCCGATGCGGTGTTCTTCGCGGGCCGCGGCATCAACATCCGCAATTTCATCAACTCGATGTCGGCACCGGACCGCCGCTGTCCGGTGACCCTGCTGACCGGGGATGATGCGGTCGGCGCGTACTACGGCTCCTTGGCGAGCGACTCGCAGCGAGAGAAATTCCGTACGGAATGGCAGGACAGCCGGGTCACCGTCCTCTACACGGCGCTCGGCCACCCCGATCTCGCCAGGGAGCTGTACGCCAAGACCAACAACCCGCTGCCCGACTTCCTGAACCTGTACCACGAGGAGTTCGGCGGTGCCTCCGACGACGACCAACGAGTCCTCCAGGACGGTCAGATCATCCTCGGTCACGACGCGCTGTGGACGGTCGGGGTCGCAGTGCGCAACGCGGCGGGGCCCGACGGCAAGGGCGAGGTGAACCCGGGAGCCACCTTGCAGATGCTGCTTCAACTCGGTGGTTCCAAGGCCGTGTCCGGGCTGAGCGGCCCGATCTCCTTCGGCTCGGACGGCAACCCGGACGACAAGCCGATGGCCCTGGTACGGATGGAGCCGAACGGCACGTACACGTTCCGGGGCGTGCTGCGGCCGTAGCGGTCGGGGCGCGCCAGCGGCCACCGCGCCCAGGTGGGCCCCGCCTCTTCCGGTGGTTCTCCGTCGCACGACGCTAACGGCGCCACCGAGAGCCGCGCTGAGCGCGCTTCGCCGCCTTGTCGGCGGCCTTCTGCGTGGCACGCTGCTGCCGCTCCGCCTCGCGGGCGGCCGCTGCCGCCTGCTGCTCCTCCACGCTGTCGTAGAGCAGTTCGGCGACAGAGAAGCGGCAGCCATAGCCGCGCATGGAACCCTCGTTGACCAGTAGAAAACCCTCGCTGGTCCGGTACAGCCGGGTGCTGACAGGGTTCATCGGATGCTGGGCCGTGTAGGAGCGGGCACACGCCTCCAGGCGAGCCAGAGCTGCCTCACGCGTACCGGTGAAGTGCTCCAAGACCCTTGCCGAATACGCCTTGCTGTCACCCATCCCGACGGTCTCTTCGACAATCAGGCCCCACCGCATGGACATCGCTCCCCCGATCCCATAGGCCTTGCTGCATCACGCTGTCATACTTCCCGCTTTCGCGCTCAGCGTCAGTTCACCGCCACACGCAAGCCCGACCCTCCGTTTCCCCGGTGAGATCGTCCGACGAAGCCACCCGATCGCCGGCCGACGCGGCGTTCCGCGGGTCACGCGAAGTTCCGGGACCTCGGTGGAGTCGGCACCTGTCAGCGGGCCCGTGGCTTCCAGGGCAGCCCCTTGGAGACCAGGTCGACGGCCCTGTCGAGCAGGGTGACCGCGTCGTCGCCGGAGCCGGGCTGCCAGCAGGCGACGGCTGCCTGCTGGGCGGCGAAGGCGACCGCCGCGGTGGTGCGGACGTAGAGGTCGCTCTCCGGCAGGCCCGTGCGTGCCGCCACCGCTGCGATGACCGCGTCCTCGACCGCGCGATTGGTCTGGGCGATACGCGGGAGCAGTTCGGGGCGCTCGCGCAGCAGTGCCGCGCGGCCCAGCAGGATCTCGCCCGTGGTGAGCTCGCCCAGGCGCTCGGCGAGCACCGCGTGGATCGCTTCCAGCGGGGTCTCGCGGGCGGGGCGGTCGATGATTCGCTGCTGGATCAGGGCGGGGGTGCCCTCCTCGAGGAGGAAGACGGCCTCCTCCTTGGTCGAGAAGTAGTTGAAGAAGGTGCGGGGAGACACGCCCGCGTCCGCGCAGATGTCCTCAACCGTGACCGCATCCGGGCCGTGTCGGCGGAAGAGGGCCACTGCCGAGCTCTGGAGGGCCCTTCTGGTCGCCTGCTTCTTTCGCTCGCGCAGCCCGTTCGGAGGGCTCGTCGTCATGCGCTGGTCACGCTCCCAAGAGGCGGCACAGTCGGCCAGTCGTCCGCCACACTGACTACAGTACTGCAAAAATGCAGCGCTGCAAGTTTGCCTATCATGGGCACTTCGCGCTGCCGGCCGGACCAGGACCGGACCGGGTCATTCCGGCAGCCCCAGTTCGAGCAGCCCGAGGAGGGCCCATGGCAGAACAGACCGAGCGACCCCCGGGCCCGTCCGCGGCCAGGACCCTGGCCGAGGCAGCGTGGTTTCCTCTGGCCCTCTTCCTCGGCTTCCTGTTCTGTTTCGCCCCCGCCCTGCACGCACCGCATCCGCACCACGTGAAGGTGGTGGTCGCCGATCCGGCCGTCGAGCGGAAGGTCGACAGTGCCCTGCACCGGCAGTACCCCGGCGGCTTCGACGTCCGCCCGGTCGCCGACGACCAAGCTGCCCGGCAGGAGGTGCTGGACCGGGACGCGGCGGCGGCCTTCGTCGACGGCAGCCGGAATCCCGTGCTGTATGTGGCCAAGGCCAACGGCATGTCGCTCGAGCAGACGCTCCGCGATGCGTTCACCGACATCGCCGCCCGGAGCCACCAGCAGCTCACGGTCAAGGACGTGGCGCCCACGGTGAGCAAGGACCTGCTGGGCTCGACACTGCTCTACTTCGGGATCGCCTGGAGCGTGCCCGGCTACATTCTCGCGACGACCCTGCTGCGTGCGGTGACCTTCAACCGGCGCCGCAAGCTGCTGACGATCGCCGGTGTCGCGGCCCTGTTCAGCGTCGTCGGTTACCTGATCGGCCGCGGGCTGGGCTACATACCCGCCGACCCGTCTGCCATGGCGATCGCCTTCCTGCTCACCGCGGCCGTGGCCACCTTCGCCTCCGGCGTGGCGCCTTTCACCAGGCAGTTCTTCCCCGCAGTGGGCATGGGCCTGTTCATCGTGCTGAGCATCCCCACCAGTGGCGGCGCGGTGCCCGCCCCGATGCTGCCGACGTTCTTCCAGTACGTGCACGCGGTGATGCCGCTGGCCAATGCGGTCGACGCCCTGCGCGGTGTCCTCTACTTCGACGGGGCCGGGGTCCTCAAGCCCGTCCTGGTGCTGTGCGCATGGATCGCCGCGGGCGCCGCACTGCTGGGCCTCGACGCCTGGCTGCGCAACCGCAGAGCCGCTGGACAGAACGCTGACGGCGATGAGGAGGAGGTCGAGGAGCCCCCGGTGGACGACCCCGCACTGGAGATGCCGACACCCACCGCGCTCCCGGTCCACCCCCACCACTTCGGCGAGCCGATACCGATGCTGGTCGGCACCGTCCACGACTCCGAGCAGCAGCCCGTCCGTGGCGCCTCGGTGACCGTCATGGACACCAAGGGGCGGCAGCTGGTGCGGACCACGACCAACGAACACGGCGAGTACGCCGCTACCGGGCTCCCCGAGGGCTACCTCAACATCGTCGTCGCGTCCGTCGGCCGGAATCCGCTGGTCCACCAGAAGCTGCTGCGGCCGGGGGCGGTCGTCCGGGCGGACTTCGCCTTGCGCAGCCGACACGACAGGGTGCCGCAGCAGGCACATTGAGCACTGCGCTCCGATAGGACGGAGTCAACGGCCGGGGGACGTACTGGAAACGTCCAGGCCGCATCTGTCAGCGCGACGCGGGTGCCCCCGCCGGGAATCCGGGGGGGCACCCGCGTCGTCGCTCATTCAGCGGTCGTGTCCAGGTGCCGACGTCAGTCGAGGCCGGCCGACTTCAGCCAGGCCTTGGCGACCTCCAGCGGGTCCTTCTTCTCGAGCTGCACCTGGGCGTCCAGGTCCAGCAGCGCCTCCGTGTCGAGCTTGGCCGAGACCGCGTTGAGCGCGTCGACGCCCTCCTTGGACAGGCCCGACTTGTAGACCAGCGGTTGCACGTTCTGGAACCCGAAGAGGTTCTTCGGGTCCTGGAGGACCACGAACTTCTCCTTGGTGATGGTCGGGTCCGTGGTGAAGATGTCCGCGGCCTGCACGGTGTTCTTCTTCAGCGCCGCCTGGGTCAGCGGACCGCCCGCGTCCAGGGCCTTGAAGGACTTGAACTCCAGGCCGTACACGGACTTGAGGCCAAGCACCCCCTGGTGCCGGGTCTGGAACTCCGGCCCGGCGCCGAGGATCAGGTCCTTCGCGATGTCCTTGAGGTCCCCGATGCTGGACTTCTCGGTGAGGTTGTACTTCTTGGCGGTCTCCGCATTGACCGTGACGGAGTCCTTGTCCTGCGCGGTGGACGGCTCCAGCAGCGTCAGCTTGGGGTCCAGCTTGGCGTCGACGGCGTCCGTCGTGGCGGCGACCGTTTTCGGGGTGGCCTTGGGGTCGAGGTAGGCCAGCAGCGCGCCGTTGTACTCGGGCAGGACGGTGATGGAACCGTTCTTGATGAGACCGTAGGTAGTCTCGCGGCTGCCGATGTTGGGCTTGTAGGTGACCTTGATGCCCTTGGCCTTCAGGGCCTCGCCGTAGATGTCGGCGATCAGGATGCTCTCGGCGAAGTTGTTAGAGCCGACGACGACGGTGCTGCCGTCCGCCTTGCCCTCCGAAAGCGGGTCGTCGGACTTGTTGTCGGAGGACGACGAACATCCGGCGAGGAGCGCCGCCGCTGCGGCGAGCGCGACGGCGGCCGCGCCAGGATGTCTCGTGCTGGACCTGCTGCTCTTCGCGGTAGAAGTCACAATTCCCGTTCCGGGTTCGGAGGTTGGTGGGCGCATGGCAATGCAAGGGGGTGGGCGGCGTGCTGACACCGCGCTTTGTTGATCCAAGCCAGCCGCCTCTCGGTCAGTCAAGTGCAGTCTGGTCACTGATCGGCTGCGATGCGCGGCCGGTTATGCAAAAGGGGCGCAGAGACCGGCAGTGAAACGCAGGCGCCTGCAGCGCTCCTCAACATAGCGGGCGGCGATGAATCACCCGAATAAGCCCTGGTTTCACCGTAGTTGCTGTCGGTCGAAGCGGTTCCCGAGGACGCTTCGGTGGCGCCGGACATCATCCGTGATGTCGTCGCGCACCGGCCCGAATCACTTGAATACAGTCATGTGAATTCTTCGCGCACCGCGAGATTCCCGAGACCCCGGGCAGGCCGCGTCACCAGCCGGTGGGCGATGACGAACGGCGGGCCCGGGACGATGGAGGATCCGCCCCGGGCCCGCAGCCCGTTGTACACCACCGCTAGCCGCTCCTGCGCACCCCGGGCGACACCGCGATCCGCGTGACCGCCCAGAACACCGCCAGCGTGGCCAGCGCCATCACGGCGACCAGTGTGGCGCCGCCCACCACTTTCTCGTAGTTGCGCTGGTAGAGGCCGTCGACGATGTAGCGGCCGAGGCCGCCGAGGCTGACGTACGCGGCGATGGTGGCCGTCGAGACGATCTGGATGGCCGCCGAACGCAGACCGCTCAGGATCAACGGCAGCGCGACGGGCAGTTCGACCTGGAACAGGATCCGGGACTCGTGCATACCCATGCCCCGAGCGGCGTCCACCGGGGACGGGTCGACGGAGCGCACGGCCTCGTACGTGGTCACCAGGATCGGCGGGATGGCGAGGACGACGAGCGGGATCATCACGGGCAGCAGTCCGAGCCCGAGCAGCACGAACATCAGCACGAGCAGGCCGAAGCTGGGCAGTGCGCGGGCGGCGGTGGCGATGAAGGCCAACGCGTTGCCGCCGCGCCCGGTGTGGCCGGTCACCAGGCCCACCGGCAGCCCGATCGCGGCGGCGATGGCGAGCGCCATCAGCGAGTACCCGATGTGTTCGAGGACGCGTTGCGGGATGCCGTCGTAGCCGTGCCAGTGGGCGCTGTCGCTGAAGAAGGCGTTGACGAAGTTCAGTACGTTCACCGGACGGCGTCCTCCAGGGCGAGCGCGGCCGGTTCGGGGCGCTGTGCGGCCTTCGGTTTCCTGCGGGTGCCGCGCGGCATCCACGGGGTCAGCAGTACGCGTACGAGGACCAGCAGGGCGTCCATGACTATGGCGAGGACGGCCGTCGTGACCACGGAGTTCACCGCGAGCACGGGCCGGTGGTAGAACATCGCGTCCGCGAGCAGATTGCCGAGGGCCCCCTGGTTGCCGATCAGGGTGCCGACGCTGACGAGGCTGATGCTGGACACGGTGGCCACCCTGAGGCCCGCGATGATGGGGGGCACGGCGATCGGCAACTGCACCTGGACATATCGCCGTACGGGCCCGAAGCCCATGGCGGTGGCCGCGGCCAGCGTCTCCTGCGGAACCGAGCGGACGCCGTCGACGATCGCCGGGACTAGCACGACGAGGCTGTACACGGCGAGCGGGATCATCACGGTGGTCTCGCTCTGCCCGGTGTAGTCGATGAGGACGACGAAGAAGGCGAGCGACGGGATGGCGTACAGCACGGTCGTCACCCACAGCACCGGCGGGTACAGCCAGCGGAACCGTACGCAGAGCTGCGCGACCGGCAGCCCGACGATCAGGCCCGCCAGGACCGGCAGCAGGGCCTCCCGCAGGTGCAGCCCGATGAGCCCGAGATAGCTGTGCTGGAGGTCGCTCGGGATGTCGAAGAAGCCGTTCATCCGGCGACCTTCTCGTCCGTGCGGCGTCCCGTGCCGCTTCCCTCGGCGTGGGCACTGCGGATCGCCTCGCCGATGGTCTGCTGCGATACGACGCCGACGACCCGTCCGGCACCGTCCACGGCGACGGCCCAGCCGGTCGGCGACAGCACAGCGCCGTCGAGCGCGGCCCGCAGCGACTCCTTGCCGTGCTCGAAGGGCCGCCCGTAGGGCAGGAGCCTCTCGGTCACCACATCCCCGGCGGTCAGGTCGTCCGGCTCGCTCCAGCCGAGCGGCTTGCCTTCCGGGTCGGTGACGAGGAGATAGGGCACGTCCGGGGTGCTGCCGGCGGCGATCTGCTCGGCGGTGGCATCGACGGCGACGACGGGAGACGTCTTCAGCTCGAGCCCGGCGGAGGAGAAGAAGGACAGCCGCCGGATGCCGCGATCGGTGCCGAGGAAGTCCTCGACGAAGGCGTCCGCCGGGCCGGACAGCAGCTCGTCAGGCGGCGCGAACTGGGCGAGCTTGCCGCCGGTGCGCATCACGGCGACCATAGTGCCCAGCTTGATGGCCTCGTCGATGTCATGCGTGACGAAGACGATGGTCTTGCCCAACTCTTCCTGAATACGGAGGAGTTCGTCCTGCAGCCCTTTGCGCACCACCGGGTCCACGGCGGAGAACGGCTCGTCCATCAGCAGCACCGGCGGATCCGCGGCGAGCGCCCGCGCCACGCCGACACGCTGCTGCTGGCCGCCCGACAGCTGGTACGGGTACCGCTTGGCGAGCGCGGCGTCGAGCCCCACCCGCTCCATCAACTCCCGGGCCCGCGCCCGCGCCTTCTCCTTGCCCCAGCCGAGCATGCGGGGCACGGTGGCGATGTTGTCGATGATCGTGCGGTGCTGGAAGAGCCCGGCGTTCTGGATGACGTAACCCATGGACCGGCGCAGGGTGTTGACCGGCTGCTTCTGGATGTCGACGCCATCGAGGAGGATCGTGCCCTCGCTCGGCTCGACCATCCTGTTGATCATGCGCAGGGTCGTCGTCTTCCCGCACCCGGACGGCCCGACGAGGACGGTGATCGAGCGGTCCGGTATCTCCAGCGAGAGCCGGTCGACGGCCACCGTGCCGTCCGGGTACCGCTTGGTGACTGAATCTATCCGTATCAAAGCGCCGAATGCCCTTCGGGTCTGGCAGAGCTACCCGCCTGCGGAAAGGGTCGCGCGGGCCGTTGCGGGGAGAGTCTAGACCGGTTGTGTTGCGGGACTTTGGCGGGCGGGCGACGGGGGCGGGCGGGTGGTGGGCCGGAAGGGGATGGTGCGCGATTCAGTGCCGTTGGCCGGCTGACGGTGGCCGGTCCCGGACCGCGATGTCAGGAGCGCGCCGCCCGGGCCGACATCCACGCGTAGACCAGGACACCCGCGAAGAGGAACAGCACGCCCTGGTAGACGGCGGAGTAGCCGGAGCCCGCCAGGAGCCACATGGAGAAGCCGAAGGCAGCCAGCGCGAGCACGGCGTCGCGGGCGAGGCGGGCCGGGCGGACCCGGTCGCGCTGACCCGAGAAGAGGAAGTACAGCTGGGCCGCCGTGGCCAGGAGGTGCGGGACGGTCGCGGTGAAGGTCGTGACCAGCACCAGGATCTCGAACACCCGGGCCGTCCCGGCCGTGTAGTTGTACACCGTCAGCAGCGAGGCGAGGACGACCGTGACGATCACGCCGAAGGTCGGCACACCCCGTCGCTTGGCCGCGAAGCGCGCCGGGAACAGACCGTCGCTGGCGGCGGCGTACGCGGTCTGGGCGCTGAGTAGCGTCCAGCCGTTGAGCGCACCCACGATCGACACCAGCGCCGCGCAGGCGACCGCCGCGCCGCCCCACGTGCCGCCGAACATGGCGTTCACGGCGTCGCTGAAGGGGGCGTTGGAGGTGACCAGCTTGTCGTGCGCGACGGTGCCGAAGACGGAGAGGGTGCCCAACAGGTACACCAGCGCCGCACCGAGCGTGCCGAGGACGGTCGCCCGCCCGACGTTGCGCCGTGGGTTGCGCACCTCGCCCGCGCTGACCGCCGCCGATTCGACGCCGAGGTAGCTGAAGAGCAGGATCGCGGCGGACGCGGAGACCGCGCCGAGCGCGCCGCCTTCGGTGGCCTGGAAGGGACCGAGGTTGTCCGGGTCGAAGAAGAACAGCCCGCCGATCGCGACGAGCAGCAGAGGCACGAACTTCAGCACGGTCGAGACGAGCTGCACCGCGCCCACGTAACGGGTCCCGGCGAGGTTGGCGAGGGCCGGCAGCCACTGCAGGACGAGTGCGGCGGTCATCATCAGCCACTCTGAGCCGTGCAGGGGCAGCAGCACGTTCAGGTAGCCCACAGCAGTGACGGCGAGCGCCGCGTTGCTCACCCAGGAGGTGATCCAGTACGACCAGGCGGCCAGGAAGCCCGCGAAATCACCGAAGGCCTCGCGCACATAGACGTACGGCCCGCCGGTGCGCGGGTCGCGGCGCGCGAGCCGCCCGAAGACGAGCGCGAGCGCGATGGCCCCGACGGTGAGCACGCCGAAGGCGACGAGGCTGATGGTGCCGTACGGGGCGACGGACGCGGGGAGCAGGAAGATGCCGCCGCCGATGATGTTGCCCATGACCAGCGCGGTGGCGACCGGAAGCCCGAAGCGCCGGGCGTGCCTGCTGCCTCCTTCCCGCTCGGGGGATGGGCCGTGCCCTGTCTGGGAGGCGGGGCCTTGGGCCGGGGCCGGGGTGGGCGTGGCCTGGGCCGGAGCCGACGGCGAGACGGTTCCGGTGTCGTGCATGGGGTTGGTGCGCCTTTCGTCGTGCTGGGAACCGTCGCCTACTCCGCGCGGGTCCGGCCTCGGCTCCCCCGGCCTGCGCAGCGGCGGCCCGGCGTACGGGCGCACGCCTGCTGCGAGAACCGCTGGGGGGATGCACCCCATGGTCGGTTATCGGACATCGCATACCAAATCACCGATGAATGTTCGCTGAATCGATGCCTGAGACCGAAAATCGGACAGATCTGGGCCCGTGTGACCGCGCATCCTTCGCCGGAGGGACGGGGGCTTCACCGAGGTCCGACGTCTCGAAGGGCGCGCGCGAGCACGCCCTCCGCAGCGACCGGCATCCAGCAACCTCAGCGGCCGGCTCCGAGCTCGGCCTCGACCAGCCGGTTCAGATGGCGACGCGCGTCCTCCGTGCTCAGCGGCGGCGCCTGCCGCAGCCGCTGCAACGCCAAACCGTCCGCGAGCGCGGCGAAGCGGACCGTGAAACCGTCCAGGTCCTCGCAGACGAGCTCCCCGTCTGCGACGCCACGCTCGACCAGTGCGCGGATCTGGCTGTACCAGGCCTCGTACCGCGCGGCCTGGCCACGGGCGAAGGCCTGGTCCGGCTCCTGGTCGCCCGCGCTCCAGTAGTCGAACCACATACGCCAGTGCCGGTCGGTGTCCTCCGTGAACAGGGCATCGATGAGCAGTCGCAGCGCCTCGGCACCGCTGGTCGCGTGCACGGCGGCCTCGCTGAGCGCCGCGTAGTACCGCTCGATGTGCAGCACCATCGCCTCGGAGAGGATCTCCTGGACGCTGCCGAAGTGGTACGTGACCGTGCCGACCGACACTCCGGCCGCGGCGGCGACGTCGCGCACCCCGACCGAGGCGTACCCACGCTCGGCGATCAGCGGCACGGCCGCCTCCACGATGAGGCGGCGGCGCACCTCGGTGGGCTGCCGGGTGCGGTCGGCGGCGGCGACGGCACGGCGAGGTGTCCTGGCGGCCTTCATGCGGACGTCCTCGGGGTGGTGCGGTGCCATGCGCGCTTGGCCACTGTCTCTCCGTTCGCCCTTGCTTCGATGCGACTGTCCATGATGAAGTCCGCGGCTGTGGCCCGCAGCTCCGTACGGGTGACGATCTCGGCGTCCCAGTCGTCTCCCTGATCCTCTGCATGATCGTGCCCGAGTCCGTTCCCGCGCCGCAGCCGGATCGTCCACTCGGACACGGCCGTAGCGGAGAGCGGATCGTCGGTGCGGATGCGGTACGTCTCGCGGGCGCTCTCCTCGTAGCGCAGCCCGTCGGGATACGTACGCGAGCCCCCGTAGTTGGGGTCGACCTCCAGCGTCCACTCCCCCTTCGCGACGTCGTGCGTGACGAGCCGCTCCGGTTGCGGATCCGCCGGCTGGTCGTACGTCACCGGGAGCGGCGGGGCCTGCTCGGGTTCCTCGAACCGGATCGGCTCCCGGCCCTCGTCGGGCGCCGGATCCCGCACGGGGAGGAGCAGGGCGCTGTCGGCGGGAAGGACGGTCAGCCGGCCGCGCTCGCCGTGCGGCCACACCCACGGCCAGTACGCATCGGAGACGGCGACCCGGATGCGGTGACCGGGCGGGAACGCGTACCCGATGCCGGTCAGTTCGACCTCCACGTCCTCGTACGTCCCCGGGGTCCACTCCACGGCCTGGTCGCGCCCATTCCTGCTCAGCAGGTTGAGCACGCCGCGGGTGACCAGCGTCGAGGAGCCGTCGGGAGCGACGTCGCACAGCCGGGCGATGACGTGCGCGCGCGGCGTGGCGCTGTCGAGGCGGAGCCGGACGCGCGGCCGTCCGAGGATTTCCACCCGCGTCTCGAGCGGCGCCGAGTCGAAGCAGACGGACCGGCCGTCCTCCTCACGCTGGTCGGGCGGCAGGTCGCTCGCATTGCCGAAGGGGAAGAAACGGCCGGAGTCGAGGCCGGTGTGCTGCGGCGACCGTACGAGAACGGGGTCGCCGCTGTCGCCCAGGGGCCGCTCGTCCCAGGTGACGGACGGGGACGGCCAGGCCGCCTCGCCCACCCACCGGCCCGGCGTGGCGTCGTACGACGTGGCGGGCGGCACCGGGTCGTTGATCCACGCCCTGAGCTGCGGCTCCCGCATGACGCCCGTGTCCGCGCCCTTGAGGTGCTGGTCCCACCAGCGCAGGGTCTCCTGCAGGAACCCGATCGCGGGGCCCGGCGGCAGCCCGCGGTCCGGGTACTGGTGCGACCAGGGCCCGATCAGCCCGCGGACCCGGTCCTCGGGCAGGTGTTCCACGAGCCGCAGCACGGTGTCGCGGTACGGGTCGTTCCAGCCGCCGACGGCCAGCACGGCCGCGTCGATCGCGGAGTAGTCCTCGCAGACGCTGCCGTGCCGCCAGTAGTCGTCGCGCTCCTGGTGGGCGAGCCAGGTGTGCAGGAACGGCTCGAGGGCGTCCAGCCGCTCGCGCCACATGGGCAGCCAGCGGTCCCGGCCGACATTGGCCGGGTCCGGCGGGCGGGAGGCGAAGGCGAGCATGGTGCCCGCCCAGGCGAGCATGTCGATGCCGAGGACGGCGCCGCCGGTGTAGTGGACGTCGTTGTCGTACCGGTCGTCCGTCGAGCAGACGGTCACGATCGCCTTCAGCGGCTCGGGCGCGAGGGCGGCGATCTGCAGGGCGTTGAACCCGCCCCACGAGATCCCGAACATCCCCACCGCGCCGGTGCACCAGGGCTGCTCGGCCAGCCAGTTGACGACGTCGACTCCGTCGGCGAGCTCCTGCGCGTCGTACTCGTCGCCGGGCGTGCCCTCGCTGTCGCCGTGGCCCCGGATGTCCACGCGGACGGAGGCGTAGCCGTGTCCGGCGTACCAGGGGTGGCGCTGGGCGTCGCGGGGCGCGGTCCAGTCACTCTTGCGGTAGGGCAGGTATTCGAGCAGTGCGGGCACGGGGTCCGTCTCGGCATCCACGGGCCGCCAGATCCTTGCGTGCAGCCGCGTCCTCCCGTCCCGGGTGGGGATCCAGACGTCCTCGCGCCGGACCTGGCGGGGGAACTGCTCGCGGTACTTCACGGGGCTCCTTTGCGGTGTCAGGTGAGTGAGTTGTGCTCTTGGGGTTCGGAGAAGCGCGCGGCAGCGCCTACGCCACGGCTCGCCAGCGCCGCACCCGGTGGCCGTTGCCGTGGCTGGTCCACAGGTCGTCCGGCTCGGCCGCGTCCACCCAGTCCGGGCCCGGCTCGGCCAACGGCGGCGCATCCGGGTCGGGTTCGAGGGCGGCGGCCATCAGCTGCCGCGTGTAGGGGTGCCCGGTGGCCGCGAAGACCGCCTCCGTGGGGCCCTCCTCCACGACGACCCCGTGGCGCAGGACGACGACACGGTCGGCGATGCCCCGTACGACGGCCAGGTCGTGGCTGATGAACAGGCAGGCCAGCTGCCGTTCCCGCCGCAGGTCGTCAAGCAGCCGCAGGACGTCGGCCTGGACGGAGACGTCCAGCGCGGTGGTGATCTCGTCGGCGATCAGTACGTCTGGCTCGCCGGCCAGCGCCCGGGCGATGCCTATGCGCTGCCGCTGGCCGCCCGAGAGCTGCGCGGGCAGCCGGTCGGCGAGGGCCGGGTCTAGCCGTACGTCGGAGATGAGCTGCCGAGCGCGGGTGGCGGCCTCCGTACGCGAGGACGCGGTGCCGAAGAACCGCAGCGGTCGGCGGACCGCGTCGCCGACCGAGCGGCGCGGGTTGAGCGACGTGTCCGCGTTCTGGAAGACGAGCTGGACCTTGCGCCGCAGGGAGAGCGGCCGTTTCTGCGCGGGACGGGCGAGGTCGCCCGCGTCGTGGGCCATCGTGCCGCCGGAGGGCGTGCGGAGCCCCGCGAGCGTCCAGGCGAGCGTGGACTTGCCGCTCCCCGACTCGCCGACGAGGGCCAGTACTTCACCACGCCGGACGTCGAAGGAGACGCCGTTCACGGCGCGGGACGACCCGTAGTCGATGGTGACGTCACTCGCGGAGACAGCCACGGGTGCGTCGGAGGGCACCTCCGCCTTGGGCCGGACCTCCCGCTCCCCCGCCTCCCCGACGACCGCCAGCCCTTCGTCGTCGAGCCGCGGCACGCTGGCCAGCAGACGCCGGGTGTACAGGTCTTCGGGCGCCGCGAACAGCCGTCCGGTCGGGGCGGCCTCGACCACGCATCCCGACCGCAGCACGGTCACGTCGTCGGCCATGTGCGCGACGACTCCCAGGTCGTGGCTGACCAGCACCGCCGCGAGGCCGAGTTCGTCGCGCAGCGCGCCGATCAGGTCGAGGACGCTGCGCTGGGTGACAACGTCCAGGCCGGTCGTGGGCTCGTCGAGGACGAGCACCTTGGGGCGGGCCGCGATGGCCATGGCGATGGCGACGCGCTGCTGCTGGCCGCCGGAGAGTTCGTGCGGGTAGCGGCGGGCGAGTTCGGCGGGGCGCGGCAGCCGCACCTGTTCGAGCAGGTCCACGACGGGGACGTCGCCGCCCGCCTCCTCGATCTGCCGCCCGATCCGCATGGACGGCGTCAGGGCGTGGCCCGCGTTCTGCGCGACCATCGCGACCGTTCCGCCGCGCAGCTGTCGCAACTCCCGTGCGGAAAGGGCGAAGACGTCCTTGCCGGCGACGCGTACGGAACCGCCGGTGATCCGCGACCCGTGCCGCAGATGCCCCAGCAGCGTCGCGGCGACCGTCGACTTCCCGCTGCCGGACTCGCCGACCAGGGCCAGCGTCCGGCCCGGCGTCACCTCGAGCGACACGTCGTGGACGACGGGCACCTCGCGCCCGCCCGAGCGGTAGGCCACGGACAGCCCGGCCACGGAAACCACGGCTGCGGTGGATGTGGTGGGGGCGGTGGATGCGGTGGATGCGGATGTCATCAGGAGCCCTCCCGGATCCGGTCGACGCCCCAGGCCTTGGACAGGCCGTCGGCCGCGAGGTTGAGTCCGACCACGAGCGTGGCCAGGGCGATGATCGGCGCGAGGCTGGCCATCGGGACGACGGTGATGGCGGTGCGGTTCTCGGCGACCATCAGGCCCCAGTCAGGGGTCGGCGGGTCGGCGCCGAAGCCGAGGAACGACAGCGAACTGATGAGCAGGACGACCCAGGAGGCCCGCATCGCGGTCTCGACGCACACCACGTCGGTGATGTTGGGCAGCACCTCGCGCCGCAGGATCGACCAGGTGCTCTCGCCGCGGGCGCGGGCCGCGGTCACGTAGTCGGCAGGTACGACGGCGAGGGCCGCGCCCCGCACGACCCGTATGACCTGGGGTATGTAGACCACGCCGATCGCGAAGACGATGACGCCGGGCCCGGTGCCCAGCGCCGTGACGATGACGAGCAGCGCCAGGATCGACGGCACGGACAGGACCGCGTCCAGGACCCGCATCAGGAGGTCGTCGAACCAACCGCCGCGCAGCGCGGCCGCGCATCCGATGACCGTTCCGAGGGCCATGGTCAGCAGGGTCGCGGCGACGGAGACGCCGAGGGCATACCGGCCGCCGTACAGCACGCGCGCCAGCACGTCGCGACCGTACTGGTCGGTGCCCGCCAGGTGCTCCCAGCTGGGCCCGAGCAGCGCCTGGGAGGCGTTGTTGGCGATGGGATCGTACGAGGTGAGGACGGGGGCGAGCAGGGCGACCAGCAGGTGGACGGCGACGACCGCGAGGCCTGTGGCGGCGGCGCGCGAGGAGCGCAGGGTGCGCCAGGCGCGGGTGGCTGCGGCGACCCGTTCGGCAGGGGCCGACGCTGGGGCCGCGGGGGTTTCCAGGGTGGTCATCGGGTCCTCCCTCGCGTGCGGAGCTTGGGGTTGAGGGCCATGGCGCCGAGGTCCGCGGCGAGGTTGCAGACGACGTACACGACCGCGCTGATCAGCGCGATGGCCTGGATGACGGGCAGGTCCCGGTTCTGCACCGAGGAGAGCATCAGCTTGCCGATGCCCGGGTAGTTGAAGACGTTCTCGACGACGGCGACCCCGCCCGCCAGCCAGGCGACGTTGAGGGCGATGACGTGGAGGGTGGGCAGCAGTGCGCTGGGCAGGGCGTGCCGGGTGACGACCCGCCAGGTCGACAGGCCCTTGAGCCGGGCCGTGGTCACGTACTCGCTCGCCATCACGTCGATGACGGAGGTACGGGACATGCGCACGATGTACGCGGCCATGACGACGGCGAGGGCGGCGGCCGGGAGCCATACGGCGGGCAGGAGTTGCCCGACGCTCGCCTCGGGACCGTACAGCACGACCGCGGGGAACACCGGCAGCGCGACCGAGAAACAGAGCACCAGCACGGTGGCGACGACGAACTCGGGGACGCTCATCCCGACGAGGCTCACCGTCGAGATCAGGTGGTCGGGCCAGCGGTCGCGGTACAGGCCGGCGAGGATGCCGAGGAGCAGTGAGCCGGTGACGGCGAACAGGATCGTCACGAGGGCGATCACGGCGGAGTTCCCGAGGTACATGGCGACTTCGCCGCCGACGGCCTTGCCGGAGACGAGCGATGTCCCGAAGTCTCCGTGCAGGGCGCCCTGGATCCAGTCGGCGTAGCGTTCCCAGGCGGGCTGGTCGAGCTTCAGCTTCTCGCGGAGGGCGGCGACGGCGTCGGGGGTGGCGTCCTTGCCGAGGACCTGTGTGGCGACATCGCCAGGCAGGGCCTGCACGGCGAGGAAGACGAGCACGGAGGACAGGAGCAGGGTGCCGAGGGCTGCGGCCACGCGGCGTGCGACGAAGGAGAACATGCTCAGGCTCCCTTCAGGCCGATGCCGAGGTAGTCGAACTCGAAGCCGTGCTCGGCGTAGCCGCGCACCTTCCGCGAGATTCCGACGAGCCGGTCGGCGAACATCGGGGTCATGGCCCCGCCCTTGTCGATGACGAAGGTCTGCGCCTCGCCGTACAGCTCTTGACGCCGCTTGTCGTCGGTCTCGCGGCGGGCCCGGTCGAGCAGCGCGTCGAAGTCCTTGTCCGACCAGGCGGTTTCGTTGTACGAGGACCCGCTGCGGAAGACCTGGGTGAAGAGCTGGTCGACGGGCCGTCCGGTGTACCAGTAGGTGGCCATCAGCGGCTTCTTCATCCAGATCTGCGTGTAGTACGAGTCCGCGGCGGCCGTCTTGACCCGGATACGGATGCCGGCTCGCTTGGCAGAGTCCTGGTATGCGAGGGCCATGGGCGTGAAGATCGGGTCGTACGAGGAGGTGTAGAGGTCGACCGCCAGGCCCTCGTGCCCCGCCTTCTTCAGCAGGTACCGGGCCTTGTCCGGGTCGTGTTGCGGGTGGGCGGCGATGTGGGCCGGGTCGCTGGGCGGGACGGGATTGTCCCAGCCGGCGGTGCCCGCGCCCTGCAGGGCGACCTTCACCACGTACTCGGGGTCGTAGGCGAGCTTCATGGCCTGCCGGACGCGGATGTCGGTGAAGGGCTTTTCCGTGGTGAGCATCGGCAGCACGTACCACTGCGCGTTCTCGACGCGGGCGACGGTGGCCCGGTCCGAGGCGGCGACGACGCGGGCGGTGGCGAAGTCCAGGTTGGTCTGCGAGAGCAGGTCGACCTGCCCGGCGAGAAGGGCGTTGGAACGCGCCTGCATGTCGGCGACGGTGTAGAAGTCGATGGTGTCGAGGACCGGACGGCCCTGCCAGTGGTCCTTGTACGCGGTGATGCGGCCGGGTCCGGCCGGAGTGAAGGACTCCAGCTTGAACGGGCCGGTGCCGATGCCGGTGCGGCCGATGGCGCGGGCACTGCCGTCGGGGATGACGTAGCAGTTGTAGTGCGTGAGGAGGCTCGGGAACTCGGCGTTGGGGGTCTTGAGGGGGACGACGAGGGTGTGGTCGTCGGGGGTGCGCAGCTGCTTGCCGTCGACGAGGGGCGCGAGGACGGCGGCCTGGGGCGATGCGGTCTTCTCGTCCAGGATGTGGCGCAGGGTGTAGGCCGCGTCGGCCGACGTGAGCGGCCGCCCATCGTGGAAGGTGACGCCCCGCCGGATACGGAAGGTCCAGGTCCGGGCCTTGTCGTCGGGCTCCCAGGATTCGGCGAGGTCGGGGGCGAGCTTGCCGTCGGCGTCGATGCGGACGAGCCGGTTGTAGAGGGCGCCCAGGTATTCGTACGCCGACAGGGCGCTCGCCGGGTCGAGCGTCTCGGCCTCGGATGCGGGTGGCCGGGCGATGCGGAGGGCGCCGCCGCGGTCGGGGTCGCCCTTGGCCGTACCGGCGGGCAGAGCGGGGGCGGCCGACGCACCCGTGCATCCGGTGAGCAGCCAGGACGCACCGAGCGACGCGGTGCCCGCCGTGGCCGCGGCAAGGACCGACCGCCGTCCTGGACGGTGGATGTCGGAGATGTACCGATCGCCCTTCCCGTTATTCGTTCAGCGGAACGATTGAGTGAAGTCCGTGAACGATAACGAGGCGATGGTTCTGCGCCAACCCTTGGAGCGCGGAAATTAACCGGGGAAACCGACTCGTTACGCCGGCGTCGGTGACCTGTGGCCCTGGGGGCCTCTCACGACCACATCGGCGTCGCGGTGCCGTCGACTCTGGAGTGCCCCAGCGGAACCACCCCCACGCAGTGCCCGTCCTGGTCGAGCAACCGCCCCATGTGCTTGACCGTCCGCAGGACCACCGACCGGTCCTGGATGTGCAGTCGCGGCAGGCGGCGGGAGAGATGTGCCTCGAAGGCGTGCACGTCGGCCAGGGTGCGGAGCCAGACGTCGATCATCAGGTTGTTCGGGCCTGCGGTGATCGAGCAGGAACGGACCTCGCGTACGTCGGCGAGGACCCGGCTGGTCTCGTCCAGGTACTGGCCGGGCACAGACGCGAAGTACACGGCGGACATCGGCCATCCGGACAGCGGCCGGGCCAGGTCGCAGCGCAGGCTCGCGCGTGAGGCGAGCAGGGACTGGAGTCTGCGGCGCACGGTGGTGAGGCCGGTGTCGGTCTCCGCCGCCAGGTCGCGTATCGACATTCTGCCGTCGGTGCTCAGGAGTTCGACAAGTCGTGCGTCCAGCGAACGTGGCACTGGCTCTCGCGGCGGACCCCGCGGTGGCGAACGTCTCCGTGGCCCCGGGCTCGGTGTCGACCTCGACGATGCCGCTCACGACGATCCGGGAGTCGGACAGCCGAGGGTAGGTGGTCACCCAGGCCAGACCGGCGTCCGCCAGCCGCTGCCAGCGCCGTGCGGCCGTCACCTCGCACGCGCTGCAGGGCCGGCGGGAGGATTTCGGCGGCGGCCGTGGTGAAGAGGCCGACCAGCAGGGTCCCGGCGGGTTCGTTGCGGGTGCGCTCCAGCGCTTTGACGGCCTCGGCCTCCGTGGACAGGATCCTCTCGGCGTGCCGGGCCAGCGTCATCCCGGTATCGGTCAACTCCACCCTGCGCCCGCCCCGCTGAAGCAGCTCCATACCCGTGGCCTTCTCCAGCGCGGCTATCTGCTGGGACACCCCGCCGGGCGTGTACCAACTCGGGCCACTCGGCGACACAGCCCAGCACCTGGGCGGCGAACACCTCGTTCGGCACACCGCTCAGCCCGAAGCCGCCTACCGCCGGCCAGGCGCCGTCCGGCACGTCGGCCACCGCCTCCAGGGCGGTGGCCGGCGCCTTGACCGTCACGCCACGGCCGCTCCGGCGGCCAGGTCGGACGGATGTTGGGCAAGCGGGGTGACGTCGATCTGCATGTACGGGAAGAGCGGGAGGTTCCACAGGATCCGGTGCAGGGCCTCGTTGTCAGCCGTGTCGAAGACGCTGATGTTGGCGTACTGGCCGACGCACCGCCAGATGTGGACCCACTCCCCCGACTTCTGCAGTTCCTGGCAGTACGCCTTCTCGCGCGCCACCAGGTCCGCGCGGACCTCGGGGTCGAGGTCCCGGGGAATGTCGACGTCCATCCGTACCGCGAACAGCATCGTGCATCACGCCTTGTCGAGGACGAAGCCGTAGGTGACCTCGCGGCCGTTGCCGTCGGTCGCCGGGCCGGGGTCGAGGATGAGCTCGGGCTTGACGGCGGAGGCAATGTCGTCGGCGACGTGGCTGCCCCCCTTGAAGTACAACTGGGCCGTGAGCAGTTGATGGCCCGGGGCCGCCACCTTGAGGTGGAGGTGGGCGGGGCGCCACGCGTGCCAGCCCGCGGCGGCGATGAGCTTGCCGCAGGAACCGTCGGTGGGGATCTGGTAGGGCGCGGGCTCCATGGTGTGGATCTTGAAGTTGCCCTGGTCGTCGGCGACGACCGTGCCGCGCAGGTTCCATTCGGGCAGCCCGGGTGCGAACTGGGAGTAGAAGCCGTCGTTGTCGGCGTGCCACATCTCGACCGTGGCGCCTGCCAGCGGGGTTCCGTCCACCGAGGTGATCTGGCCCTGGAAGAGCAGCGGCGTGCCCTCCTCGCCGTCCCTCATGGGAAGGGTCGCTTCGGCCGGAAGACGCGGCGAGTCGGGGATGTAGTACGGGCCCTCGATGGTGCCCTTGCTGCCCTCGCGGTTCTCGTTGGCGACCTCCTCGACGACGTGCTCCAGCCACACGTCGAGGAAGAGCGGCCACTCGCCGTCCTCGCCGACCTGGATGAGCCACGACTTGAGGGCGTCGTACTCGGCGTAGGTGACCTTGTGGCGGCGGATGATGTCGTGGGCGGCGGCGAGGAGTTCGGAGACCAGGGTGTCCACGCGCTTGGTGTCGGCGTCGACAGCCTCCGTCCGCTGCTTGCTGCGGAACTGCTCGGTGGCGGCGGCTCCGGACGCGGCCGCGGTGGCCTGCTCGACCTGCTCGGTGATGGTGTCGGTCATGGTCTGTCCGTCCCTTGGATGTGTGTCAGCGGTCCTGCCGGTAGCGGGCCAGCTTGTCGGGGTCGATGTCGATGCCGAGTCCGGCGCCCTCGCGGATGCGCAGGGTGCCGTTCTCGATGGTCAGCGGCTCGGTGAGGAGGTCGTCGGTCATGTCGAGGAAGTTCGACAGCTCGCCGGCGTGCAGAGAGGTCGTCCGGTGGGCGGCGCCGAAGGCGACCGTGCACAAGGTGCCGATCTGGCCGTCGATCTGATTGCCCATCACCACCTCCACGCCCAGTCCCTCGCACTCGTGCAGCACGCGCTGGGAGGCGGTGAAGCCGGTACGGGCGGTCTTGATGCTGATGGCGGTGGCGGATCCGCCGAGGAGTTCGCGGGTGACCTCGGCGGCCCGGGTGGCGCTCTCGTCGGCGATGAAGGGGACCGGGCTCTGCGCGACCAGCCAGCGCCGCCCCAGTACGTCGTCGGCGGGGCAGAGTTCCTCGGCGAAGGTCAGGCCGAGGTCGGCCATCTCGCGCAGGGCGCGGGCGGAGTCGGATGCGCTCCAGCCGCGGTTGCCGTCGATGTAGAGCTCCACGTCCGGGCCGAGGGCTTCCCTGAGCGCGCGGCAGGCCGCCACGTCGTCGCCGTACGGCTGCCGTCCGACCTTCACTTTGAAGGTGGTGATGCCGTACGTGTCGCGGATGCGTTCGGCCTCGGCGACCATGCGGTCGGCGGGCGCGAACCCGACCATGTGGCTCACCCGCATCCGGTCGGTGTAGCCGCCGAGCAGCCCGGATACCGACATGCCGGCGGCCTGGCCGAGTATGTCCCACAGGGCCATGTCGATGGCCGCCTTGGCGGTCGGGTTGCCGACAGTCCGGTCGAGCTTCTCGTGGACGGCCTCACGCTCCAGCGGCGTCAGGCCCATGATCTGCGGCGCGAAGATCTTGTCGATCACCGCGACGATGGACTCCTGGGTCTCGCCGTACGTGTACGGGCGGGGCGGCGCCTCCGCTGTCCCCATCAGGCCCTCGTCCGTATGCACCCGCACCAGGACGTGGTCGGCGGTGTGCACCTCACCGCTGGCGAATTTCAGCGGTTTCGCGTAGGGAATGGCAAAGGGAATTGCCTCCACCTTGACGATTTTCATGCCACTCCTCCGTGCCTTTCGAGAAACATGTCGTTCTGCTCCAGCACCCTCAGGAGATTCCGCAACAGCGGTGAGTCGTCGTCCTCGCGCCAGGCCAGGTCCAGGCGTACGGACAGGGCGTCCTCGATCTCCTTGCACAGCACTCCCTCGCGGGGCGCGGAGCGGATCGAGTCGGGGAGGACGGCCACGCCGAGCCCCGCGGCCACCAGCGCCAGGGCGGCCGAGGTCTCGGTGACCTCGTACGCGCGGTGCGGATAGAAGCTGGCGGCGAGGCAGCTGCGTACGACCGTGTCGTTGACGACGGAGCCGAGCGCGGCGCCGTACATGACGAAGTCCTCGTGCCGCAGCTGCTCCACGCGGACGGAGTCCGCCTCGGCGAGCCAGTGCTGCTCCGGCACGGCCACGATGAGCGGTTCGGAGGCGATGGTGCGGTGGGCGATGCCGTCCTGCCGGACCGGCGGGCGCAGGACGCCGACGTCGAGACGCCTCTCGACCAGCCCCGCTTCCTGGGCGGGTGTGAGCATCTCGGTGTGCACCTCCAGCATCACGTGCGGCATCTCGCGCTTCACCAGCCGTGCCAGCGCGGGCAGTTGTCGGTACGAGGCGGAACCCGTCAGGCCGATCCGCAGCACCCCCTCCACCCCGGACGCGAAGCGCGCGACCCTGGCCACCGCTTCGTCGACGGCCTTGAGGATCCGCTCCGCATCGGTGCGGAACACCTCGCCGGCGCCGGTCAGGGCGACCTGCCGGGTGGTGCGGGTGAACAGCTCCACGCCCAGTTCCGACTCGAGGCGGCGTATCGCCTGGGAGAGCGGGGGCTGGGCCATGTGCAGACGTTCCGCGGCCTTTCCGAAATGACGTGTCTCGGCGACGGCCACGAAATAGCGAAGGTGCCTGAGCTCCATCGGGTTGCCCCTTTCCTGTTCCAGGGGCCCTCGAATGCCCCTCAGCGTAGGGAGCGATCCCCATACACCACAAATACCTGGTCGGAGGTTATTGAGACGCCGGAGATATCAGTACCCCCCTGGGTCAACCCTGGGGAAATGTCTGGGGCCGACCCTTCACCGCGCTGCCATGGTGCTGAAAAGCGGCCGTAACACGCCGTTGGGGCCGGCCGAAGGGACCGGTCGGCCGACACGAATCGCGGACACGAATCGGAGGGACGGACCATGGCCGAAGCCCAGAGCCGTGCGCGGGCCATCCTCGAAGACGCCCTTGTGGAGGATCCGGACGGCGGTGTGTACCGGGTCAGCCGGAGCATCTTCACCGACGAGGAGCTCTTCGAGCTGGAGATGAAGCACATCTTCGAGGGCAACTGGGTCTATCTCGCGCACGAGAGCCAGATCCCGGAGATCGGGGACTACTTCACGACGTACATCGGCCGCCAGCCGGTCGTCATCTCCCGGGACAAGCAAGGCGAGTTGCACTGCCTGATCAATGCGTGCAGCCACCGCGGAGCGATGCTCTGCCGCCGCAAGACCGACAACCGCACCACGTTCACGTGCCCGTTCCACGGGTGGACGTTCCGCAACGACGGCCGGCTGCTGAAGGTGAAGGACCCGCGGGAGGCCGGCTACCCGGAGCAGTTCAACACCGACGGCTCGCACGACCTGACCAGGGTCGCCCGGTTCGAGAGCTACCGGGGCTTCCTCTTCGGCAGCCTCAACCCGGACGTCAAGCCCCTCACCGAGCACCTGGGCGACGCGGCGGTCGTCATCGACATGATCGTCGACCAGTCGCCTGATGGCCTGGAGGTGCTGCGCGGCTCGTCCACGTACCACTACGACGGCAACTGGAAGCTGCAGGCGGAGAACGGCGCCGACGGCTACCACGTCTCCGCGACCCACTGGAACTACGCGGCCACCCAGGCCCGCCGGACGTCCGGCGAGTCGAAGAACGACACCAAGACGATGGACGCGGGCGGCTGGTCCAAGCAGCAGGGCGGCTTCTACTCCTTCGACCACGGTCATCTGCTGCTGTGGACCAAGTGGCTCGACCCCGCCAACCGGCCCCTCCACGAGAAGCGCGACGAACTGGCGGCCGAGTTCGGCGAGGAGAAGGCCGACTGGATGATCGGCGTCTCCCGCAACCTGTGCCTCTACCCCAACCTCTATCTGATGGACCAGTTCAGCTCGCAGATACGGCACTTCAGGCCCGTCTCCGTCGACAGGACCGAGGTCACCATCTACTGCATCGCCCCCAAGGGCGAGCCGGCCGACGCCCGTGCCCGCCGCATCCGGCAGTACGAGGACTTCTTCAACGCCACCGGCATGGCGACCCCCGACGACCTGGAGGAGTTCCGCTCCTGCCAGAAGACGTATCTGGCAGGCACCGCCCGCTGGAACGACGTGAGCCGTGGCGCCGTGCACCAGATCGACGGCCCGGACGAGGACGCCAAGAAGATCGGCATCAACCCGATCGCCAGCGGCGTGCGCACGGAGGACGAGGGGCTCTACCCCATCCAGCACGGGTACTGGCTCGAGACCATGCGCAAGGCCCTGGAGGAGGCGAAGTGACCACGGCGACCGAGACCACCGGCGCATCCGGCACCGTCACGCTGGAGGGCATCCGCCAGTTCCTCTACCACGAGGCCCGCCACCTCGACGACCGCGAGTTCGAGAAGTGGCTGGAGTGCTACCACCCGGACGCCGAGTTCTGGATGCCCGCCTGGGCGGACGACGACGGGCTCACCACCGATCCGCAGCGCGAGATCTCGCTGATCTACTACCCGAACCGGGCGGGCCTGGAGGACCGGGTCTTCCGCATCCGCACCGACCGCTCCAGCGCGACGAGCCTGCCCGAGCCGCGCACCGGCCACAACATCACCAACGTCGAGATCACCGGCCGCGACGGCGACGCGGTGGACGTGCGCTTCAACTGGTTCACGCTCTACTACCGCTACCAGACCGTCGACACGTACTTCGGCACGTCCTTCTACCGGCTCGACCTCTCAGGACCCGAGCCGCTGATCACCCGCAAGAAGGTCGTCCTCAAGAACGACTACGTGCACCACGTCGTCGACATCTACCACGTCTGAGCCGGCCACCCCGCGTCCTGAAACGACGCCCCTTAAACGACGCCCCTTCTTGAAATGAGCACCAGTATGCCCTTCCAGGTCGCCCTGAACTTCGAGGACGGCATCACCCGGTTCGTCGAGTGCCGTCCCGACGAGACCGTTGCCGAGGCCTCGTACAAGGCCCGTATCAACATCCCCCTCGACTGCCGCGACGGCGCCTGCGGCACCTGCAAGTCGCTGTGCGAATCGGGGCGTTACGACGGCGGGGACTACATCGACGAGGCGCTGACCGACGACGAGGCGGCGCTCGGCTACTGCCTGCCGTGCCAGATGACGCCGCAGAGCGACCTCGTGCTGCGCATCCCCTCCTCCTCCGCCGCGGCCAAGACCGCCGCGGCCACGCACACCGCCACCCTCGCCGGGCTCACCCACCACTCCCCCACCACGGTCGAGTTCACGCTGGATGTCGACGACCGGGACGCGCTGGACTTCCTGCCCGGCCAGTACGTCAACATCGCCGTCCCCGGGACGGACCAGGCCCGCTCGTACTCCTTCAGCTCCGGCCCCGACCAGCACCGGGTGTCGTTCCTCGTGCGCATCGTCGAGGGCGGCGCGATGTCCGGCTACCTCACCGAGCGCGCCCGGGTCGGCGACCGCATCGAGTTCACCGGCCCGATGGGCGGCTTCTACCTGCGTGAACTCGCCCGGCCCGCCCTGCTGTTGGCGGGCGGCACCGGCCTCGCACCCCTGCTGTCGATGCTGGAGGACCTCACCCAGAAGCCGCCCGCTCACCCGGTCCACTGCTTTACGGCGTCACCACCGACCAGGACCTGGTCCACCTCGACACCCTCGAGGACTACGCGAAGGTCATCCCCGGCTTCACCTTCGACCACTGCGTTGCCGACCCGTCGAGCAGCGCCCGCAACAAGGGCTATGTGACCGGGCTGATGGACACCGGCGCCCTCCACGACGGCGATGCGGACGTCTACCTGTGCGGGCCGCCGGCCATGGTGGAGGCGGTCCGCGGCCACATCACGACCCTCGGCGCCGGCCCGGCGAGCTTCCACTACGAGAAGTTCACGCCGGCCGCCGTCCGCGAGACTCTGGAGGCGGCGTGAGCGTGCAGGTCGACCGGTTCGCCGGGAAGAAGGTCGTGGTCACGGGCGCGGCGCAGGGCATTGGTCGCACGGTCGCGCGCCGGCTGGCGGCGGAGTCCGCGGACGTCGTCCTGATCGATCGCGCCGAGACGGTCCGGGAAGCAGCCGACGACCTCAAGGCCCATGCCGTCCTCGCCGACCTCGAAACGTACGAGGGTGCGCAGTCCGCGATCACGGAAGCCCTGGAGCGGCTCGGCCGGATCGACGTCCTCGTCAACAACGTGGGCGGCACCATCTGGGCCAAGCCCTACGAGCACTACGCGCCCGACGAGATCCGGGCGGAGATCCAGCGTTCCCTCTTCCCGACGCTGTGGACCTGCCGGGCCGTCCTGCCCCACCTGATCGAACGGCGCTCCGGCACCATCGTCAACGTCTCCTCGGTGGCCACCCGCGGCATCAACCGCATCCCCTACGCGGCGGCCAAGGGCGGCATCAACGCCCTCACCGCCTCACTCGCGCTGGAGACCGCCCCGTACGGGATCCGTGTCGTGGCCACCGCACCCGGCGGCACCGACGCGCCCGCTCGCCGCGTCGCCCGGGGACCCGCGCCGGGGACGGACCAGGAGAAGGCCTGGTACCAGCAGATCGTCGACCAGACCGTCGCCTCGTCCCTGATGAAGCGGTACGGCTCGCTGGACGAGCAGGCTGCGGCGATCGCCTTCCTGGCCTCCGACGAGGCGTCGTACATCACCGGCACGGTCCTCCCGGTGGCCGGCGGGGACCTCGGCTGAGTCGGTTCGGCGGCATTGTCGGCGTGACCCTCCCGGGCGCCGGCGTCCCACATCGCTGAACGCGCCAGGGACGCCCGTCGGCGGCGGTGTTAGCGTGCTGGCACATGAATGACGGCCCTGAGCAGCAACGACGCCTGATCGGGCGGGCCGGCGAGGTCGCCGCGCTGACCCGTGCGATCGGTGCCGCCTGCGCGGGCCGCCCCTCGATGGTGCTCGTCGAGGGGCCCGCGGGCATCGGCAAGACGGCCCTCGTCGAGCACGTGCTGCGGACGCGGCAGACGGATGCCGGTGCGACGGTGCCGCGGGTGCTGCGTGTCGCCGGGGTGTCCTGGGAGTCCGCGCTGCCGTTGGGGATCGCGGAGCAGCTCGTGCGGGCCGGTCTCGTACGAGCCGAGGTGGCCGGAAGCGCCGGTCTGTCAGATTCCGCCTCACCCGAGGCGGTGCTGGACATGGGCCGTTTCCTGCACGGCCGCATGGCCGCCCGGCAGGAGCAGGAGCCTCTCGTCGTCATCGTCGACGACGCCCACTGGGCCGACGTGGAGAGCCTGCGCGCGATCCGGTCCGCGATCCGCAGGATGTCGGACGAGAGGGTGCTCGTCATCCTGATCGCGCGTGACGAGCCGCACGAGTTGTACGAAGTGAGGCAGGCGCACGACGAGCCGCCCCTCTCGGTCCTGCGGACCCTGGAGTTCCTCGACGGCTGCCGGGATGACAACGCCGTACGACCGGCGCCGCTGACGCCCGAGGACACCAGGACGCTGGCCCGCGAGGCCTGCGGCGTCACCCTGGACCTCCCCGCGGCCCGGCACCTGTGCCGCCACACCCTGGGCAGTCCCCGCCACATCACGCAGCTGCTGCGCGAACTCCCGCGTGAGACCTGGCTGGACTGGCGGCCCGAGCTGCCTGCTCCCGCCCGTTACGCCTCGGCCGTCCGGCACCGGCTCGCCCAGTGCGGCACGGCCGCCCGGAACCTGGTGGCCGCCTGCTCCGTCCTGGGAGACGACGCGTCGCTCGCCGAAGCCGCGGAGCTGGCTTCCGTCGACGATCCGCTGCCCGCCGTGGACGAGGCGCGGGCGGCTGGCCTGCTGACCGCCGCCATCGACCCCGGTCGCATGCTGCTGTCCTTCACCCATCCGCTGGTCCGGTCCTCCGTGCTCTCCGCCATCGACCTGACGCGCCGTGCCGAGCTGCACCGCCGGGCGGCAGCGGTCATCGAGGACCGGGGCCGGCAGCTGGCCCACCGGGTGGCCGCCACCAGCGCGGCCGACGCACTGCTGGCGGAGGAACTCGACCGGTACGCGGCCGAGCGCGCGTCCGCCGGCGAATGGGCCGCCGTGGCCGACACCCTGGTCCGGGCCAGCCGGCTGAGTCCCGCCCGCGCAGCCCGCGAGGACCGGCTGCTGCGTGCCGTCGACGCCATGATCGGTGCCGGAGACGTGCCGCAGGCCGCCCTCTTCGCGGCGGAGCTGGAGAGTTTCCCGGCCGGCACTCTGCGCGACCTGGTGCTCGGCTATCTGGCCATCGTGCGCGGACGCCCGTCGGAGGCCGAGACGTTCCTGGCCCAGGCCTCGCAGCGCTGCGACGCGGAAGCCCATCCGGATCTGATGGCGAAGATCTGCCAGCGGCGTGTGCTGCACGCCCTCGGGCGCTGGGACGCACGCGATCTCGTCACGTGGGCGCGGCGTGCCGTCGAACTGGCGGCTCCGGGCGACCCGTCCGCCATCGAGTCGGAAGCCATCCTCGGCCTCGGCCTGGCCGCGGCAGGCCACCCCGAGGAGGCCGTACCCGCTTACGAGACAGCCGCGGCCAAACTGCCCGGAGGCGCCCAGCCCCAGCGCTTCCAGCTCGGCCGCGGCTGGGTGGATCTCGCCCTGGACACCCCGGAAGCCGCACGCCAAAGACTCGAAGCCGCCGTTCCCACCGGCTACCGGATGGGATCCACCCGTATCTCCCTGTGGGCGCAGGGATGGCTTGCCCGCACCCAGTTCGCGCTGGGGGCCTGGCCCGAGGCCATCGAGACCGTGCAGCGGGCCGCCGCCCGTATCGCCGAGGTCCGCATCGAACTCGTCCGTCCCCTGGCGCACTGGACCGGAGCCCAGATCCACGCCCTGCGCGGCGACTGGGACACGGCCGAACACCATCTCAACGAGGGCGCCGCCGACCTCCACCACTACGAGGTCATGCTGGTCCCGTCCTGCCTCGCACGCGCCCAGGTCGCCGAGGCACGCGGCGACTACGGACGCGTGATCGAGGCCCTGTCGCCCGTGGTCCAGCTGCCTCTGCCCGCACGGGAGTCCGTCGACGAGCCGGGCTTCTGGCCCTGGCCGGACGTGTACGCCAACGCCCTGGTGATGACCGGCCGCCTCGACGACGCCGACGCCTTCCTCACGCCGTACGAGCAGCTGGCCGGGCGTCGCGGCCACCGCTCCGCCATGGCCCGGCTCGGTCTGGCCCGAGGACGCCTCACCGCCGCCCGGGGCGACATGGACACCGCCCGCAAGGACTTCGAGCAGGCCCTCGCGCACCTGGAGCAGCTGCCTCTGCCGTACGACCGCGCCCGGGTGAACTTCGCCTACGGCCAGACCCTGCGCCGCGCCGGCAAGCGCCGTGAGGCCGACACCGTCCTCAGCAACGCCCGCGACGCCTACCTCGCCCTCGGCGCCCGGACCTACGTGGAACGGTGCGACCGCGAACTCAAGGCAGGCGGCCTGCACACCAGCCGCGTCGCTCCCGGTCTGTCCAGGCTCACCCCTCAGGAACAGGCCGTCGCCCAGCTCGTCGCCTCGGGAGCAAGCAACAAGCAGACGGCGTCCGAGCTGTACATCTCCGTCAAAACGGTGCAGTACCACCTGACCCACATCTACTCGAAGCTCGGCATCCGCTCCCGCAGCGAACTGGCGGCGCGGTTCAGGGACGTACCGAACGAGCCGCCCACCGGATGATCGGGTCACGCTCAGCGCCGGCGTGCAACTGTCTCAACCGCCCGCAGCGTGTCACTGTTTGACGGGTTGACGAGTGTCACGACACGGGGACGACGGGGAAGGTGACACGGAATGACCGGGATGGGGATCCGGCCGCTCGGCGGTGACGACCCGCAGCAGCTCGGCACGTACCTGCTGTTGAGGCGGATCGCCTCGGGGGGCATGGGGCGGATCTATCTGGCGCGGGCCGCGGACGGTTCGCTCGTCGCGGTCAAGACGCTGCTCGCCGAGGGCGTCGTGAGTGACACCGACCGGCGGCGGTTCGCCCGCGAGGTGACGCTGGCCCGGCGGATCGACACCGCCTATACGGCCAGGGTGCTGGGCGCCGACCCGGACGCCGAGAGGCCCTGGATGGCCATCGAGTACATACCGGCGCCCTCGCTGTCCGAACTCGTCCGGCAGGCAGGGAAGTTGCCCGGCTCGGCGGTTCGCTGGATCGCGGCGGGTACCGCCCAGGCCCTGGTCGCCCTGCACGGCGAGGGCATCGTCCACCGGGACGTCAAACCACAGAACATCCTGCTGCCGCTGGCCGGGCCCCGCCTCATCGACTTCGGCATCTCGCACGCCAACGACATCACGCGTACATCGCTGACGCTGGGCACGATCGCCTTCACCTCTCCGGAGCAGGCGCGCGCCGAGCCGTCCACCGAGGCGTCCGACGTGTACTCGCTGGGCGCGACGCTCTTCCATCTCGCCGTCGGCCGTCCGCCCTACCCCGAGAGCGACGACACGATCCGGCTGCTGACCCGCGTACAGCGCGGTGACGTCGACCTGACCGGGCTGCCCAAGGAGCTGGCGCCGCTGATCCGCCCGTGCCTGGCGGGCGATCCGGCCCAGCGGCCCGAACTCGCCGACGTACTGCGGGGCTTCCTGGCCGAGCTCGACCGGCTCCCCACCTCCCGGCATGGTGACCGCTGGCTGCCACAGCGCTGGACGACCCTGATCGAGGAGTACGAGGCTCAGGGACGGGCACTGCGCAGCGAGGCTCCCGCGGGCGAAGAGCCGACGCGGCAGGTGCCGCCGCCGGGGCCCACCCGCGTCTACACCGAGGAGCGGGCAGCGCGCGAGGAGCAGGCGGAGCGGGCCCGCGCCGAGTGGGAACGGGAGGCGCGCGAGTCCCGGGAGCGACAGGCACGTGAGGCACGGCAACGCCGGGAGGAGGAGATCCGCAAGCGGGCGGAGGCCAGGACCAGGGCGGACGGAAGAGCGAGGGCGAATGCCAGTGCCCAGGCAGAGGCCAGGGCGCAGGAGGAGGCCAGAGCCCGGACAGAAGCCAAGGAACAGGCGAAGAGGCAGCGCCAGGAGCATGCGGCGCGACAGCGCGCCGAAGAGGCACAGCGGGCGCGAGCAACGGCGCAGTCCACCGCGTCCTCGGCGTCCCGGTCGTCGGCCGCGGGCACCCGGCAGTCCACCGGCTCCTCGTCGTCCAGCGGCTTCTTCTGGGTGATCGCGGTGGTCGTCGCGTTCGTGCTCTTCGTGTGGCAGCCGTGGAAGGCCGACGACGCGTCCGGCTCGTCGACGAGCGCTTCGTCGAGCGGCGCGACGAGCGGCTCGTACACGAGCGGGGGGACCGGCACCAGCGGGGGAACCGGCACGACCGGGGACACCGATACGAGCGAGGAAACCGATACGGAGCCCACGCCCGTCGCGTCCCGCACCCCCGACCCGATCGACCAGGCCTTCGCTGCCGTACGGACCGGGGACTGCCTCGACGTGTACGAGAACGGCTACGGCGCGTGGAGCCGGACGGCGCCGGTGAAGGTCGGCTGCGGCGCGGCCGACGCCTACGTGCGCGTACAGGCGGCGCGCGACTACTCGACCACCTGCCCCGCCGGCGGCGGACGCGGCAGCTGGAGGCACGTCGCCGACGACGCGTCGACCACCACGCTGTGCGTGGAGCGGCAGTTCCGCACAGGCCAGTGCTTCCTGGCCAAGGCCAACGGCAAGCATCCGGGGGGCGCGAACCTGCTCACCATGTGGAACTGCAACGCCGACAAGGTGCCGAAGGAGTTCAACTACATCATGCAGATCACCGCCATCCTGTCGTCCTCGGCGGGCACGAACGCCTGCCCCACCGACCCCGGCTTCTATGGCTACTCATGGGACGTCTATGACGGCAGCACCATGATCTGCGCCAAAGTCGCCTGACGCGCGGGGCGGCACAGCGGACGGCAGTGGATGACGTCGCGGCGGGCACGGCACGGGCCGACGACGCATACTGAACTGCGTGTCCGGCAGGGACTGGGTGCTGCACGTCGATCTCGACCAGTTCATCGCCGCCGTGGAGGTGGCTCGCCGACCCGAGTTGCGTGGACGGCCGGTGGTGGTCGGCGGCTCCGGCGACCCCACCCAGCGAGGGGTGGTGGCCACGGCCTCCTACGAGGCGCGCGAGTTCGGCATCCAATCCGGTATGCCACTGCGTACCGCGGCCAAGCGCTGCCCCGAAGCGGTGTTCCTGCCCTCGGATCCACCGGCCTACCAACGGGTCTCCGAGCAGTTCATGGCCACGCTGCGCCGGTTCCCGGTGGTCGTCGAGGAGCTCGGCTGGGACGAGGCGTTCCTTGGGGTCCGCACCGACGATCCCGAGGCCATGGCTGCACAGATACGCGAGGCCGTGCGGGTCGCGACGGGACTGTCCTGCTCGGTGGGCGTCGGCGACAACAAGCTCCGGGCCAAGCTGGCCACCGGGTTCGCCAAGCCCGCCGGTACCTACCGCCTCACCCGGGACAACTGGGCGGCCGTCATGGCGGAGCGGCCGACCGACGCGCTGTGGGGCATCGGACGCAAGACCGCGAGACGGCTGGCCGAGGCGGGCCTGCTCACCGTCGCCCAGCTGGCCAGGGCCGATCCGGACGAGCTCGCCGGGCGGTTCGGCCCGGTGCAGGGGCCATGGTACCGGATGCTCGCACTGGGTGCAGGTGAGACCGAGGTCAGTGGCGCTCCCTACGTTCCGCGCTCGCGCAGCCGAGAGATCACCTTCCAGCACGACCTGACCGACCGCTCGGAGATCGCCGAACACGTCGCCGCCTTGGCCAGACGCGTGGCACGGGATGTGGCCGACGAAGGCCGCCCGGCACAGCGCGTCGCGGTGAAGGTGCGCTACGCGCCTTTCCTCACGCAGACCCACGGCATCCCCCTGCCCACGCCGACCAGCGACCCCGCCGAGATCGAACGCGCGGCGCTGGCCGTGCTGGAGCTGTTCGAGCGCGACCGACCCGTACGCCTCCTTGGCGTGCGCGCCGAATTCCGCGAGACCTAGGACAAGTCGTCCACGAGCGCTGAGCCACTCGCGGAGACCGCCGCTCCGAGACGGTGGCATAGAATGTCATCAAGCGATGACATCACTCGATGACAAGATTGGCTGGTCTGTGCAATCCCCGCGCACTCCCTCCCTCCACCGGCAACGGGCACTGGTCCCGGTACTGATCTCCCTCGGCATGCTCGTCGCGATCGTCAGCAGCCTCGGTGCTCCGCTGATCCCGACGATCGCTGCCGTGGACCACGTCTCCATGTCCAGTGCGCAGTGGTCGCTCACGGTGACGATGCTGGTGGGGGCCGTGGCCACCCCGACGATGGGACGCCTCGGGGATGGGCCGCACCGCCGGACGGTGATCCTGGCCGGCCTGGCAGCGGTGCTGGTGGGCAGCGTGCTGGCGGCTCTGCCGCTGGGCTTCGGCGCGCTGATCGCGGGGCGGGCGCTGCAGGGTCTCGGGATCGGGCTCACGCCGTTGGCCATGGCGACCGCCCGTGACGCCCTGCCGGCGGAGCGGTCGCGGTCGGCGGTGGCGACGCTGTCGCTCACGGCCGCCGCGGGCATCGGTCTCGGCTACCCCGTGACCGGGTTGCTCGCGGAGTACCTCGGCCTGCATGCCGGGTTCTGGTTCGCGGCGATCGCCTCAGCCGTCGCCCTTGCGGCCGCCGTCGTCGTCCTGCCTCCGTCGCCGCAGCGCCCGGCGCACCGGCTGGACGCGCTCGGCGCCGTGCTGCTCGCCGGAGGCATGGCAGGGCTGCTGTTCGCGCTCACCCAGGGCGGCCACTGGGGCTGGACGTCGGCCCCTCTGCTCGTACTGGCCGTCGTGTCGGTCCTGCTGCTTGTCTGGTGGGTCCTCCATGAGCTGCGTACGCCGCATCCGCTGGTGGACGTACGGCTGGTCCGGGACCGGGTGGTGCTCGCGGCCAACCTCACCGCGGTGGTGGGCGGCGTGGGCATGTACCTGCTGATGTCACTGGTGACCCGCTTCGTGCAGACGCCGACGAGCGCCGGGTACGGCTTCGGCGCCTCCGTCGTCGTCACCGGCCTGGTGCTGGTTCCGTTCTCGGCGGGCAGCCTGCTGGCCGGCCGGCTGGTGCGCGTCCTGAGCCGCACCGTCCCGCTCGCCCGGCTTCTGCCCCTGGGCTGCCTGATCTCCCTCGTGGCCGTGCTGTCCTTCGTGTTCGCCCGCGACAGCCTGTGGCAGGTGTTCGTCACCATGGCCCTGGCCGGGCTCGGCATCGGCATCACCGTCTCGGTCATGCCGGCACTGATCGTGGGTGCGGTGCCGGCGCAGGAAACCGGCAGCGCGATGAGTTTCAATCACGTGGTGAAGTACATCGGCTACTCGACCGGCAGCGCCCTTAGCGCGGTGGTGCTCCAGGCCCACACCGCCGTGGGCCAGGCCCTGCCCTCGAACGACGGTTACCGGACCGCCGGACTGCTGGCCTGCGGCGTGTGGGTGGCCACGGGCCTGGTGAGCTACCTCCTGATCCGGTCGCGTCGCGCCGGCACGCGGACCGTGCTGACCGCGGGTACGCAGACGACCGCGGGTACGCAGGGGCCTGCGGAGCAGGCGGACGCCGGCTCGTTGCCGCCCCGGGAGGGCGGCACGCGACAGACCTCGGTCGACCGGTGAGCGACGGTACGCCGGCGCGCCGCCGCGACGCGGCGCGCAGCCGTGAGCTGCTGCTGCAGGCGGCGAGCGAGCTGTTCGCCGAGCGCGGCTTCGACCGCACCACGGTCCGCGAGATCGGAGAGCGAGCGGGTGTCGACGCGGCACTCATCGCCCGCTACTTCGGCAACAAGACCCAGCTGTACGTCGCCACGCTGCAGAGCGCGACGGGCGACGCGGTTCCGGCCGATCTGTTGGACCCGGACCGGCTGCTCGAACTGCTCGAGCGGGTCGACCTCCGCGGCCCCGGCCCCATCACCCAGGTCGCCGTCCAGCCGCACAGCGACCCCGCGGCCCAGGACGCCGCCCGCGCGGCCCTGCACGCCCGACTGGTCGAGCCGCTGCTCGAGCGTTTCACCCGCGAGGGACTGGACCGGCCTCGGCTGCGGGCCGAGATCGTGGTGGCGGCCTTGATCGGAGTCCTGCTGGGACGCCGATCGGGGGCATTCGACGAACTCGGCCAGGCCGAAGCCGGGGACCTGGTCACGCTGCTGCGGGACACGCTCGCCGGCGAAGCCTGACGAGCCAAGCTCACCGGCGAGGGCAGACCAGCCGAGCTCACCGGCGAGGGCCCACCAGCCGACAGATCCGTCACCCCGGGAGGGGAGGCTGGCCCGCGTCATAAACGAGCAGGCAGCGTTCGGGCAGCAGGCGCGCCTCCGGAGTCGGGAGGTGCGGGTGCAGTCTGCCGTCGTGCATGAGGTGCAGGACCTGGACCTCGCGGGCGAGGACCAGGAAGTCGGCGATCATCTTGCGGTGACAGCGCCACCACACGGACTCCGCGCACATGACCGCGGTGCGTTCTCCGGCCGCCTCGACGAGCAGGCAGTCGATGGCGGCAAGAAACTCCGGGGAGCGCATGTGGGCGGCGTACCCGCAGAACGCACGGTTGCGCAGCGCGGTGTCGGGCGTGTCAGGGCGTGCCTTGCGCCAGCCGCCGAGCCGCTTCTCCCACCGGTAGGCGATGCCGGCCCCCGGCAGCCAGCGCGACATGGCGTCGCGGTTGGCGTCGGGATTGTGCCGGCTGCCGGGCGCAGTCCGCACATCGACGAGCCGGCGCACCTCGGCGCCTTGCAGGAGCCGTGTCATCTCCCGCGCGTCGGCGGTGCCGTGGCCGAAACTCAGCAGCTGTGTGACGCTTCGACTGCCGCCGAAGCATTCGCTTTCTACGCTCCGCATCATGAACACCGCATATCTCGCTACCCCGTCCGTAGCGGCGGCCGACACTCGCAGCGGCCCGCATCCGCGTCGGTCCCGCCTGGAGGACCGCCCGGTCAGCCGCTCACAGGGTCCACCGCGTTGCGCCAGACCTTGACGTCCAGCGTGATGTAGTCCGTCGTATCCGGCGAGGGTGCCGTGCCACGGAAGGTGATGAGGCCCACGTTGCCGGTTCCGCTGATCACGCACAGCCGGTCGCCGACGGCAAGGTCCTTCACCCAGACGTAGCTCTCGCTGCCCGTCTGTGCGAGGCACGAGTCCAGCGTCCCCGCGGCGCGGGGCGCCAGGCGGGTCATCTGGCTCTGGCTGGTGGAACCGGGGGCCACGACGGCGCCGGAGGAGTACACGGCGTACGTGAAGTCCTCGTCGCTGGTGCCGGTGTCGGCCTTGGAGCGTACGGGACTGTCGGCCAGGTACAGGTCGTGGCTGGCCGTCATGCGAATGCCGGTGTAGGTGACGGAGGCCGGCTGGGCGGCGGCCGTCGCGGTCGGCTTGCGGGAGGCGGCCGGCGCCGGTGACGTGGCCGGGTCGGCGGAGGGCGGGGAAGTGCGGGTCGGGGACGGGGAAGGGTCCGCCTTCTTCTTCGCCTTGGACTTCTTCGACGGCGATGCGGACGGGTGACCGGATCCGGTCGAGTGCTGCTCCGCCGTGGGGCTCGTGGACTGCCCCACCTGCCCAGTCGCGTCTTCCGCCCGCTCGTCGGGACGCAGGACGCCGGACAGGAACAGGGCCCCGGTCACCGTGGCCGCGGTCAGGACGACCGCCCCACCCGCGACCAGCCCCCACCGCTTGGTACGCCCATGCGGCCCGGACCCCACGACGGCGGCGCTGGTCGGCGCGGAGTGCATCGCCGCCCCTGCACCCGCATCTGGGGCCGCAACACCGAACGCGGCCGGTGCACCGAAGGCACCGTCAGTTGCGCCCTGGCTATGGGCCGCAGCACCGGAAGCAGCCGGTGCACCGAACACGCCGCCCATTGCGCCCTGCTCAGGGGCCGCGCCGCCCTGCCTCAAGCCGCCCTGCCGGGGGATACGCAGAGCCATGGTGTCCGCCCGTACCGGCTGCGGTTGCGGTTCGCGCGCCACGTGCTCCGCGAGCTGCCCCGCCACCGACGCCGGCAACCAGCTCTCGCCGCGGCGCAGACCGCCCTCCGGGTTGGCGGCGGCGCACAGGCGTATGACGTCGGCCGGGGTCAGCCGCCGCGCCGGATCCTTGTGCAAGCAGCCTGCCACCAACTCCGCGAGTTCATCCGGAAGTTGGCCGAGCTGTGGCTCCTCGTGCACGATGCGGTACAGCACCCCGTGCGAGGGCCCGTCGCCGAAGGCGCCCGCGCCGGTCGCCGCGAACGCCGTGATCTGACCGAGCGCGAACACATCGGCAGCGCCGGTGATCTCACCGCCGAGTGCCTGCTCGGGCGCCATGAACGCCGGCGTGCCGATCGCGGATCCGCTGTGGGTGAGGGCGGTGGCGTCCACGGCGCGCGCCACACCGAAGTCGATGACGCGGGGACCGTCGGCGGCGAGCAGCACGTTCGACGGTTTGAGGTCGCGGTGCACGACCCCCGCGCGGTGGATGTCCTGGAGCGCCTCGGCCACACCCGCTGTCAGCAGGAGCACCGTCTCCTTGGGCAGCGGTCCGTGCTCCTTGACGGCCTCCGCGAGGGAGGGACCGGGAACGTACGCGGTGGCGAGCCACGGCATGGGCCCTTCGGTGTCGCTGTCCAGGACGGGCACGGTGCACACGCCCTGGACGCGGCGGGCGTTGGCGACCTCCTGCCGGAACCGGTCGCGGAAGTCGGCGTCGTCGGCGAGTTCGGGACGGATCACCTTCACGGCGACCGGCCGTCCGCCGGGCGTGTGGGACAGGTACACGCGCCCCATGCCCCCGGCGCCGAGCCGCGCCACCAGACGGTATTCCCCGGCAGTACGCGGATCGTCGTCCTGCAGCGGCTGGAATTTCTCCGCACCCGTCCCCGTCTGCACGTGCCCAACTCCCGTAGTGCTCTGCTGACTGTCACACAACTGGTTCGGAACACTACCGGTGTTCGAGGGACAAGAGTGACGGACAGCCGCCCTCGGGTACGTACCTGCTGCCGTCGTTCCTCTTCGGCCATCTCCGGCCGTTGCGCGGCATTGCGACAACGGGTATCAAACGAACCCACACCCACTCCACGCTACGTGACGCCTTCAGCCTCGACCTGCGTCACGAGCCCTGGCACAAGTCCCTCTACCTGGACACCGAGCACTTCCACAACTACCGCCGCGACCAGGACGTCTTCGACCCCGGCATCACCATCGAGGACAACCTCTCCCTGATCGTCGACTACGCCTCCGGCGCCTCCATGACCTACGCGCTCAACGCCCACTCACCGTGGGAGGGATACGTCAACGGCGTCAACGGCACCAAGGGCCGCGCGGAACTCACCGTCGTCGAACGCGGATCGGTGACCACGGACGCCGACGGCCGTGTGATCACCGACCTGAGCGCCTCCCCGCGAACTGGTCGACGGCGACAGCGAGCGACCCGTGGGCGAACGGCTCGTGGTGCAGTGGCACTTCGAGAAGGCCCGTGAAGTACCGATCCCGGAAGGCGAAGGTGGCCTCGGCGGAGGCGACGCCGCCCTCCTGCGCGACCTCTTCGTCTGCGTGGGCGATGATCCGCTCGGGCACGCGGCCTCATGGCACGACGGCGTGCGATCCGTTGTCGTGGGTCTGGCCGGCAACCGCTCCCTGGAGACCGGCACGGCCGTCCGCGTCGACCAGCTCGACATCGGCTCCGCGGCATCGCTGGTCACCTTCCAGGCCAGGTAGCCGGCCCCGACGCCACGACGGGCGCTCAGGGCAGAGAGGTTGGGGCGTGCCTCAATTGGTGCCGGGTTGGACGAGTTTGAAGAAGAGGCGGGCGCCGGCCCGTTGGGCGCCCTGGCGCAGGCGGGCCGTCGCCGGTTGGGACGGAGTCGGTGCGGGGGCGGTGGCCAGCCGGGGGAAGAGGGCTGCGGCGTTGGTGCGGTTGATGGCCTGGAGGGCGCCGGGGTCGACGCCGGCGTCGAGGCCGTTGGCGAAGTACTGACCGGCCACGGTCGGGGCGAACGGCCAGTCGCTGCCGAAGAGTACGTGCCCGGGGCGGGCGAAGGCGAGCAGGGTGGGCAGGGCGGCGGGACTGGAGGACAGCGCGGTGTCGAAGTAGAAGCCGCGGAAGTCGTCCAGTACGTCCAGAGGGCTGCGTCCGGTTTCGGACGCGATGGCGACGGCCATGCGGTGGGAGGCGTAGGGCACGAAGCCGCCGGCGTGGCTGAGGATGAACCGGACATGGCCTTGTCCGTCGGCCAGCACACCAACGACAAGGAGCTGTCGTACTACGCCCGCACGCCCTCGGGCTTCGAGTGGGAGGTCGGCTGGAACCCCATCGTCATCGACGAAACCACGTGGCAGCCCACCACCCACCAGGGCATCAGCATCTGGGGCCACACGCCCGTCGGCCAGACCATCATCGACAAACTCGACCAGTTCCGGACCGGCGCCCGCTCCTTCACCCGCCGGGAAGACACCGTCCCGGCCCTCAGCGGCGCGGGTATACCCGACGACTGAGCCGGGACAAGCCCCGCGTACCCCCCTGGAGCAATTCCCCGCGCTGGCCGCACGCATCGGTGCCTGAGCTGCCGCGGACGCGGTTCCCGGACATGCCGAGCCTCTCCGACGGGATCTACCGCTTCCAAGCCGGTTCCGGCGTGACCGACCTCCCCTGGGAGGTCTCCATCACCCCCCTACAGCGGGACAATCGGCGAACTCGCCGACGTCGTCGCCCTAGCGCAAGCCGGCAAACTCCGGCCCCAGGCCTAGCGTTTCCCCCTCGACCGGGGCGCCCCTCCGAACACGGCGAGCGGGCCGTACGCGAGGGCACCCGCCGCCGTGGGTTGTGCCCACACTCCCCCAGCTACCGCTGGGAGGTGCCCCCAGCCCTGCGGAACGCCTGCCCACAACGGGAGCGGCGCGGCTGCCCACCCGTTTCCGGCGCGCCCTCGGCCACTGGCAGATGGCGAACCACCGACGGGCCGTACGCGGGGTGCAAACACGGGCCTCCAGCGCCTGGCGCGGAGCTTACGCCCCCGTACCGATCTGCGCCCCCACCGCGGCCAGAGCGGTGGTCACCGGCTGGAAGAACGTCTCGCCGCCGAACGTGCAGTCGCCGCTTCCGCCGGACGTCAGGCCGATGGCGCTGCCGTCCTCGGTGAACAAGGACCCGCCGCTGTCACCGGGCTCGGCGCAGACATCGGTCTGTATGAGCCCGGTAACGGTGCCCTCCGGGTAGTTGACGGTGGCGTCGAGGCCGGTGACCGTGCCGTCCCGGAGGCCGGTGGTGCTGCCCATGCGGAACACCTGCTGCCCGACCGCGGCTTCGGCGGCCTGCCGGATCTCGACGAGCTGCCCGTCGCCCGTGTCGACGGCGCTCGCCGCCTGCGTCGCCGGATCGTCGTACGTGACGAGCGCGAAGTCCCCATCGCCGGGGAACGTGGCGGCCTGCACGGTGCCGATCGGGGCGCCGCCCTGCGCGTCGGACCACTGTGACGCCGCGACGCCGCAGTGGCCGGCGGTGAGGAAGCCGGGGCTGCCCTCCGCGGTGGTCACGTTGAAGCCGAGGGAACAACGCGCCCCGCCGCCGAAGATGGCGTCGCCGCCCTCGACGAAGGTCTTGAACTCACCGGCCGACTTCTGAATCCGGGCCACACCCTCGCCCAGCGACCGCACGGTGGACTCGAGTGTGTCCCATTTCTCGCCGGTCACCGTCCGGTCGGCCGTGACCAGGATCTGGTTGGTCCGGGGGTCGACGGCCCAGGCGGTTCCCGGAACGCCGGCGCGCTGCTTCAGCGTCTGCGCACCGGACCTCAGCGTGCTGATGCTGTTCCGGACGCTCCGGACAGCCGCCCCGGCCTTCTCGGCCTGCACGATGACGTTGTTGTCGTTGCCGACGACGTTCACGGTTATCTGCTGCTTGTCGGCGTCGTAGTACGCCCCGCCGAAGGCCGAGCCGAGCCGGGACGCCAGCTGGGAGGCCAGCTCCGACGCCGCCGCGGGGCTCAGCGCCTTGGGAGCGGGCTCCGGGGAGTCCGTCTGTGAGGCGTTGGCCTGGGGCAGCAGGACGGCCGCTGCCACCAGGGCACCGGCTCCGCCGACTGCCACAACTATCTTCCTCTTGGGCACTCGCTTGTGACTCAACTCGCGACCTCCTGGGGGTGGCGGGGTCCTCGGACGGCGGCCCGCTCTCCGGCCTACGCTCCGGTGAAGCAAGTCCGGCCCTAGGTACGGACGGTGCGGGAGTTGCGTTCACCCGCCCCCGGCCAAGGACCCCGCGCCCCCGCCATCCTGTGAGGTTCAGGGCCCCGCGTCCCTGAGGCTCGGGACCAGCCTCAGGACCCCGCGATGCTGATCCCCAGCGTGTCCAGCACGCCGTACACGCCCAGGAAGGCGATCGCCGCGCTGCTGACGACGAGGGCGACGGTCAGCCACGGGTTGGCGCGGAAGCGCTTCTCGACGCCGGTTGCGCGCAGCCGCCAGACCGCGATGACGACCGCGAGCAGGAACACGCCGCCGCCAATGCCGCCGACCTGCACCATCAGCACCGGCGACTGGACGTAGAGGTAGAAGGCCGCCCAGACGAACGGCAGGCAGACGGTGAGGATGCGGATGGTGCGCATGCGGGTGCGCACGTTGTTCCAGTCGATGGCGCCCAGCAGGCCGAGCGTGTTGGTCCACAGCCGCGGCACGCTGCCGGTCGAGCCGACGAGGGTGGAGTAGAGCATGGCGATGGCGCCGAAGAGGAAGAGGTACTCGGCCCACGGGCCCATGGTGTCCGTGTAGATGCGCGACAGGGTCGTGATCATGTCGTTGCCCTCGGGCACCAGCTTCTGCGGATGCAGAACGGCCGCGCCGATCGCATAGTCGAGGTGGTCCTGGTCGAGGTGCCGACAGCCGACTGACCCGGCGGAACGGGGCGGTCGACGGCGCGAGCGCACCGGCCTTGGGTCGACCAATCGAGCGGACCGACAGACGGGCCGGTTGTCCCCCGGGGGAGCGGGGGCAACCGGCCCGTCGTACCGACCGCGCCGCCTACACCTCGGGCGCGTCCCCGAAGTCCGGTATCTCAAGCCGGACGCCACCCTGCAGTGCGGACTCGTGGGCGATGATCCCCGGCAGCGTGTAGCGGGCCGCAACCCACGCGTTCACGGACGGCAGTGTCCGGGTGTTGACCGCGGTGACGAAGTCGTCGACGAGGAAGTGGTGGCTCCCCTCGTGGCCGTTCTTCAAGTGGTCGAACTCCCTGGGCAGTCGCGCCCTGTCGTGCACGGGCGCCGAGCCCGACGTGAAGGCGTCCCGCAGGGCCGGGGCGATGTGCTGGAGTGAGGGGTCGTCAGGCGACAGCGTGGGCTTGGGCTGCAGGTACTCGGAGACGTCGGTGACTCCCTTCTTGTCCTGCCAGAGGCTGTACGTGGCGAGCTGCTCGAAGCTGCCGTCCGTACCGAAGAACCGGAACCGCGATTCGCGGATGTGGGACGGGTAGCCGACCCGGCGGAACTCGTTCGTGCGGAACGTTCCGCCGCCGGCCACCTCGAACAGGGCGGTGGCATTGGAGAAGTCGTTGCCGAACTGGCTGACGTCCTTGTCGAAGACGCCGTCGCCGCGCTCGTCCCGCACACCGACCGCCGACACGCTCACCGCGTGCGTCTGCCAGGCGCCGAGCACACCGCCCACCGAGTGCGTCGGGTAGAGGAGCGGCGGATAGCTGGCGGTGGCCTTCCAGTTCTCGCCGCCGCTGTACTGGTATGCCTCATAGAAGCCCAGATCCATGTCGTGGACGTAGTCGCCCTCGGCATAGAAGAGCCGCCCGAAGGCGCCGTCCGCGATCTGGTCGCGGGCGTACACCGTGGCCGGGTTGTAGTGGCTGGTCTCGCCCATCATGTACGTCAGGCCGGTCTCGCGTACAACGTCGATGATCTCCGCGATCTCGTCCTGCGTGATGGCCATCGGCACCGCGGAGTACACGTGCTTGCCGGCCTTCAGCGCCTGCACGACGAGGGGCCCGTGGGTCCAGCGCTGCGTGAAGATGGCGACCGCGTCGATGGCCTCCGACTCCAGCATCGCCTCGTACGACGGGTAGGTCCCGGCCAGCCCCTCGTCGGCGACGAGTTGCTCGGCGCGCTCGGCGAGCAGGTCGGTGGCGAAGACGTCGCCGACGCCCGGATGGGCGTGGAACAGCTTGGCGAACTGGCCGGCGAACTGCCCGGCGCCGACGATGCCGAGGGAGAACGTCATGATGGGCGAGCCCTTCGATGGTGTGCGGGGATGGATCGGTTACTGGCTGTGAGTTACTGGTTGAGCAGGAAGTTGATCTGGCTGTTGGTCTTGTCGAGACCGCTCACCGGCGCGTCGTTGGCGAAGACGTCCTGCATGGCTGGCTTCATCAGCGCCACCACGTCCGCCGCGTAGTTGGTGATCGGGTAGGAGAAGGTGGTGGCGTCCTTCTTGTCGGCGACCGGCTTCGTGAAGGCGGTGACGTCGATGCCCTTCTTCTTGTAGGCGGCCACCGCGGCCTTCGTGCCGTCGGGCGTGGCCGGGAAGACGATGCCGTAGCGTCCCACCGTCTTCTGGCACGCGTCGGACGCCAGGTACTTCACCCACTTCTCGGCGCCCGGCTTGTTGCGGGCGTTCTTGGTGATGGAGTCGGCGAGGCCGTTCATCATCGTCGCCCGCTTGCCGGTCGGGCCGACGGGTGTGAAGGCGGTGCCGAGCTTGATGCCCTTCATCCCGTAATACGTCGAGATCATCCAGGCGCCGTCGAAGGCGGTCGCTGCCTTGCCCGAGGCGACCTGCGCGTTCGCGGGGTTGGCGCCCGCGCTCCAGTCCGTGAGGGGGGCCATGTAGCCCTTCCTCGCCAGGCCGAAGTACCACTTGATCACTGACTGGAAGGTCTTGCTGCCGTACTGGTACTCGGTGCCCCACCGCTTCTTGTCGGTGTAGCTCCAGCCCGCGGAGGCGGCGAAGTGGCTCCACGTCGTCTGGCCGTCGGCGTCCCCGGCACCGTTGGTCGCAAGGCCGTACACCTTGACGTGGCGCTTGTCGAAGCCCGGCTCGTCACCGCGCTTGCCGTTCCTGTCGATGGTGAGGTGCGCGATGGCCTTCTCGAACGTGCCGCCGTCCTTCGGGTTCCAGGCGAGGTTGTTGAGCCCCTCCGCCGTGAGCCCGGCGGACTTGACCATCTTCTGGTTGTAGAAGAGGGCGACGGTGTCCCAGTCCTTCGGAGCGCCGTAGCGGTGTCCGTCCTGGCCGATCCAGTTCGCGGCGAGCCCGGACTGGTAGTCGGACTCGTCGATACCCACGTCGTCCAGCGGAGCCAGCACCTTCAGATCGGCGAACTGGCCGAACTTCTGGATGTGGTCGGTGAACACGTCCGGCTGGGTGCCCGCGATGAAGCTCGCCGTGAGCTTGGTCCAGTAGTCGTCCCAGCCCATCTGGGTGATCTTGACCTTCAGTCCCGGGTTCTCCTTCTCGAAGCCCTTCGCGCAGGCCTGGTAGGCGGGCAGCTGGTTGGCGTCCCACAGCCAGTACGTCACCGTGTTCGAGGACGACCCGACGGAGCCGCCCTTCGCGCACCCGGTCGCCAGGGACAGCGCCAGCGCTCCGGCCAGCACACCCCTCAGAGCAGCGGCTGTACGAATTCGCATCCCTGTCCCCTTACTTGATCCCGGTGAAACTGATGGAGCTGACGATGCGGCGCGCGAAGAGGCCGAAGAGCACGAGCATGGGCAGTGCGGCGATGAGCGTGGCCGCCATCAGGCCGGACCAGTCGTAGCCGGTCTGCGGGGTCTGCGCCCGGAAGATGGCCAGCGCCACGGTGAGCACGCGCGAGCTGTCGCTGTAGGAGACCATCAGCGGCCAGAAGTAGTCGTTCCAGGAGGTGATGTATGTCAGCACGCCCAGCGTGAGGATGGGCGTTGACGCCATGGGCAGCATCACGCGGAAGAAGATCCGGATCTTCCCCGCGCCGTCGAGCAGGGCCGCCTCCTCGACCTCTCGGGGGACGTTCATGAAGAACTGCCGCAGGAAGAACACCGCGAACGGCGTCATGAACATCGTCGGCAGCGCGATGCCCAACAGGTTGTCCACCAGGCCGAGTTGCTTGATGAGTACGAAGTTCGGCAGCAGCGTGAAGATGGCCGGCACCATCAGTCCGGCCAGGAAGAGCCCGAACACCTTGTCCCGGCCGCGCCAGCGCAGACGGGCGAAGGCGTACGCGGCCATGGAGGAGAAGAAGATCTGGCAGACGGTGATCAGGGTGGACACGATCACCGAGTTGATCAGGTAGCGCCAGAACTTCAGCCCGCCGCCCGAGCCGCCCTGGGCGATCGCCTCCTTGGTGGACTGCAGGCCCAGGGCCCGTTCGAAGCCACCGGTGGTGAGGTCAACGGGCAGGGGATCGCCGGGGTGTGTGGCGAGCGCCGTGTTGGTGGACAGCGCGGTCCGCAGGATCCAGTAGAACGGCAGCAGGGTGACGAGGACGATCGCGGCCATCACCGCCCAGGCCGCGATCCGGCCGGCGGAGGGCCGGCGCCTGACGGGTCGTACGTGTGTCGTCGTGGTTGCCACGGCAGCCATGTCGGTGTCGCCCCTCCGTCAGCCGAGGTCGGTCTGGCCGGCCCGGGTGAGCCGGTACTGGATGAAAGTGATCGCGCTCAGCACGACGAGCAGGGCCACGGACATCGCGGACGCGTAGCCGAACTGGAAGCGGCCGAAGGCCGAGCCGTAGATGTAGTACTGGAGGACGTTGGTGGCGTTCGCCGGACCGCCCGCGGTCGTCACGGCGACCGTGTCGAACACCTGGAACGAGCCGATCACCGTCATGATCAGCACCACCGCGAGCACCGGTCGCAGCAGCGGCATGGTGATCCGCCAGAACATCCGCCACTCGCTCGCCCCGTCGACCTTCGCGGCCTCGTACATGTCGTTCGGGATGGCCTGCAGACCGGCGAACAGCAACAGCGCGGTGTAGCCGACGTGCCGCCACACATTGATCAGGGCGATCGTCGGGATGGCCCAGGTCTCGTCGGCGAGGAACGGGATGCGGTCGAAGCCCAGCGCCCCGATGATCTCGTTGCCGATGCCGAGCTGGGTGTCGAGGATCCAGAGCCAGACGATGCCGGCGACGACGTTCGACATGAGGTAGGGGGTGAGGACGACGCTCCGCAGGACGGCCGACTGGGTCAGCCGCTGCAGGAGTACGGCGATGGCCAGGGCGGAGACCGTCTGCACACCGATGTTGATGATCACGTACTCGACGGTGACGCCCAACGAACCCCAGAAGATGGGGTCGTTGACCATGCGTATGTAGTTGTCGAGCCCCACCCACTCGGCCGGGGTCAGCAGATTGAACCGGGTGAAGCTGAGCCAGATGCCCCGCAGTGTGGGCCAGCCCAGGAAGACCAGGAACCCCAGCATGGCCGGGGCGATGAAGACCGCCGCGAGGACTCCGTCCCCCTGCCCGCTGCCGTCTCGTTCGCGGGCCCGCACCTTCGGCTTCGTCCGTGCCCCTTCGGCGCCGCGCGCACCCAGGCGCGACGGTGGGCTGCTTGAGGCGACAGTCATCAGCGACTCCCTCGTCTGCGGCTCGACTCGTCCTCTGGCCACTTACTTTTGCGACGAAAGAATCCAGCCGTCAAGAGTCGTGCGCACATCTTCTTTTCCGCCAAGATTGACGCTTAGGCTAGGACCATTACTTCTGAGGCGGAAAAATCTTGGGAGAGCTCTTGAGCACACGTACGGCCAGCTGGCTGCCGCTGAGCCCCGGGGAACGGGCCGTGGCCCTCGAGGTCCTCATCCACGGCCCGCTCTCCCGCACCGAGCTCGCCCGGCGGCTGAACCTCTCGGCCGGCAGCCTCACCCGGCTCACCAAACCCCTGCTCGAGTCGGGGCTGTTGGTGGAGGACAGCGCGGGAGCCACCGGGACCCGTCAGGGCCGCCCCTCGCAACCCCTCGACGTCGTGTCCGACTCCCGTTACTTCGCCGGTTTCAAGATCACCGCGGACATGGTCTACGGAGTGGTCACCACGCTCAGGAGCGAGATCGTCACCCGGTACGACCGCCCGCTCACGACGCACGCCCCGGGCGAGGTCGCCGATCTGCTGGGCGCGATGACTGCCGAGCTCGCCCACACCCACCCCGGGCTGGCCGGCATCGGCATCGGCGTGGGCGGCCTCGTCCAGGACCGTGCCGTGGTCGGGGAGTCACCCTTCCTGTCGTGGCGGGACGTCCGTCTGGCCGAACTCGTCGAGGAGCGCACCGGGCTGCCGGTCGTCGTCGAGAACGATGTCGCCGCCCTCGTCGAGGCCGAGACCTGGTTCGGCGCCGGCCGGGGCCTCGACCGCTTCGTCGTCCTCACCATCGGCGCCGGCATCGGCTACGGGCTCGTCCTCGGCGGCAAGCGGGTGCCCTGCGCCGAGGAGGACCGTGGCTTCGGCCGCCACTGGATCGTCAACCCCAACGGTCCGCTCACCCCCGACGGAGAACGCGGCAGCGCCGTCTCGCTACTGAGCATCCCCAGCATCCGCTACCAGATCCGGGCCGCCACCGGCCGCGACCTGACGTACGAGGAGATCCTCGCCGGCGCCGCCGGGGAGGAACCCATGCCCGCCCGTGTCATCGACGAGGCGGCTCGCGCCCTGGGCACGCTGGTGGCCCAGATCTCCAACTTCGCCATGCCGCAGAAGATCCTGCTCGCCGGAGAGGGCGTTGGCCTGATGGACGTGGCCGGAGAGCTGGTGAGGGAGACCATCCGCGCCCACCGCCACCCGCTCGCCGACCCAGTGCCCCTGGAGACAAAGGTGTCCGACTTCCACGACTGGGCGCGGGGGGCGGCGGTGCTGGCGATCCAGGTGCTGGTGCTGGGGACGTACGAGGGGTGACGCGGGCGTGCGCCAGAGGTGGGGCTGGGCCCGCGGCGGGGCCTGCGCGCGGCGACGCCCGATGCCCCGCGCCGTGGACGAGAACTGACTGCGGTCGGCCACCTGCCCTGCTTCTCGGTCCAGGACCGGGATGAACTTTCAGGTCGACGCTGTGGCGCGCCAGCAGCGGTCCCAGATCCGTGCCGCGCACCAGCACCTCGCGGTCACCGTCGATCACGGCGACCGCGTCAGTCGGTATCCGTCGCGGCCAGCACGGCAAGACGTCGTCGGTCCGGATCGACAGCTGCCAGCCCGATGTCCCAGGCCACGCGTTCGAACCACTTCGTGTCCGCGTCGAAGCCGTACCAGACGCAGCCCCGTACGCGCGCCTCGACCTCGCCGGCCGATGCGCTTTCCGCGGCTCCGGAAAGACCGGCGAGGGACTGCCACGCCGCCAGGCGGCCGTAGGCGCCGTGACATCCGGAGTTGTACGCCCCTCCCGTGGACGCCGCAGCGAAGAGCACCCGCCATGCCTGGGCCGGCGGACAAACAGAGACCGAGATCCTGCTCTTCCTCCCCATCCCGTTCAGGCACTCCAGACCCAGCGCCGCAAGAGTGCTCGGCACCGAGTCGGTGTCCACGGGCTCCGCGAGAGCGAAGACCCGCGCCTCAATACGCCCGTTGGACTCATCGACCCAGTTCGCCACGGCCTTGGCCATGGCCGCGGCCCCTGCTTCGGTCGTCGTCTCGGCCGCCGGCGGAACACGCGCCCCGGGGACCACTGCCATGCCGCGGCTCTCCGACGGCCCGTAGGGCATCGAGCAGCTGCTGCCGCGGACGCTGTAGCTCGGCAGAGCCGGATGTTCCTCCACGTCGGACAGGGTCAGTGGCAGCCGGCCCAACGGGTGGTGACTCCAGTGCGGCGACGTCGCCCACTCCGCGATTCCCGGCGTCTCGGCGACGGCGACGCCTCTCAACACCAGTTCGTGGACGAGACAGGCGCGAAGCTCCTCCGAAACGCCTCCGGGCGCGCCGCCTCCGGCGAACGCCGCAGCCAGATCCTCAACCTGGTGGCCGGCGGCCAGCAACGATGCCACGTAGCGGTCCAGCTTCCGGCGACCGGACCCCGTCGCGGCGACAAGCCGGAGCGCCTGGGAGACGTTCTCAGGGCCTGCAGTCGTGCCAAGGAGCCGCAGCAGATGATCGAAAACGCTTCGGTACTGCCACATCTGCTCGGCGCCGGAGCCGTACCTCTGGGCGAGAGCGATGCCAAGGTCCGCCAGAAAGGCGGCGTCACCCTGAGCGAGACGGCGGTCGGCCACCTCCCACACGCCGGTGACGTTCTCCAGGTTCGGCAACCTCGTCACGATCTCCTGTATTTGATCAGCCACGACGCTGAGCCTATGCGTCGGGCGGCCCTGTTCACGCGGCCGGCGCAATGAGGGGAAACAGAGCGAGACCCGTGCGACGCCCAGGGACGCAGGCTTCCCGGCGGATCAGCGGCCCACCATTGCCGGCCCGGCCGCCGCTCCCGAGTGGTACAGTGCACTTGGTACTTGTGTTCGCCCACGTCGTGGCGTCAGTGCCGTCTCTCTGAACCTCCGCTGTTGCGCCCGTCTTTCCTGACCGGCGATCCAGCTTCTTCGCATCACTGCGTCTGCACCGGCTTCGGGCTTTCATCCGGCCGTACGGGCACGCTGTCCGTCTTCCCGACCGGAGTTACCCGCCGCTCTGGCGAGTTCGCCGCCGCTCCGGCCGGCCGACCGCCGTACGGGCGTGAATTCTCCGCCCCCTTCGCAGCCGGTTTCCCCCTCCTTCGCAGCCGGTTTCCCGGCGTCCCCACCGATTCACCTGTCCACGAAAGGACATGACATGACCAGCATTCTCGAACACACCCCTCCCCAGACGGGGACCCCCGGGGCCGCCATCCAGGCCACCGGTGTCCTCGACATCGCGCCCAACGGGCACGGTTGTCTGCGAGGCCGGCGCTGCCTGCCCGCCCCCGGCGACGTGCAGGTGTCCTCCGCCCTGATTCGCCGGCTCGGCCTGCGCAAGGGCGATGTGGTCGAAGGCGACATCGCCGAGGGCGGTGGCCGAAAGCCGTCACTGGGATGCGTCGAGCGGGTCAACGGGCTCCCGCCCGATGCCCTGCGCGCCCGGCCGCACTTCCGTGATCTCACACCCCTGCATCCGCGCCAGCGGCTCCGTCTCGAAGGCACCGCCGGAGGGCTGACGACCCGGCTGATCGACCTCGTCGCGCCCGTCGGCAAGGGACAGCGCGGCCTCATCGTGGCGCCGCCCAAGACCGGCAAGACGGTGCTGCTCCAGCAACTCGCCGCCGCCATCGCGGGGAACCACCCCGAGTGCCATCTGATGGTGGTGCTTCTCGACGAACGCCCCGAAGAAGTCACCGACATGCGCCGTTCGGTACGGGGGGAGGTGCTGGCCTCGACCTTCGACCGCTCGGCGAAGGAGCACATCGCCCTCGCCGAACTGGCCGTCGAGCGTGCCAAGCGCCTCGTCGAACAGGGACAGGACGTCGTCATCCTGCTGGACTCCCTCACCCGCCTGTGCCGGGCCCACAACAACGCCGCGGCAGGAGGCGGCCGTACCCTCAGCGGCGGCGTCGATGCCGCCGCACTGCACGGGCCCAAGCGGCTCTTCGGAGCGGCACGCCTCGCCGAGGAGGGCGGCTCCCTGACCATCCTCGCCACCGCCCTGGTGGAGACCGGTTCCCGCGCCGACGACTACTTCTTCGAAGAGCTCAAGAGCACAGGGAACATGGAGCTCCGGCTGGACCGCGTACTGGCGGACAAGCGGATCTACCCCGCCGTGGACATCACGCCGTCCGGTACGCGACGCGAGGAACTCCTGCTGCCGGACGGGGAGTTGACGGCGGTACGGGGGCTGCGGCGCGCCTTGCAGGGCCGGGACGGCCAGGCGAGCCTGGAGGCGCTGCTGGACAAGATCCGGCAGACCCCGGACAACGCCGCCTTCCTCCGTCAGGTCCACCACACCGTCCCCGGCGCCTGAACATGGGGGCCGAAACGCTCTCCCACCGGTCAGGGCCGGTCAGGAGCGAACCAGCAGCTGGAATTCGAACGCGTAGCGCGAGGCGCGATAGATGTGCGTGCCGTACTCGACGACGCGGCCGGTGGAGTCGTAGGCCGTGCGCTGCATCGTCAGCAGCGCGGCGCCTTCGGTCTCGTCGAGGCGCTCGGCCTCCTCGGCGGTGGCGCAGCGCGCGCCTATGGACTGCCTGGCGCTGTGCAGGGTGATCCCGGCGGTCCGCATCATGCGGTAGAGGCCGGTCCCCTCCAGCTTGGCGGTGTCGAGCTGCAGCAGACCTGCCGGGAGGTAGTTGCACAGGAATGCCATGGGCTCGCCGTGGGTGAGCCGCAGCCGTTCGAGGACGGCGACGTCGCTTCCCTCGGCGATGCCGAGGGCCGCCGCGACCTCTGCGGACGCCGGTTGCAACTCATTGCGCACCACGCGCGTGGCGGGGCTCTGCCCTGCTGCCTCCAGGTCGTCGTAGAGGCTGCTCAGCTCCAGGGGACGCTTGACCTGGCTGTGCACCACCTGCGTGCCGACGCCCCGGCGGCGTACCAGCAGGCCCTTGTCGACCAGGGACTGGATGGCCTGACGGACCGTGGGCCGGGACAGGCCGAGCCGGCCGGCGAGTTCGATCTCGTTGCCCAGGAGGCTGCCTGGGGCCAGCGCGCCGTGCTCGATCGCCGACTCCAGCTGCTGGGCGAGCTGGTAGTAGAGCGGCACCGGGCTTGTGCGGTCCAGTGCGAAATCGAGGGAGGAGGCGGGCGCGGAAGTGGTCACTAGGTGAGGGTATCCATCCGTCGGAACGACAGGAAGCCCTGTCAGGCGATTTGTCCGGACAATATGCATCCGTCGGTCGCGCCGGGCGGCTGAGTGCGCCGCCCGGCGCCACCGCGGGCCTCAGGAGTGGCTGGGGAAGCCCAGGTTGATGCCGCCGTCGGAGGGGTCCGGCCAGCGGGTGGTGATCACCTTGCCCTGGGTGTAGAAGGCGATGCCGTCGTTGCCGTAGATGTGGTGGTCGCCGAACAGGGAGTCCTTCCAGCCGCCGAAGGAGTGGTAGCCGACCGGGACCGGGATCGGCACGTTGACGCCGACCATTCCGGCCTGGACCTCGAGCTGGAAACGGCGGGCCGCGCCGCCGTCCCGGGTGAAGATCGCGGTGCCGTTGCCCCAGCGGGAGCTGTTGATCAGCTTGATCGCGTCGTCGTAGGTCTCGGCCCGTACGACGCACAGGACCGGACCGAAGATCTCGTCCCGATACGCGTCCGCGGTGACCGGCACCTTGTCGAGCAGCGAGACGCCGAGGAAGAAGCCATCCTCGTGGCCCTCGACCGTGTAGCCCGTGCCGTCGACGACGACCTCGGCGCCCTGCTCGGCGGCGGAGGCTACGTACGAGGCCACCTTGTCGCGGTGTTCGCGGGTGATCAGCGGGCCCATCTCGCTCGCCGGGTCCGTGCCGGGGCCGATCGTAAGCGCCTTCGCGCGCTCGGCGATCTTGCCGACGAGCTCGTCGCCGGTGTCGCCGACCGCGACCACGACCGACACTGCCATGCAGCGCTCACCGGCCGAGCCGTAGGCGGCGTTGATGGCCTGGTCGGCGGCGAAGTCCAGGTCGGCGTCCGGCAGTACCAGCATGTGGTTCTTGGCGCCGCCGAGTGCCTGGACGCGCTTGCCGTGCTCGACGGCCTTGAGCTGGATGTACTTGGCGATCGGCGTCGAGCCGACGAACGAGACGGCCGCGACGTCCGGGTGCTCGAGGAGCCGGTCCACGGCCACCTTGTCGCCCTGGACGATGTTGAGCACACCGTCCGGCAGCCCGGCCTGGGAGGCCAGCTCCGCCAGCAGGTACGACGCGGACGGGTCCTTCTCGCTCGGCTTGAGGACGAAGGTGTTGCCGCAGGCGATCGCGATGGGGAACATCCACATCGGCACCATCGCCGGGAAGTTGAACGGCGTGATGCCCGCTACCACGCCGAGCGGCTGCCGGATGGACGCGACGTCGACCCGGGTGGAGACCTGCGTCGACAGCTCGCCCTTCAGCTTCTCCGGGATGGCGCAGGCCAGCTCCACGATCTCCATGCCGCGCGCGACCTCGCCGAGCGCGTCGGAGTGCACCTTGCCGTGCTCGGAGGTGATCAGTGCGGCGATCTCGTCGCGGTGCGCGTCCAGCAGCTCGCGGTACTTGAAGAGGACGGCGGTGCGCTTGGCGAGGGATGCGGTGCCCCAGCTCTCGAACGCGGCCTTGGCACCGGCGACGGCGGCGTCCACCTCGTCGACCGTGGCGAAGGCGATCTGCTTCTCCTGGGCGCCGGTGGCCGGGTTGAACACCGGGCCGAAGCGGCCGGACGTGCCCTCGGCGGGCTTTCCGCCGATCCAGTGGTTGATGGTCTTCATGTTCTTGCGGGGCCTTTCGTGGGGCGGGAGGGTCGGGAGGTCCGAGGGCGACCGGGTCCTTGTGGAGCCGGAAGCGGTGGCCGGATCCGCTGGCCTGGTCCGGGAGCCGGGTCTAGAGGTGGCGGCGGATGTCGGCGGCGTGCTGGTCGTAGGTCTTGCGGGCTTCGACGGCCGCCTCGCGCGATGCGACCTCGGCGACCGGCACGTCCCACCAGGCCTCGGCGCCGGGCGCGTTGGGGTTGCTGGTGTCGGTCTCGACGTAGACGCAGGTGGGCCGGTCCGAGGCTCGGGCCGCGGTCAGCGCGTCGCGCAGCTCGCCCACCGTCTTGGCGCGGATGACGTCCATGCCCAGGCTGGCGGCGTTGGCGGCCAGGTCGACGGGCAGCGGATCGCCGGTGAACGTGCCGTCGGCTGCGCGGTAGCGGTAGGCGGTGGCGAAGCGCTCTCCGCCGGTCTGCTCGGACAGTCCGCCGATGGAGGCGTAGCCGTGGTTCTGGATGAGGACCAGGTTGACCGGCAGGCCCTCCTGCACGGCGGTGACGATCTCGGTGGGCATCATCAGGTACGTGCCGTCGCCGACCAGCGACCAGACGGGTGTGCCGGGCGCGGCGAGCTGGACGCCGATGCCGCCGGGGATCTCGTAACCCATGCAGGAGTAGCCGTACTCCAGGTGGTACTGGCGCGGCGAGCGGGCGCGCCACAGCTTGTGCAGGTCGCCCGGGAGCGAGCCGGCGGCGTTGATGACCACGTCCTCGTCGCCGACCACGGAGTCCAGGACGCCGAGGACCTGGGTCTGGGTGGGCACGGCGGTGTCGTCGTCGGCCCGGTAGGCGGCGTCGACGACGCGCTCCCAGCCCTCCTTGCCCGCGGCGTACTCGGCCTCGTACGACGCGCCCACGCGGTACCCGGCGAGCGCCTCTGAGAGCCCTTCCAGGGCGGCGCGGGCGTCGGCGACGACGGATGTCGCGGCGAGCTTGTGGGCGTCGAAGGACGTGATGTTGAGGTTGAGGAAACGCACCCCCGGCTCGGCGAAGAGCGTGTTCGAGGCGGTGGTGAAGTCCGTGTAGCGGGTGCCGACGCCGATGACCAGGTCGGCGGTGCGGGCGATGTCGTCGCAGACCGCGGTGCCGGTGTGGCCGATGCCGCCGAGGTCGCCGGGGTGGTCGTGGCGCAGCGATCCCTTGCCTGCCTGGGTGGAGGCGACGGGGATGCCCGTGGCGTCCACCAAGGCCTGGAGAGCGCTCTCGGCCTCGCTGTGGTGGATGCCGCCGCCCGCGATGATCAGCGGCCTCCGGGCACCCCGTACGAGCGCGGCCGCGGCAGCGATCTCCGCGGGCTCCGGAGCCGGGCGGCGCACGTGCCAGACGCGGTCGGCGAAGAACTCCTCGGGCCAGTCCCAGGCCTCGGCCTGGACGTCCTGCGGCAGGGCGAGCGTGACGGCGCCCGTCTCGGCGGGGTCGGCGAGCACCCGCATGGCGTTCAGCGCGGACGGGATCAGCGCCTCGGGCCGGTTGATCCGGTCGAAGTAGCGGGAGACCGGCCGCAGCGCGTCGTTGACCGAGATGTCCGCCGACACGGGGTGCTCGAGCTGCTGGAGCAGCGGGTCCGCGGTGCGCGTGGCGAAGTAGTCGCCGGGCAGCAGCAGGACGGGCAAGCGGTTGACGGTGGCGAGGGCGGCACCCGTGACCAGGTTGGTGGCGCCGGGGCCGATGGAGGTCGTGACGGCCTGCGCGGAGAGCCGGTTGAGCTGACGGGCGTAGCCGACGGCGGCGTGCACCATGGACTGCTCGTTGCGGCCCTGGTGGAACGGCATGGCCTCCTCGCCGGCCTCAAGGAGTGCCTGGCCGAGCCCGGCGACGTTGCCATGGCCGAAGATCCCCCAGGTGCCGGCGATCAGCCGGTGCCGGACGCCGTCGCGCTCGGTGTACTGCGCGGACAGGAACCGCACCAGCGCCTGGGCGACGGTCAGGCGGCGGGTGGACTGGCTCATCGGGACCTCACTGGCTCACTGGGAAACGGGGGACGGGGCGGAGTAGAGGGGCAGGCGCGGGTCGACGGGCTGGTCCTCCCAGCTGCCGCGGATCCAGGCATGGTCGGGGTGGTCGCAGATCAGCCAGTCGCGCTCGGCTCCGGGGCCCGCCATGACGTTGAGGTAGTACATGTCGTGGCCGGGCGTTGCCATCGAGGGGCCGTGCCAGCCGTCGGGGATCAGGACGACATCGCCACCGCGGACTTCGGCCAGCACGTCGGTGCCCTGGCCGTGGCCTGACGGGGAGACGCGCTGGTAGCCGAGGCCGGGGGTGGCGTCGTGGCCGGCGATCTCGAAGTAGTAGATCTCCTCGAGCTCGGACTCCTCGCCCGGGCGGTGCTCGTCGTGCTTGTGGGGCGGGAAGGAGGACCAGTTGCCGCCCGGCGTGATCACCTCGACGGCGATCAGCTTGTCGCACTCGAAGACGCCCGCGGCACCGAAGTTGTTGACCTGGCGGCTGCAGTTGCCGGTGCCGCGCAGCTCGACGGGCACCGCGGAGGCCGGGCCGTAGCGGGCGGGCAACCGTCGGGTGCAGCGTGCGCCGGTCAGGGCGAACCGCCCGCCGTCGCGGGAGACGAGCGAGACCTGTGCCTCGATCGGGGCGTACACGAAGTCGCTGACGCCGCTGAAAACGCTCTCGCGGCCAGCCAGTTCGAACGCCCGGCCGTCCGTCTCGACGGAACAGGAGCCGGACAGCGGGAGCACGATCCACTCACTGTCACCGGTGTCGAAGGTGTGCCGCCCGCCCGGCGGGAGTTCGAGCACGCGCAGGCTGGAGTAGCCCCAGCCGGCCGTCTCGGGGCTGATGTCCACGGCGTACGGGCCGCCCGTGGCCTTCCCCGTGGGCAGGTGGTACTGCCGGTGCTGCGCGGCGGTCATGATGTGGCTCCTCCGGGTGTGTTCACAGCAGGCGATGCGTTCACAGCGGGCGTTCGGTTCCCAACGGACGATCGGTTCACAGCAGGCCGACGGCGGTGTCCACCGCGGTCTCCACACTGCCTTCGGCGGGGTAGAGCAGCGACCGGCCGACGACGAGGCCCTGGACGGTGGGCTGCCGCAGCGCCTTGCGCCACTTCTCGTACGCGCCTTCCTGGTCCCTGCCCACCTCGCCGCCGAGCAGCACGACGGGCAGGGTGGAGGTCTCAAGGACCTGGGCCATGTCGTCGGGGTTCTTGGTGACGGGCAGTTTCAGCCACGTGTAAGCGGAGGTGCCGGCCAGGCCCGAGGCGATGGCGATGGACCGGGTGACGGCCTCGGCGCTCAGATCGTTGCGTACGGCCCCGTCGACGCGGCGCGAGATGAACGGCTCGACGAAGACCGGCAGCCGCAGCGCGGCCATGTCGTCTATGGCGCGGGCGGTGGACTGCAGGGTCGTGAGGGAGCCCGGGTCGTCGTAGTCGATGCGCAGCAGCAGTTTTCCGGCGTCGAAGCGGAGCCGCTGGATGTCCTGGGGCCGGTGCCCGGTGAAGCGGTCGTCCATCTCGAACGAGGCGCCGGCCAGCCCGCCGCGGTTCAGCGAGCCCATGACGATCTTGTCGTCCAGGACGCCGAGGAGCAGCAGGTCCTCCAGGATGTCGGCGGTGGCGAGGACGCCGTCGACGCCGGGCCGGGAGAGCGCGATGCAGAGCCGTTCCAGCAGGTCGGCCCGGTTGGCCATGGCCAGGCTCCGGTCGCCGACGCCGAGCGCGCCGCGCGCCGGATGGTCGGCGGCCACGATCATGAGGCGGCCGCTCTCGCCGATCAGGGGGCGGCGGGTGCGATGGGCTGCCGCTTCGGCGATGGCCTCCGGCTGCCGGGCCCGCACCGAGACGATGTCGGGGATGCTGATGGCCAAGGGATGCTCCCTTTCTTCAGTTCGGTGGACGTCAGCCGCGCGCGATGAGCTGCTCGACCTCTTCGGAGGTCGGCATCGCGGAGGAGCAGGCGAGGCGGGAGGCGACGATGGCGCCGGCGGCGTTCGCGTGGCGCATCACCTTCTCCAGCTCCCAGCCGGCGAGCAGACCGTGGCAGAGCGAACCGCCGAAGGCGTCGCCCGCGCCGAGGCCGTTGACGACCTCGACGGGCACGGGCGGGACCTCGGCCGTGGTGCCGTCGCGGTGCACGGCGAGCACGCCCTTGGGGCCCTGCTTGACGACGGCGAGTTCCACGCCGGCGTCCAGCAACGCCTGGGCGCAGGCGCGCGGTTCGCGTACGACGGTGGCGACCTCGCACTCGTCGAGGTTGCCGACGGCGACCGTGACGTGGCGCAGCGCCTCGGCGTAGTAGGGGCGGGCCTCGTCGGGATTGCGCCAGAACATCGGCCGCCAGTCGAGGTCGAAGACGGTGATGCCGGCCTTGGCTCGGGCCTCCAGTGCGGCGAGCGTGGCGGAGCGGCTGGGCTCCTCGCTCAGTCCGGTGCCGGTGATCCAGAAGATCCGGGCGGCGTGGATGGCGTCGAGGTCGAGTTCCTCGGTCCTGATCTCCAGGTCGGGGGCCTTGGGCTGCCGGTAAAAGTACAGCGGGAAGTCGTCCGGCGGGAAGATCTCGCAGAAGGTGACTGGGGTCGGGTAGTCGTCGACCGGGGTGACCCAGCGGTCGTCGACGCCGAACTCCTTGAGCGCCTGGTGGACGTAGGTGCCGAAGGGGTCCCGGCCGGTGCGGCTGATCACCGCGGTGGAGCGGCCCCGCCGCGCGGCGGCCACCGCCACGTTGGTCGCCGATCCGCCGAGAAATTTTCCGAAGGTCTCAACCTCTGGTAGGGGAACACCCGTCTGAAGGGGGTAGATATCCACGCCGATGCGGCCCATGGTGATCAGATCAAACGGCTCGAACGATTCAGCCATGCGCGATGCTCCTAGGAGGGGGGACGGGTGTCCGGGCAACCCGGGACTGCGCCTGGGGCGTGACCCCTGGCGTCTCATAGATGTAGGTCCCACAGCAAGCAGGTGTCAATAGTTTGTTCTGACATTCGAACCTGAACGTGAAATGATGTCTTAACAAAGTATTGACAGTGGGGCACAGCACGGGCTTGTATCCCGTCCCAACGAATGAGCCGCGTCATCGGAACGAACGTCCTGGGCCTCCCAGCCCGGGCCGCTACCCCCCTACCCCTCTGTCACACAGTGAGGTGCCGGAAGATGGACCGCACGTCCCGCCGCCGTCCCCGCAGATACGCCGCAATCGCCGCCGCAACCGCGGCTGCAGCACTCCTCGCCGCAGGGTGCTCCAGCAGCTCCGGCGGCAAGCAGGCCGAGGAGGACAGCGGGACCGCCTCGGCAGGCAAGGCCAGCACTCCCCGTATGACGGTCGCGCTGGTCACCCACCAGGCCCCCGGCGACACGTTCTGGGACATCGTCCGCAAGGGCGCCGAGGCCGCCGCCGCCAAGGACAACATCAAGCTGGTCTACTCGGCCGACCCCAACGCGGGCAATCAGGCCAACCTCGTCCAGAACGCGATCGACCAGAAGGTCGACGGCATCGCGGTCACCCTGGCCAAGCCTGACGCCATGAAGGACGTCGTGAGCAAGGCGGAGAAGGCCGGCATACCCGTGGTCGGCCTCAACTCGGGCCTCAGCGACTGGAAGTCCCTGGGCCTGATGGAGTTCTTCGGCCAAGACGAGAGTGTGGCGGGCGAGGCCTTCGGCAAGAAGCTGAACGAGGTCGGCGCCAAGAAGGCCGTCTGCGTCATCCAGGAGCAGGGCAACGTCGGGCTCACCCAGCGCTGCGACGGTGTGAAGAAGACGTTCGAGGGCAAGACGGAGACCCTTTACGTCAACGGCACGGACATGCCGTCCGTGAAGTCGACGATCACCGCCAAGCTCAAGCAGGACAGCTCCATCGACTACGTGGTGGCGCTCGGCGCCCCGTACGCCCTGACTGCGGTGGACTCGGTGAGCGACGCGGGCAGCAAGGCGAAGATCGCGACCTTCGACCTCAACAAGCAGCTGACCAGCGCCATCAAGAAGGGCGACATCCAGTTCGCCGTCGATCAGCAGCCCTACCTGCAGGGCTATCTCGCGGTCGACTCCCTGTGGCTCTACAAGAACAACGGCAACTACAGCGGTGGCGGTGAGCAGCCGGTGCTGACCGGTCCGGCGTTCGTCGACAGCAGCAACGTCGACACCATCGCCAAGTTCGCCGCGAAGGGCACCCGGTGATG